>CALNYA010000063.1:0-217458 GCA_942490575.1 uncultured Verrucomicrobiota bacterium
GCATGATCGAGACCGGAGATTTTGACGTGGACCCTGAGCCCACGGAGGGGTCACCGGAATCCTACGAGTGTGACTCCTGCGGGTTTGATGACCCCGAACTGTCGGCCTTTCTCGGAGCGGTGAACGATGCGCTATGATGTCATCCTGTACCCCGTCGTGATCGTCAAAGTGTGTAGGGTGGAGGCCGGTTCGCAGACGGAAGCAATCGAACTAGCACGCGACAAGACTCCCTTCACTGACCTGTTCCGGGAGAAGATGAACCGTCCCGTGTCCGGACTTCCGGGCGCTGTTGTGACTTATACGGAGTTTGCTGACGGGTTCGATATGTGCTACTTGGTGGATGAGGAGGGTGATTCGGAGTACGCACGTTCCAATTACTATCACGACGGCCCGAATGGGTTCGTGTTGGGGCTTCCGGGAGACAAGGAGGTACAATGACACCCGTGACGGTAGCGCAGGTTGTACAGAGCGCTTATGGCTGGGCCACGGGGGACGTGGTGCAGGGGGAAATCATGGCCCCCGAAGATCTGTACAGCCAAGAAGACGCAACACAGGGTGGGTGTGGGGATCGCTTGGCGGAATTCATTATCAGTGAAACCGGTACCCTCGAGGCCTGGTATGGGATCGACGGCTCCCCCGGAATGAACTCTCCGGAACATTGGCAGGAAGCGCTGCGACGGATGGAGAAGGTGCAGCAGGAAGTCAACTCGGTGGTGGCTGCACTTGAACGGTTTGCTCCGGAGGACGCGTGACCACCCCATACCGCACCGAGGCTACCATCTTCCGTCCCAGTTGGAATCGCGAACGAAACAAATTGTTTGTTATGCGCCAGACCTACACGTACCATTGTTATGCAACCGCCGAATGGGTGGCGGATAGTGAGGCGCGGGATGCGATTCGTGACCGGGCGGAGGCGCACACACCGCCGGGAATGTCGGCGATCTTCGTGAACGTGTTGACGGAGCCCATCCTGCATACCAATAGGCACAACAGACTGCATCCCAAGCTCCAGCTAGGTCGCAGTGACTTGGCGGGAGTGTGGCGGATAGATGGTGCACCCTGTCGAGGAGAAGATTGATGAGCAAGATCTCACTATATATCTCATGGTATGCGGTCCCCTTGGTAGGGGATGTTACTGAACTGTTTGAATTTTCTACACAAGGAGAGGTAGCGGCGTTCTTCGATGGAGTAGAACAGGGCAGTGGTGGAAGCTGCTACTTCGACGTGTTTGACGAGCCCCGTATTTGTGTGGAAAACAATGGTGAACGTGTTTGGGTACCGGCCATATGATCTCGCCGCTAATTCCTGTCTGTCCCGCCTGTGGGACGAAAGACAACGTACTGATGTTGCGCAGCGTGACTGCCTACTCGCGGTGTAGTGAGTTCGAAGTAGATGCGGACGGCGAGGTGTGCGACATTGACTGGGAGGAGGAAGAGATCGGGACAGACGGTGAACACGACGGTTACCAGTGTGGTAAGTGTTACCAGCTTTTCTCGAGTTTGGCACCATTCTTTGAAGGAGCTTGAACGATGGGAGCAGAATTCTTTGAAGTATGTTATACCGGTAAAACGGCGGAGGAGGCGTTCGAGAAGGCACGAGAGGCGGCCTTCTACGATTACGGACATGCCGGACATACCGGCACCATCGCAGAAAAGGAAAACTTCACGGAGGTCAAAGTACCGGAGGGTCTGACGACCCGCGAGTTTGTAGAGCTGATTGAGGGGTATCAACCCCCGTCCCCCTATACCGGAGTACGAGAATCGTTTGCGCCGGACACACCTTCGACGCTAATGGAGGTGGTGCGAAAGGCGGCGGCGATTGCAGACGACAAGTGGGGGCCTGCCTTGGCCATTGAGGTGCGGAAGAACTCGTGGATGTTTATGGGATACGCGAGTAGCTAATGGCCAACTACCACACGCAGCTCTCGTTGGAGATCGGCCCCCTGACTCAAGCAGCGCACGATTGGCTGCAAGCCGAAGCTACTAAGGTGAACGATTCCCCGGAGTTCGAGGATCATCTGAACTGCGAGTTTCTGTTCCGGCCCACGGCGGAACACTATACGCTGTGGATTCACGCGGAGGACGGACCGAACATCGAAGCGCTGGTTACGCTGTTGTCCGCGTATCTAGAGAAGTTCGATCCACAGCGCGTCATTGCGGTGCAGTGGGCCCACACGTGTAGTAGCCCGCGTACTGACGGATTCGGTGGAGGCGCTTGTGTTGTTACGGCCAAGCATACACATTGGGTGGACACCCAGAACTGGTTGTACGAAAAGGTCAAGTCCTTGGGATTGGAGGAAGTATGAGCAAGACCCTAGTCTACATGGGGTGGGGAGAAAGCCCCGAACGAGGAGACACAACGGAACGGTTCGAGTTCAACAGCGAAGAGGAGGCGCGCGCCTTTGTACTGGGCGTGCGCCATGGACAGGGCTGGTACGACTACGCAGTGTTTCGTACACCACACGTGTACGAGAATGAATGGAAGGAGGCATTGTGACCACGCTGGCGGAGCATACGCAACGGAGACACTTTAGCGAAGCATGTCGATACGCCACGACCGCAGCCGTGCTGTTGGAGGCCCATCAGCCCCCGATAGACGCTGCACGGAACCAGCTTCAGAAGGCACTCGCTGAGTTAGATGCAGCGGAACGAGCAGGAACGGCCAAATGAGCGTCGTAGAATGGGCGGTTGGGATTGCTCCTTGATTCCGAGAAATACCAGAACAACCAACCGGATGACGTCCGGTACGTGACGTCGTTCAGTTCCCCCAACGGCTACGGCGACAACTACGGGGCTCGGGTCTCCGGGTTCATCACGCCGTCCGTGTCGGGCGACTACGATTTCTTCATCCGCGCCGACGATCAGGCGCAGTTGTACCTGAGCAACGACGACAACCCGGCCAATGCCCAGCTGATCGCGCAGGAACTGGCCACCTGCTGTCAGGCGTTCCAGGAACCCGGCGTGGACGAGACCTCCCTGGCCCCCGTCTCGATGGTGGCCAACAAGCGCTACGCTGTGTACTTGGTCATGAAGGAAGGCGGCGGCGGCGACTGGAGTGAAGTGGCGTGGCGCAATGTCACGGACACCACGGCCGCCGCGAACCTCACTCCCATGGCCGGATCGGTCATCGGCGTGTTTGCTCCCGCTGGCACGGTCCAAATCGACGACCAACCGGACGCCGTCTCGACGATCGAGGGTGTCTACGCGAATTTCAGCGTCGCGACCTCCTACACCGGCGTGTCCGCGCCCGCCTACCAATGGCGCAAGAACGGCGCCGACATCGCCGGAGCCAACGGCACGTCCTACCGGACGCCGCTGCTCGTCCTTTCGGACAACGGAGCCAAGTACACCGTCAAGGTCACCGTCCCGGGCGCCGAAGTCATCAGCTCCGAGGCGACCCTGACCGTCGCCGCCGACACCATTCCGCCCAAGGTCGTCTCGGCCGGCGGTATCAAGACGGCGGCCGGCATCGAAGTCGGCGTGATCTTCGACGAATCCGTCGACCCCGCGTCCGTGGTGGCCGCCAGCTTCTCGCTGAGCGCCGGCACGGTCTCCGGCGTGCGGCATGTCCCCAATTCCAGCGGCAATCAATCCCTGGAAGACGGCGCGATCCTGACCACGACCGGCTTGACCCAGGGCACATCCTACCAAATCACCGTCAACGGAGTGAAGGACGCCAAGGGCAACGCCATGGCGGCCACCACGGTTCCGTTCACGATCTCCAAGATGACGTGGGCTGCGCTCGGTACCCAGCCCGAGAACTGGCCCGCGGCGGCCATCGCCGTCGCTGACGACGGATTCAACGTGAACTCCGGCGGCAACGCCTTCTGGGGAACCAACGACGACGTCACGTTCGTCTACGAGGAAATCACCGGTGACTTCGACAAGGTCGTCCGCATCGAATACCAGGATCCCTCCTCCCAATGGGCGCGCACCGGCATCCACGCGCGCGACTCCCTGATCGGCACCGGCGAAGAAGCCGCCCGCTTCCAGAACACCCACGCCAACCCGACCATCATGGCCAACGGCGCCGCGTCCAACTTCTCCTACGAAACCAACCGCCGTCTCAGCACGGGCGGTGAAACGAGCGGCAGCACCGGTGGCGGCACCCCGCAGTACCCCAACGCCTGGGCCCGGCTCCGCCGCGCCGGGGACGTGATGCACATGTACCGCAGCGCCGACGCCATGACCTGGCAACAGCTCGGCTTCAGCGACTTCAACCCCGCGGATGGCTCCAACATCAGCGGACCGCTCGCCGACAAGATGTACGTCGGAACCGTGTTCGGCCCCGAGAACGGAAATCTCCCCGAGGAGTTCCGCGACAACTGGGCCGCCCGCTTCCGCGACTACGGCGACTACACGCCGAACAAGGCCCGCGGCAGCCAGACCTACTCCATCGGCGTCGCCTTCGGACGTGCCGAACCCAACGCCGTCGGCTCCTGGATGGGACCCGCGGAAATCGCCGGTGCCGACCCCATCGCCCAGTCCAACTGGAACAACGTGGACGGATTCAACACCGACGAGAGCGGTCCGATCACCCTCAAGGCGGACGTCGCTGGAGCGGCCCAAAACTCCACAGCCACCGTCGAGTGGACCTGCCCGAACACCTGGTCGTCCACCGGCCGCGGCGAGGAAAACACCGCGCTCACCGGGTCCGATCGCCAGCTCATGGTCGGCTACCTCGACACAGGCAACGCCACCACCACGCTGGTGACCGTCAAGAGCCTGCCCAGCCAACTCACGGGCGGCGACGGCTATGACGTTGTCGTCTACGCCCTCGGCGGCGTCGCCGGTCGCGGCGGCGGCTACCGGATCACCGACCTCAACGGCACCGAGATCATGCCGGTCGTCCTGGCTTCCAGCCCGGCCAATCCGGCGACCCTGACCAAGGTGACTCCGACCGATCCCGCCGCGCACGCCTCCGGCACGTACATCGTGTTCAAGGGTCTCAAGGCGAATCAGTTCATCCTCGAAGGTTCCACCGAAAACGGCTGGGGATTCAGCGCAACGCCGCGCGCCGGCATCAACGCCATCCAGATCGTCGCCCCCTCGGGCGCCGCGGATGCCGCCAAGCCTGAGATCTCGATCGCCCGCACCGCCACCGGCGCGACGATCACGTTCAAGGGCACGCTCCAGAAGGCCTCCGCCGTCACCGGCCCCTACACCGATGTCGCCGGGGCCACCAGCCCCATGGCCGTCACGGCGACCGAAGCCGGGGCGTTCTACCGAACCCGCTGATCGGATCGCACCCGCGATCGAGTCCGACAGTTCACGAGAGGCCGGGCATATGCCCGGCCTCTTTTTTTGTTTCGCCTTCCGACGGTCCCATGGGTCTGCGAGCGTCTCCATGAACCGGCCCTCACCCCCAGCCCCTCTCCCGTCCGACGGGAGAGGGTGGCGACGCGGCGCGGCGACGGGTGAGGGTTTCCGCCTTGGCCGTTCATGGTCTCAACTCGTGTCCAGAATTCGGAAAACGTCCCTACCCATGGATCACCTACCCGTAGCCGCGGACGTCAGTCCGCGCCATCTCCGGACTGGAAGTCAGCGCCGACTGACGTCGGCGGCTACGGTTCCTGGCCGCAATACGTGGCCCAAATTCGGAAAACGTCCCTCTCGATGAACCGGCCCTCACCCCCGGCCCCTCTCCCGTCCGACGGGAGAGGGTGGCGACGCAGGGGACGGGCCTTCGCCCGGCGTGTGACGCGATTCGTGCCGATCGCTTGCTTCCGTTCCGTGTGTTCCGACTTTTTCGTGGTTGCAACCCCTGTTGGAGGACGGACCCGACCCCACCCCGGGAGGAGGAACCGCTTGGCGCCTTGGTCCGTCGCACGCTTCACGGCCGCCGTCCTTCTCTTGTTGTCCGTCGCCCGTCCAACACAAGCCCTCGAACGGGAGTGGCAGCAAGGTGCCGGATTCCGAAGCGCGGCCTTGCCGGTTCCCTCCGGCGCGGAGAGCGGCTTCGTTCCGGTGGATCCTTCGGTCTCGTTCCTGAACTTCACCAACGCGCTGCCCGTCGATCGGTTCACCACCAACCAGATTTATCTCAACGGATCCGGCGTTTGCGCGGGAGACATCGACGGCGATGGTCGGACCGACCTCTTCTTCGCGGGTCTTGGCGGCCAAAGCACGCTGAGTCGGAACCTCGGTGATTGGCGGTTCACCGATGTCACTCCAGCTTCGGGTCTCGCTCCCTGGCTCCAAAGTCTGGACGCCACCGGTGCCGTGTTCGCGGATTCGGATGGCGACGGTGATCTTGATCTTTTCGTGAACTCCGTCGGCGGAGGCACGCATCTTTTCGTCAATGACGGTCACGGCCGGTTCGAGCAGGGCCCAGTCCTCAATGCCGGACACGGCGGCACTTCCCTCGCCCTGGCCGACTTCGACGGCGACGGGGACCTGGATCTCTATGTCGCGAATTACCGGACCGAAACCCTCCGGGACCAGCCACGGACCAATTTCAGAATCGCCAGGACCAACGGCCAGTTCGTGGTCGCCCTCGTCAACAACCGCTCCACGTCCCTGCCCGAATTGCGCGGACGCTTCACCTACCTGCCCTCCGGTTCCATCGTCGAAAACGGCGAACCCGACGCGTTCTTCGTCAACGAAGGCCGGAACCGATTCGCGTCCGGGTCGCTCACCGACGGCGCATTCCTCGACGAATCGGGTCAACCCGTGTCCCAACCCCTCGACGACTGGGGTTTGTCCGTCCTCTTCCGCGACCTCACCGGGGACGGTCAGCCGGACCTTTACGTGTGCAACGATTTCGCCAGCCCGGATCGGTTCTGGATCAACCAGGGCGGCGGCAAGTTCCGCGCCGCTCCCGCCCAGGCGCTCCGGAACACGAGCAAGTTCTCCATGGGTGTCGATGCCGCCGACATCGACCGCGACGGATTCGACGACTTCTACGTTCTCGACATGATGAGCCGCGACCACCGCGTGCGCCTCACGCGCATGGACGCGATGATGGGCGGACACCCAGCCGGCGCCCTCGATCACCGCCCGCAACTCGCGCGCAGCACGCTCCAGGTCGGCCGCGGCGACGGCACCTTCGCCGAGGTCGCCCAATACGCGGGACTCGAAGCCTCGGAGTGGGCCTGGACGCCCCTGTTCATCGACGTCGATCTGGACGGCTACGAAGACCTGCTCATCACCACCGGCCACGCCCGCGACGACATGCACGTTGATTATGGGTCCCGGATCGAAGCCATCCGGAAATCGTCCCGAATGACCACCCGGGACGAACTGGCCCTCCGCAAGGACACGCCACCCATCGCCTCGCCCGGTCTCGCCTTCCGGAATCTCGGCGGACTCCGCTTCGCAGAGGTCCCTCGGGGATGGGGTTGGGGCGATCGCGCGACCGTTTCCCAGGGGGCGTGCCTCGCCGACCTCGACAACGACGGCGATCTCGACGTCGCCGTGAATCGCCTGAACGACTCGGCTGGTCTCTATCGGAACATTGGCGGTGCCCCGCGAATCGCCGTCCGCTTGAAGGGCCTCCCCCCAACACCCGCGGCATCGGCGCCCGCATTCGACTCCACGGCGGCTCGGTTCCAGTCCAGTCCCAGGAAATGATCTGCGGGGGGCGTTACCTTTCGGGCGACGACTTCATTCGAGTCTTCGCCGCGGTTCCGTCGACACCCCCCTCCCCCTTGCGCCTCGAGGTCCTCTGGCGCGGCGGCCGCCGCAGCCTCGTCGCGGATGTTCAACCCAACCGCGTCTACGAAGTCGACGAAGCCGATGCCGATCCATCGCCCATCCCGACGCCCGCGGCTCAACCCGACCCAGCCACGCCGGCTTCGCCTCTGTTCGCGGATGAATCGGCGCGCCTCGGCCATCGCCACTACGAAGCGCCCTTCGATGACTTCCAACGTCAACCGCTCCTCCCGCGCCTTGGCAGCCAGGCGGGGCCAGGCGTCGCCTGGCTCGACCTCAATGGCGACGGGCGCGACGACCTCTTCATCTCCGCGGGAAGAGGCGGACGCCCGGGGCTGTTCCTCAACAACGGCGACGGAGGGTTCCAACTGGTCGAACCCGATCCCGCCACCCTCGACCAGACGGCTGTCGCAAGCTTTCCCACAGGAAGCGGAGGCAAACTGTCCGCGCTCGTCGCGGTGAGCGCCTACGAAAACCCCAGCTCGGCTGGCGCCGCCTTGGTGACCTACGACGCCTCGGGCCAACGAGTCGAAGTCCTCCAGTTTGGAGGCGACAGCCCAGGCCCACTCGCCCTCGCCGACTTCGACGCGGATGGCGATCTCGACCTCTTCCTCGGCGGCGGCCCCGTCGGCGGCCGCTACCCGCTCGCCAGTCCTTCCCGGCTCTTCGAACGTGTGGGGGACGCCTGGCAGCCGAACAAGATCAACTCCACCGCTTTTGAGAACGTCGGGCTGGTCTCCGGCGCCGTCTGGACGGATCTCAACCAGGATGGCTATCCCGAACTCGCCCTCGCCTGCGAATGGGGACCGGTCCGCATCTTTCAGAACATGAAAGGCACTCTCCGTGAAGTGACCGCCGAACGCGGACTCCAGGACCTTTCCGGTTGGTGGACCGGCATTCAGTCGGGGGATTTCGACGGCGACGGACGCCTCGATCTTGTCGTTGGAAACTGGGGCCTGAACTCCAGGTACCGCCCGAATCGCGAGCATCCGGTTCGACTCTACCACGGAGATCTCGCGGGCCAGGGCCAGGTGGAATTGATCGAGGCGTTCTTTGAACCGGCCCTCGGGGGATGGGTCCCCGAACGCAATCTCACGTCCATGGCCCAGCAGTTCCCGTGGCTGCGCGAGACTTTTCCCACGCACGCCAAATACGCCGGCGCCCGCGTCGAGGATCTCTTCGCCGGCCGCGGTGTTTCGCCCCGCGTGCTTGAAGCGTCCACGCTGGCTTCAACCGTCCTCCTCAATCGCGGCGACCGCTTCGAGGGGGTTCCGCTGCCACCGGAGGCCCAACTCGCCCCCGTGTTCGGCGTCAGCGTGGCCGACTTCGACCTGGACGGAATCCTCGACCTCTTCCTCGCCCAGAATTTCTTCCCGGTGAACCCGTCCATCTCCGGGCAGGACGCCGGGCGCGGCCTGGTCCTTCTCGGCTACGGCGACGGCCGTTTCCGCCCGCTGCCCGGATCGCGGAGCGGCATCCGGATTCCGGGCGAACAAAGGGGAGCGGCGGTGGGGGACTACGACGGCGACGGCCGGCCCGACCTCGTCGTGTCCCAAAACGCGGCGGAGACACAACTGTACCGGAACACCGGCACCCGCCCGGGACTCCGGGTCCGAGTCCGCGGAACCGCCGGCAACCCGGACGGTGTGGGCAGCGTCGTGCGCGTGATGGGCCCCACCGGTTCTCCCGGGCCGGCCCACGAAATACACGGCGGCGGCGGGTACCGAAGCCAGGATGCTCCAGGCATCTTCCTCCCGCGCCCGGCGGAACCCGTCGTCCTGGAAGTGCGCAGTCCCGGCGGCGCCATTTCCCGACACACCTTGAATCCGGGAACCGCGACGAACGTGATCCTCGACGTGACCGCGGCCCGACCCTGATCTTGGCAAGGGAAAAGATCCTGGTTGCGGGAATTGGGGTCATGATCCGTAGCCGCCGACGTCAGTCGGCGCTGATCTCCGGTAGCGGATGGCAGGCCGCCACTCCAGTCGCCAAATCCTTATCCTCCCCGAACCAAGGTCCGTAGGACCCTGGAGATTGGCCATTTGTTGGGGAGCGAGGGAGGCTGGTGCCGAAGGGTATTGCATCTCAGAGGGCTGGAAGACCCCCTTCCGTTGCCCGAACTGACTCTCCGAATCAAGGTCCGTAGGACCGGCCTGTCTATAGCCAACGGCCCAAAATGGTTCCCAAGCCCCGTCAGGGGCGGCCCTTCTGGGCGACCGATTTCAGACCGAGCCCCACCGATCACCCTCCGTCACCGCCTCTCCGAGGGTCGCTCCTACGGAGCTTGGATTCGTTGGCGACAGATCGTCGCTATAGACTGGCCACCCCTACGGGGTTGTGCGGGGATTCCTCGCGACCGAATCGAGGGTGACGCCTTCGATGACCACCGGATCCCCGCACTGCGATGACCAAAACGCCTTCGAATTCCGCAACGTGGTTTCGAAGGATGCCCCTGCTCGGCGTTTGCCTTGCCGGGATCGGTTTCCAGTCGGATGCCCAGCCTTGGGACCCTTCGAGTCCGGCCCACGGTGAAGCCCTCGCGCGTCAGTTCTGCGCCGGTTGCCACCTGTTCCCGGCTCCTGATCTCGTCGACAAAAAGACATGGGCCGGAACGATCCTGCGCCGCATGGCTCCTTTCCTCGGCGCGGCCCGCCTCAACCTGGATAGCCGGCCCGACGGCGCCTTCCTGAGGGAGGCCCACCTCTTCCCGATTGAACCGCTGCTCCCCGAAGCGGAGTGGGTGGCCATCAGCCAGTACTACCTGCGCACCGCCCCCGAGACGGCGCCCCCGACGCCGGCGCGGGAACCGATTGGTCCGTCGACGCCGCTCTTCAAGGTCCAACCGGTCACGGAGGCCGGCGTGGAACCGGGCATCACGTTGGTTCGCATCGAGCCTTCCGAACGCCGGTTCTTCCTGGGCGACGCACGGCGTCGAAGCCTCCACGTCCTCTCCGCGGACGGCGTGTTGAAATCCTCCACGCCGGTCGCCAGCGCGCCCGTCGGCATCGTCCGCGACGGCGATCAGTATCTGCTCACTTTGATCGGCGACCTGTTTCCATCGGACCTGAAGTCCGGCCGGATCGTGACGCTGCATCCGGAACCGATCGGGTTTACCGTCCGCCCACTCCTCGCCAACCTCCAGCGCCCGGTCGAGTGCTCGCGGGTGGACCTGGATTCCGACGGCCGCCCGGACCTGCTCGTCGCGCAGTTCGGCAATTACCTTCGGCCGACTTTCCGGCTTTCTCGCACGCGGGCCGTCCCGGTGGGTCGAGGACACGCTCGTCGAGTTTCCCGGCGCGATTCACACCGAGATCCTGGACGTTCGACGGCGATCATCGCCTCGACCTCATCACGCTTTTCGGCCAGGCGCGCGAAGGTCTTTACCTCCAGCGCAACCGAGGCAAGGACGGTTTCACCTGGGAACCGCTCCTTCACTTCCCCCCGTCGTACGGATCCACCGGGTTCGAACTCGCCGACTTCAACGGGGACGGCTTTCAGGACGTCCTGATCACCCACGGCGACAACGGCGACTACCCCTCCCCGTTCAAGGCGTATCACGGCCTCCGAATCTTTCTGAACGACGGCGGATTCCACTTCACCGAAGCTTGGTTCCGCCCGTTGGATGGCGCCTTCCGGGCGGTCGCGCGCGACTTCGATGGCGATGGCGACCTCGACATCGCCGCGATCTCGTTCTTCCCGGACTTCTCACGCACGCCCGACGAGAGTTTCGTGTACTTCGAAAACCGGGGCGGCCTGGAATTCGTCGCCTCGTCGATCCCCGAAGCCACCGCCGGCCGCTGGCTGACCCTGGATGCGGGGGACCTTGATGGCGACGGCGACATCGATCTCGTCCTCGGATCCTTCATCGACGGTCCCCGAACCGTGCCGATCCCGGAGCCGATTCAGGCGAAGTGGCAAACCCACCGCGTCGCCGCGCTGATCCTGCGCAACACCCACATAGGGGTCAGTTCTCATAATCGACAATGATCGGTGGATGGGGCTCGGTGACGCGATGCGACGTCCGTGACCCTTGAAGCTGTTCCGGTGGTGCCCCTCGTTTGGTCCCCAAGAGAGGGCCCCTCTCTGGCATCCCTCCGGGATGCCTGGAGATTGGACATTTTCCTGAGCTCACCGACCGCGGGCTGAAGCACGGCGGCTACCGAAGCCGAGGGAAAGCGACCGCGCCCGTAGCGCAGACAGCCTTGTCTGCCGTTTCGCCGACTGCCAGTCGGCGGGTGCGACGACCCGAGTCCCTACCGGAATCAACGCGTTGCTCCGCAACTCGGTCCCCGCCGGTTGGCAACCGGCGACACAGCAGGCTGGGCAGCCTGCGCTACATCGCCCGGTCACTCAGGGATCCCTTGAATTGGCCAATCTCCAGGCATCCCTCCGGGATGCGATCCTTTTGGCCGATGACCGGGGGTATCGCTCCGCTCAACCCCCGGCTACCTGCTTCCAACCCTTCGGGTTGGGGAGCCACCGTCGGACACCGCGACCGCACCTCGTCGCCGCGCTGATCCTGCGCAACACGCTTCGCTAAGGCTTTTTCAGAAAGGCGATCAGGTCGGCGAGGTCCTGGACCGTCAGCCCGGCTTCCAACCCGTCCGGCATCAGGGACAGCGCCGATCCTCGAAGCACTTCGATGTCCGATCGGCGTATCGTCCGGGTCGCGCCGTCCACGAGCTTCATCACGACGCTGTTGCCCGTCTCGGCCGCGATGATTCCGACGAGTTCCTCACCGTCCTTCAGAGTGCAGGAGTACGCGTGATAGCCCGGTTGAACGTCCTGGCTCGGATCCAGGATGTTGGCCAGCAGCTTTTCCGGCGCATGCGCCGCCACCGAACGCAGGTCCGGTCCAACCTCGTTGCCCTGGTCGTCCCGCCGATGGCAGGCCACGCAGAGTTTCCCGTGAACCGTCGCGCCGCGTCCCGGTTCACCGCGCAAGGCCAGGGCCGGCCGGAATGCCGACACCACCTCGGCACGGCTCGAATTGGTGGCCGCCCCGAAGACTTGCGACGCCGTTCGGCGGACTTCCGCATTGCCGTGTTGGAGGAGGCGGGCGCGCGTCGCCGGGTCCAGCGCCTGAGCCTCCACCGGCCCCGACTTCATCGCGCCCAGCAGTTCCATCGCCCAACCGCTTCGACCGGAAAGCACCTCCAGCACCACGGTCCGCGACCCAGGCCCCAGACTCTTCCAGGCGCCGATCAGGATTCGCGGAATCGACGCGTCTCCCGTCGACGCCATCGCCCGCACCGCCGCGACCTGGGTTTCCCCGGGTGCCTGCGGCGCAAGCCAACCGGCAAGCGCGGCCAGACCCGCCGCGCGCCTCGATGAATCCCTCGTTAGGAGCGTCGCAGCCGACACCCGTTCTTCTGGCGTCGCGCGGTCGTCGGTCCGGATCCAATCCGCGTCCTCGAAGAGGCGGGGAACTTCGCGCAGAACCTTCGTCAGGGGATCGCCTGGGACGGCATCACCCGCCAACTCGGCGACGCTCGTTCGCTGGCGGCCGAGAATCTCCAGGAATTGCAGGAACGCCGCCACCTGATCGGCTGAGAACCGGCCTTCCCTCCGACCCAGGACCGGTTGCAGGAGGGCGGCCAGGGCATCCCGGTCCTTCGTACCGAGACCGATTTGAGCGAGGGACGCCAGGTGGATCCCGAAGGCGGGGTTTCCCGCCGAAACAACCGCCGCCACCAACTGCTTCCGATGCGGCACACCCGAACTGAGCACGGCCGCCCGCAGGAAGGGATCGTCGTGATCCGCCACAGCCAGGCGCCCCAGAGCGTCGCCGGCGGACGGGTCGTTCCAGGCTCCGAGGGTCAGGGCGAGTTGCAGGCGGACCTTCGCGTTCGGGTCGTTCACGAGGGCCGCCGCGGCCGCCATCACGCCGGACGTCGGGTGGGCTTCCGCAAGGCGCAACGCGTTTTCACGAACGCCAGGCTGGGAATCGTGGAGAGCGGTCTCCACGAGTTCGGGCTTCAACGCGGCCAGACCATCCAACACCCCCAACGCCTGAACCCGAACCCTCGCATCCGCTCCCAGGATCGCGAGTTGTTCAAGGAGCGGAATCGCGGCGGGGTCCTTTCGCCAGAGCAGCAGTTGATGGGCTTTATCGCGCTGCCAGCCGTTCGGCGAATTCAACGCCGCCACAAGTCCCGTCGACGACAGCGAACCGAGCCGCGGCACGGCTCGAGCGGTTGCCCCCACGCGGGCTTCCGCCGGAACGACCCGATAGATCCGCCCCTTGTCATCACCTTCACGGTAGTGCGGCATCAATTCCGCCCGGCCTTCCACCGGCAACCATTGGGGGTGTTCGATCATGTACCGGACCATGTCGACCACCCACAGCGCACCATCCGGTCCGGTCCGAACCATGACCGGCCGGCACCATCGATCCTCCGACGCGAAGAATTCCGAGGTCTCCTCTCCGGAGGCCCGGGCGGCTTTGAAGCTGACTCCGTCGTCCACGACGACTTCCCGATGCACGAGATTGTGAAAGGGCTCGCAGGTGAATGCCTGCATTCCGGGGACACCGGGGAACAACCAGTCGTCCCGGTACACCATTCCACCGCACGCCGACGTGAAACGGCCGCTCTCGCCAAAGCTGTGGAACCGCTTCTCCAGCCGGCTCGCCGGATAGATCCGGGGATTCATCGGGCCCACCACCTGGTGAACCGGATCCGGCGCCGCCACGTGCGGGTTGCGCCGTGGATATCGGTCGGGCAGCACGTAGTGCCACAGCGGCCAGCTGTTCTGGGTCCCAAACCAGTGGCCCCAGTCGTCGCGGTTCCGTCCGAACTGCGTCGGCCCCGATTCGGCCTCCACTTCACCCGTATCCGGCCGGAATCGGATGTCGCGACTGCCCACCGCGATTTCCTCGCCGGTCCGTGTGGATCGAACCCGGGTCTCGGAGGCGTGCCCCCGGTGATGCCCGCCCGCCGCGCAGTAAACCCAGTTGTCCAATCCCCAGCGCAGACCGTTCACCCGCAGTTGCTGGTTGCCCTCGAGGAACCCTGTCAGCACCACCTCGGTCCGGTCCGCCTTGCCGTCGCCATCCGTGTCCTCCAGGTACAGCACGTCGGGCGCGGCCGTGACGAACACTCCACCCCGCCAGGTCAGGATTCCGTTCGGAAAACTCAGGCCTTCCGCGAACAACGTCGACTTGTCCATCCGTCCGTCGCCGTCGAGGTCTTCCAGAACGCGAACCCGGCCTCCGGGACTCCCCCGGCCGTCCATCCCGAGCGGGTAATCCGCCATTTCGACCACCCAGAGCCGACCGTCCTCATCCCAATCCAAAGCGACCGGATCCATCAGGAGGGGTTCCGCGGCCACGAGTTCGACGCGGTATCCTGGAGTCACTCGGATCTTCGCGATCGAGTCCTCGGGCGAAAGGGGTCGCGATTCGACTGGCGGCCGGGCCGGCGCGGGTTTCGGAACCCCGGATGCCTCGAAGTGACCGACCACGGCTCGTCCGTCCAAGGCCCGGTCGAAGATCGCCACTTCGTCGATCTTGCCTTCGAGTCCCGCGAATCCATCGCTGCGTCCCCCGACGAAGAACTCCCCGGAATCGGCGAATCCGGTGAACTCCGCCGTCCCTTCGATCTCCGGTTCCGGATCTCCGTCGAGATACACCGCGACCCGTGTCCCGCTGCGAACGAGCGCGACGTGATGCCAGCGGCGTTCCCCAAGGAAGGTCCTGCCGGCGAGAACCTGGTTGCGCGCGTTCCCATTGAAAAAGAAGAGGCGGCCCGCCGCCTCGGGGTTCGCGGTTCCGCCGATGCCCAGATGATCCCCGGCCACCCGCGCATCGCCGTCCATTCCGCGGGAAACCAGGTACCCCGTCACCGGTCGGGCCAGGTGCGGCAGGCCGTTCCAGAACCAGAAAGCCACCGTGAACTCGTTCCCCATGCCCTGAATCCGCGCTCGAACCCGTCCGCCCGCGCTGTGCACCGCCCGGTTCAGTCCGGCTGGTCCCGAAAACGGCGATGGCGTCAGGGCTGGTTCGGGCGAAACGCCTGCGCCGCTTCCGACGCCGGGGAGATAGAGGGCGACACCGGGTTCGTACCGTCCGTTTTGTCCCCGACCACTGGCATCCAGCGCGACAGGCCCGACGATCTCGTTGAACCGCCAATAAGCGATCGGGCGATCCGATAGAACGCGCGCCGTGCTAGGAACCCAGCGGTTCCTCCGTCGATCGGCGGGGCACCCCGGCGACTTCCTCGAGACACTCCAGGACCGCCGCCGTGATCCGGGGCTCCGCCTCGACCTCGAGCCCGGCCGTCCGCGCCGGCCAGGTGGTGTACCCGCCAAGCACGTGCTGTTCCGGCGGCGGAATGTAGCCGTCGCCGCCGTTCGCCAGTTCCACCACGAAGGTGGTCCGCAACGGGCTCCACGCTTTCACCTTCAATCCCGTGATCGCGTAGACCTCGTTCGGCATCGCGGCGATCCCCAGGTCACCGATCCGGAGCGCCTGCACGACGATCTCCGTCCGCTGGCGCTCATGAAGATGGACCGCCTCCAACGCGTAGATCTCCGGTTGAGTCTGCGGCAGACGATCCGCCAACGCCGTTGTCACCTGACGCGCCCAATCCAGACGCGCCGCATCCGGCACGCGGTAGTTCAACGTGAGCTTCCTCTCCGCCATTTTCAGAACCGCCGATCCGCGAAAGGTCATCCCCCGAATGACCCCGAGCACTTCGTCGGCGATCTCCTTCGCGTAGGCGTCGTAGCCGATCTCATGCTTCGGAGCCCCGTAGTCCATCCACATCTGATCCCCGCTGGTCCCCTGGGACATGATCCCGACGAACCCTGAGTCCGCCTCGAGCCCACGCGCCAGGTAGTCCGCGAACCGCCCATAGTAATCCGCCGACAGCAACGGCGATCCGTAGTAGTGCTGGGAATAATTCGCGAGAACCGCGAGCGGCTTGCCGTCCCGTGTCCGGATCCCCACGACCGAAAGACCGGGATCCACCGGCCCGGACGGCCCCACGGCGTCCGGGCTCTCGTGCCCGGGATGCATGTGCGCCCGCACGGTCGGTTCGCCGTACGGATCATTCATCAGCCGGTCGGGCCTCCGGATCCACCGGCGATTGAACGTGTGTTTCCAGTCGTCGACGGTCCCCCAACCCACTTCGGCCGGCGCGCGCTTCGCGTCGGCGGCGAGGATCGCCTCGGCGATTCGGCCCGGAAGAAATGCCGCGTACCGCGGATCCACCCGGCTCCCGAGGCACGCCATGGCCGAGGGCGCCGAATGGGTGTGGGTCGCCGACACCAGCATCCGATCCAACGCGATGCCCGTGGTCCGATGAGCGATCGCCTTCGCCTGATCGATCAGTTCCCGGGACATCATGCAGGTGTCCACGACCGCGATGGCCACGCGGGTGCCCTCCTCCTCCAGCACCAGCGCCCGAACCAACAACGGGTCCACCGTCTTCGTCGCCGTCCGCTCGGTGAACATCGCGTTGACGATCACGGGATAGTTCGTCGGCGAAATGTCCACGACGGCGGCGCCGGCCTTGAAACCGGTTGCCCTCGAAGGGTCCGGATCCGCCGCGTCCGAAGGAATGACCGCTCCCAACAGGCAGGTCAGCCCGGCAATCCCGAGGGCGGCCAGGCGCCGCTGCCAAGGCCCCGGGGTCAACCGCGTTCGAAAAGGCCGGATCTCGTCGGAGGCAACGGGTTCAGGAAGGGGGATCACAAGGGCGGGAAGGTTGAGTTCAGGTGGGGTCGACGAAGGGATGGCGTCCGGACGATAACGCCGCGGCACCGGCGGTGCCAGATTCAGGTGGGCCCTTCCCCTGTCGCGCCGGCTTTCCAGCCGGCACTCCGCGTCATTCCCACGCCCAGGCCGACTGGAAAGTCGGCGCTACATCCCCTGTCGCGCCGGCTTTCCAGCCGGCACTCCGTGTCATTCCCACGCCCAGGCCGACTAGAAAGTCGGCGCTACATCCCCTGTCGCGCCGGCTTTCCAGCCGGCACTCCGTGTCATTCCCACGCCCAGGCCGACAGAAAGTCGGCGCTACATCCCCTGTCGCGCCGGCTTTCCAGCCGGCACTCCGCGTCATTCCCACGCCCAGGCCGACAGAAAGTCGGCGCTACACCCTGCGTCCAGCCGGCACTCCGTGTCATTCCCACGCCCAGGCCGACTAGAAAGTCGGCGCTACATCCCCTGTCGCGCCGGCTTTCCAGCCGGCACTCCGTGTCATTCCCACGCCCAGGCCGACTGGAAAGTCGGCGCTACATCCCCGTCGCGCCAGCTTTCGAGCCGGCACTCCGCGTCATTCCCACGCCCAGGCCGACTAGAAAGTCGGCGCTACACCCCCTGTCGCGCCGGCGAGCCGGCACTCCGCGTCATTCCCACGCCCAGGCGGAAGGCGGCGCCATCCCCTGTCGCGCCGGCTTTCCAGCCAGCACTCTGTCATTCCCACGCCCAGGCCGACTAGAAAGTCGGCGCTACATCCCTGTCGCGCCGGCTTTCGAGCCGGCACTCCGCGTCATTCCCATGCCCAGGCCGACTAGAAAGTCGGCGCTCCCTACACGTCGCGCCGGCTTTCGAGCCGGCACTCCGCGTCATTCCCACGCCCAGGCCGACTAGAAAGTCGGCGCTACATCCCCTGTCGCGCCGGCTTTCCAGCCGGCACTCCGCGTCATTCCCACGCCCAGGCCGACTGGAAAGTCGGCGCTACACCCTGTCGCGCCGGCTTTCGAGCCGGCACTCCGTGTCATTCCCACGCCCAGGCCGACTGGAAAGTCGGCGCTACATCGTCGCGCCGGCTTTCCAGCCGGCACTCCGCGTCATTCCCACGCCCAGGCCGACTAGAAAGTCGGCGCTACATCCCCTGTCGCGCCGGCTTTCCAGCCGGCACTCCGTGTCATTCCCACGCCCAGGCCGACAGAAAGTCGGCGCTACATCCCCTGTCGCGCCGGCTTTCGAGCCGGCACTCCGCGTCATTCCCACGCCCAGGCCGACTGGAAAGTCGGCGCTACACCCCCTGTCGCGCCGGCTTTCCAGCCGGCACTCCGTGTCATTCCCACGCCCAGGCCGACTAGAAAGTCGGGCGCTACACCTGTCGCGCCGGCTTTCGAGCCGGCACTCCGCGTCATTCCCATGCCCAGGCCGACTAGAAAGTCGGCGCTACACCCCCTGTCGCGCCGGCTTTCCAGCCGGCACTCCGCGTCATTCCCACGCCCAGGCCGACTAGAAAGTCGGCGCTACACATGGATCGCGCCGGCTTTCCAGCCGGCACGCCGCATCCCTTCTATCCGCGAAAGGTGTGCACCCCCACGGCTCGGATGTATTGGGCACGCTCGAAGGCGGCGGGATCCGCGCAATGCTTCTGGCTGAGGCTGCCGCGCATTCGCTCGATCGAGTCGTATTCGTGCTGCTCCATCCAGTCGCGCAACTCCTGTTCGATGACGCGGATGTGTCGGATGCCGTGTCGCAGAATCGACGAACAGACCATCGTGACGGAGGCGCCGGCGAGGATCAGTTTCGCCGCGTCGGTCCCGTGATGCACCCCGCTGGTCGCCGCCAGATCGGCCCGGACACGCTCGAAGAGGATCGCGATCCAGCGCAACGGAAGCCGCAGGTCGATCGGCGTCGAGTACAGGACGCTGGGAACCACTTCCAGGGTCTCGAGTTCGATATCCGGCTGGTAGAATCGGTTGAAGAGAACGAGCCCGCCGGCGCCGGCTCCGTCGAACCGCTTCGCCATGTTGGCGAAGTGGGTGAAGTACGGGCTCACCTTGACGGCCACCGGGATCGCGACCGAGGACTTCACGGTCGCCACGAGATCCACCAGATCCCGTTCCATGTCGGCACCCGACTGATCCGCGCGGGTGGGCACGGTGTAGAGATTCAGTTCCAACGCGTCGGCCCCGGCCTGTTCGATCCGCCGGGCGAATTCCACCCATCCTCCCGGCGTGCAGCCGTTGAGGCTTGGAATGATGGGGATTCCCGTCGCCGCTTTCGCCCGCTGGATGCGACCCAGGTAGTCGTCAATGCCCAGGAACAGGTCCGTCGGATCCTGGATGAGGTCCCCGGTTGGCGCCCCGGCGTCCTTGGCCCGCGCGGCCCGGATGTGCTCCTCGAAAACCGAGTAGAGCACGACCGCGCCGGCCCCGGCGTCCTCCATGCGCTTGATGTTGTCCAGATCCTCCGAAAGCGGCGACGCGCTCGGTACAACGGGACTCTTCAGTCGGAGACCCAGGTAGGTGGTCGAGAGGTCCATGGCGAAGGGGATGGTTGGTTGGCTGGCACGCTCAAAGTGGGAAGTCCACGACACACTCGGTGTCGCCCGGGGAATGGTGGAAGGTGAAACCCACCTTGCGACAGACCGCCTGCATCTCGCGGTTCTCGCGGAGAATGGTCCCTGTCAGCCGGGTCAACCCCTCGTCGCGCGCCACCTGGATCAGTCGCTCCAGAAGCTTTCTTCCCAGACCTCGTCCCTGCCACGCATCCGAGATGATCACCGCGAACTCCCCCGAATCGCCGGGGTGCTCCTTGCCGACGCGCCCGATCCCGATGATCCGAGCCGGCGCCCCAGGATCGGGACGCAACTCCGCCACCAGCGGGATGTCGCGGTCGTAGTCGGTGAAACAGACCCGCGCCAACCGCTCGTGGGCAATCCGCTCCGTGAGCTTCATCGGGACGAAGTACCGATGGTAGACCGAGCGATCGGACAAGGTTCCGTGGAAGTCCACCAGACGCGGTTCGTCCTCCGGCCGGATCGGACGAAGGGTGACCAAGGTGCCATCCTTCAGCTTCACCCGGGTGACGTACTGGTTCGGGTAGGGTCGAATGGCGGATCGCGGAAGCGACGCGGGATCCCGGTCGGGCGGGTGGAGGATCACCCGGGCATCGACCGCCACCAGGGTGTCCGCGGCGGCGATCAACGGGTTGATGGCGATCTCGGCGATCCCGGCCTGTTCGACGACGAGATAGCTGAACCGGATCAGGAGCGCCTCCAGGGCCGCGAGATCGACGGGCCGGTGACCCCGCCCTTCCCGCAGGGCCCGGAAGATCCGCGTCTGCTCCATCCACCGCAGGGCCAGCGTGGCGTTGAGCGGTGGAATCGCCAGCGCCTGGTCCCGGAAGACCTCGGCCAGCGATCCGCCCGTCCCGAAAACAACGACCGGCCCGAATTGCTCGTCGAGACGGCTGCCCAAGAGGAGTTCAAAGCCGTCGTGCACGACCATCGGTTGCACGGTCACGCCGAGGAATTCGCTTCGGCGCGCCTTCTCCGTCACCGCGGCTTCGATGCTCCGCCAAGCCCCCCGCACGGCACCCGGATTCCGCAGACCCAACCGCACACCGCCGACTTCCGTCTTGTGGGTCAACGTCTCCGAATGGAGCTTCACGGCCACCGGATAGCCAAGCCGGTCCGCCAACCGAACCGCTTCGATCTCGCTCAACGCCACCTCCGTGGGCACCACCGGGATTCCGTGGCTCTCCAGCAACTCCTTCGATTCCACTTCCGTCAAACGGGTCCGATCCGCGGACCGGACCGCCGACAACACCGTCTCCACCCGGGCGCGATCCGCCGCCTGATCCTGGGGATCCGCGACCTGGGCCGGGGTCTCGTAGATTCCCCGGAGAGCGTACGTGTACCGCCACATGTGACAGAACGCGCGCGCCGCGTCATCCGGGCAGGGCGTCGTGGGAAAACCGGCGCCATTGAGCACGGTATTCGCGCCCCGAACCGCGTCCCCACCCATCCACGACGTCAGGATCGGTTTGCCGGCGGGTGGCTTCCAACGAGCCAGCACTTCGGCCGTCCCCTTCGCATCCGTCATCCGCAGGGGCGAGAGGAGGACCAGGAGGCCGTCGTTGCCGCCGTCGGCGCCCACCGCTTCGAGGGCCCGGCGATAGGTTGAAGGCGTGGCATCCTCTCCCAGGCGGATCGGATTCCCACCTTCCCAACTCCCCGGAAGGAATCGGCGAAGCGCGTCCCGCGCGGGTTCCCCGAGCTCGGCTATCGAACCACCCGCCGCCACGAGGGCGTTGGCGGCAAGCGACCCGGGTCCCGCCGCATTCGTCAGAATCGCCAGACGAGGCCCGAAAGGCCGAGGTTGTTTGCCGAGGACCTCCGCCATGTCGAACATTTCGGCGACTGATCCGACCCTCAGAACCCCCGCCCGGCGAAATGCCGCATCCAACACGCCATCATTCACGGATACCCCGCCCAGGCCGGTCGCATCCCCCGGTCCGCGCCATCCGCCGGGTCCCAGCTTCAAAACAATCAGCGGTTTCGCCAGGGCGACCTCGCGAGCCGCCGACAACAGCTTGCGCGCGTCACCCACGGTCTCCAGGCAGAGAACGATGCTCCGGGTGAAGGGATCGTCCCCGAAAAAGTCGATCAAGTCGCCCCAACCGATGTCCACCATCCCACCCAGCGACACCAACGCGCTGAAACCGACCTGCTCGCGGCGTCCCCAATCCAGGACCGACGCCAGAAACGCGCCGCTTTGCGAAAGGAAGGCCACATTCCCAGCCCGCGCCAGCGGTCCGACCAAGGAGGCGTTCAACGATACCCGGGGCACCATCAGTCCATGGCTGCCCGGCCCGAGCAGCCGCACCCCGCCTTCCTTCGCGGCTTCGCGAAGGTCCTCGCCGATCGGCCCACCACCGACCCGCTCGTCGTCCCACCTCTCCGACAGCAGGAGCGCCAACCGAATCCCGGCGCGTCCACAGGAGCGGATCCAATCCGGAGCCTCCCCAGGTGGCCCGGCCAGGATCGCCAGATCCGGCACGTCCGGCACATCGCCCGGATCCGACACAACCGGGCGCCCAAGAATCTCCCCACGATCGGGCCCGGCGCGCTCCACAAGACCGCGAACGACGTGAACCTTGGAATCCGTCGTCGCGAGATTTTCCAGGACTCGGAATCCCGGGTCGCCGTCGACCTCGTTCACGCCGATCACACAAATCCGGCGAGGTCCGAACAGGCCATCCAACGGAGTTGGGTTTCCGGAGGCGACCCGGACCCTCGGAGCGGTGCGTGGTTGGAGGCGACGCTTTTTCACTCCACGAGTTCCCCGTGTTCCCCAGGGGCGGTTCCGTCCGGATGCGCCCTCTGTCACGGCGAACCTACGCTGCCGCCCAGGCGTCCAGGCGGGCCTCACGCCGCTTGCCCAAGACTGACCGTTTCTTGTCGGGTCGGAAGGATTCCGCCGCCCCTCGCCGAGCCGACTGGAAAGTCGGCGCTACATCCCCTGTCGCGCCGGCTTTTAGCCGGCATCCACCGCCCTTCACCGAGCCGACTGGAAAGTCGGCGGTACAGCCCTGTCGCGCCGGCATTTAGCCAACATCCACCGTCCTTCGCCGAGCCGACTGGAAAGTCGGCGGTACATCCCCTGTCGCGCCGGCTTTTAGCCGGCATTCGCCGTCCTCCACCGAGCCGACTGGAAAGTCGGCGGTACATCCCCTGTCGCGCCGGCTTTTAGCCGGCATTCGCCGTCCTCCGCCGACCCGACTGGAAAGTCGGCGGTACATCGCCTGTCGCGCCGGCTTTCAGCCCGTGAACGCCGCCCAATCCACGCCCCGCATGTCGCCGTCCTTTCCGAACTTCACGTGCATGCCGAACGCGGCGGCCAATGTCTGTGGCGTGTGCGTGTGCCCCCCGATCCGCAGGTAGGCGGCCAACTCCTCCCGGTAGTCCGGATGGGCGCAGTTCCGGACGATCGCTTCGGCTCGTTCCTGTGGCGATTTGCATCGGAGATCCGCCACCCCCTGCTCGGTCACGACCACGCTCACCGAGTGCTCGCTGCTGTCGAGATGGCTCACCAGCGGAACGATCGTGCTGATCCTTCCGCCCTTCGTCGTCGACGGACACACGAACATCGACAGGAAGGCGTTCCTCGCGAAATCAGCCGACCCGCCGATCCCGTTCATCATGTTCCTACCGAGAATATGGGTGCTGTTGACGTTCCCAGTCAGGTCGACCTCGATGGCGGTGTTGATCGAGATCACCCCGAGCCGCCTCACGATCTCCGGGTTGTTGGTGATCTCCTGCGGTCGGAGGAGCAGCCGCGTTCGGAAGAATTCCCAATCCGCGTAGATCCTCTGGAGCGTCGGCTGCGCGACGGTCAGGGAGCAACCACTGGCGAAGGTGACCTTCTCCTCGGTCATCATCGAGATCACCGCGTCCTGGATGACCTCGGTCCACATCTGAAACCGGGGGATCTCGGGGTGCCGCCCCATCGCCTGCAACACGGCGTTCGCCGTTTCGCCCACCCCGGACTGGATGGGAAGGAACTGCTTCGGCACAACGCCACGACGGATCTCCGCCGCGAGGAAATCGGCCACGTTCTCACCGATCCGGGCGGTGGTTGGGTCGATGTCCCGGAACGACCCGGTTTCGTCGGCCTGATTCGTTTCGACGACCCCGATGATCTTTCGCGGATCGACCTGGATCATGGGAGCGCCGACCCGCGAGCAGGGTTGAAACACCGGGATATCGCTCCGGGCCGGTGGGTCGTGCGGCTCGTAGACATCATGCACCCCCCGGAGAAACGTCGGGTGATAGCGGTTGAGCTCCACCACGATTTTTTCGGCGACCCGGCAGATCGTGGGCGCGGCGCCGACGGACGAAGTCAGGACGATCTCGCCGTGGGGCGTCACGTCGCAGGCTTCGATCACCGCGCATTGGACCGGTCCCAGGAACCCGTATCGGAGGTCCTGAGGGAGCCGTGACAGGTGCATGTCGAAGAACCGGGTCCTGCCGGAGTTGATGCTCTTGCGCATGTCCGGATCGGACTGGTAGGGCGTCCGGAACCCGACGGCATCGGCGCGCGCCAGCGCGCCGTCGAGGGACGGCCCGGTCGATGCGCCCGTGATGACATTGATTTTGAAGGGTTTCCCCTCCGCATGAAGCGCCTCCGCCCGGGCCGCGACCGCTTTTGGAACGACCTTTGGAGCGCCGGCCGCCGTGAAACCGCTGAAGCCGACCGTCTGTCCGTCCTGGATCAGAAGCGCCGCTTCCTCGGCCGTGAGTCTTGTCAGTTGCTTTCTCGTCATAGAGCACCTTCCGTCGCGTTCATTCGAACACCTCCCGCAGTCGCACGACTTCGTGCGCGGCGAAGATCCGGATTCCGCCGCCCGGTTCGCGCACCCGCAGTCGTCCCGACTCGTCGACACCCCCGAAAAATCCACGAACCGCGCCGCCATCGGTTTCAATCTCGATGGGCGGTTCCGGGTTCCACCACCGGTTCAATCGCGGCACCAGCACCCCGAACCCCTCGGCGCGCATCGCCTCCACCACCTCGCCAAGGCGCATCAGGAACGCGCCCGCGATCGCGTCCGGGTCCGGTACCGGGTCCACGAGTTCCGCGACACGCGCCGTCGAACCCTTGAGTCCGGGATCGGATGCCTCCGGAGTGTTCGTGACATTGATGCCCACCCCGACGACCGCGAGTTCCGGACGAAAGACGTCGACCAGGAGCCCGGCCAGTTTGCGTGTTCCGGTCATGACATCGTTGGGCCAGCGCAACCGCAAGGGCGCCGCGCCGATCGATTGCAGCGCCTCGCACACCGCCAATCCAGCGGCCAGGGGCAAGGCGGCCCAACCCTGCGCGGAGGGTCCCGTCGGCACCACGGCGGAAATCCACAACCCGCCCGCGTCCGAAACCCAGGCGCGATCATGGCGCCCGCGCCCGACACTCTGCCGGTCCGCGCGCACGACGTTCCAGGCGGGCAACGAAGACGCGGCGTCGTTGGTCGATCCCACCTCGGGGAAGTGATGGATCGTCCAATCCGGCGTGCTGCGTAGGGCGGCGGGATTCACCCCAGTGCGACCAGGGCCTGGCCCTCCTCGACGGCGGACCCGACCGAGACCTTGACTTCGGCCACCTTGCCGGCCCGGGGGGCCATGACGAACGTGTTCATCTTCATGGCTTCCAGGGTGAGGAGATGATCCCCCTCCTTCACCTCCTGCCCGGCCTCGACGGCGATGGCCGTCACCCTCCCCGCGAGCGGGCTCGGAATGTCGCCCGGACCCGCGCTCGCGCTCGCGTTCGCACTGGGACCGGCCGGCGGGGTCGGAGCGGCTTGGGCCGCGAGGGGCGCGGAGGCGAGGAATGCCGGCGCTGGAGCGGCGCCCTGGGGGAGCGACGGATCGTCGTCCATCTCGACCGTGACGTCGTAGTGCTTTCCATCCACCGTGACGCGAAGTTTCCTGATCATATTGAGAGCGGAGTTCAGCGGACCTTGTGCGAAGAGAAGTGCAGGAACCGGCCTTCCATGGCCCACGCATTCACCCACGCGACCGACGCGGGGGTCTTGCGGACATCGAGAACACGGTGCGCCCGGCCCAGGACGACGGCCACGGCGGCGGCGATGAGCGCCAGCGTCTCTCCTTCGACCCCCGCCGATCGGACCGTCGCGGACCACTGTTCGTGAGCCGCGCGCGCCGCCTCCAACTGGGCCGACGCCTCGCGAAGCGCCTGCTGGATCGACTCGGCGCGCTCGGGTTCGTCCAGGCGGGGGAGGACCCGGTGGATCAGCGTGAGGGCGCGCCCGAGCTGGGCTTCGCCAGGCGGAGATTCCACGGCTGGGAAGGCCGGCGGCGACTGGGTCGCCGGAGGAGCGGCGGGTGGGGGATTGCTCATGAGGTCGGTCGGTGGGTGTGCCGGGATTCAGGGGGTCCCATCACAGCGGGATCGTTCCGTGTTTCTTCGACGGCCGGGTCTCCCGCTTGGTGAGGGTGTTCCTCAGGGCCAGGGAGATCGTCGCCCGGGTCTCCGACGGTTCGATGACGTCCGTGATCATCGCCTTGGCGGCGGCCTCGTAAGGGGAACAGAACCGCGCCCGGTATTCGGCGACCAGTTCCGCCTCCTTGGCCTTGGGATCCTCGGCGGCGGCGATCTCGCGTTTGTACAGAATCTTGACGGCGCCCTCGGCTCCCATCACGGCGATCTCCGCCGTGGGCCAGGCGTAGACGACGTCGGCGCCCATGTCGGCGCTGCACATGGCGAGGTACGCGCCGCCGTAGGCCTTGCGGAGGATGATCGTGATCTTGGGCACCGTCGCCGCCGCGTAGGCGAAGAGCATCTTGGCGCCGTGCCGGATGATGCCGCCCCGCTCCTGCTGGACGCCCGGCAGGAATCCGGGCACGTCCACCAGCGTGACGATCGGAATGTTGAACACGTTGCAGAACCGGATGAACCGCGCGGCCTTGTCGGAGGCGTCGATGTCCAGCGTCCCGGCCTTCACCGAGGGCTGGTTGGCGATGATGCCCGTCACGATCCCCTGGAACCGGGCGAAGCCGACCACCATGTTCCTCGCCCAATCGCGCTGCACTTCGAGGAAGTCCCCGTCGTCCACCAGTCGGGCGATCACCTTGGTGACGTCGAACGGATCCTTCGGTCCCGACGGCACCAGGTCGTTCATTCCTGGATCCAACGCGAGATCCACCTTCGGCGTGGGCTGATGGGGCGGATCCATCACGTTGTTCGAGGGCAGGAAGCTCAGGATCTTCCGCGCGATCTGAACGGCGTGGGCGTCGTTCTCGGCGACGAAATGGATGTTGCCGCTCACCGTCGCGTGCGCCACCGCGCTTCCGATGTCGTCCATCGAACACTTCTGGCCCGTGGCCGCCTGGATCACCTCGGGCCCGCAGATGAACATGTTCGAAGTGCCCTTCACCATGATGATGAAGTCCATGAGCGCCGGCGAATAGGCGGCCCCCCCGGCGCACGGTCCGGCGATGACGGCGATCTGGGGCACCACGCCCGAGACCAGGACGTTGCGGAAAAAGACCTGCCCGTAGCCGGACAACGAATCGTCACCCTCCTGGATCCGCGCGCCGCCGGAGTCGTTGAACGCGACGATCGGGCAGCCGACCTTGAGCGCGTACTCCATCAGATCGCAGATCTTCTTGGCGTGGATCCGGCCCAGCGACCCGCCCGCCACGGTGAAGTCCTGGCTGAACGAGGCGACCAACCGCCCGTCCGACAACCCGACACCCGTCACCACCGCGTCGCCCGGCATCGTCTTCTTCTCCATGCCGAAGTGATGGCAGTCGTGGTCCGCGTGCTTTCCCCACTCCTGGAAGGTCCCCGCCTCGTACAGTTCGTCGATCCGATCCCGGGCGGTCATGACGCCCTTCTTCCTGCGGGCCTCGAGCTTGTCGGCGCCGGCGCCGGCCTGGGCGGTTTCACGACGTTTGCGGAGTTCCTCGAGGAGTTCCTTGGCGATGGGCATGGGTGAGTGAGTCGAAAAGGGTTGGATGGGTGGCTGGGTGGGTGGCTCGTGTGTTCGCGCCGGTTGGTTCAGTGACCGCCGGAGGCCGGGTCGGGCATGCAGAATTCGGTGAGGACGCCGAAGGTCGACTTCGGGTGGAGGAAGGCGACCTGCTTCCCCCCGGCGCCGGCGAACGGCTTCTCATGAATCAGCCGCACCCCGGCCGCCGCCGCCTGGCCCAACTGCGTCTCGATCGAGTCGGTCGCGAAGGCGACGTGATGCACACCGCCCGACGGGTTCTTCTCGAGGTACTTCGCGATCGGACTCTCGGGATCCGTCGGTTCGAGGAGTTCGAGATGCACGCCGCCGCACGCGAAAAACGCCGTCCGCACCTTCTGCGAAGCGACTTCCTCGATGCGCTCACATTTGAGGCCGAGCGCCTTTTCGTAGTAGGGCACCGCGTCGGCCAGCGATTTCACCGCGATTCCCAGATGGTCGATTTTTTGGATCATGGTTTCAGGAGGGTTGGGCCGTTCGTGTCGGGACCGGACGCCGCGTCGTGCGCCTCGAACAGCGCGCGGACCGCCCGGATCGGCGTGAGATCATTGCGCGACACCGCGGCCTCCAGCTCGGCCCGCCGCCGCCGGACGCCCGGGTGCCGCGCGAATCGCGCCGTCAATTCCTCGCGGATCAAGTCGTCGAACCACGCGCGCGTCTGCTGTCGGCGGCGATCGGCGATCGCGCCCGCCGGTTCCAGTTCCCGGTAGAACCGTTCGACATCGGCCCAGCACTCCGCGATGCCCTCCCCGGCGAGCCCGGACGCGAGGGTGACCGGCGGCGCCCAACCCGGCGTCGCGGGCGCCATGGAGTGCAAAGCCAGAGCCTGTTCGCCCCGCGCCGCTTCGGCCCGGGTTCGGTTGTCCCCGTCCGCCTTGTTGATGATCACCGCGTCGGCCATCTCCATGATCCCGCGCTTGATGCCCTGGAGGTCGTCCCCGGCGCCCGCGAGGAGGAGCAGGAGGAAATAGTCCACCATCCCCCGCAGCGTGGTCTCGCTTTGTCCCACCCCGACGGTCTCCACGAGGATGACGTCGAAGCCGGCGGCCTCGCACAGGAGCATGCATTCGCGCGTGCGCCGGGCGACGCCGCCGAGCGCGCCGCCCGTGGGCGACGGCCGGATGAACGCGGACGGTTCGAGTCCCAGCCGGGCCATGCGCGTCTTGTCCCCGAGGATGCTGCCGCCGGACCGGCTGCTGCTCGGGTCGATCGCGAGGACCGCCACCCGGTGGCCCTCGCCGCACAGGCGCATTCCCAAGGTGTCGATGAACGTGCTCTTGCCCACGCCGGGAACCCCCGTGATCCCGACCCGCCGCGCGTTGCCGGTGAAGGGCAGGAGTCGCTGGAGCAAATCCTGCCCCTCGCTCTCGTGCCGGACCGACGTGCTCTCGACCAGGGTGATCGCCCGGCCCAGCAGAGCCCTGTCGCCGCGACGGACGCCGTCCACGAGTTCATCCACGGTGGGCGTATTTCCGCGCGGCCTGACTCTCGCCGGCCGAGGTTCGGGTGGGGTCTCGTGCATGACAACGCTCCCAATTCCAATTCCACGCGTCCCCGACAGTCGGGGCCGCGCCATCGATGGAGCCATGAGAGTCACGTCGGGTCCCCGCCGCCAAGCCGCCGTTCCAGATCGCCGATCAACCGCATCGCCGCCTCCGGAATCTGGGTGCCTGGACCGAACACCGCCGCCGCGCCGTGCTCCTTGAGGAAGCCGTAGTCCTGCGCCGGCACCACGCCGCCCACGATGACCATGATGTCCTCCCGGCCCAGTTTCCCGAGTTCCTCCCGCAATTGGACGAGCAGGGTCTTGTGACCGCCGGCCAGCGAACTGATGCCCACCACGTGGACGTCGTTCTCGACCGCCATCTTCGCGGTCTCCTCCGGCGACTGGAACAGCGGGCCGATGTCGACGTCGAACCCGAGGTCCGCGTAGGCCGTCGCCACCACCTTGGCTCCCCGGTCGTGCCCGTCCTGGCCCATCTTCGCGATCAGGATGCGCGGGCGCCGGCCGTGGTGCTCCGCGAAGCGCTCGGTCGCCTCGCGAACTCCGGCCATCTTGGGGTCCTGGCCGAACTCCGTCTGGTAGACCCCGGACACCGATCGGATCACCGCCTGGTGGCGTCCGACGACCTTCTCGATCGCGGCCGAGATCTCACCCAGCGTCGCCCGGGCGCGGGCCGCGTCGATGGCGAGCGCGAGGAGGTTGCCGTCCGTCCCGGAAGCCGCGCGTGTGAGGGCTTCGAGGCATTCGCGAACCCGTCCCGCGTCGCGCTCGGCCTTGAGTTGTTTCAAGCGCTCGATCTGCCCGGTTCGGACCGCGGCGTTGTCGACCTCCAGCACGGGCAGGATTTCCTGCTCCTCGGGCCGATGCCGATTGACGCCGAGGATGATCTCCTTGCCCGAGTCGATGCGGGCCTGGCGCCGCGCGGCCGCCTCCTCGATCCGGAGCTTGGGCAACCCGGTCTCGATCGCCTTGGCCATGCCGCCCAGCGACTCGATCTCCCGCAGATGGCTCCAGGCTCTTTGCATGAGGGCGTTCGTGAGGGATTCCACGAAGTACGAGCCGCCCCACGGATCGATCACCCGGGTGATCCCGGTCTCCTCCTGCAACATCAGCTGGGTGTTCCGCGCGATGCGCGCCGAGAAATCCGTCGGCAGCGCGATCGCCTCGTCGAGGGAATTGGTGTGCAGCGACTGGGTGTGCCCGAGCGCGGCCGCCATCGCCTCGACGCAGGTGCGCGCCACGTTGTTGAAGGGATCCTGCTCGGTGAGCGACCACCCGGAGGTCTGCGAGTGCGTCCGCAGCGCCATGGACTTCGGGTTCTTCGGTTGGAACGGAAGGATCAACTTGGCCCAAAGCGCCCGCGCGGCGCGCATCTTGGCCACTTCCATGAAGTAGTTCTTCCCCTGCGCCCAGAAGAACGACAACCGCGGCGCGAAGGCGTCGATGTCGATGCCCGCGCGCAGACCGGTCCGGACGTACTCCAGGCCGTCCGCCAGGGTGTACGCCATCTCGAGGTCGGCCGGCGCCCCCGCCTCCTGCATGTGATAGCCCGAGATCGATATGGAGTTGAACTTCGGCATCTGTCGCGAGGTGAAGGCGAAGATGTCCGCGATGATCCTCATCGAGGGGCCCGGCGGATAGATGTAGGTGTTCCGGACCATGTACTCCTTGAGGATGTCGTTCTGGATCGTCCCCGAGAGCTGCTCCAGCTTCACCCCCTGCTCCTCCGCCGCCACCACGTAGAACGCCATCACCGGCAGCACCGCGCCGTTCATCGTCATCGACACCGAGATCCGGTCGAGCGGGATCCGGTCGAACAGCTGCTTCATGTCGAGGATCGAATCGACCGCGACCCCCGCCTTGCCCACGTCCGCGAACGCCCGCGGATGGTCCGAGTCGTACCCGCGATGGGTCGGGAGATCGAACGCCACCGACAATCCCTGTTGCCCCGCGGCGATGTTCCGCCGGTAGAACGCGTTGGACTCCGTCGCCGTCGAGAACCCCGCGTACTGGCGGATCGTCCACGGTCGCGCCAGGTACATCGAAGCGTAGGGACCCCGCACGAACGGGGCCTGGCCCGGCATGGAATCCAGGTGCTCGCAGCCCTTCAGATCCTCGGCCGTGTACAGCGGCCGCAGGTCGATCCGCTCCAGCGTGGTTTCCACCAACGCCTCCACGGAACGCCCGGTCTCACTTTCCACCCGGGCGCGCCATGTCGCGGAATCCACCTCCGCCGGCGTCGCCTCGAAGGGCACGGTCGTGAAATCAGGAAAACTCTTCATACGGCAACCCCCAGACGTTTCGCGATCGCGGTCAGCACTTCCAGGGCGTCGGCCCGAAGATGGATGAACTCGTCGACGCCCGACGCCTTGTGCGCCTCCACCTGTTCCGAAGGATATCCGGCCAGGATCACCACGGTTCCGGGCCGGGTCGCTCGCAGTCCACCGATCACGGCCGGTACCAGGTCCGGATAGGTTTCGTCCGTGGAACAGAGGCAGACCGCCCGGGCTCCGGACTCCGCCGCCGCCGCCACGGCCGCTTCCGGGGTGTCGAATCCCAGCGGCGTGATCACTTCGAATCCCGCCACTTCGAAAAAGCCCCGCGCGAATTCCGCCCGCGCGCGGTGCTGTTTCGGCGGGCCCATCGTCGCCAGGAAGATCCCCGGCCGCCCCGCGCCTCCCGGCGCCCGCGCCGCCGCGTCCACCGCGCCGCGCAAAGCCTCGTATCCCGCCGCCGCCCGCGTGATGACCACCGGGACCACCAAGGGGTCCGGCGTGTCGTGGATCCTCACCGCGCGCGTCACCTCGCCGAGGGTCGCACCCGCCGCCGCCGCGTCGACGCACGCGTCGAACAGGGCCGCCGCCTCCTTGCCCACGACGCGGGAAAGGCGATCGAGAACGGCCTCGTGTTGATGGACGTCCGCCGTCGTGCGGGCCGAGGCGACCTCCCGGGCGCGACGCCGCTGGAACCCGGCCAAGTCCGTCTCCGCGCCGACAACCGGTCCCCCATCGGCTCCCTGGGCGTCCGCCCTTCGCTCGAGCGGCTTCTCGGTGGGGTTCGGGTAAAGGTTCGTGCCGACGATGTTGTCCCGACGCCGGGCCGCCGCGGCGAGACGGGCTTCCGCGACCTTCGCCACCTCGGCCTGGGGCCATCCCGACCGCATCGCCTTCGCCATGCCTCCGCGCCTTTCGATCTCCTGGAAGACGGCCCAGGCCCGACCCGCCAGTTCCGCGGTCAGGCTCTCGACATACCAGGATCCGCCCGCGGGATCCGTCACCTCGGTCAACTGGCACTCGTCGCGAAGGACGAGCTGCTGGTTGCGCGCAATCCGCTGCGAGAAGGCGTCCGGCGCCCTCAGGACCTCGTCGAACGCGCCCACTTGGAGCGAGTCGCATCCGCCGAGCACACCGGCGAACGCCTCCACGGTGGTGCGCAGCAGGTTCACGGTGGGATCGTGGATCGTCTTGTTGAACAGGGAGGTCCTGATGTGGAGCGTTGCGCGTTGCGCGGCGGGAGTTCCTCCCAGAACCGAGGCCACCCTCGCCCACAGCATCCGGGCCGCGCGCAGCTTCGCGATCTCCATGAAGAACCGGGTCCCCACCGTGAACGCGAACCGCATCCGCGGCGCCACCGTCTCGAAATCCAGTCCGCGTTCGGTCAGGGCCCGGACATAGTCCACCGCCGTCGCCAATCCGAAACCGAGTTCCTGCACGGCGTTGCCGCCCGACTCGTGCCAGGGACGGGTGTGAACGCAGACCGTCCGCAGCCCGGGAACATTCGCGGCGGACCATCCGGTCAACGCGGCCATCTCGCGGTAGGCGGATTCCAGCGACTGCGCCAACCGCCCTTCGTGGGCGAGGACGCCGAGGGGATCCATTTCGATGCAGCCACGAAGCTTCGCCTCGTCCATCCCGCGCTCGCGCAGCAACGCGATGATCAGCGCCGCCACCGGCATCCCCGACGCCCCGGTCCGCACGAACAACGGCACCTTCTCCAGATCGATTCCCTCCAGCGCGGTCCTGAGATCCCCCAGCGACGCGACCGAGACCCCCCCGGAACCGATCGCCTCCCTCGGCGCCCAATCCGGATCCGCCCCGTTCCGGGTCGCCCGATCGACCACCATGTTGAGCGCGGTCAATCCCCGGGCCAGCCCCGAGCGCGCGGCCGCGTTGAAACCGGCGGCGTCCGAAACCGCGATCTCCTGCGAAACCTCCCAGGCGCGTCCCGCCCCTCCGACCGCCGAGGAACCCCGGACGAACGGACCAAACCCCGGCAGCGACGCCACGTGGGGGAGGCCTTCGATGTCCTCGCGCCGGTAGATCGGTCGCAGGGTGATGCCCTCGTACGTCGGCGTGAGCATCTTCTTCTCGAAGGACGCCCCCTTCAGTTCGACTTCCACCTGCGCCTTCCAGCTTTCCCGGCTTACCGGCGGGAATTCGGAGAGCAGGAGTTCGTCTCCGGTTTGGGTTTTGGGAGCGGGTGCCATGTCGGGAGGACTCAGGTTGCGAGCGGTTCAGGCGTCGATCGTTTCCACGACCACGTCGTGGCGTTTGCCGTTCAGGGTCAGAGTCAGGCGGCGCCCTCGGCCACCAGGCGCCGGAGCCTGCCCCGAGGGAGCGGGAGCGGGAGCCGTTGTTTTCGCCGCCGCGGGCGATCCGGTCGGCGGGGTGTTCACGACGGGGACGGGAGCTTCCGCCGGCCGGTTCCCGGCTTTGTGCAGGGCTTCCACCTGTTGCGGGAACATGGCGTACAACACCACGGTCTCGTCGTCGGTCGGCAGGCCCTTGTCGGCGCATTGCTTCCGGAACTTCTCGAGGCCCGGCTCCAAGAGGTCGGCGGGACGTTCGGTGACGGGTTTCTTCCCGGTCTGACGTTCCACCTGGGCGAGCACTCCCGGATCGATGGGGCCCGGCGTCTTCCCGTACTTGCCGAGGGCGATGTCCTGGGCCGGTTGGCACACCATCTTCCAGCGCCCGAACTTCACGTTCATCATCGCCTGCGTGCCCACGATCTGGGAGGTCGGCGTCACCAGCGGAACCCAGCCCAGCGCCTCGCGCACGACGGGAATCTCGCGGACGACTTCGTCGAACTTCTCCGCCATTCCCTGTTCCTTGAGCTGGTTGCGGAAGTTCGAAAGCATGCCGCCCGGCACCTGGTAGATCAGGATATCGGAGTCCACCCGCTCGTTGGCCGGGCTGGTGAACTTGGACAACTGCTGGTACACGCCCTCGAAATAGGTCCGGAGTTCGGAGAGTTTTCCCGTGTCGAAACGAGGCGCGCGCGGGTGGCCTTCCAGAAGGGCCAGCATGCGCTGGGTGTCCGGCTGCGACGTGCCATTGGCGAAGGGCACGATCGAGACCTCCACCGCGTCGACTCCCGCGTCGATCGCCGCCAGGTAGCTCGCCGCGCCCAATCCCGCCGTGTCATGGGTGTGCAGCGTGATCGGGATCCCGACCTTTCCCTTCAGCCGCGTCACGAGATCGAAGGCCACCCTCGGCTGAAGGATGCCCGACATGTCCTTGATGCCGATCGAATCGCAGCCCATCCGCTCGAGCTCAACTCCCATCTTCACGAAGTTATCGACCGTGTGGACCGGGCTGATCGTGTAGCAGAGTTCGCCTCGCGCATGCTTGCCATGCGCCTTCACCGCCTCGATCGAAGTCCGCAGGTTCCGCACGTCGTTCAACGCGTCGAAGATCCGCAGGATGTCCATCCCCGCTTCGCACGTGCAGCGCACGAAGGCCTCCACGACGTCGTCCGGGAAGCTCGCGTATTGCACGATGTTCTGGCCGCGCAACAGCATGAGGTGCGGCGTTTTCGGCGCCGCCTTCTTCAGCTGGCGCAAGCGGTCGAAGGGATTCTCGTCCAGGTAGCGGAGACACGAATCGATCGTCGCCCCGCCCCAGGTCTCCAGGCCGTGGAATCCCATTCCATCCAGGATGGGAGCGGCCGGCAGCATTTGCGGCGTGGTCATCCGCGTCGCGGCCATGGATTGATGGCCGTCCCGCAGGACGGTGTTGTTGAAGAGGACTGCGGTGTTGCTCACGGCGCGATCAGCGTCGCCGGCTCCACGTCGGACATCTTGCCCGCCGTTGGCCAGCGCTCACCCTTTCTTGGCATGACCCAAACAAATGAGGGTCATCATGTCGACGGCGGAGGGGTCTCCCCGAGCGGAGGCGGGACGTCTCCAAAGACGGATTCCCACGCGAAGGCGCGAAGACGCGACGAGGGGCGGAAAGGCTTGACCCGTCTTCCCTGGTCTTCCACAGCAGAGGCGAACCCTCGGGACGCCACGCCACCCCCACCCCGCCGCCCCATGCCACCCCTCAGGATCGTTCGCCCGCTCGCCCACCTCCTCGTCGGCATCCTGGCGTGCCTCGCGCCATCAGCGCGGCCAAGTCGCGCCGCCGAACCGGAATTCCTTGGAATCCCCGTCCGGGCCGGAGGTCTCATGGGCTGTCTCGTTGGACCCGACGGGCGCGGCGGTGAATCGCTCTACTTCAATTTCAATCAGCTCAGCGGGAAGCTCTTCCTCGTCCAGGTCGATCCCAACACCGGCGAGTCGCGCCAATTCGACGCCCCCGACGGCCCCGGCGCCTGGGCCTTCCACGTCGGACCCGACCAGAGGATCTATTTGGGAACCTGGGACGGCGGATTGATCCTGCGCTTCGATCCAGCCCAACCCGACCTCGGCATCCGGGTCCTCGGGAAGCCCTCGAAGACCGAGGAATACCTCTGGCAATACGCCACCGGCGCCGACGGATGGATCTACGCCTGCACGTATCCCCAGGCCCGCCTCGTGCGGTTCGATCCCCGCACCGACGCCATGGAGGACCTCGGCCGGATGCACCCCACCGAGATGTACGCCCGCAGCCTGGCCGTCGGCAACTCGGGCCATGTGTACGTCGGCGTCGGCACCGGCGAAGGCGATCTGGTCGCGTACAATCCCGCCACCCGTTCGCACCGCGGCATCCTTCCTCCCGGCCTCCGAGGAACTCCCGGCTGGACGACGGTCGGCGTCTCACGACGCGCCGACGACCAGGTCTACGCCGAATTCGGCACAAACCTCTTCCGTCTGGACGGTGAATCCGTGGTTCGCGTCGCCACCGCCCCCGAACGACCCAAGCTCCGCCTCCGCGACGGGCGAGATCGTCTCGGAATTCGACCGCGGCCGCTTCGTCCTGACCGACCCCGCCACCGGCCGCGCCGTCGAGAGGACCTTCCGCTACGCGGGCGCCGGCGACCGGATCTTCGTCCTCGGAAACGGTCCCAACGGTTGCATCTACGGAAGCACCGCCATGCCGCTTGAAGTCTTCCGGTACGACCCGGCCCGGGGCGAAAGCGATCATCTCGGCGCCATGCCAGGCGGCGAGGTGTATTCCATGATCGAACACGATCGGAAGCTCTACCTCTGCTACTACGGCGGCGCCGTCATGAACCTCTACGATCCCGCCCGGCCCGGCTGGCGGTTCGGTTCCACGCCCGACTCCAATCCGATCTCCTTCGGCGGCATCGGCGACGGGCATTTGCGCCCGCGCGCGATGGTTCGCGGTCCCGGCGGACGACTTTTCATCGGCAGCGAGCCTCCCTATGGAGAGCTCGGCGGCGCCCTCGGCGTCTGGGACCCGACCCTCAACCGCACGATCGCCAACTACCGCCACGTCATCACGAATCAGAGCATCGTCTCCCTCGCCTGGGAGCCCCGGGGCGGACTGCTCTGGGGCGGCTCCGGCAATTTTGGCGGTGGCGGCACTCGGCCGACCGAAAAAGAGGCGCGTTTCTTCGCCTTCGACCCCGAGACGGGGCGGAAGGTCTTCGAGGAAGCCCTCGCCCCCGGGGCCCGCGGTTACCCCGCCACCGCCGCCGCCGAAGGCAGGATCTTCACCACGGTCGCCGACCAGCTCCTCGTCCTGGATCCCGGGAGCGCCGGGTCGTCGCCACCCATCAATTGCCGGGCAACCAGATCGAGATCGCCCTGGGCCGGCACGGCGATCGCCTGATCGGTCTCACGTCGAAGGCCATTTACGCCTTCGACCCGGCCCTGGGAACGGTCACGACGCTTGCCACGCCGAAGAAGCGGATCGACTGCGGGTTCGCGCTCGATTCGAACCACGTCTACTTCGCGTCCGGCCCCGAACTCTGGCGCCACCCCCTGGGCAACGCCGCCGCCGCCGCCACCGCGACGACCAACCCCACCGCCAGCGCATCAACCCAGTCCGCCGACGGCTGGACGACCGCCTCGGCCCGCGCCGAAATCGAGCCAGCGTTCGAAAGGAGCCCCTCCGGAAGTCTCCTCATCAGGTCCGATGGCCGCGAAGGCCTCGACGGCCATTGGCGCCGGTCCTTCCCCGTCGAAGGGGGCCGCCATCACCGATTCCAGGTGGCACGACACACTGTGAACATCCCGTCGCCCCGCCGCTCCGCGCTGGTCCGCCTCCAATGGCGCGACGCCAACGGCAACCCAGTCCGGCACGACGCCCCGGGCGCCCACAGCTTCGCCCCCGGCGTCCCGCCGGTCGCCGAACCGGAATACCCGATCGACGGACCGATCTCCGACTCCGGCTGGACCCAACTCGACGGTATCTACCGCGTGCCGTCCAAGGCCACCCAGGCCATCGTCGAGCTCCACCTCCGCTGGGCCACCCACGCCGTCGTCGAATGGAAGGACGTCCAACTGGTCCCCATCGATCCCCCTCCCTCCCGGCGAATCCGTGTGGCCACGGCGCACCACGTCCCGCGCCACGGAAAAACCGCGATGGACAGTTGCCGGCAGTTCGAACCCCTCCTGGAACAGGCCGCCCGCCAGAAAGCCGACCTCGTCGTGCTCCCCGAGACGCTGACCGCCACCGGCAACGGCCTCTCGTACCTCCAGGCCGCCGAACCGATCCCAGGCCCGTCCACCCACTACTTCGGGGGCCTCGCTCGACGGCACCAACTCCACCTCGTGGTGGGTCTGGTCGAGCGGGATCGGCACCTGATTTACAACGTCGGTGTCCTCATCGGCCCGGACGGTTCGATCCTCGGCAAGTACCGCAAGGTCGCCCTGCCCCGGACCGAGATCGAAGCCGGCATCACCCCGGGGACCGAGTACCCGGTCTTCGACACCGCGCTGGGTCGAATCGGGATCATGATCTGCTACGACGGATTCTTCCCCGAACCCGCGCGGCAACTCGCCCGACGCGGCGCGGAACTCATCGCCTTCCCGGTCGCCGGCTGCAATCCCCTCCTCGCCGCGGCGCGCGCCTGTGAGAACCACGTCTTCCTCGCCAGCAGCAGCTACTCCGACGCGTCGCTCGGCTGGATGATTTCCGGCATCTACGACCGCGAGGGTCGAGTGATCGCCCAGGCCACCGAATGGGGCTCGCTCGCCATCGCCGAGATCGACCTCGGCGAACGCCTCTACTGGTCGAGTCTCGGCGATTTCCGATCCGAAATCCCACGGCACAGCCCCGCCGCCGTCCCGGAAACCACGCCATGAAGCCGCGGATCTGGGATCTCCACGCCCACCTCTCGGGCGTCGACGGCGCCACGCCGGAGGCGCGCCTCGGCCGACTGCTGCGTTACGCCGACCGCTTCGACATCGAGCGCCTCTGCGTCTTCATGGGAATGGATTGGTCCTACGAACCGGCCCCCGACAAGTTCCGCCAGGAAAACGACGAAATCCTCCGCGCGCTTCGAGCGTTCCCCGATCGCGCCCTCGGCTTCGTCTACCTCAACCCCCGACACCTCCAGGCGAGCCTCGACGAACTCAACCGCTGCGTGCGGGATGGGCCCATGGTGGGCGTGAAACTCTGGGTCGCGGAGCACTGCGACCATCCAAGTCTCGACCCGCTTGTCGATCGCGCCCGCGAACTCCGGGCGCCCGTCTTCCAGCACACCTGGATCAAGATCACCGGCAATCTGCCCGGCGAATCCACCCCGATGGAACTCGCCCAACTCGCGGCCCGCCATCCCGACGCGACCTTCTTCTGCGGCCATTCCGGTGGTGATTGGGAGATCGGCCTCCGCGCCATCCGGCCCCACGCCAACATTCACGCCGACCTTGGGGGCGGCGATCCCACCGCGGGCTTCACCGAGATGGCGGTTCGGGAACTCGGCGCCGACCGAGTGGTCTACGGCAGCGACGTCGGCGGCCGGAGTTTCGCCTCCCAACTCGCCAAGGTCTTGGGCGCCGAGATCACCGAGGACGCGCGTCAAAAGATTCTTGGCGGCAATCTCCGCCGCCTGCTCGACCCCATCCTCAGCGCCAAGGGAGCGAAGGCTTGAACCCTCGTCAACGATGACCCGCCGCACCTTCCTCGGGGGGGCTTTGGCTTCGACCACCGCCTTGGCCGCCGCAACTCCGCTTGATACTCGGCGCCCGAGCTCCCGCGCGCCCCTCATCGACACCAACGTTTCCCTCGGCCACTGGCCGCTTCGCCGGCTGCCCGCCGACGAACCCGAACGACTGGTGTCCAAGCTCCGCGCCCACGGCGTCACCCAGGCGTGGGCCGGATCCTTCGACAGCCTCCTCCACAAGGACCTCGCCAGCGCCAATGCCCGGCTCGCCGAAATGTGTCGGCGACACGGACGCGGCCTCCTGATCCCCTTCGGTTCGGTCGATCCCTCCTCGCCGGACTGGGAGGAGGAACTCCGCCGCTGCGCCGGGATCCATCGCATGCCCGGCATCCGGTTGTTCCCGAATTACCACGGCTATCAGCTCGACGATCCGGCCTTCGCCCGGCTCCTCGCCGCCGCGGCGGAACTCGGGTTGCTGGTGCAACTGGCCCTGGTCATGGAGGACGAACGGATGATGCACCCGCTTTTGCGTGTGGAACCCGTCGCCACCCAACCGCTCGCGGACCTGGTTCGCACGGTGCCCACGCTCCAACTCCAACTCGTCAACGCCCTCCGAGCTCTCCGCGCCAAACCACTCCTCGACCTCGTCGCAACCGGCCGGGTCTCCGTCGAGATTTCGATGCTCGAAGGCGTCGGCGGCGTCGAGAACCTCCTCCGCCAAATCCCCGCCGACCGCGTGCTCTTCGGCTCGCACGCGCCGTTGTTCTATTTCGAATCCGCCGCCTTGAAGCTCCAGGAATCCGACCTGACCGCCACCCAACTCCAATCCATCCGCGCGGGGAACGCGCGCCAACTTCTGAAACGGATACTCTGACCCCCCACCGCCTCCGGCGGATTGAGATGTCCACCGACCTCGATCCCGATCCCGACACCGACACCGACACCGACTCCGATTTCGAGACCGACCCCAATTCCGGCACCAACTCCCGTCCCGGTCCCTCCACACGCCATGAAACCGATCCCCAGTGAACCGTCCCATCCCGACGCCGGCCTCGCTCCGAAGGCCCCACCGCACTCCCGCCGCGAGTTCCTGGCGGCATCCGCCGCCGCGGCGGCTGGAGTCGCGCTGGGTTCCCGTCCCGGCGCGGCGGCGACCGACTCCTCCGCTCCGGAGAAGCTGGCTCTCCACGGAGGTCCGAAAGCCGCGGTCCCCCCGGCCCGCCTCGGTCCGCGCTGGGGCGAACCGGAACGCGCCCGCCTCGACGCCTTGATCCGCCAGGACACGTTGTTTTCCTGGAAAGGCCCCCAAACCGCCGCCTTCATCGAGCGCTTCCGCCAGGTCTGTCCCGCGCGCCACGTGACCCCCTGTTCCTCGGGAACCGCCGCGCTCCACATCGCGGTCGCCGCGGCCGGCATCGCGCCCGGCGACGAGGTGATCACGTCCCCGATCACCGACATCGGGACGGTCATCGGCACGATCTACCAGCAGGGCGTTCCCGTCTTCGCCGACCTTCGGCCCTCCACCTACAACCTCGACCCGGCCGACGTCGAACGTCGGATCACGCCCAAGACCCGCGCGATCATCGCGGTCCATTTGTGCGGCAATCCCTGCGACCTCGAAGCGCTCAAGTCCATCGCCGACCGCCACCAACTCGTGCTCATCGAGGACTGCGCCCAGGCCTGGGGCGCCCGCTACCGGGACCGGCCCATCGGCACCGTAGGGCACATCGCCTGCTGGTCCCTCCAAAACTCGAAGCACATCACCTGCGGCGACGGAGGGGTCGTCGCCTCGAACGACGAGCGCTTCGGTCCGTTGCTCCAGAAGTTCGGCGACAAAGGCTACGACAGGGTGAAGGGCGGGTTGTTCGAGGCGTTCGCGACCAACTACCGATTCACGGAAGCCCAGGCCGCCATCGCCACCGCCCAACTCGATCGCCTCGAGGAAATCGTCCAAAAGCGCGGCCGCCTCGGGAATCTACTGTCCGACAACATCCGCAGCCTCGCCGGGATCCAACCCCACGAGGTCGATGCCCGCGATCGCTGTGGCTATTGGTTCTACTTCCTCCGCGTTGTTCCCGATCGACTGCGCTGCGATCGCGCGGAGTTCGTCCGGGCCCTGGCCGCCGAGGGGGTCGAAGCGGGCGCGGGCTACATCCCGGTCCCCCTTCATCGGAACCCGGTGTTCCAAGATCACGCGTTCTTCGCCGGTCGCTGGCCCGTCCGCGAATTCGGCCTGACCACGATGGACTACACGCGGCACCAGACGCCCGAGGCGGAAGCCATCCTGAAGACCGGCGTCCGGTTGACGCTGCACGAGGGGATGACCGACGCCTACATCCTCGGCGCCGCGGAAGCCGTGAGGAAAGTCCACCGCCACTACGCGGTCTGAACCTCGCAACCACGGACGGAAGAAGCGGAAAGCGCGGAATGAGAGTGAGTTGCGGAGGGAGTGCTGATCACCCTCCAGAGGGTACCCACCGCCTCTCCAAATCCCCCCCCTTCAGTGTGGTCCGTGCCTTCCGTGGTTGAAACTGCCGTTTCCAGGTTCAAGGCTCCCGGACGAGCACCAGCGAATCCTCGTCGAACACGGCCTCGCCACCGTTCGACCGCAGTTCACAGACCAGCTCCACTTCCCCGAGAAGCTCCTCGGATTCCATTCCGAATCGGAGATTCGTCCAGGTCCCATCCGGGAGCGATTGGGGCGACACGCGCGCGCCCGAGATCCGAAGCGACACACCACCGTCCGGCGACTCCACGCCCTGGGTCTTCACACGGCCCTGAAAATAATAGCGCCCCGATTCCAGCGTCACCCGCGTCCGCCAGGAGGCGACGCCGCCCGCCTGGTTCATCCGGATCCGAAGCTGCTTCAAGCCCTCGATGTTCTCTTTTTCGAACCGGGCCGCCCCCCGCGCGCCTCCCGTCAGGCTTGGGCGCCATCCCGACAACCGCGCGACTCCGGAAGCATCGAAGGAAAGCGATTCCCGCGGCTCCGCGAGCTGGGCGGTGATGCTCCGCGCCCGTTCGCCGATGCGCGCCGCGTAATCCGCGACCGCCGAACGATGCCAGGCCGCCAGATCCGGGGAATACGCCGCCAGGGTGGGTTGGAGCCGCCGCGCCAAGGTCCACACCTGGTTGGTGAGTTTCTCCTCCTGAAACACGGTGGCCTGGAGCGACGCGATTCGTTCCATGTACAACTTGCGGCCCATTGGCGTGCCGATCGCCGCGCGCGCCACGAGCCCGCCCATGCCCGGTTGAATCGACGCGTTCGGACTCGATCTCCCCGTTCCGAAGGTCTGATCCAGCCCGTGCGGCATGAACACCATCTTGCCCGTCGAGCGATCATGGAACACCCGGTAGTTGTTCCGATTCAGCGCGTACCCGTCCCAGTGACACGTCATCACCTCGAGCGCCAAAAAGGTCAGGAACCGGTCCATGTCCAACACTTCGTTCAGGCGCTCCCAACGCTTCGCCGCCGAACCCTCGCTCGCCGCCGCGACCAACCGGTCGAGGTCCGCCCGCGATTGCCTTTCGTCGCCCGAATTCACCTGCAAATCCTCGGTGATGTCCTGGACGAATCCGCCGTCGTAGAGGTTCCCGTCCACGTCGCTGAAATGGCGCCGAAGAAACGGTTTTCCCCAGCCCTCGGAAACCACGTAGAGCCCGAGATCCTGGCCGTTCAGGATGACCGTGGCGTGTTCCACCCGCGGCGCGGGCACCCCGGCTTCCTGGAACAGTCCCCGGCAAATCGCCTCGGACAGGAAGGTGGGATCCTGCACCGAGTTGTTCAGCGAGAGCTTCGAGTACCCATGAAAGGTCCGGCCCTTCTGATGCTTCGAAAAGTTCAGCGTCATCGCGGGTTTGTCGTCGAAAGGCCGGGAACTGCCCGCCGACCCCTTCGGGTGCAGCGCGACATTCGTGTAGGTGACACCCGCTTCGCGGACCGTCACCTGGACCTCCGGACGCTCCTGGGGTCCTCCTCCGCCCCGCTGCCATCCGTTCCACCGGTACCCGAGAAGCTTCTGAAAATCGCGCCGAGTCACCTCGATCTCCACCCGGTAAAAGTCCTTGGGAATCACGGCGACCGGAGTGAATCGGGGCGCGGGGTCGCGCTGGCGACGCCACTGCCCGTTCATGTTGTTCTGGCCCCCGCCAAAGCCCTGCCCGCCACCCCGAAACCGGGGCATCGGTTCGATCGGCGTCGTCCATCGCATCCAAACCACCACCACCAACGACATCCAGACCAACGCCCGCAAAGTTCGCCGGGCCAGCGAGAGGGGTTTCCGTGGACGAAAAAGTCCCATGAGCTTTTCAGGGTTGAGCCGGGAACGCGGCCTGGGCGCATCCCGCGCCAGCCGCGAACCCCGCCTTGGAGAATGACCCTGACCACCAGCCGACCGGAATCAACTCCAGAAACACTCCCCTGTCGCGCCGGCTTTCAGCCGGCTCCCCTGCCCTCCAGCACCGACTGAAGGCCGACTAGAAAGTCGGCGGTACTCGACCCGTCCCGGCTCCCTGACGCGCGGGGGCTCTGCGCCCCCCCCGGCCGACTGGAGGCCGACTGGAAAGTCGGCGGTACTCGACCCGGCCCGGCTCCCCTGTCGCGCCGGCTTTCTAGCCGGCTCCCCTCACCTTCCCACCGTGTCACCGACTGAAGGCCGACTAGAAAGTCGGCGGTACTCGACCCGTCCCGGCTCCCCTGTCGCGCCGGCTTTCTAGCCGGCTCCCCTCACCTTCCCACCGTGTCACCGACTGAAGGCCGACTGGAAAGTCGGCGGTACTCGACCCGTCCCGGCTCCCCTGTCGCGCCGGCTTTCAGCCGGCTCCCCTGCCCTCCCACCGTGTCACCGACTGAAGGCCGACTAGAAAGTCGGCGGTACTCGACCCGGCCCGGCTCCCCTGTCGCGCCGGCTTTCTAGCCGGCTCCCCTGCCCTCCCACCGTGTCACCGACTGAAGGCCGACTGGAAAGTCGGCGGTACTCGACCCGTCCCGGCTCCCCTCACCCTCCCACCGTGTCGCCGACTGGGAATCGCCTAGGGGATTCTCGCGAGATTGCGGGAGGCGACCCAACCGCGGCGTCCCGTTCCGTCCTGGACTTCGAGCCAGGCGCCCTTGCGATCGGTCACCAGCAACTCGACCCCGTCCGAGAGCGTGAACGCCGCCTGGGCCTCTTCGAGCGGCCCGAAACGGACCGTGGCCTCGGAGACGGACACGACCGCGTTCAGCCTTTGTTCCCGGGTGTTGGCGGCGTAGGCGACCGCCAGGATGGCCGCCGCGGCGGCGGCCACGATCCAGCAACCGAACGAACCGAGGATCAGAACCTTCGCAGTGAGTTCCCGGATCATCATCAGCACGAACCACCCCCACACGGCCACGATCGCGGTGACCGCCCATTCATTGGGGGTCAGAAGTCCCAGGAACCGATCGAGCGGGCTCAGTCGCGGCGCGCCGGCCGATCCCACCTTGGACCGCGCGAATTCCAGGTTGGCGGAGAGTTCCGGGTCACGAGGCGCCAGTTGCTGAGCCTGCCGATAGCAGGCGATCGCCTTCCCCTTCTCGCCGGCCTTGAGCCAGGCGTTTCCCTGGTTGAACAGGACGGAGACCGTGGTCGAACCCCGTCCGACGAGTTGTTCATACGCCTTCGCCGCCTCCCGGTACTTGCCCTGTTCGTACAGGCGCGCGGCGGCATCGAACGCGGCGTCCGCTTCGGCCGCGTTCGCCCGCGAACACGCCGGAAGCACGATGCCCGCGAGGAACAGGAGGAACAGAACCCGCCTCCAGAACGTCCGAAGACCCGGGAAACCCATCCGCCAAGCTCCGTGACGCGCGGTCATTTCTCGACCCAGCCGGTACTGATCCATCATTCGCCTCAAACCGTTGTGGATTCCTTCAGCTTTTCAAAGAGGGCTCACGTCGCGGGAAGAGGGGCTGGGGATCGCCCACCTCGGAGCCGGCCGCCATCCCGCCCCAGGACACCGACTCCCACCGGTCGGGGGCCTCCGAAAGGCCCAGCTGGGAATAGATCCTCCCGGCGGTCTCCGGAATCACCGGCCAGAGGAGCACCGCCAGGACCCGGCATGTCTCGACGAGGCTGTAGAGCACTTCGTCCAGACGGGCCGCCTGGGAGGGATCTTTCGCCAGCTTGAACGGAGCCGTCTCCTCCACGAACTTGTTCGCCCGATTCACGAGGTCCCAGATGGCGACCAACGCCCCCTGCAACTTGAACGCGAGGTAGGCGTCCTTCGCCGCCCCGGAGGCTTTCGCCGCATCGGCGGCCAGCGTGTCGGAGCGGGCGGGCACTTTGCCGCCGCGGTAGCTCTTGAGCATCTTCAGCGAGCGGTTCACCAGGTTCCCCAGGCCGTTCGCCAGTTCCGCCTGGTACCGCGCCGCGAATCCCGCGTCCGTCCAGTTGCCGTCGGGTCCCAGATCGAGTTCGCGGGTCACGTAGTACCGGAAGGCGTCCACGCCCCAGTCCTTCACCACGGCGATCGGGTCCACGACGTTCCCCGTGGTCTTGCTCAACTTCTGGCCGTCCTTCTGCCACCAGCCGTGCGCGATCACCTGGCGGGGCGGCGGCAGACCCGCGGCCTTCAGCATGATCGGCCAATAAACCGTGTGGAACTTCAGGATGTCCTTGCCGATCACATGGACCGCCGGCCACAGCGGAGGCGACTCCTCGCGCACCGGCATCCCCAGCGGCCCCGCCAATCCGGGATCCCCCATCGACGCCGGCACGGTCACGTAATTGGTCAGCGCGTCGAACCACACGTACGTCACGTAGTCCGGGTCGAACGGGAGCGGAATCCCCCACGCCAGCCGCGCCTTCGGCCGGGAAATGCACAAATCCTCGAGCGCCTCGCTCCGCAGGAAACCCAGGACCTCGTTCCGCCGGCCTTCCGGCAGGATGAAGTCCGGATTCGATTCGATGTGCCGGATCAACCAGTCCTGATAGGGCTTCAGCGGAAAGAAATAATTCCTCTCCACCAGCTTGATCACCTCGGAATAGACGGCCGGAAACGTCCCGTCCGGCAGGCGGTCCTTGTCCGTCAGGAACGTCTCCTCCTTCGGCGAGTACCAACCCTCGTACGTCCCCTCCCGGAATTCCCCCTGCGCGTGGAGCTTCGCCAGGATCGCCTGGACCACCCGCGCGTGCCGGGGTTCGGTCGTCCGAATGAAATCGTCGTGGCTCAGGTTCAGGGTCGTCGCCAGTCCCTTCCAAACCTCCGCCAGCTCGTCGCAGTAGGCCCGCGGGGTTTTGCCCTCCGCCAACGCCGCCTGCTGGACCTTCTGCCCGTGCTCATCCAAGCCGGTCAGGAAAAAGGCGCGCTCCCCCATGCTCCGCCGGCTGCGGGCGATGACATCCGTCACCACCTTCTCGTAGGCATGCCCCAGGTGGGGCTGGCCATTGAGGTAGTCAATCGCGGTCGTGATGTAGAACGGCGCCGACATGAGACGCGCATTCTGTCGGACCCGCGCGCCGGTTGGCAACTTCCAGGCGGCCGTCTTTCTTTCCCCACCTTTTCGCTTTTCGACGGCGAACCATTCGACCCACGCTGTCCCGCCTAGGTCCCTCACCTCATGAGCGCCCACGATTCCAACGCCACCATGGCCGTCTTCCTCGACCTCGAGAACGTCGCTCTCGGCGCACGAGACGCCCACTTCCCGCGCTTCGATATCCAAAAGATCCTCGAACGCCTCCTCCTCAAGGGACACATCGTCGTCAAAAAGGCGTACTGCGACTTCGACCGATTCAAGGAGTTCAAGCGGGACCTCCACGAGGCCGCCTTCGAACTCATCGAAATCCCCCATATCCGACAGTCCGGCAAGAATTCCGCCGATATTCCGGATGGTCGTCGACGCCCTCGACCTCTGCTACACCAAGGGCCACGTCGACACCTTCGTCATCGTCAGCGGCGACTCCGACTTCTCACCGCTCGTCAGCAAGCTCCGCGAAAACGCCAAGAAGGTCGTGGGGGTCGGCGTCAAGAACTCCACGTCCGACCTGTTCATCAAGAATTGCGACGAGTTCCTCTACTACGACGACCTCGTCCGAACGGTCCGCGTCAAGGAACCCGCCCGGGCCCGACCGGCGACCTCGCGCTCCGCCGCCGCCCACGCGACATCGGCCCACGCGCCCGCCGCGGGGACAGCCCAATCGAGCGCCCACTCCTCCTCCGCCGCGGGTTCCAGCGCAAGTTCCAGCCCCGCCGCGGCCGCCCCATCCGATCCCCACGCCGGCCCGTCCCTCGAAAAGGCGCTGGTCATGGTCGCCGAAACCCTCGACGCCCTTTCCGAGGAGCGCGAAGAGGACGAGCACATCTGGGCTTCGATGATCAAACAGGCGCTCAAACGGAGGAACCCGGGCTTCAACGAACGCGCCTACGGCTTCCGCTCCTTCAATGACCTGCTCCACGAAGCTCAGCATCGCGGACTCCTGAAACTCGCCCGGGACGAAAAATCGGGAGGATACACGGTCCGCGCCACACCCTGAACGGCGCGTCCCGAGTCCCGACCCCGATTCCGAATCCAAGGTCCCGGGTCGGACCCCGTTTGGATCCTCGCGATCCTCAAAGGACTTTCCGGCGTTCGGGATCCGGATGCTCCCGGTACAGAACCACCACGTTCCCAACCCGCTGGACGAGCCGGCTCCGGGTCTTCTCCGCCAATTCCGGGGCGAGGACCTTCTTCTGCTCCTTCAAAGCGTCGAATTTCACCTTGATCAGTTCGTGATCGCTCAGCGCCCGGTCGACCGTGGCCACCAGGGACTCCGACAACCCTCCCTTGCCCACGTGGACCAACGGGTTCAACAGCTGGCCCAACGCCTTCAATCGCCCCAACTTGATCGCGCTCCCTTGGTCCTCGGTCATGACAGGCCGGCACCCTAGCGTCCGCCGATCCCGCCGCAATGCCGTTCCGCCCGGCGTTCGCCGGAGCCGCCTCCAGTCTCGCCAAACCGATGCCAGCGGCCCACCCTGGCGCCGTGCCGCACCGTTGGCTCCAGCAGCTTGAACTCTGGCTCAGCGAAAGCACGCCGCCCCGGTCGACACCCGCCCCAACACCACCCGTCCTCGAGCCGCCCTCCGCGGAACCGTCCCCCACTGAGGCGCCCCCGCCGATTTCGCGGGAACTGGTCCCCGGTCCTCCGACCCCGAAATCCGCGGTCCCGGGACTACCCGCCGCCATCCCGCTCATCCTCAAGAAGAACCCGCGCGCCCGGCGCTACATCATCCGCGTCGCGCGCGACGGCAACGTTCATGTCACCATCCCCCGCGGAGGCTCCGAGGCTCTGGCCCAGCGGTTCGCGATCGAGAAGGAATCCTGGATCCGCGACCAACTGGAGCGCGCCGCCCTGGCCCGCGCCGGGCAAGCCCGATGGGGTCCGGGCACACCCGTCTGGTTCCGCGGCGATCCCCATCCGATCGTCGCCCTCGCCGATCATGCGCGGATCGGTGATTTCATCTTTCCCCTCCCACCCCGGGACAAGGACTGGCGCCCCGCGGTGGAGCGTCATCTTCGGGGCCTGGCCGCGGCGGAACTGCCGCCCCTGGTGTTGGGCGCGGCGGACCTCCACGGAGTGACGGTCGAACGGGTTCAGGTGCGGGATCAGCGCACCCGGTGGGGTTCCTGCTCGCGCCGGGGAACGATTTCCCTCAACTGGCGCCTCGTTCAGGTTCCCCCCTTCGTCCGGGATTACCTCATCGCCCACGAACTCGCCCACCTCCGACAGATGAATCATTCGAGGCGATTCTGGGCGGTCGTCGAAGAGTTCTTCCCTACGTGGCGCGACGCCGAACGCTGGCTTCGGGAGCATGGCCGCCGGCTCCTGGCCTGACTCCGTCCCCCCCGGGGTTGCGGCCCAACCGGGTTCCCGGCATGGTGCGGCCCATGAAATTCCGACTGTTGACCCTCCTTCTGGCCGCTTGCCTCGGCCCCGGCGCCTCCGCCGTGGTCGAAACGAAGATCCTCCTGATCGCCGGCAATCCCAGCCACGGACCGGGCGAACACGAGCACAACGCCGGATGCGATCTCCTCGCGGCCAAGCTCAATCAGCAGCCCGGTGTCCGGGCCGAGGTGCATCGGCGCGGGTGGCCGGCGGACGAACGGGCCTTCGACGGCGCCGCCGCGGTGTTCATCTATTCCGACGGCGGCAACGGACACCCCGCCATCCGACCGGAGCGCCTGGCGAAGCTCGGCGAACTCATGGCCAAGGGCGTCGGCCTCGGCACGTGCCATTACGGCGTCGAGGTTCCCAAAGGGGATCCCGGCGATGCCTGGCTGAAGTGGACCGGCGGCTATTTCGAGACGTTCTGGAGTGTGAACCCCCACTGGGACGCCGAGTTCACCTCGTTCCCCACGCATCCCATCACCCGCGGCGTGAAACCGTTCCAGGCGCGGGACGAGTGGTACTATCACATGCGTTTCCCCGACGGCATGAAGAACGTCACGCCCATCCTCAGCGCGCTCCCGCCCAAGAGCACCCTCAGCCGGCCCGACGGACCGCACAGCGGCAACCCCCATGTCCGCGCCGCCATCGAACGGGGCGACGTCCAGCACGTCATGTGGTGCATCGAACGCCCCGACGGCGGCCGCGGCTTCGGCTTCACCGGCGCCCACTTCCACCGCAACTGGGCCAACGACAGTTTTCGGAAGGTCGTCCTGAACGGGCTCCTCTGGATCGCCAAGGTCGAGGTTCCGGCCGATGGAGCGCCCTCGACGGTCACCGAGGAGGAACTGAAGCGGAATCTCGACCCCAAGCGGCGTTGAGTTAGCCCCCGAAGCTGGCCACCAACTCGGCCGGGGTCACCGTGGCGGTTCCCATCTTCCCCACCACCACGCCGGCGGCGTGATTCGAGAACACCGCCGCCTCGAACGGGGACGCCCCCGCCGCGACCGCCAGGGTGAACGAGGCGATCACCGTGTCGCCCGCGCCTGAGACGTCGAACACCTCCTGGGCCGCCGTCGGGATGTGGATGGGACGATCGCCGCTCCGGCAAAGGAGCATGCCCTGGCTTCCCAGGGTGATCAGGAGGAGCGCCGGCCGGAGCGACCCGAGCAGGTCCGCGGCGACCTCGAGGAGGGGCCGATCCTTCAACGGGTTCTCCTCATGGTCCGTGTCCTCGCGACCCACGAGTTCGAAGGCTTCCTTCCGGTTTGGAGTGATCAACGACAGGCCGCTCAGCAACAGGCCGTTCGCCGGCTTCGGATCGACGCTCAGCCAGACCCCCGCTTTCCGGCAGTCGGCCCGCAACGCTTCGACCAGTTGCTGGGTGACCACGCCCTTGGCGTAGTCGCCCACCACCACGGCATCCGCCCCGGGCAATGCCTTCCGAATCGAGGTCATCAACCGCGCCACATCCCGGTCGGACAACGGCCCCCGCCTTTCGCGATCGATCCGGACCACATGCTGATGATGGGCGATCACCCGGGTCTTCATCGCCGTGGGACGATCCGTCACGGCGAGCAATCCGGCGCAGTCCACGCCGTCGCCGTCCAGGATCCTCGCCAACTGTCCCGCCGCCGGATCCGAACCGACCACTCCGAACAACCGAGCGCCGGCTCCCAGGGCCGTCAGGCTTCTCGCCACATTGGCCGCTCCGCCCGCCATGAAACTCTCGCTCTGAAACTCGACCACCGGCACCGGCGCCTCCGGGGAAATCCGCCGGACCCCGCCCCACACGAACTGGTCCAGCATGACATCCCCCACCACCAGGATCCGCCGATCCCGGGCCGCGCGGAGCAGAGTCCGCATTCTGGCGAGCAGCTTGGAGTTTCGCTTCATGGTCTCAACGCCGGACGGTCGACGCAGCCGCGGTCAGCCGAGGAATCCCGTCAGGGGACTCGTCGCGCTGGCGCCGGTCCGCGCCTCGGCCAGCCCGATTTCGTAGGCGGCCCGCCCCGCCTCCACCGCCTGGGCGAAGGCGCGCGCCATCCGGTCCGGATCGGACGCCACCGCGATCGCCGTGTTCACCAGCACGGCGTCCGCCCCGAGTTCCAGGGCTTCCGCCGCATGGCTGGGCGCCCCGATGCCCGCGTCGACCACCACCGGCACCGTCGCCTGATCCACGATGATCCGGATCTGGTCGCGCGTCTGAATGCCGCGATTCGAACCGATCGGCGACCCCAGGGGCATCACGGTCGCGGTTCCGACCTCCTGCAGGCGCTTGGCCAGGACGGGATCCGCGTTGATGTAGGGCAGGACCACGAAGCCTTCCTTCACCAGCACTTCCGCGGCCTTCAAGGTCTCCACGGGATCGGGCAGCAGGTATCTCGGGTCCGGATGGATCTCGAGTTTGATCCAGGACGGCAATCCCGCCGCCCGCGCCAACCGCGCCAGGCGAACCGCCTCCTCCGCGTTCATGGCTCCGCTGGTGTTTGGCAACAGGAGGTACCGGCTCGAATCCACGTGCTCCAGGATGTTCGCGAACGGATCCCGTTCACCCGAAAGGTCCGCCCGCCGCAGGGCCACCGTCACCATCTCGCACCCGCTCGCCGCCATCGCGCTCCGCATCGCTTCCGGCGACGAAAACTTCCCCGTCCCCAGGATCAGGCGGGATTTGAATTCGCGACCGGCAATCACCAACGGCTTCGACAGCATACCGGCGCCAGCCTAGGAATCCCCGCCTCCCGAGTCGACCGACTTGTGCGAAGGGGACACGGGTACCCGGTGGCATATGTCCCATGTGTCTCATATGTCCCATAGGTGCCATCAGGCAAATGGGACCTAGGGGACACATGGGACATATGACTCACCGCCCCTCACCGCTCCTACGACCCCACCCTCTTCACGATCTCGGCCACGATCTCGGCCACCGGCTTGTCCGTGGTGTCGATCCTCACGGCCCCCAAACCCACCATCAGGGGCGCCGATGCCCGCTGGCTGTCCTGCCGGTCGCGGGCCGCGAGGTTTTCGTCCACTCCCTGGGCCTGGCGCCTCCGCGCGCGCTCCGCCGGCGAGGCGTCGAGCCAGAATTTGAGGTCCGTCTCGGGAAACACGTTGGTGGCGATATCCCGCCCCTCCATCACGAGGTTTCCAAATCGAAGGCATTCGCGCTGCCGCAGCCTCATCCAGGTCCGGACCGCCGCCACGACCGCCACGTCCGAGGCCGCCGCGCTGACTTCCCTCGACCGGATCTCCTCCCTCGGCCGGTATCCGTCCACCAGCAGCACCACTTCCCGCGTCCCGGCATCCTCGAGGTGAAGCCGGGCTTTCCACCGCCGGCACGCCGCCGACACGGATTTCGCGTCGGCGAGTTTCACACCGGTCTTCAGGCAGTGCCACGCGAGGGTCCGGTACATGGCCCCGGTGTCCACGTAGGCGTACCCCAGGGCGGCGGCCACTGCGCGCGACACCGTGCTCTTCCCGGACGCCCCGGGCCCGTCGATCGCCACCACAACGGGCCTCCCGGCCGTTCCCCCTTGAACGTGCATACCGGCGCTCAAAGTCCGAGGAGTTTTCGGCGGGCGGAAAAATGGGCCAGCATGAACTCGGCCGTCACCGTCGGGCTCTCGTGCGAGTTGTCCACCAGCACGGAGTCCCGGGCCGGTTCCAGGGGCGCCACAGTTCGGACCGCGTCCCGGCGGTCCCGGTCCGCCGTGTTGTCCTTCGAACCCTCCGCCTTTCGCCGACGCGCCCGCACTTCATCACTAGCGGTCAGGAAGAATTTGAACGGAGTCTCCGGAAAGACGTGGGTGCCGATATCCCTTCCATCCATGACCAGGTCCCCGAATCCGAGACATTCCCGCTGGGTGCGGACCATCCACACCCGCGCGCCCGCGATCGGCGAAACCTTGGCCACGGTCTGGGAAACCTCGTCCGACCGGATCTCCGCCTCCGGAAAATAGCCGCCCACCCGCAACCGGACGTCGCCGTCCTCGACGGCCATCGCCACGTCCCAGCTCCGCACCACCCCCACCACCGCCGCCGGGTCCCCGATGTCGACCCCGGTCTTCAGACAATGCCAGGTGAGCGTTCGATACATCGCCCCGGTGTCGACGAACTGAAACCCAAGCTTCCGGGCCAGCCAACGGCCGCAGGTCCCCTTGCCGCTGGCGCTCGGCCCATCCAGCGCGATGACGATGGCGTTCTTGCTCATGATGTCGGTCCCCCACCCTTCACGTTTCGGATTTCATGGGATGCGCCTCATTCCCGACACACCGGTCATCCCGCCAGGAGGTCGTCCCCAACCAGGTACGCCCCCGCGCTCGACCCCCGGATGCGCGCGCCCAAGCCGCGGGGCGGCGGTTCGGCCAGCCTGGCGAAAAAATTCGGAAAGGTCTTCCCCACACAACCCGGATCCTTCAGCCGGATCCCGGCCACCTTCAGCCCCACCATCGCGAAACACATCGCCATCCGATGGTCCCCGTAGGTCGCCACGTCCGCCCCGTGCAAGGCCGAAGGATGCACGACCAGCGTGTCCCCGATCTCCTCGACCCGGGCCCCGCACCGCGTCAATTCGGTTCGCAGCGCGACCACCCGCTCGCACTCCTGCACCCGCAACCGCCCCAATCGCGTGAAACGCACCGACCGCTCCGCGAACGGCGCCAGCACGATCGCCGTCATGATGCTGTCCGCCAGGTCCGTCGCCCGCGAAATCTCGTCGGGCAACGGTAGGAATCGCGGGAAAGCCGCGTCCGCCTGCCATCCCGATTCCGGCCACGCTTCGACCCGGATCCTCCCCGTCCGCCGCGTCCCCTGTCCGAGGATCGCGTCGGCCCCCCAAAAATAGCTGCCGCTCGAAGCATCCGGCTCCACTCCGAACTCACCTCCACCCACCGGAAAACGCCCCACCATCTCCCGCGTCATCTCGACGTACGGCAATTCCTCCTCGTCACCCCCGGCGACCGCCACGTCCCATCCCCCGGCGCGCGACGCCAGAATCAGCGCCGACGCGAACTGGGAACTCTCGTTCACGCTGACCGTGCAACGACCCGGACGCGGTCCACCGCCGTGAATCTCCGCCGGCAACCGGTCGTTCGGCGCATCGATCCGGTACCCCAGCTCGCGCAGGGCCCGAAACAGCTCCGCCTGCGGGCGTTCATGCATCCTCGGCACCCCGGACAATCGGTAGCTCCCCGACCCGAGACAGACCATCGCCGAGAGAAACCGCGCGGCCGTTCCCGCGTTGCCCACGAACAGTTCGACCGGAAACCGCGTCCCCCGGGAAGCGGGGATATCCCCCCCGAGGCCAGTCACCGAGATGGTCCGATTGCCCGGCTCCACCGGATCCGCCTCCACAACCACCTCGAACCCGAGCCGCCCCAGGCATTCCGTCATCACCCGCGTGTCCTCGCTCCAAAGCGCGCCCCGCAGCGTCGTCCGCCCGCGTCCCAACGCCGCCAGGACCAGCGCCCGGTTCGTGATGCTCTTCGAACCCGGCACCGTCACACCCGCGGCCGGCGCCTCGGCCAGCGGCGCGATCTCAATGAGGGATGGTAACGGCACGATTCGATTTGGTTCGGTCCGGTTCTGTTCGGTTCGGTTCGATTCTCTTCGATTCCGTTCGGTCGGCGGAGATGAGTTCCAGTTCCCTCGGATCAGGTCCAGTTTCGAATCGCGCGAACCATCGCCTCCGCCTACTCCACGGACGACTTCGACCCGTTCCCGCTCCACGCATCCCGCCGCTCCTTCGCCGATCGAAGAAACGCCTCGAGACCCTCGCCGTCGCGCGCCTCCAGCAGGCTCCGCAATTCTCCGAGCATCCCTTCCATCCCATCGAGCGCCGATAGAATCGCCGCGCGATTCCCCAGCCCGATGTCGCGCCACATTTCGGGCGAACCCGACGCGACCCGCGTCGTGTCCCGAAACCCCGACGCGCACACCGACCCCTGTTCGGCGGGATGCGCGGGCGACAGGACGAACTGAGCCAGCGCCACCGCCACGAGGTGGGGCAGATGGCTGCTCCGGGCCACGAGTTCGTCGTGCAGCGCGGGAGTCATCGTCGACACCTTCGAACCCACGGATTCCCAGAGTTCCCGCACCAAGATCACCGCGGCCGCATCGCTCGCCGAAGTCGGCGTCACCACCGTGAGCGCGCCGTCGAACAGGTCCTCGCGCGCCGCTCCCACGCCCGTCCGCTCGGATCCCGCCATGGGATGGCTCCCCACGAAGAAGGCTCCAGCCGCCGCGATGGGACCTTCCGCCCCGGCGACCACCGAGGCCTTCACCGAACCCACGTCCGTCACACAGGCCCGCGGTTCCAGGAACGGGACGACCTCGGTCGCCAGCCCCGCCATCCTCGCCACCGGAGTGCACAACACCACCAGGTCCGCTCCCGACACCGCCTCGCCCAACCGGTCGCCCGCGACGTCCACAGCCCCCGCTTCCAAGGCCTCGCGCGCCGTCGCTTCGCGCCGCGCGAATCCATGGACCTCTCCAGCCAACCCCCGGCGACGCATCGCCATTCCCAGGGAGCCGCCCAGCAATCCAACGCCTAGAATCGCCACTTTCCGCCAGCGCACGCCCGCGATTAACAGGCACCCGGCCCGTCGAGGCAAGTAGCGGTCGCGGGCGAAGATCCAAGAGCTCGGTCATTTTTGGGGAACCATGGCGACCGGCATGGCCCGGAGGGCCGGCGGAGATTAGCCGGCGGCAAGCCCGCGCCAGCGGGCACGGCCGCCGGACCCAGGATTCCAGTGATGCGCGCCCCGGCGGGGCGCCGGAAACGTCGCCGAGGCCCCCTGCCCTCCAGGAAGCGCTTGGAGTCCGAGTTCACGCCGTGATACTCAGCCCCGTGCCGCACCGCGTTCCCGGTCCCCAGGAGTCCTCGCCAACGCCATCGCTCGCAGGCCCACCCTTCAACCGACGAGCCTTCCTCCGCTCCCTCGCCGCCGCCCCGGTTGTGTTCCCCGTCTCGCGCAGCGCGGGCGCGGATACCCCGAGCGCGGAGCCGAATCGCCCCGCCAACCGCCCACGCCTCAAAGTCGGTTTCCTCGGGGCCTCCTATTCCCATTTCACCGAGAAACACCGCCTGATCTCGGAGTCGCCGGATTTCGATCTGGTCGGACTCTCCGAGGAATCCCCCGCCGTCCGCGCCCGCGGCCCCGCCAACGCCCGTTGGCTGAGCCGAAGCGAACTGCTCGACGCGGTCGAGGTCGTCGTCGTCGAAAGTGATCCGCAACACCATGCGCGCGACGCCCGGGACGCCCTCCTCGCCCGCCGGCATGTGCATCTCGAAAAGCCGCCCGCGGACTCGCTTCCGGCATTCCGCGAATTGATCGACCTCGCGCGGACCCACCAGCGCGTCCTCCAGATCGGCTACATGTGGCGCTACAACCCGGGCATCCGCGCCGCCATCGACGCCGCCAAAAAGGGCTGGCTCGGCGACGTCTATCTCGTCCGCGCCACCATGAACACCACGCTGTCCGGTCCCGGCCGCGCCGAATGGGCCCGGTTCCGCGGCGGCGCGATGTTCGAACAGGGTTCCCACCTCGTCGACATGGTGGTCCGCCTCCTCGGCCGCCCGTCCAACGTCACTCCGTTCCTCAAGAAGTCCGGACCGGGCGACGATCAACTCGCCGACAACACCCTCGCCGTTTTCGAGTACCCCCGCGCCTGGGCCGTGATCACCAGCGCTCCACTCCAACCGAACGCCGGAACCCATCGGTTTTTCGAGATCCTCGGAACCTCCGGAACCGCCCGCGTCCAACCCCTGGAACCACCCGCGCTTCATCTCGATCTCAAATCGGCCGCCGGCCCTTACCCGGCCGGCCGACAGGAAATCGCCCTCCCCCCGTACCGACGGTATGTCGACGAGTTCATCGACCTCGCCGCGGCGGTTCGCGGGATCTCAGACCTACCCGTCACGGCCGAGGTCGAACTCGATATTCAGGAAACCCTCCTCCGCGCCTGCGACATGCTCTAGCGCCGACACTTCCATGCCAGGATTTTCGAGGCCTTCGTCTCGGCTTGCGCGAACGCCGGGCCCCGCCGACCCACTCGTTCCGTCCAGACTGACTTCTCGGCTCAGGGAGCTGGAGTTGGAGCGGGAGCCGGAACCGGGGTGGGTTCGTCCTCGGGAAGAGGGCGGCCCTTGGTTTCGGGGAGGAAGAGGAGGGCGACAAGACCCAGAAGGAAGATCGCGCTCATGTAGGTGGCGGCATTCCGGAAGGCCTCGATCTTGGCCTCGGGCGTCGTCGCGCCGGCCTTGAGGCTCGCCTGGAGTTTGCCGAGGGTGAACGGCCCGCTCGCGGCGAGGAATCGTCCCACGTTGTAGCAGAAGCTGGTCCCCGTGCTCCGCAATCGCAGCGGGAACAGTTCCGGGAGGTAGATGGCGAACCCGGCGAACAGCGCCAACTGGCAGAAGCCCATGACCCCGCTCATCCAGATATCGCTCTTGCCGTTGAAGAACTGGTAGTAGCCCGCCGTGGCGAACATCGCCGCCAGGAAAGCGATCGCGAACGCCGGCCGCCGACCCAGGCTCTGCGCCAGTTTCGTCATCGCGATCATCCCGAAGAACGCCCCGACGTTGAAGACGATGGAGTTGATCCCGATCCAGATCCCGCGCGCGCCCGCGATTTGTTCCGCCGGCAGTTGCTGCGCCCGCAGCGACCGCTCGATCACGGGTCCGACCAGTTCCGGCGCGAAGAATCCGATCCCCCACAAACCGATCACGCCCGCCACGCACAGCAGCATTCCGAACAGGGCCGGGTTTCGCCATCGCGCCTCCCCGAACAGCGACACATACGACCCGAACGCCACGCCCGTCCTCCGCCCTTCCTCCCGGGCTTTCACCCATTTTTCCGGCTCCTTCAGCTTCATTTGCAGGAAGACGCAAAGGAACGCCGGCACGGCCCCGATCAGGAACATGAGCTTCCAAGACCACTCCGCCGACAGCTTGTTCGACGCCACCAACTGGCCGACACCCATGCTGATCAGACCGGCCGTGACATTGCCGACCGCCGACAGCGCCTGGAGCATCCCCAGCGCCCCGGTGCGCGATTCATTCGGGAGCGCGTCCGCGATCAAGGCCACCGCGAGGCCGAAGACACCGCCCACCCCCAGGCCCGTGAGGAACCTGTACGCCGCGAAATCCATCCATCCGGTCGAGAGCGCCGACAATCCGGTGAACACGGAATACATGAGGACCGTCAGGGTCAGCGTCCGCGCCCTTCCCATCCGGTCGCCAACCGCCCCGAAAATCAGCCCGCCCGTCGCCCAGCCCACCACGAAGATCGACGTGGCATAGCCGCCGTACTCGTTGACGTCCATCCCCGGGGGGAGCAGCGCCTTCATCGCCGCCGGTCTCGCCAGGATGAACAGCTGCTGGTCCAGGCAATCGAACAGCCAGGCCAGACTCGCCATGCCGAAGACGAACCAGTGGTAACGGCTCAAGGAACGCCACCAGGGCGCCGACGGGTTGCGCGAAAGGGAATCCATGCGGTGGACCGTCAGTAAAGAACCGGCCCCCGGAATCCAAGCCTCAATTCCAGCTTTCCCGGCCGCACCCTCGCCGAAATCCGGGATTTTCAATTCCAGGCGCCTCCACCTACACTTCCCGATCCTACACATGACACCACCCCTCACCCCCAGCCCCTCTCCCGTCGACGGGAGAGGGTGGCGACGCAACGCGGCGCCGGGTGAGGGCCTTCGGCTCGGCCGTTCATGGCAGCAATGCGTGTCCCGAGTTTGGAATAAACCGCCTCCCATGATCGCTTCCATCCTCCGGACCCTCCTGTTGCTCGCCCTCGTCGCGCCCACCCTTCGAGTTCGCGCGGCTTCCCCCGAACGCCGGCTCTACGTCGCCGCCCCGGGAATCCGCAATTACCTCGAGTTCGGAGGCCACGGCATCCTCGTGTTCGACATCGACCACGACTACCGCTGCCTCCGGCGCATCCCCGCCGCCGGCCTCAACGACGCCGGCCAACCGATGAACGTGAAGGGTATCGCCGTCAGCGTCCCCGCCCAACGCCTGTACGTCACCACCCTGTCCAAACTCGCCTGCTACGATCTCAAATCCGAGAAGCTGATCTGGGAACGGGCCTACGAAGGCGGCTGCGATCGCCTCGCCATCTCCCCCGACGGAGAATCCGTCGTCGTTCCGTCCCTCGAGAAATCGTTCTGGAACCTCATCGACCCCACGACCGGCGACATCGTGAAGCGCTTCGACGGCTACAAGTCCGCCCACAACACCATCGTCAGCCTCGACGGCAAACGCGCCTACCTCGCCGACCGTCATTCGCCAATCCTCGCCGAGATCGACCTCACCCGCGGCGAGGTCTCCCGCACGGTCGGCCCGTTCTCCCATTTCATCCGCCCCTTCACCATCAACGGACAAAGGACCCGCGCGTACGTCTGCGTCGATGACCTCCTCGGATTCGAAATCGGCGACCTCACCACCGGGAAGAAACTGCACCGCGTCGAAGTCCAGGGATTCGCCAAAGGCCCGGTCAAACGCCACTCCTGCCCCAGCCACGGCGTCGGTCTCACTCCGGACGAAAAACAGGTCTGGGTCGTCGACGCCACCAACCAGCGCCTGCACGTCTTCGACAACACCGTCGAACCGCCCCGCCAACTCGACAGCCTCGAAGTCCGCGAACAACCGGGCTGGATCACCTTCCGCCTCGACGGCCGCCACGCCTGGCCGTCCACGGGCGAGGTCGTCGATGTCGCCACCCGAACCATCGTGGCGCGGCTCGCCGACGAAACCGGCGCCCCGGTGCACAGCGAGAAAATGATCGAACTCCACTTCACCGACGGCCGGGTCTCCGCCGCCGGCGACCAGTTCGGACTCGGCCGGAAGCAGTGATCGACCGCCCCCCGGTCAATCTGGGCCTATTTCAGGTCCTCGCCCTTCGCCAATCCGCCGATCGTCCAGTCGAGGTTGTACTCACCGTAGGGCGCGGTCTTGTTCAACCGTTGGTACTTCACGAACTCCGAGTGGCCGTCCACGAACAGGAGGGGCAGCCCCTCCTTGCCGTGCGCGATGTTCCGGTCGCCGAGATTGCCGTGTTCCGGCTCGGCGAAGCACGGGGCGATCGCCTTCTTCGTCGGGTGCCCGACCTCGGTCGTGGAACGGCCGGTCAGCTTGGGCGCCTGGGTGTCGTCGTTGTAGAACTGGTGAAAGTAATAGTACGAGCACGGGAACGGCAGGTCGTTGGTCCGGATGCCGCTCCCCGATCCGTTCACGCGGGTCCACGCGATGTTCCACGGCACTCCTTTGTCGGCGGGACAGAGGTAGAAGCTCCGGCCGTTCGTGCTGATGTACGGGTCCATGAGCCGAAGCAGATCCACGAACGGCATCTGCGGCCAACCGCGGCCCGAGAACGGATATTTATCGCCGTTGTCCCCGGAGTACATCGCGATCCCCATCCCGACCTGGCGGAGATTGGAAACGCATCGCACGGTGAGCGCCCGCGTCTTCGCCTTGCTCAACGCCGGCAGCAGCATGCTCGCCAGGATCGCGATGATCGCGATCACCACCAGGAGTTCGATCAGGGTGAACGCCATGAGTCGCGCCGGTCGCCCGACTCCCCGCTTGAAGTGCCTTCGCATACGATTGCCTCGCTCCCTACCCACGCCTTGGCGCCGCCACGGATGAACGGATGCCGACCACCAGGCTGATGCCGGTGAGAGGAACACCCGGCCCCGATCCGGTCAATCCCAGGGGCGCGTGACATCCGCGGGTCAGCCTTGTCAAACTCCCGATGCCCGCCGTCGTGACCGCGAACGCCCCGCCAACCACTCCCCCGCCCGCGTTGGGCTCCGAGGAGTTCGAGGCCGTTTACCGGGAGCATTCGCAGGCCATCCACTACCTCGCCCTGCGCTACCTCGGCGACCCCGACCGCGCCCAGGATGTCACGCACGACGTGTTCCTGAAGGCGTGGCGGCACCTCGGCGAGTTCCGCCGCGAATCCAGCTGGCGCACGTGGCTGTACCGCATCGCCATCAATCACTGCCGGAATCTCAACGCCAGTTGGGCCTCACGGAACCTGATCCCCGATTCCAACGACGCCCTCTGGGAGACCGCCGAAGCGCCAGGCGACTCGCCCCTCCGCGTTCTCGAGATCAAGGAACTCGGCGAGCGGATCCACACCACCCTCGGCCGCCTGCCCGAGGAATACCGGCTCATCCTGCTCCTCGTGGCGGATGACCGCCTGAGCTACGCCGAAATCGGCGAACTCACCGGCCAATCGCTCGACGCCGTCCGCGGCAAGCTCCACCGCGCCAGGAAAGCGTTCGCAACCACCTTCGCGGCCACCGCCTAGCCCCAGTCCCAGCCCCGACCGTCCCGACCATGAAAAACGAATCCCGCCTCACCCCCCGCCAGCAGGAGGAGATCGTACCCACGACAAACACCGGCCAAGAAGGCACCACCTTCCCCACCCCCGAAGACGCCCTGCGCGCCGATCGCGCGGCCACCCCGATTCCCGACGCCGTCGCCCAACGCCTCGGGGCCTCGCTCGCGGACGGGCACTCCCCGAAACCCACGTCGTGGTGGCGCCGCCTCCTGCGCCTCGACGACTGACCCGCTCCCCATGAAAACCTTCTGGCAAGCCCTCCCTCCCGGCACACGGTTTCTCGCCTCCCTCCACGCCCTTGGTTTCCTCGCGATCGTCCTCCTCCGCGCGATCGCCGGGGTTGATCTCGCAACTTGGCTCGCCCTCGACGGCTCGGCCCTGCGCGGCTTCCAGGTCTGGCGGTTGCTGACCTACTGCCTGGTCGGCGGCGATCCGCTCAACGCCTTTTTCGGAACGCTGTTCATCCTCTTCGTCGGCCCCGGAGTCGAGCGCGCCTGGACCTCCGCAAGAATGATGGGTCACTACGCCGGCTGTGGCATCGCGTCGGGTATCGTCCTGGCCTGGATTCTCGGCGACTCGCCCGTCGGCATCGTCACGAATTCCGGCGCCATCCTCGGCCTCCTGGTGCCCTGGTTCCTGATCAACCGATTCCAGCGGTTCCAACTTTTCATGGGCGGCGCCGAGATTTCCGCCGCCGCCGGAGCCATCCTCTGGGCCGCCTGCATCATCGCCCCCTTCGGCTTGAGTTGTGGCTGGCGTCTAACCCCAGGCATCGCCATCGCCGCCCCGGTCGGTTGGGCTCTCATCCGAATCCGCGACCTCCTCGCCGACCGCCGCATCCGCGCCGCTTCCAGCGCGCCGCGGGGGAGCCGCCTGGAACTATGAGTTCCGTCACCGCCATCCACCGGTCCGCGCACGAATTCCCGGTTCCGCGCGCCTCGCCCGCCGGCGTTCCCACCCCTCACCAGGCGGCGCTCCCACGCATCCCGCCGCGCTCCACCCTCGCTCGCCAACGGCATTCGCTCGCCATCCAGTCGCTGGCGCACTGCCTCCTCTGCCTCCACCAATGCGGCGTCGATCGAACCGCCGGGCCGGCGGGCCGCTGCCACGCCGGTCCGAATGCACGCCTCTTCTCGGCGCAAACCGACGTCTCCGACGAACTCGAACTCCTGCCGTCGTTCGCCATTTCCCTCAGCGGCTGCAATCTCCGCTGCGATTTCTGCATCACCGGCGAACCCAGCTGGAATCCCGCCGCCGGCTCCCCGCTCTCGCCCGACACGCTCGCCCGACACGTCCGCGCGGCCCTCGACCACGGCGCGCGCACCGTGATGATCCTCGGCGGGGAACCCACGATCCACCTACCCGCTCTGCTGGAACTCGTCGCCGCCCTGCCCGACGACGTCCCCATCGTCCTCAAGACCAACGCCTGCTTCACCGAGGCCGCCCGCCCGCTCCTCGTCGGGCTCTTCGATGTCTGGTTGCCCGACCTCAAATTCGGCAACGCCGACTGCGCCCGCCGTCTCGCGGGCGTCCCGACATCCGGGAACTCCGCCGACTACTGGACGACGGTCACGTCCAACCTTCTCTGGATGGCCGAAACGGGAAACGCCTCCGACCTGATCGTCCGCCACCTCCTGATGCCGGGACACATCGACTGTTGCTGGGCGCCCGCCGCCCGTTGGCTTTCGAAGGAACTCCCCGGCGTGAAAGTCAGCCTGCGCTCGGGCTACTGGCCCGCCTGGCACGCGGCGCGTCATCCGGAGCTTCGCGTCCCGCTTCCGGGCGCCGACCTGGAACGGGCGCTGTCCCTGGCCCGGGAACTCCGACTCCGCCTCGTCCCATGACGCCCTCCTCCGCGCCCCAATCTCCGGTCCCCGAAGACCCCGACTCCCCCGGGACAGCGTCCCAAGTGGGACCCGCGTCCACCGAATTCATGATCCTCCCCGACGGCACGATCTACGCCCGGAACCTCACCCCCGAACTCGCAGCCATCCTCGCCACTCTGAACCCCCAAGACGCCACCATGGCGTTGCGGGCTTCCGCAGCCACGATTCCCTCTGTTCCATGACTTTCTCGAACGAACTCGAAACCTTGATCCGCGCCCGCTACCCCATCCTCTACCTCGTCACCAGCGAGGAGGCGCGCGCCATGACGCTCCTCAACGGCATCGCCAAAAAGCGCCAGAAGAAGGTCTTCGAGTGGAGCTACAGCACCGGCATCATCGCCTCCGGAACGTCCATCCAATCCCAGAAAACCCGCAACGCCCCCACCAAGGATCCCCTCAACGCGCTCGACCAGGTCATCGACCTCGTCGAACCCGCCATCTTCGTCTTCAAGGATTTCCACCCGTTCCTCAGCCGGAACAATTTCGCCATCATCCGGCGCCTCAAGGAAATCGCCCTACACCTGAAGAACTCCTACAAGACGATCGTTCTGGTTTCGCCGGTCCTTGAAATCCCCGCGGAACTCGACAAGGAAATCACCGTCCTCAATTACCCACTCCCCACCAAGGAGGACCTCGCCGAACAGCTCGACCGCATCGTCGAGGACGTCGAACAGCACAAGCAGGTCCAGGTTGGACTCGATCCCGCCGGCCGTGAGCGCCTTCTCCAGGCCGCTCTCGGACTCACCTTGAGCGAATCGGAGAACGTCTTCGCCAAGATCCTCATCAAGGAGGGCGGACTCTCCGGCGACCACGTCGACGAGGTCTTCGCCGAGAAGCAACAGATCATCCGCAAGAGCGGTCTCCTCGAGTACTACCAGTCCCAGGAATCGTTCGCGAACGTCGGCGGCATGCCGATCCTCAAGGACTGGCTCACCAAACGGGCCGTCGCGTTCACCCCGGAAGCCCAGACGTTCGGCCTCCCCGCCCCCAAGGGCATCCTCATGCTCGGCGTCCAGGGTTGCGGAAAGAGCCTCTGCGCCAAGGCCGTCGCCCGCCAGTGGCGGCTCCCGCTCCTCCGCTTCGACATGGGCCGCATGTTCGGCAGCCTCGTCGGGTCCTCGGAGGAAAACGTCCGCCGCGCCATCGCCGTCGCCGAATCCGTCGCGCCCACCATCCTTTGGGTCGACGAAATCGACAAAGCGTTCGCCGGCTCCCGCGGCTCCGGCGGCACCGACGGCGGAACCACCGCCCGCGTCTTCGGCACCTTCCTGACCTGGCTCTCCGAGAAAAGCGCCCCGGTCTTCGTCGTCGCCACCGCCAACGACATCTCCGAACTCCCACCCGAACTGCTCCGCAAGGGGCGCCTCGACGAAATCTTCTTCGTCGATCTCCCTTCCGAAGACGAGCGCGCCGACATCTTCCGCATCCACCTCGCCAAACGCGGACGGGACGCCTCCGCCTTCGACCTCGAGGCCCTCGTCGAGGCCAGCAAGGATTTCAGCGGCGCGGAGATCGAACAAGCGGTCATCAGCGCCCTGTTCGACGCGTTCTACCGGCAGGTCGACCTCGCCACCGAGCATGTCGTCAACGAACTGCGGCAGACGGTTCCCCTCTCCAAGACCATGTCCGAACAGCTGGTCCGCCTCCGCGGCTGGGCCGAAGGCCGCGCCCGCAACGCCAGCATCCCCCGGGAAGCCGTCAGCGAGGGTCTCGGCCGGAAGATGGAATTCTGACCAGCCGCGTGACGCCCCCCACCCAGCCCTGTCCAACCTCCCATGAGCGCCGTGTGCATCCTCACCCCCGTTGTCATCGCCGCGTGGCCCGCGTTCAGCGCCGCCGTCGCCGCCGCCGCCACCTCGCTCGGCTACCAACTCGTCGCGGAGGCGCGCGTCGAAGCCCGCGTCGAGGCCACCCAACAGGTCCAACTCGAGATCGCTCAGAGCGAAATCGTCACCAACACCCTCGGACGCGACCAGCGCCTCCGCCTCGCCCGCGACAACGTCACCGTCGTCTTTTCCCGTGATTCACGGGGGCGCGCTTCCGTCTGCGTCACCGGCGAGGGCCACACCAACGCCGAGCTCCAGGCCCTCGGCGAGGAATTGTCCCAGCGCGTCGTCCAGCAGTACGTCTACCAGCGCATGATGGATGAAATGCGGACCCGCGGTTACAACGTCGTCGAGGAGTCCGTCGACGAAAACCAGGCCATCCGCCTCAAGGTCCGCCACTGGGACAACTAGACAGACGGCCCGACTCGCCTTTCCAAATCCCAACCACCCACCCAACCACCGCCATGCCGCAGCGCGAATACGACATCACCATCGGCCCCGACGGCTCCGTCGAAGTCCACGTCCAGGGTTTCAAGGGGAAGGGTTGTCTCGACGCCATCAAGGTGTTCGAGGAAATCATCGGCCCGACGAAGGAACGCCGGGAAACGAGTGAGTTCTACGAACCCGACGAGCAGGTGCGCCACACCATCGACCAACGCCACTGACCGAATGCCGCCGTCCTCCCCACTCGGCTCCCCCTACGAGCCTCCGCGAGCGGGAAAGCTCTGGGTCGGCCGAAGGGCGAGGGTCGCGGTCCAGGCGGAGCGGACCTCGGCCACGGTGTTCGGGTTCGTGCGGTGGTGCGTGGTAGCCGCAATCCCAGGTCTCCCCTTTTGGGCCCGAGGCTGGCGGATCCTCGGGCTCGTATTCCTGGGAGCCTGGGCCATTTCCCTCGCCCGCTTCCTCAGCCTGCATCAGGCCGGTCCGCTGAACACGGTCCGAGCCTACATCCCGGGCTTCGGGGCCATCCAGTTCGAGACCGTCCACATCTGGTTCGGCCTCGCCGCCGGCATTCATATCGCGAGCGTGGCCGAACAGTTCCGTCCGATGCTTCAATCCCGACTCCGGGAGATCGAACTGCCCTCGCGAATCATCCTCACTCTCGCCGCCACACTCTTCATCGCGTCCTTCGTGTATTACTGCCTGTACGCGCCGCTCCTTTGACCCCCGCCCCCTATCCAATGAGTGACGCCCGCTCCCCCTTCCTCCCGCCCCGCGCGCCCTGGTACGCGCCGGTCCGGGAGGTCGGCCATGCAGCTGTCGCCGCCACCCGCCTCACCCGGATCCCCACACCGGGAAGTATCGGGCCCGCGAAGTTTCTCCTCGGAGTGCTCATCCCGGGTTACGCCTTCGTTCTGCATCGGCGCCGGAAGATGGGCTCCCTCCTCATCGCACTCTGGCCCATCCTGTTCGTCCTTCGGCCTGGCCTTCCTGGGCGAGAACGCCGGGAATCTCCTCCTCGGCCTCGCCATGTCGCTTCACGCCACCAGCATCGTTCATCTGATCGGACCCTGGCTGCGCGAACTCGGCGCCGGAAGCCGGATCCTCGCCTGCCTGGCCGCCGTCGGCGGTCTCGTTGTCTTTGGCTACCTCCCGCTCCAGGAAGTGGCCCACCGAACCCTCTTCTTTCCGATCGTCACGGAACAGGGGCCGGTCGTCGTCCGGCCCACGCGGGACCCCGCCGGCGTCCGTCGCGGCGATTGGATCGTCTATTGGCAGGCCCGCTTCCGGGGGAATCAGATCATCGTCGAGGAAGGCACCGGCTTCGGCCCCGTCCTCGCCCTGCCCGGTGAGACGGTCGAATTCACGCCCTCCTTCGTGCGCGTCAATGGCAAGCCCCAGCCCCGCCAACCGGGCATGCCCGTCGAGGGATCCGTCACCGTCCCCGACGCGCATTGGTTCGTCTGGGCGCGCTTCGGCAGCATTCGAAACCCGGTGTTCGCCCAGGGTGACCTCCAGTCGCTCATCCTCGACCGATCCATCGTCCCGACCGACGGCCTTCGCGGCCACGCCTACTCACGGTGGTTCCATCGTCGGCAGGTTTTCACCACCTTGCCATGAACAGCCCCTCTCGTAGCCGCGGACGTCAGTCCGCGCCATCTCCGGGCCCGAAATCAGCGCCGACTGACGTCGGCGGCTACGGTTCATGTCCCAATTCGCGATGCCGAAATCGTCGCCCCTCCCCATGAGCCGATTCCAGAACCTCGAATTCGAGGGTCAGCACAACGACGACGAAAGCTCGCGGCTCCCCCATCTGGAGTACGTCAAGAACGAGGCCCATTACCTCGCCGAAGCCCGGCGCGCCTTCGAAGTCGCCGACTTCGAACAAGGGCTCCGGCTCTACGCCCGCGCCCTCGAGGAGAATCCCAAGAGCACCGAAGCCTGGACCGGCCAGGTCCGCATGCTCATCGAACTCGGCGAATTCCGCGAAGCCAAGGCCTGGGCCGACAAAGCCCTCGAAACCCATCCCAACCACGCCGAACTCCTCGCCGCCAAGGCCGTCGCCCTCGGACGCCTCGGCGACCTCGACGAGGCTCTCGCCTTCTCCGACGCCGCGTTCGAGGAGCGTGGAGATTCCCCCTTCGTCTGGCTCGCCCGCGCCGACGTCCTCCTCGCCCGAAAGGAGCAGCGCGCCGAGTACTGCTTCGACAAGGCCGTCGGCCTCGCCGCCCGCGATTGGTTCGTCCTATGGCTCGCCGCCCGCGTCCGCATCTTCCATCGCCAGTTCGCCCAGGCCGTCAAAGCCCTCCGCAAGGCGATCGAACTGGAGTCCACCCACTTCATGCTCTGGCTCCAGCGGGGCGAATGCGAACTCGCCCTCGGCTATGCGGACGCCGCGCGCGCGTCGTTCGAACAGGTGCTTCAACTGAATCCTCTCTGCGAGGCCGCCCACGACGGTCTTCGGCACGCCCGCTCGTCCGGCCTGGGCAGGCGACTCGCCGGCCTCTGGCGCCGACTCACTGGTTCCTGACGTGACGACATGTCCACCCCCAAACTCGACCTCTTCCTGGCCGGCGCCACCGACTCGGAAGCTTCCGACCTCCATCTCGTCGTCGGCGTCCCCCCGGCCTACCGCGTCAATGGCGAGATCATCCTCGCCGACTCCGACGCGCTCACGGCCGAGGATCTGGCCGAGATGACGGAAAGCCTCCTCAACGAGGTCCAACGCCAGAAATTCGAGGAGGACTGGGAGCTCTGCGTTTCCATTCGCCATCCCGAGGCCGGACGCATCCGCGCCACGTTCTACCGACACAACGGCCTCCCCGAGATGAGCCTCCGCTTCTGCGGCGACCGCATCCCCTCCCGCGAAGCCCTCGGCCTCCCGGAGCGCATTGATGAACTCGCCCGGAAACCCAACGGCCTCGTCCTCATCACGGGCGCCACGGGGGCTGGAAAGACCACGACGCTCAATTACATGGTCGACCTGATCAACACGGAGCGCCGCTGCAAGATCGTCACCATCGAGGACCCCGTGGAATTCGTTCACGGCAACAAAAAGGCCATCATCGTCCAGCAGGAGGTCCTCACCGACGTCCGATCGTTCAACCGCGCCTTCCTCCACGTCCTCCGCCAGGACCCGGATGTCATCGTCGTCGGCGAACTCCGCGATCACGAGGCCGTCGCCACCGCCCTCACCGCCGCCGAAACCGGACACCTCGTCCTCGCCACCCTCCACGCGCCCAGCGTCGCCCACGCCCTCGAACGCATCATCGGCGTGTTCGAAGGGTCCATGCAAAAACAGGTCATCCTCCAACTCGCCAACTCGTTCCAGGGCGTCATCGCCCAGGACCTCCTCCCCGCCGTCGACCGCAACCGGCGCGTCCTCGCGTACGAACTCCTCCTCGCCAACGGCGCCGTCCGAAATCTGATCCGCGAGAATCAGCTCCACCAGCTCGAGAACGTCGTCCAGATGGGCCGCAAGGAGGGGATGGTGCTGATGGACAACTGCCTCCACGACCTCTACCTCAAGTGCCTCATCACCTACGACGTCGCCACCAGCCGCGCCCGCCGGCCCGACCAGTTCATCCGGGGACGGGGGTGAACGAATGCCCCTGTCCCGCCGACTTTCCCGTACCGCCGACTTTCCAGTCGGCATCAGGCGACCCGCCCGACCTCGTTGCCTGCTGAAAGCCGACGCTGGAGATTCGCCATTTTCGGGTGGCAAGGGAGGCCGACCCCGTCGGGTTTCTTGTCGCGGAAGGGCCGAAGACGCCCTTCCGTTGGCCGATCCGTCTCTCCAAATCAAGGTCCGTAGGACCGGCCCTTCCGCGTGCCCCATTTCAATCTCGGACCAAACCCTGCCAAACATCCTCCGCCACCGCCTCACCGAGGGCCGCTCCTACGGAGCTTGGATTCATCGGGGGCCGATCGCTGCTATAGACCGGCCGCCCCTGACGGGGCTGACTGGGGATTTTCCACGCCCGAATCGAGGCTGAAATCTTGGAAGGCCACCCATTTCTCCCTGAGCTGGCGAAGACATCCCACCTGGCGCAAGAGGGCGATTGCAAACCGCGAGCCCCCAAAAAATGGCCAATCTCCATTGCCGGCTGAAAGCCGGCGCTACATCGCCCCTGTCCCGCCGACTTTCCAGTCGGCACCAGACGACCCGCCAACCCGCCGGCCGGTGACCCGGCCGGCTGAAAGCCGGCGCCCGCTGACATCACCCCTGTCCCGCCGACGGTTTTCCAGTCGGCACCAGACGACCCGCCAGCCCCGTTGCCGGCTGAAAGCCGGCGCTACATCACCCCTGTCCCGCCGACTTCCTAGTCGGCGCCCCCCCCCCAACAACCACCCCCCACACCCCGTTGCCGGCTGAAAGCCGGCGCTACATCGCCCCTGTCCCGCCGACTTTCCAGTCGGCACCAGACGACCCGCCAAACCCCGTTGCCGGCCGGCTGAAAGCCGGCGCTACATCACCCCTGTCCCGCCGACTTTCCAGTCGGCACCAGACGACCCGCCAAACCCCGTTGCCGGCTGAAAGCCGGCGCTACATCGCCCCTGTCCCGCCGACTTTCTAGTCGGCACCAGACGACCCGCCAAACCCCGTTGCCGGCTGAAAGCCGGCGCTACATCACCCCTGTCCCGCCGACTTTCCAGTCGGCACCAGACGACCCGCCAAACCCCATTGCCGGCTGAAAGCCGGCGCTACATCGCCCCTGTCCCGTCGCCACGCCTCATCGATCCTCGGGAACGACTTCCAGCGTCCCGTCGTCCGTCATCCGCTTGATCTCCGCCGTGTAGCCCTGCCGGAAATTCGGGTACTTCAGCCGGTAACCCAGTTCCATCGTCAGCCTTCGATTCGAGACCTTGCAGTTCGCCAGTTCGCCCCGCAGGGACGGATCGGATTCCTCCGGTCCGTTCGGCGGCATCCATTTTCCGATCGTCTCCGCCAGCCACGAAAAAAACTGCGTCTCCCGGATCGGCTCGTCATCCACCGCGTTGTAGACCTCGCCCACCCGTCCGTTCTTGAGCGCCGCCAGGATCACCCCCACCGCATCGTCCCGGTGGATCATGTTCAGGTGCCGCTGTCCCTGCCCCGGGATCTTCAGCCGGTTCTTCGCGAACTCCTCCACGAACCGTTCCCGCCCGGGTCCGTAGATGTCCCCCATTCTGAGGATCACTGGTGACACCGCCTTGCCCGCTCCCAGGAGCCATCGCTCGGCCTCCACCCAGACTTTGGCGCGTTCCCCCTCCGGGTTCGTGATGCTCGTTTCCTTGACCAGCGCTCCATCCTGCTGCCCGTACACGGCCTTGCTCCCGGCGAACACGAATCGCTTCGGGGGTTCCTTGGCCAACTGCCCCGCCAACCGCGTCAATCCCTCCACCTGCAATGCCCGCGTCGCCAAGGCGGGCGCCAAGCCTCCCGCGGAAGCCGCGAACACCACCGCGTCGAATCGCCCCGCCGGAACCGCGAAATCCCCGGCTGTGATGTCCCCGATCACCGGCTCCATCCCCGCCGACCGCACGGCCTCCTCGCCCTCGGCCGACCGTCGGATCCCCACGACTTCATGTCCCTGGCGAACCAGTTCCGCACCCACCGGCAATCCGACGTATCCACATCCAATGATCAAGACGCGCATGTCCGAACCCTCGCAGGCGCCCCGACCAAACGCCAACCCCCCTTGCCCGAATCTGCCGGGTCGCTACGGTGCCCAGGGTCTCCTCGCATGAACCACCGTCTTCCAGCAGGAAAGCGCTCCGCCCCAACCCGACGGTGGAGCCCGTCCCCACCCTTCCTTCTCTTCGTCGGCGTCCTAACCGCCTTCTTCACAGGCCGCTCCGAGGCCGACTGGCCCACGCACCGCGCCAACGCGGGCCGGACCAGCCTCGCGCCGGTGAAGTTGCCGTTCCCGCTGCAACCGGCGTGGAGCCACGACCTCCTCCCACCCCGCCCCGCCTGGAGCCCGCCCGCCCGCCGCAGTTACTGGCAACGCCTCGAACATCTCAGCGCCCGAGTCGCCGAGGATCATGCGTTCGTTCCCGTCATCGCCGGCAACCGCATCCTCTGCGCGTCGTCGTCCGACGACCACGTCCGCTGTTTCGATGCCGACACCGGCCGGCTTCGGTGGATCTTCCCCACCGACGGCCCCGTCCGCTACGCCCCAAGCGTCGCCGGCGATTTGGTCTGCTTCGGCAGCGACGATGGCTGGGTCTATGCCGCGCGTCTCAGCGACGGCTCCCTCGTTTGGCGGCACCGTCCCGGTCCCGAGGACCGCCGGATCCCCGGCAACGAGCGTCTCATCTCCGCCTGGCCCATCCGGTCGGGCCTCCTCGTGGATCGCGACACCGTGTTCGCCACCGCCGGGCTCTACCCCCAGCAGGGCACCTTCGCCTGCGCCCTGAATCTCGCGGATGGTTCCGTCCGCTGGCGGCAACCGCTCGACGTCTCCCCGGAAGGGTACCTTCTGGCCACCGACGACCTCCTCGTGGTCCCCACCGGCCGAGCGTCTCCTGTCGGACTGGACCGTGAAACCGGCCAAATGCGTCGCACTTTCGACACCGGCGGCGGCGCCTACGCCGTCGCCACCCAGGGCGAACTCTTCGGCGGCCCCGGCAACGACGGAACCCTCACCGCCGTCGGCACGCAGTCCAGTCAACGCCTCCTCACCGTCCGCGGTCGCAATCTCGTCGCCGACGGCTCCCGCATTCACCTTCTCGACAACGGCCGCCTCCGCTCCCTCGACCGCGCCCGCCAGGCCGAGGTCCTTCGGAAGATTCGCGATCTCGAAGCACGATTGCGCGCGCTCCAGACGCCTCCGAAGAGACCGGCGGGGGGCGGTTCACCCGAATCGGCACCACTCCAGGACCCGGAAACGGCCCGCGCCGAAATCAGCCGACTGGGGGAACTGCTGGCCGCCGAACGCCGCCACCTCGACGCCTGCGAACTGTGGGTGGTTCCCTGCCCGGATGACCTCTGCCTCATCGGCACCGGTGGCGCCCTGATCTCCGGCGGGACCAATCGCGTTTCGGCCTTCGATCCCACCACCGGCCGGCTCCTCGGGGAAATGCCGGTTCAGGGTCGCGCCCTGGCGCTCGCCGCCTCCGACGGGCTCCTTGTCGCCACCACCGACCTGGGTGTCCTCCACGTGTTCCGTCCGGCGGCGACCGAAGGCGGACTTGCAGTCGTCCCGCCAATAGCCGGGAAACCCCGGCCCCAGGCGCGGCCAGCGCCAACTCCACCGCCACCGCCGCCAGGTTCGGTTGCCCATCGTTTCGCGTCCCTTCTGGGAACGCACGGGGCCGCCCAAGGCTATGCCCTCGTCGCCGGGCTCGGATCCGGACAGCTCATCGAACAACTGCTGGCCAAGACCGACCTTCGGATCGTCGCCATCGACGCCGACCCGACCCGCGTTGCCAGCGCCCGAACCGAATGGCTCGACCGGGGCCTCTATGGGCGCCGGATCGCCGCGCACCACGTTCCAGCCGGGCCCCTGCCCTTCACCGATTACTTCGCCAACTTCGTCCTCGCCGAGGCTTCGCTTGAAGGCGCGCCTTCCATCCCCTGGCCCGCGGAAGACCTCCAACGCGTCACCCGTCCGTTCGGGGGCGTTTCCTGGGTGGACCCCGGGAAGAACCCGGAGACCCGCGGCGCGCTCGAAGGTGCCGGCGAGTGGACCCACCAATTCGGCAATCCCGGCAACACCGCCAGCAGTGGCGATCGCCGGATTCACGCGGACTTCGCCCTGCAATGGTTCGGCGGTCCCGGCCCCGACCAGATGGTGGACCGTCACCTCCGCGGTCCCGCTCCCCTCGCATCGCAAGGCCTTCTCCTGGTCCCCGGCGAGAACCGGATCCTCGCCGTCGACGCCTACAACGGCACCATGCGCTGGCAACGCGACCTCCCCGGTTCCCAGCGCTACACGATGCCCTACGACGCCGGGTACATGGCGATCGAGGGCGCCCGCCTGGCCGTCGCGGTCCGGGATTCCTGCTGGCTCCTCGACACCGAAGACGGACGCATCGCGCATCAGTGGCCGGTTCCGCACCCGGCCGGCGCCACGTCGGAGGTCCATTGGGGGTACGCGGCGCTTCTCGACAACCAACTCTTCGGAACAGCTCAAAAGGCGTCCGCTTCACGAACCGTTCCCACCTACGAACAGATCGACGTCGACTACAACAACGACCAACCCCTCGTCACCGGGCTCTCGCTCTTTCAAGTCGACGCCGAGACGGGCCGCACCGTCTGGCACCGTCAACGCGGCGTCCTTCTCAACACATCCCTGACGCTCGCGCCGGATCGCGTTGTGGTCGTCGAGGCCCGCGATGCGGAGTTGCTTGGGCATCCCACGGGCCGGATTCCGTTGAAGCGTCTCCTGACCGGCGCCCCGTGGATCGTGGCCGTCGACACCCGGACCGGCGAGGTCGCCTGGGAGCGGCCGCTTGACGGGCCGCTGGCCGGCTCTCGGAATGTGCTCTATGTCGCGTGCTCCGGGGATCACCTGATCCTTCTCGGCTCCCAACGGGATACTTCCAACGACACCCGGTACACCGTCGAATCGCGGCGTCTGTCGGACGGCACGGTCCGCTGGCGCGCCGACCACCTCGCCCGCGTTCCCGGGGCGTTCACCCACGGTGAGCAGGTGCATCATCCGGTGATCCTGGACGACCTTCTCGTCGCCGAACCAGCCGTCTACGAACTGGCCACCGGCCATCGACTCACGGACAGCGGAGGCGTCGAGCCGTGGAACCTGATTCGGCCGGGGCACAGTTGCGGAACGCTCAGCGCGGCGGGCGCGTGCCTCTTCTTCCGCGCCGGCAATCCCACCGTCCTCGATCTCAAGGCGAATCTCCGTTCCGGCCGGACCGCCACCAAGCTGTCGCCGTCCCGCACCGGATGTTGGATCAACATGATCCCGGCCGGCGGCCTTCTTCTGATTCCCGAGGCAAGCGCCGGTTGCGTCTGTCAGTTCTCCCTGCAAACCTCCATGGCATTCCTCCCGAAGCTCCCATGAGATTCCGGCTCCAAGGCCTTGTCCGCCTCGTCCGACTCGCCCTGGCCCTCGGACTCGGCCCGGGTCTTCCGTTCACCGGCCCCGCCCTCGAACCGCCGCCCGACGCCCACCTTCATTGGGCCTATCAACCCCTCCAACCCGTCCAGCCTCCCGCCGTCCGCGACACCCGCTGGCCCCGGAACGAGATCGACCGCTTCATCCTCGCCAAACTCGAAGCGGAAGGCGCCGAACCCGCTCCTCCCACCGACCCGCGCACCCTGATCCGTCGCCTCTCCGAAACACTCACAGGCCTGCCCGCCACGTATCAGGAAGTCCAGGAATTCACCGCCGAAGCCCAGCCCTCCGGACCGTCCGCCGACGGCTCCAATCCCGCCGCCGTCACCCGCCTGGTCCAACGACTCCTCGACAGTCCCCACTACGGCGAACGATGGGGTCGCCACTGGCTCGACATCGCCCGCTACTCCGACACCAAGGGCTACGTGTACGCCCGCGAGGAACGCTTCTTCGTCCATGCCTCCACCTACCGCGACTGGGTCATCCAGGCCTTCAACCAGGACATGCCCTACGATCGCTTCCTCCTCCTCCAAATCGCCGCCGACCAACTCGTTCAGCCCGATTCCGCCGACCTCGCCGCCATGGGATTCCTCACGGGCGGCCGGCGTTTCCTGGGAGTCACCCACGACATCATCGATGACCGCATCGACGTCGTCACCCGCGGCGCCCTCGGACTCACGGTTCAATGCGCGCGTTGCCACAATCACAAATACGATCCCATCCCGATCGAGGACTACTACTCGCTCTATGGCGTCTTCCGTGGCTCCGATGTCCGACTCGTCCCGTTGGATCAACCCGAGGATGCCGAACTTGCCAAACGCCGGCAGGCCTTCAACGAGGGCTACGCCAAACGGCGCGAGGAAGCCAACGCGCGCCTGCGATCGCGCCTCGCCGACTACCTCGTCGCCCAACTCGAACTCCACAAATACCCGGAGGAGGGCTTCGACCAACTCCTGAGCGCCGACGACATCATCCCCACATCCGTTCGTCGCTGGAGGAACTACCTTCTGACGCACGGCGACCCAGCCCACCCCCTCTTCGGCCCATGGAATGTCCTCGTGGAATTGGATGACGACGGCTTCGCGGACCGCGCCGCGGAAGCGCTCGGGCCGATCCGAACGGGCGCCGCGCTCAACCCGCTCGTGGCCGAGGCGTTCGCGGCTGATCCGAAATCGATGCGTGACGTGGCCGCGCTGTACGGGGCGCTCTTCGCGAGAGGCCGAATCGAACCCGGACCTTCCCGGCGCCGCGGCCCTGCGCGAGTTCCTTGCCGATCCGGAATCCCCGGCGCTCGTACCCGACACCGGGATGGTGAACACCGAAGCGTTCTTCCCCACCACGATCACGGAGGAACTCTGGAAGCTCCAAGGCGACATCGACCGACGCCTCCTCGAACTAGGAACCCCGGCGGCCCTTGTCCTGACCGAACGCGCCCAGGAACCCGACCCGCGCGTCTTTGTTCGCGGAAGCCCTTCGCGCCTGGGTGATCCCGTGCCCCGGCGCTTTCTCGAAGTCCTGGCCCGGGAGGATCGGAAGCCATTCCAAAAGGGCAGCGGCCGGCTTGAACTCGCCCGCGCCATCGTCGACCCGGCCAATCCGCTGACCGCCAGGGTCCTGGTGAACCGGATCTGGCAGCATCATTTCGGCGTCGGCCTCGTGCCGACACCGAGCGACTTCGGCCTCCGCGCCCAGGCGCCCTCGCATCCGGACCTTCTCGACTGGCTCGCCCGCCGATTCATCGACGAAGGCTGGAGCATCAAGGCGATGCACCGCCTCATCCTGTCCAGCGCCACCTTCCAGCAGTCCTCCCCGATGCCCGTCCGACGCCTCGACTTCGAGCAAATCCGCGACGCCATGCTCGCCGTCAGCGGGGAACTCGACGCCACCCTCGGCGGCAAGCCCAAACCGCTTCTCGATCCCAACCACGTCCGCCGCACCCTGTACGCCGTGGTCGACCGCCAGTTCCTGCCCGGCACCTTCCGGACCTTCGACTTCGCCAACCCCGACATCCACGTCGCCGTCCGCCACGAGACGACCGTGCCCCAACAGGCGTTGTTCTTCCTGAACGGCCGGTTCGCGGCGGCCCGCGCGACCGCGCTCGCCGCGTCCTTCACCAACTCGCCGCCCGACCAACGAGTTCGGGACCTTCATCGCGCCATTTACCAGCGCGACCCCACCGACCACGAACGCGCCATCGGGCTCCGTTTCATCGACGCCGCGACAGCCGCGGCCAACGAACTCCCGCCCCCGGAGCCCGTCCGCGTCACCCCCTGGTCCTACGGCAGTGGCGAATACGATCCCGAAACGAAGCGGGTGAAGAACTTCAAGCCGCTACCCCACTTCACCGGCACAGCCTGGCAGGGCTCCGAAGCCTGGCCCGGCGGCGACACCGGCTGGGCGCAACTCACCGCGTCCGGCGGACATCCCGGAAACACCCGCGCCCACGCCTGCGTCCGCCGCTGGACAGCCCCCGCGGACCTCACCGTCACGGTCTCGGGAGCGCTCCGGCACGAACCGGAGGCCGGCGACGGCGTCCGCGCCTTCGTGATCAGCAGCCGTCAGGGCGAACTCCAAGCCGTGACCGCGCACCATTCCAAGACCGATGTCGCGGTGGAAGCCGTCGAACTGAAGCGGGGCGACACGCTCGATTTCCTCGTCGACATCGGCACCGTCCTCAACTCGGACCAATTCCTCTGGGCGCCCATCGTCTCGACAGGGGACACCCGTTGGAACGCCAAGGAGGATTTCACCGGCCCGAAGCCCGCCCTCATCCGACTTGAACCGTGGGCGCAATACGCCCAGGTCCTTCTCCTCTCGAACGAATTCGCCTTCATCGACTGACCGCCATGGCCCACCTCTTCCGCCCCCCGTTCACCCGGCGTGATTTCCTGCAACGCTGCGGCATGGGCATGGCCACGCTGGCCCTGCCGTCCCTCGCGGGAACCCCCAGCCCCGCCGAGTCCGAGTTCGGGTCGGCGCTCGCCATGCGCCCACCCCACTTCGCCCCCAAGGCCAGGCGCATCGTCCATTTCTTCCTCAACGGCGGCCCCTCCCACGTCGACACCTTCGACCCCAAACCCGCCCTCACCCGGTACGCCGGCCAACTCCTGCCTTCCGAGAACCTCCGCACGGAACGGAAGACCGGCGTCGCGTTCCCTTCCCCGTTCCCGTTCTCCAGGTACGGCAAGAGCGGACTCGAGATCAGCGATCTCTTCGCCAAGACAGCCGCCCATGCGGACGACATCGCCGTGGTCCGGTCGATGGTCGCCCAAGTCCCCAACCACGAGCCCTCGCTCATGCTCATGAACTGCGGCGACAGCGTGCAGGCGCGCCCCAGCCTGGGCGCCTGGGTGCTCTACGGCTTGGGCGCTGAAAACCAGAACCTGCCCGGTTTCGTCTCCATGTGCCCCGGCGGCCTGCCCATCAAGGATTCCGAGAACTGGCAGGCGGGCTTCCTCCCCGGAGTGTTCCAGGGGACTTTCGTCGATCCGCAGTTCCGGGAGATCGACAAGCTGATCGAGAACATCCGCAGCCCCCACGCGACGGCCGCCATGCAGCGGCGTCAACTCGATCTCCTCCGCGAACTGAACGTCGACCACCAGCGCGCGAGGGGCGGTGACTCGCGCCTCGAAGCCCGGTTGGAGTCCTTCGAACTCGCGTTCCGCATGCAGCTCGAAGCCACCGACGCCTTTGATATTTCGCGCGAAACCGAGGCGACCCGGGCGATGTACGGCGACCATGTCCACGGCCGCCAGACGCTCATCGCCCGGCGGCTATTGGAACGGGGTGTCCGCGTGGTCCAACTCTGGCACGGAGCCGGCCAGCCTTGGGACCATCACGACAACATCGAGGACAATATCCGGAAAAACTCGGCCGAGATCGACGGCCCCATCGCCGCCTTCATCGCCGATCTGAAACAACGGGGTCTCTTCGAGGACACCCTCATCCTCTGGGGCGGCGAGTTCGGCCGCACCCCGTCCGTCGAACTCGGGGCCGAGGGGAAATCAAAGCTCGGCCGCGACCACAATCACTGGGGATTCAGCGTCTGGATGGCGGGAGGCGGCATCCGCGGCGGTCAAAGTTACGGGGCCACCGACGACTTCGGATTTCGCGCGGTGGAGAACCGGACGAGCGTCCACGATCTTCACGCGACGCTCCTGCACTGCCTCGGCTTCGACCACGAACGCCTGACCTACCGACACGCCGGCCGAGACTTTCGTCTGACCGACGTTTCCGGTGAGGTCATCCGCGAGATCGTGAGCTGAGGTTGAAGCCACCCCTCCGTTCACCAAACCATCTCCCCGAACCAAGGTCCGTAGGACCGGTCTGTCGATAGCAACGATCGGTCGCAAATAGATTCAAGCTCCGTAGGAGCGACCCTCGGAGCGGTGGTCACGGGTTTCAATCGCCCGGGACTGGGGTCGTCGGAAGGGTCATCCGTTGGGCCGCCCTTCTGGGGCTGCGCGGGGCTGACAAAAATGGTGGCGTCCCGCCCGAGGCGTGACGCCACCATTGGATACCTTCTGGCAACCCTCGCGGGTTGCTCAGGATCGAGGAACCCGATTCACGGCTTCCGCAGGCGGAAGTACCGGCCGGCCGGACCGATGTCGACCGTGACCGTGTTCTGGTCGCCGACGACGACCACCGCTCCGGGTTCCAGAGTCCAGGCGCCCGCGGGAAGCGACGGGGCCGATTCCAACACGTACCCGGCCGCGGCGACCGGCCACGAAAGGGTCGCCTGCGACCCGTTGCGGCTGATGGCGAGCGAGGCGCCGGATTCACCACCGCCGAGCAGCAGTCGATCCAGGTCCGCCTCCGAATAGTTCTTCTCGAGGTCGGGGCTCGTGCTGAACAGGAACAGGTCGATCGTCGTCCCGCCTTCACGGTAGGAGACGGTCCAGTTCAAGGTCTTCCCAACCATCTCCTGGGTCACCTCGTACTTGAAATGCACATTCGGTTCCCCTGGGCCGCCGGATCCAGGAACTGGCTCGAAATCAGCGCGTTCCAGTGGAAGTTCCCCTCCCAGAAAGCGCGTCCCACCTCGTCCCCACCCGAGTAGTTCACACGCTCGTCACTCCCGGGTTCCTGGACGTAAAGGTACCCCGCGCCGGCGCAACAGCCCTCCGCGTACCCGCCGCGGTCGCTCAACGGCCAGTCCGTCTGCGGATCCAACCCAAAGTCCGGCGGCACGAAGAAGGAATCCTCGTTCAGGTAGTGAGTCTCGTTCCCGCCGTTCTCGAACATCGTGAACCGCATGTAGAGGTAGTACGTCCCCGCCGTCGCGAACTGGACCTTGTACGTCACCTTGTCGATGTGCTGGGAAAAGATCGTTTGCGTCCACAGCGCCCCGTTCCCGGAAGCCGTCGTGTCCGCGCCCAGCACGGGATTGCCCAGGAAGCTCATCACCGTGTCGGTGTTGTCCACCTTCGCGAATCCCACGTCCGCGGCTTCGTTCGACTTCACATCGTAGTCCTCGCCTTCCAGCACGAGGTAGGACCATGCCGTGTCGCCGGTCCCCACCACATTGCCGGGGTCCTGGACGGTCACGTCGTCGGCCGGAGCAATCAGAAGCCGGTCGAGGTCCGCCTCCGAATAGTTCTTCTCAAGGTCGGGGCTCGTGCTGAACAGGAACAGGTCGATCGTCGTCCCGCCTTCACGGTAGGAAACCGTCCATTCCAAGGGCTTGCCCACCATCTCCTCGGTCACCTCGTATTTGAAATGCACATTCGGTTCCCCCTGGGCCGCCGGATCCAGGAACTGGCTCGAAATCAGCGCGTTCCAGTGGAAGTTCCCCTCCCAGAAAGCGCGTCCCACCTCGTCCCCACCCGAGTAGTTCACCCGCTCGTCACTCCCAGGTTCCTGGAGGTAAAGGTAGCCCGCGCCGGCGCAACAGCCCTCCGCGTACCCGCCGCGGTCGCTCAACGGCCAGTCCGTCTGCGGATCCAACCCAAAGTCCGGCGGCACGAAGAAGGAATCCTCGTTCAGGTAGTGAGTCTCATTCCCGCCGTTCTCGAACATCGTGAACCGCATGTAGAGGTAGTACGTCCCCGGTGTCGCGAACTGGACCTTGTACGTCGCCTTGTCGATGTGCTGCGAAAAGATCGTCTGCGTCCACAGCGCCCCGTTCCCCGACGCCGTCGTGCTCGGTCCCAAGACTGGATTGCCGAGGAAGCTCATCACCGTGTCGGTGTTGTCCACCTTCGCGAATCCCACGTCCGCCGCCTCGTTGGCCTTGGAGCTGTAGCTTTCGCCTTCGACCACCAGGTAGGACCAGGCGTCGGCCCCGGACCCGACCACGTTGCCCGGATCCTGCACCGTCACCTTGTTGGCGCCGGGAACGAGCATCCCGTCCAGGTCGGCTTCGGAGTAGGTCTTCTCCAGGTCGGGGCTCGTGCTGAACAGGAACAGGTCGATCGTCGTCCCGCCTTCACGGTAGGAAACCGTCCATTCCAAAGGCTTGCCCACCATCTCCTCGGTCACCTCGTACTTGAAGTGGTTCCGCGGTTCGCCTTGGGCCTCCGGATCCAGGAACTGGCTCGATATCAGCGCGTTCCAGTGGAAATTGCCTTCCCAGAAGGCGCGCCCCTCCTCGTCCCCATTCGAGCGGCTCACCCGCTCGTCACTCCCGGGCTCCTGAAGGAACAGATAGCCCGCGTCCGCGCAGCAGCCTTCCGCGTACCCGCCGCGATCGCTCAGCGGCCAGTCGGTCTGCGGATCCAACCCAAAATCCGGCGGAACAAAGAACGAATCCTCGTTCAGGTAGTTCGCCTCGTTCCCGCCGTTCTCGTACATCGTGAACCGCATGTAGAGATAGTAGGTCCCCGCCTTCGCGAACTGGACTTTGTACGTCGCCTTGTCGATGTGCTGCGAAAAGATCGTCTGCGTCCACAACGCCCCGTTCCCCGAAGCCGTGGTGTCCGGGCCCAAAACCGGATTCCCGAGGAAGCTCATCACGGTGTCGGTGTTGTCGACCTTGGCGAAACCCACGCCCTCGGTTTCGTTGGATTTCGTCTCGAAGCTCTCGCCCTCGACGATGAGGTACGACCACGCGTCGGCTCCGGTGCCGATGGTGTTTCCAGGATCCTGAACCGTCGTGGCCGCCCGACTGGCTGGAATCCCAAGGGATCCGGCCGCCGCAACCGTGAATAAGGTCGAGAAGAGTTTCTTCATGAGGGTGTCCTTTTCGCGCATGACTCAGAGGGCCGTTCCAGGCGTCCTGGGATGACCGTCATTCGTTCCGATCAATCGACTTCTTTGAATCACCAACAACCCCTCCCTCAGAACACAAACGTCCACGGGACGCAGGCCAGTCCAAACATCCTTGACGGGTCAACGACTCCGGGCGGATGCCAAACTTACGGGGAGGCGCAGGCAGGCTAATGACGCCCAATGGAACGTCAACGCCCAAACCTCTTTCCCGTTCCCCGCGTGCCATTTGGACCTTCGGGATGGCGGCTTCCTCCCGCACCCGGTCGTGGCTAGGCTCAACGCGTGGCGGAATCCGTCGTGGTCAACGAAGTTTATTTGAGCCTTCAAGGGGAAAGCACTTTCGCCGGGCTCCCGTGTGTCTTCGTCCGGCTGACCGGCTGCAATCTCCGGTGCTCCTACTGCGACACGGCCTACGCCTTCACCGAGGGCCGGCGCGATTCCCTGGACGCCATCGTCGGTGAAGTCGCCCGCCTCGCCGCCCCGTACGCCGCCGCGCCCCCCGTCGACGGACATCGGCTGCCTCTGGTCGAACTCACCGGTGGCGAACCCCTCCTCCAACCCGGCGCCCAACCCCTCATGACCCGCCTCTGCGACGCGGCTACACCGTCCTGATCGAGACCAGCGGGGCCCATGACATCGGCGCCATCGACCCGCGCGTCCGCCGGATCGTCGACCTGAAGTGCCCCTCCAGCGGCGAAACCGCCCGCAACCGCTGGGACAACCTCCCCCACCTTCGGCCCACCGATGAGTTGAAATTCGTCGTCGGAACCCACGAGGACTACGCCTGGGTCCGCGAAACCATCGGCCGGCACGCGCTCGCGGGGCGTTGTCCGCTCCTGATTTCGTGGGTCCACCCCCTCGCGCCCGCGCAACGCGATCCCGTCCTCAAACCGATTCCACCAGGGCAAACCCCCATCTCCCGCCAGGAACTGGTCGAAGCCATCGTCGCCGACGCCGTGCCGGCCCGGTTTCAGGCGCAATTGCACAAGATCATCTGGCCCCCCGAACAGCGCGGGGTCTGAATCCAGTCCGCCGCCGCCGCCCGTTCCACGCCCCATGAACCGTCCCTCGCGTAGCCGCGGACGTCAGTCCGCGCCATCTCCAGGCCGAAGATCAGCGCCGACCGACGTCGGCGGCTACGATTCTGGAGAATTTCGCCGCCCGTGAACTCCGCCACGACACTCGACCTGCTGCGACGGTTCGAATCCAGGAACGTCACGTTCCTCGCCGAGGACGGTTCATGGCCCATCGTCTGGAAGAGCGCCCGCGGTTGTCATGTCGTGGATGCCGACAACCGGAGGTACCTCGACCTGACCGCGGCGTTTGGAGTCGCCGCGGCAGGACATGCCAATCCCGCCGTCGTCCGGGCCGGCCAATCCCAAATGGCGCGTCTCCTCCACGCCATGGGGGACGTCCACCCGCACGAACTCAAGGCGCGCCTCGCCCGTGAACTCAGCCGCCGAACGTTCGAACGTTGGACCGATGCCACCGCTCCAGCCCACGGAAAGGTCCTGTTCGCCAACTCGGGGTTCGAAGCCGTCGAAGCCGCCCTCAAGACCGCCCGGCTCGCCACCGGGAAACCGGACATCATCGCCTTCGAGAACGCCTACCACGGCCTCGGCTACGGCGCGCTGAACGCCACCCACCGCGCCCACTTCCGCGACCCGTTCCGCGATCAACTCCGAGCGTTCGGTCATTTCGTCCCGTTTCCGGCCAAGTCCCGCGGACGCGACACAGCCGCGCTCGAAGCTCTCGAATCCGGGATGCGCCAGATCTTCCGCCGCCACTCCGTCGGCGCGGTCCTCGCGGAACCGGTTCAAGCCCGCGCCGGCATCGTCGTTCCACCCGCCGGATTCCTGCCGCTCCTCCGCAAGGTCTGCGCCGAGCACGGCGCCCTCCTGATCCTCGACGAGATCTACACCGGCTTCGGACGGACCGGCTCCTGGTTCGCCTGCGAGCAAGCCCGGGTTTGCCCCGATCTGGTCTGCGTCGGCAAGGCGTTGACGGGCGGCTTCCCGCTCTCGGCGTGCGTGGGCAGGGCCGACGTCATGGACGGCGCCTGGCCGGCCAGCGAGGGCGAGGCCATCCACACGAGCACGTTCCTGGGTCATCCGGTCGGGTGCGCGATGGCCCTCGCCCAGATCCGTCAGATCCACACGCGCCGACTTCCCGAACGCGCGGCGCGCGTGGGAGTTCTCCTCGCCGACGGGCTCCGTCAGGCGGCCCGGGCGTATCCCAGGAGTCGGGGACGCGCCCAATCCCGGTCGATCGGACTCATGGGGGGGGTCGAACTCAGGGACCGGGACGGCCAACCCGCCGGTCCCACCGCCCTCCGCGTGGTTCAGCGGTTGCTCAGCCAGGGGTTCGTATTTCTCCCCGAAGGCAACCACGGCGAGGTCATCAGCCTCACCCCGCCCCTCACCATCCCAGAAAGGGAACTGAGTCGTGCTCTCGAAGCGCTCGGTAAGGAGATCTCGCTTTGCTGAACGGCGTCCGAACCCTATGGCGCTCGGTCCGGTGCGCCAGCAATCGAAGCATCGGCGGCACCGTTTTTTCACCCGTTTCACTCCGTCCAGGTGGGACGGGCCGCGGCTCAATGGCCAATAGACGTCTGGCGGTTTTCATAGTCGCGTGTTCTCGGCCAGGGGTGGATGACCTCGACACGCGCCTACAATCCCCACATTCCGCGACCGCGCAAGGGACGGAACGTGACATCCTCGCAACATGACTCTCAGCGAGATGCGCAACCTCCTCGCCGCCGAGGATCTCCGCTTGACCCGATCGCTGGGTCAGAACTTTCTTCACGACGGGAACCAGATCCGTCGCATCCTCGCGCTCGCCGAAGTCGGACCCGACGACTCCATCCTCGAAATCGGTCCGGGCCTCGGACCGCTGACGGAAGCCCTCCTCGGGGCTGGCGCCCGAGTCCTCGCCATCGAGAAGGACGCCCGCCTGATCCCGATCCTCCAGCGCCGGCTTGGCGCCCATTCCGGCCTGGAACTTGTCCACGCCGACGCCCTCGAATGGCTCGCGGAATCCCCGCGCGATTGGACCTCCTGGAAACTCGTCGCCAATCTTCCCTACTCGGTCGGCTCCCCCATCCTCGTCGACCTCGCGCACTCGGCGCACCCCCCGCGATCGCTCACCGCGACCCTCCAGGCCGAGGTCGTCGACCGACTCCGAGCTCGGCCTGGGACGGCGGAATACGGGCTCCTCACCGTTCTCCTGTCGAACGCCTACCGCGCGGGATCCACGTTCCGAATTCCCGCCTCCTGCTTTTTTCCGGCGCCGGACGTGGCCTCGGCCTGCGTCCGCCTCGATCGACGCGAATCCCCGCTGGTCCAGGCCTCCGACGCGGGCGACTTCCAGCGCCTGGCCAAACTCGCCTTCTCCCAGCGCCGAAAACAGTTGAAGACCGTGCTTCGAGGGAAATTTCCGGAGGAACAACTGGCCCAAGCCTGGGAACGCCTGGGATTCCCACCGGACGTCCGCGCGGAAACGCTGGCCCCCGAGGTGTTCGCCCAACTGTCGGAAGCGCTGTACCGCCGACTTTCCAGTCGGCCTCCGATCCCGACCGACCCTGCCGGCTGAAAGCCGGCGGGACAGGCGGAGTTGGGGAGGGGGGGGCGAGGGGAAGGGGCCTGGCTGGCTCACGACCCGTCCGTGGCGGTCAGGGTCACGCGGAGTTGGCCGGCCAGGGCTTCGGTATCCTCCCGCTCGAGGAGGAGCGTCATTCCCGCTTCGATCGCCAGGACCCGGATCCCGTGCGCCGCGCAAACCTCGAGGGTCATCGGGCCCACGCACGGAATGTCGAATCGGATATCGTGATTCTTCTTCGCCACCTTCACGGCGACCGCGCCGCCGTCGCGTCCGGCGAGTTCCCCGCCCCGGGTGAGGCATTTGTCGGTGCCTTCGAAGCCCTCCACGGCGAGCACGGTTCCCTTCTTCACCACGACGCACTGCCCGATCTCCAGTTGGGAAACCTCCTTGGCCATGCGGTACCCGAAGGCCACGTCCTGGCTCTGTTCCGGGGTCAATCGCGGACCGGACTGGTACCCGTGCCCCGGCATGATCGATCCCAGCCAAGGTTTCGCCGAAATCACCTCCACGCCGTCCTTGGCGAGTTCGTCGGCGATCGCCCCGAAAATCGAGTGGGCGTTCTTCTCCTTCAGCCGCATGAGGACGCCGATGCCGCGAAGGTCGGGGCGCACGTCGAAGAGATTCTTGGGCGCGATGAGCCCGAGCATGACGCAGTGCCGGACTCCTCGATCCGTGAAGGCCCGGATCATCTTTCCCAGTTGCCCAACCTTCAGCCAGATCACCTCATCGGCGAGGTCCTCGATCTCGCGGCCGGTCTCGCCTTCCGCCGCCACCGCGACGATCCTCTTCACGCCCTGCTTCCGCGCTTCGCGGGCGAAAATCAGAGGGAGGGTGCGACTCCCCGCAACCAGTCCCAAGGTCTCGATCGTTGGCGCGGGCACCGGGCCAGTATGCGGTCCGGGAACCACCGGCACCAGCCCCCGCTTGACCGAGAAATCCGGTTGACGTCCGGCAGCCGGGCTCGTGGCATAGGGCCATGTCCTCACGCCTGGTTTTCGCCGCCGTCGCGGCCGCCGCACTGTCCCTCGTGGGTCTCGTCTCGCCCGCCGCGCAAGCGGCCGACACCCGTTGCTACGAGATCCGGATCTACCACACGCCTCCGGGCAAGCTGGACGACCTCCACCAGCGCTTCCGCAACCACACGCTCGAGCTCTTCGAGAAGCACGGCATCCACAATCTCGGCTACTGGGTCCCCATCCAGAACAGCGAGGATCCCCGACTGATCTACCTGGTCTCCTACCCGAGCCGGGAAGCCCGTGAAGCGTCGTGGAAGGCCTTCATGTCCGATCCCGACTGGCAGGCCGCCTACAAGGCCTCCGAGGCCAACGGAACCCTCGTCGGCAAGGTCGAACAAATCTTCCTCACGGCCACCGATTATTCCCCCGAGATCCAGACCGGCACCACCAAGGCCCGGCGGGTCTTCGAACTCCGCGACTACACCTCGACCCCTGGGAATCTCGGCCATTTGAACAGCCGGTTCCGCGACCACACCGTCGAACTGTTCGCCAAGCACGGAATGCACAACTGGGGGTACTGGAACCCTTCGGCCGGCGAATCCGGCGCCGACAACCGCCTCGTCTACATCATCACCCACGCCTCCACCGACGCCGCCAAAGCTTCCTTCGGCGCCTTCGGCAAGGATCCGAAATGGAAGTCCGCCCGCGAAGCCTCCGAAAAGGCGGGGGGCGGATCCCTCACGGCTCCGGGCGGTGTGAAGTCGACGTTCCTCGTCGCGACCGACTACTCGCCGACGCGCTGACCCGCCGAACGAGCGCGCCCCGGTGAAAGCCCGCGCTTGCCCACGCCCGCCGCGCGGGTAAAACACTCGTCCCGTTCAGGGGACTCCGAGTTCCCTGGACGGGTCATCGACGACCGACATCCGACCAACATGGCCTACACCACGTGCACCGTTCCCGCCGGCGGGAAGATCTCCATCAGCGAGGGAAAACTCCAGGTCCCTCACCAACCCATCATCCCCTTCATCCGCGGCGATGGCACGGGCCCCGACATCTGGGCCGCCTCGGAGCGGGTCTTCGACGCCGCCGTCCAGAAAGCCTACGGCGGTCAGCGCAAGATTTCCTGGATGGAAGTCTTCGCGGGGGAGGAGAGCTTCAAGCGGTTCAACTCCTGGCTCCCCGACGACACCGTCGACGCGTTCCGGGAATTCCTCGTCGGCATCAAGGGGCCCCTCACCACACCCGTCGGCGGCGGCATCCGCTCGCTCAACGTCGCGCTGCGCCAGGAGCTCGACCTCTACGTCTGCCTGCGCCCGGTCCAGTACTTCGCCGGCGTTCCCAGCCCGGTGAAGGCCCCCGAGAAGGTCGAAATGGTGATCTTCCGCGAAAACACCGAGGACATCTACGCCGGCATCGAATACGCCGCCGGAACCCCCGAAGCCCAGAAGGTCCTCGACTTCCTGGCCAAGGAGTTCCCGAAGGAATTCAAGAAAGTCCGCTTCGGCACCCGCGAAGCCTCCGAACAGTTCTGGAAGAGCGTCGGCGCTTCGAACATCGACACGTCGGTGAAGTCGGCATCGGCATCAAGCCCGTGTCGAGCAGTCAGGCACCGTCCGTCTGGTCACGGCGCGATCGACTACGCCATCAAGTCCAACCGCAAGGACTCGGTCACCCTCGTGCACAAGGGCAACATCATGAAGTTCACCGAGGGCGCGTTCCGCGATTGGGGTTACCAGACCGCCAAGGAACACTTCGGCGCCGTCGAAATCGACGGCGGCCCCTGGTGCCGCATCCCCGAGGGCAAACCCGGCGCCGGCATCGTCATCAAGGACAGCATCGCCGACATCACCCTCCAGCAGGTCCTCACCCGCCCCGAGGAATTCGATGTCATCGCGACCCTGAATCTGAACGGGGATTACCTCAGCGACGCGCTGGCGGCGCAGGTCGGCGGGATCGGCATCGCGCCCGGGGGCAACATCAATTACATCACCGGCCACGCCATCTTCGAGGCCACCCACGGCACCGCCCCCAAGTACGCCGGGAAGGACATGGTCAATCCGGGCTCCGTCGTGCTCAGCGGCGAAATGATGCTCCGCCATCTCGGCTGGACCGAAGCCGCCGACCTCATCGTCAAGGGGCTCAACGGCGCCATCGCCAGCAAGCGCGTCACCTACGATTTCGCCCGCCTCATGGAAGGCGCCACCCAGGTCAAGTGCAGCGAGTTCGGCGACAATCTGATCGCCCATATGTGAGCGGGTATCGAAGGAGCCGACCTCCCTCCCCGAGTACCGCCGGCTTTCAGCCGACTCGGCTCGGCTCGGCTCCCTTCCCGCCCTGCTGTGTTGCCGACTGGAAAGTCGGCGCTACTCCCCGACGCCGGCTCCCCTGTCCCGCCGGCTTTCAGCCGGCTCGGTTCGGCTCCCTTCCCGCCCTGCCGTGTGCCGACTGGAAAGTCGGCGCTACTCCCCGACGCCGGCTCCCCTGTCCCGCCGGCTTTCAGCCGGCTCGGCTCGGCTCCCTTCCCGCCCTGCTGTGTTGCCGACTGGAAAGTCGGCGCTACTCCCCGACGCCGGCTCCCCTGTCCCGCCGGCTTTCAGCCGGCTCGGTTCGGCTCCCTTCCCCGCCCTGCTGTGTTGCCGACTGGAAAGTCGGCGCTACTCGGCTCGTCTTCCTCCCAAAGTACCGCCGGCTTTCAGCCGGCCCGGCTCCCTTCCCACCCCGCCGTGTGCCGACTGGAAAGTCGGCGCTACTCGGGCAAGGGCTTATCCTTGGTCTCCGGCGCGAACCAGATCAGGACGAGTCCCAGCCCGTACACCAGCACCAGAGCCGCCCCGGCCTTCGGGTAGCTCTTGCCGAACCAGGCCATCATCGTCGGCATCTGCCACGCCCCGATCGCCGCCAGGATCCTCCCGAAGTTGAACGCCAACCCCTGGCCCGTCGCACGGACCCGCGTGGGGAACAACTCCGGAAGGTAGAGCGGCAACCACCCGTAGAACGCGGCCGTCGTCATGCCCGACAGCAGGACCATCACCAGGAAGAACGCTCCGTATTCCCCGACGCCGCGAAACAGCACGCTGCACACGACCATCGCCGCGACGCACAATCCGAAGTAGATGATTCGCCGCCCGAACCAGATGCCCAGGAGCGGCGCCCCCAGACTGCCGAACACCGCGCCCACCGCTTGCGCCAGTTGCGTGTAGGCCTTGGCCTCCGGCCGGGTGCCGCCCGTCATCTGATCCGCCCAGAGCGGGATCCACTGCACGATCCCCCACGTCACCATCAGCGGGATCGAGGCGAACGCGATGGCCAGCAGGGTGCGCCGAAGAAGTCCCGCCGCGAAGATCTCCCGGATCGGACGCGCGACCTCGTGCTTCACCGCGGCCTTCCAGCGCTCGGATTCGGGAACAAAGAGCCGGATGAAAAAGGTCAGAGCCGCGGGCGCCGCGCCCACCATCATCACCCAGCGCCAGGAATCCTGCGTGATGGGAACAAGCGCCCCCAATCCCGCGATCAGGCAGTAGCCGATGTTCGCCGCCGCGCCGATCAATCCCGCCATCAACGGCCGCCTCGCCTCCGGCCAACTCTCCATCACCAGCGCCACCCCCAAAGCCCACTCACCACCCATCCCCAACGCCGACAGAAACCGCAGGACCGCCAGGTGCCAGGGTTCGCCCGCGAAGTAACAGAGCCCGGTGAAGACCGAGTAACAAAGAATGCTCCACGTCATGGCGCGCACCCGGCCGATGCGATCGCCCAGCCACCCGAACACCAGACCTCCCGCCGCCGCCCCCAGAAGAAAGGTCGCCGTCACGATCCCCATCCAGCGCTGCACGAATCCCTCGTCCAGAATCGACGACACCACCTGCATGTGTTGCAGCGCCGGTCTCGCCACCAGCGGGAAGATCCCCATCTCCATGCCGTCGAACATCCAACCCAGGAACGCCGCCAGAAGGGTCATCGTCTGACGACGGCTGTCTGAAGCTTGGGGCTGCGGGGACATGCGGCCGACGCTACCGAAGTCCAATCCGGGATTCCAAGAGCCCACATTCCGCGGAAACGCATTTCTTCCGCGGCCCCGGCCCTCGCCGTCAGTTCGCCACGGCGCGGTAGAACAGCGGAAAGAGACCGCCCGGTTGCGGATCCTCGAAGCTCGCGTTCCCCGTCGCATCCATCACCACCGTCCCGGCGGTCCGCCAGTCTCCCGGTGCGACCCGCGTCGCCCGTTCGATCGTGTAGGCGCGGCCCGGGCTTCCGGTCAACGACATCTGCGGACGACCGTTGTCGGGCAGGATGTACGTGGTGAACCGCGCGGCCGCCGCCGGCCCGGGACCCCCGCCCGTGCCCGTGCCGATCGAGAATTCCGTCGACGACGTCACCGAACCGAATCCCGACATGTTGGGAACCGCGTTGGTCGAGAAATAGAAGGTGTCGGAGAAGGCGAGCGTCGCCCGATAGGTCCTGTTCGCGACCAGGGTGTGGGCCGGAATCACGATCGAGGTCGCGGTTGGATCTAGTTCCACCGGCACGCAGGGATTCGGCGCCTGAAACACCACCTCCGTGAGGTCAATGATGGAGAGCTGGACCAGGTCGTTGGCCGCCGCTCCGGTGAACGCATTCCAGCGCAGCGTGAACGGCTGAGCGACATCCACGGCCTGGGCTTCCGCGAAGTTCGCCACCTTGGGCACGGGCGGTGTGGCCGCGGGCATGGTCATCGGGAACACCCGTTCCGCCTGTCCCATTGGCGAGAAGCGCAGCGTGTAGCTCCCACCCGGGTACGCGGAATTCAATTCCGCCGCTGTGTTTTTGGAGTCGCTGAAGAACAAGAATCCGCCGATGGGAACAGCCAGCAGGTCCTGGTCCTTGTTCGGGGGAATCGTGACCTTCGCCGCGAGCACAGCGGGCCCGGCCTCCGGCGGCGCCACGAAGGCGCCGAATTGAAAGGCGTCTTCCAGCGCCGCCACAGGGTCGGCCGCCGATTCCTGCACATAGTTCAGTGTCTTGGTGAGCGAGTAGATTCCCCAATCCTCCGGAGTCCCGTCGGGATCGCACTCGCCCCCGCCCCCGCCGCTCCCAGTTCCGGTGGTGAACGCTCCCGAATACAACGCGTCCGGCAGCGCCTCCCCGCCCTCGCTCATCAGCTTCAACAGGGAGTTCGGCGGGTTCAGGACCCAGGAAACCTCCGCTGCACCCGGCAGGTTCCCCGAGTATTCCGCCGTCAAGGTCGTGCCATCCGCGCTCCAGGAGTACGTGAACTTGGCCGGATCCAGTCCGTTGCCAATCCAGGCCACAGCTCCGGGAGCGAAGGGGGGAGCGCCACCCACCGCGGGGTTCTTCTGCATCGCCTGATCGAAAACGAATCGCACCGAAGTGCTCACAGGAACCCCCGTGGCGCCGGTCGACGGCGTCGTCGATACGAGCTTGGGAACCTCCTCGCCGCCACCGCCACCGCCGCCACCCGAGCCCGAGCCGGTTCCCGTCGAGAACGAACCGGAAGTCGTCGCCAGCGCCACACCCCCCGCGCTCGTGATCGGAAGCAGGCTCCCGGCGGGGTTCAGTTTCCAATTCAACGTCGTGTCCGACGGCAGGTCGCCTCCCGCCTCGCACGTCAGCGTCCGTCCATCGGCGCTCCATCCGCAATCGAACGGGGTCACGCTGGCCGGCGTCACTTCCAGGTTGCCCACGAAAAAGCCCGGGACACTCGGAACAATGGGGATCGCCCCCATCGCCTGATCGAAGACAAACACCAGCGAACTCGTCACCGACACGCCCGTCGCGCCGTCGGCCGGACTTGTCGATGCCAGTTTCGGCGCCGTCTGGGCAAGAGCGCTCGACGCCATTCCCAGGCTCAATGCCAGCAGCCCTCCCAGCACCGCCAAGGGCCGACTGGCCCCCTTCCAACCCATGAGACCCCTGTGGAATCCAAATCCCCCGCGCCGATTCATTCCGAAATTCAAAGGCATATTCTCGACTCCTTCGTGAGGAAAACCGTGCCCGGACCGGTGGGTTCACGCGAGCCTCAAATCCGACCTCCGACCGCCGGCTCGCATGCCTTCGGAATGACAAATGGCCGATCCCCAACGATCCCGCGAGGATCTGAGTCCCTCATATGCCCCACCTCCGACGTTGCCAAGGGTTTGTCCCCGTTTCTAATGTCCCCGACCCGGGTCGCTTGGCCGCCCGCTCCCATGTCCGAATACCGCGTCAAATTCGAAGTCTTCGAGGGGCCCCTCGACCTGCTCCTGTACCTCATCCGGAAGGAGGAGGTCGACATCTACGAGGTCAATCTCACCAAGATCGCCACCGAGTTCATCGATTACCTCAACCTGATGAGGGAACTCGACCTCGACGTCGCCGGCGAATTCGTCGTCATGGCGGCCACCCTGATGCTCATCAAGAGCCGGGAACTGCTCCCCCGGGATCAGCGCCCCGAAACCCCCACGGACGAGGAGGAGGACCTCGAGGATCCCCGCTGGGAACTCATCCGCCAGCTCGTCGAATACAAGAAGTTCAAGGACGCCGCCTCCCGCCTGCAAAACCTCGAAGTGCTCGCGGAAAACACGTTCCCCCGCATCCCGGGCCGGATCGAACTCCCCGAGGACCCCCAACCCCGCCGCTCGGAAGCTTCAATCTTCGACCTGCTCGCCGCCGTCAACTCGGTCCTCAAACGCTTCGGGGACCGCGCCGGAATCACCCGCGACGTCTTCGAAGATCACTGGTCCGTCTCCGAAAGGATCGAATCCCTCCTAGGCCGATTGCGCGAATTCTCCAAGGTCCGATTCTCCGAGCTTTTCCGCGAAACCACCAGCCGCACGGAGGTCGTCGTCACATTCCTGGCGCTCCTCGAACTCATCCGCCTCCGAATGCTGGTCGCCAGCCAGTCCGAACAGTTCGCCGAGATCGCCATCGAGCTCGCCCCGCCGCCGGAAACCAACCCGAACCCGGAATCCCCGGGATCCATTCCACCCTCGGACGCCGATTCCCTTTCCGCGGGCGAACACTCCGCCGCCCCAACACCGCCCCCAGGCACCGTCCCCAACCCGCCGGACGCGGGCGCCCCGGACTCCCACCCAGCCGATTCCACCGGGGACCAGGACTCGCCTCCCGCCCACTGGAACTGAACCCGCGTTCCGCCCACCTCCCGCCGATGGAAAGCTCCCCCGTCCCCCCGTCCCTGAAACTCATCCTCGAGGCCTTGCTCTTCGCGGCGCAGAAGCCGCTGTCGCCCAAGGAACTCCGGGAACTCTGCAACCTCGCCGCCCAGGACGAGACCGCTCCCGAAGCCGCCGCCTTCAAAAAGCTTCCCGAGGACGCCATCGTCGGCGCCCTGACGGAACTCGAGCAGGACCACCTCGCCGCCGCCCGGAGTTACCGCCTCGCGTGTATCGGGGGAACCTGGCAGTTCGTCAGCCAGCCCGAATTCTCCCCCTGGCTGCGCGCGCTCCTCGGCCGGAAAGCCCGCCCACCCCGCCTCAGTCAGCCCGGCGTCGAAACGCTCACGATCATCGCCTACCGCCAGCCGGTCACCCGCGCCGAAATCGAGCAGATCCGCGGCGTCAGCGTCGACGGCGTCATGCAAACCCTCCTCGAACGTGGCCTCATCGTCGCCGCGGGCCGAGCCGAGGTCGTCGGACGCCCGGTCACTTACGCCACCACACCGCTTTTCCTCGAGTACTTCGGCATCCGCGCCCTCGAAGACCTCCCCGCCGCCGACGAGCTTCGCCGCCTCCCCATCGAAAAACCCGACGCCTTGCTCACCGTCGACCCCGGCCTCGTCACCGCTCCCGACGACCCGAATCCGCCCCAGGCGGAACTGTCGCTCCCCGAATCGGAATCCGATTCCAATCCGATTCCGATGCTCCGAAGGCGATGCCGGCCCCCGAGGAGTCCGCCGATCCCGACCAGCCCGCTGGAACCGAGCGAACCGACTCAACTCCCGACACGCCCGCCTCCTCTCCGTGAACCACCCACCCGTAGCCGCGGACGTCAGTCCGCGCCATCTCCTGGCTGGAAGTCGGCGCCGACTGACGTCGGCGGCTACGGTTCATGGCCCCAATTCGCGATCCCTGAATCGTTTCCCCACCTCATGAACCTCTGCCGATTTCAGACTCGGACCGGCGATTCCGGTCCGCGCGTCGGACTCCTGACGGAGTCCACCGTCGTCGATCTTTCGCCCGACGGCGTCGACTCGATCGCCGCCCTGCTCGACGGCCCATCGCCCATCGCGCGGGTTTCCGAACTCGGCCGCCGATCGCTGCCCCGGATTCCCCTCGCCGAAGCGCGTCTCCTGCCTCCCGTGGAACGGCAGGAGGTCTGGGCCGCCGGTGTCACTTACCAGCGCAGCAAGTCCGCCCGGATGGAGGAAAGCGACTTCAGCGCCAAGGCGTACAACCACGTCTACGACGCGCCACGCCCGGAGATCTTCTTCAAGTCGCTCGCCGAAAAAGTCTCCGGCCCGGGCGATCCCGTCGGCATCCGTCGGGATGCCCGATGGAATGTCCCGGAACCCGAACTCGCGCTCGTCCTCAACAGCCGGGGTGAACTGGCGGGGTACACCGCCGGGAACGACATGAGTTCGCGGGATATCGAGGGCGAAAACCTCCTCTACCTCCCCCAGGCCAAGATCTACGAACGTTCGTGCGCCGTCGGCCCGTGCATCGTCGTGGGCCCCACCGAGGCCGACGTCCGCGGCTGGAACATCCAACTCGAAATCCTCCGCGCCGACAGCCGGGTTTTCGCCGGCGAAACATCCGTCAGCCGGATCAAGCGCACCTTCGGCGAACTCGCCTCCTGGCTTTTTCGAAGTCAGAAGTTCCCCCACGGCGCCATTCTCCTGACCGGAACCGGCATCGTGCCCCCCAACGAATTCACCCTCGAACCCGGGGACCGCGTCCGAATCACCCTCGGCCCCGTCGGCACCCTCGAAAACTCCGTCGTCTCCGTCTAGTCGTCCGCCCGCATGCCCTCCCCCACACCGTCCGTGTCCGCGCCCGTGTCCGCGCCCGCGCCCACGCCCGTCCGCGTCCGCTTCGCACCGTCGCCGACCGGCGACCTCCACATCGGAGGCGCGCGCACCGCCCTCTTCAACTGGCTCCACGCCCGCCACGTCGGCGGCACGTTCGTGCTCCGCATCGAGGACACCGACGCCGCCCGCTCCACCCCGGAAGCCACCGAAGTCATCCTGCGCGGCCTGCGCTGGCTCGGGCTCGACTGGGACGAAGGCCCGGTCTCGGGCGATCCCGCCGGGCCAAGCCGGGGCGATCGCGGACCCTACTTCCAATCCCAGCGCGGCGGAATCTACCAGCGCCGCATCCAGGAACTGCGCGACCGCGACCTCGCCTACGACCACGAAGGCGCCGTCCGGTTCCGCATGCGCCGCGATCCCGTCGTCATCCGGGACCGGATCATCGGCGACATCACCCGCGCGCTCACCGATCGCGAACAGGAGGACCCCGATTTCGTCATCGTCCGGAGCGACGGCCTGCCCGTCTTCCATTTCGTGAATGTCGTCGACGACATGGAAATGGGCATCACGCATGTCGTCCGGGGCGAGGACCACGTCAGCAACACCGCGAAGCACATCGCGCTCTTCGAGGCCTTCGGCGTCGAACCGCCGGAGTACGCCCACATTCCGCTCATCCTCAATCCGGACGGTTCCAAGATGAGCAAGCGCGACCAGGGATCCAGCATCCAGGCCTACATCGACGACGGCTACCTTCCCGACGCCGTGGCGAACTACCTCTGCCTGCTCGGCTGGACCCCTGGGGAAGGCGGCGAAATCTTCACGAAGGTGGAGGCGGCCCGCCGTTTCGAACTGGCGGACGTCCATCGGAGCAACGCGCGCTTCGACATGAAGAAGCTGGAGCATTTCCACTTCGAACATGTCCGGAGCCTAGCCCCCGAACGTTTCGTCGAATTGGGCATCGAGGCGCTCCACCGCCTCGGCGTCGACGTCAGTCCCTTCCCCCGCGTACATCGCGGCGGCCCTGGGGACCGTCCAGGAAAAGGGAAAGCTCCTCAAAGAGCTACCGGCTTGGGTGGACTTCTATTTCCTCCCGGACGACGCCCTCCACTTCGACCCCGACGCCAGGGCGAAAGCTCTCGTTCCCACCGCCCGACCGCTCCTCGAAAAACTCCGTGAACGCTACGCGGCCCTCCCTGAATTCACCGCCGCCGCGCTGGAAGCCGCGCTCAAACAGCTCGCGACGGATCTCGGCGTGAAGGCCGGCCCGCTGGTCCAACCCTGCCGCGTCGCCTGCACCGGCAGGAGCGTCGGCCCCAGCCTGTATCATCTCCTCGAAATCCTCGGCCAGATCCGCGTCCTGTCCCGCCTCGACCGCGCCATCGCCGCCCTTCCCACCCTCCCGCACTAGCCTAGCCCGCTCGGACGCGAAACCCCGCCAACCCGAGCGCGCTCCCTACCGGCCAGCTTCCGAGTCCGCGCCAGCCGCCCTCTCCCCGAGGGCCGGGATCGCATCCCCTTTGTCCTTCCTCTCGCCGTAGGACACCAGGGTGGCGCCGAGGACAATCAGGGTGACGCCGGCCCAACGGACTCCGCTCACCGTCTCATGGAGGTAGAACTGGGCGGCCAGGGTCGTCAGGACAAATCCCAGCGACGTCAGCGGCCACACCAGGCTCATGTCCGCGCGAGATAGCATGCACAAAAGGGTTCCGAAGAAAACCGCTTCCAACGCCACGCCCGCCAGGATCTTCGGATGAGTCGCCACCGCCTTCACCCACCGGATCACTTCGGCGACGCCGAGCCGTTCCATCTCCCCCACTTCCTTCATGCCACGGCTGAGAAGCACCACCCCCACCGCCTCCACCAGAACGGCGCCCACCATGATGATCACGAACTTCCACACAGCCCGGATCGTGTCGTTCCCCCCCTCGAATGCCAAGCCGGCCGGCGGCTATCGAAGCCGAGGGAAAGCGCCCGCGCCCGTGGCGCAGACAGCCTTGTCTGCCGTTTCGCCGACTGCCAGTCGGCGGGTGCGACAACCCGAGGCCCCACCGGAATCAACGACTCGCACGCGTTGATCCGCGGCTCGGTCCCCGCCGGTTGGCAACCGGCGCCGACCCTCAGCGCGTCCCATAGTTCGGGGTGACCGCGCCGAAGTGGATCCGGAACCAGGTCCGCGCGATCAGGGCGAGCTTCTGGACCTTGGAGATCCGGGTGGGTTCGGGCCCGAACACGTGGAATCGCGAGGCTTCCAGTTTCTTGAAGAGACGCCAGTACACCGACCCCATCAGTTCGGCGGCCACCATCGATCGCCGGTCGACACCCGGCAACGCCTCCCAGGCGGCCCGGTAGAATCCGCGCGTCCGCTCCGCCACCGCGTCCGCCGCGCGCGCGTACCGTTCCGAATAGGCGCCCCCCAGGATCTCCTCGTCCGTCACTCCATGCCGCCGCAATTCCTCGGCCGGCAGGTAAATCCGCCCGCGTTCGGCGTCCCGGTGGACGTCGCGGAGGATGTTGGTGAACTGAAGCGCCTTGCCGAGCCGCACGGCGTACTCGCGACAACCCGGATCCGAATACCCGAACACCTCGATGCTCAGCAGACCCACCACCGACGCGACCCGGTAGCAGTACTGCTCCAGTTCGGCGTAGGTCGCGTACCGGTGCTGGACCAGATCCATCTCGCAACCCCGGATCAGTTCGTCGAACAACTCGAAGGGAAGGCGGTACTCGCGGATCACCGACTGAAGCTCGCGATTGACCGGGAACCGAGGGGTCCCATCGGCGCAGGCTTCCCGCACGTCGACCCGCCAGGCTTCCAGCATCCGGGCCCGTTCCTCCACCGGCCGCGCATCCTCGTCCGCGACGTCGTCCACCTCCCGGCAGAACGCGTAAAGCGCGGCCATGCCCTGCCGGCGCCCCTTCGGAAGCAGAATGAACGCGAGCGCCAGGTTGGAACCACTCTTCCGGGTGATGGCGGCCGTCGTCTCCATACCCACTCCACTCACTTCGGCAAGTCGAGCGGCCCCAGCAACGGCGGGGGCACGCCCTCCGGCCGTTCCGGTGGAAGCCCACCCATTTCCGCGAGCGTCGGATTGCGAGGTCGATGATCCCTGCGTCGACGGCGGGACCGATGCTTGCGCCTGCCTCCCGATTCCTCGTCCCCTTCGCCGTTTCTTTCCCCGGCGTCATCCGCGCTGGCGCCGGCACCGGCGCTGGCCGAAGACGACGAAGCGCGAGCCGAGGCGCGGGCGCTCCGGCGCTCGTGATCGCGCCGCTGGGCCTTGCGCCGGCGCGACATGACACCCAGGGCGATCCCCAGACCGAGGACGGCCACCAAGGCGATGAGCACCGCCAGAACGATCATCACGTCGTTCGCCATCAACCCTCCCAGCTTGCCCGTCGGGGCTGCTCCTACCGTCGTTTCCATGGCTCAATGGGTTCCGCTTCACTCACTCACTCACTCAATCAATGTTCCAGCTCCGTCAGAGGCTCGTCCTCGTTGACGCCGTCGGACTGCAGCAGGTTCAACCGCCGCATCCGATACCTCAGCGCATGCCGGCTGATCCCCAGCGTCTCCGCCGTTCGGCCCACGCTCCGACAGCGTTCCAGCGCGGTCGAGATCAGTTTCTTCTCGTACTCGACCAACGCCTCCTCCAGGGATCGGACCGACGTCGGTTCGGCCGTCGACACCGTCAGCCGGGCTTCCAGCGTGAAGTCCGGCAGACTCTCCAACCGAACCTCGGATCCCGTCTCCAGGATGACCGCGCGCTCGATCGCGTTGCGCAACTCGCGGACATTACCCGGCCAGGTGTGGCGGAGCAACGCCTGTTGGGCTGGTCGTCCCAGACGGAGATTCGGCTTGTTCAGGGTCGGCCCGTAGACCCTCAAAAAATGCTCCGCCAGGCTCAGGACATCGTCGCCTCGCTCGCGCAGCGGCGGGGGCCTGAACTGCACCACGTTCAGGCGGTGGAACAGATCCTCCCGAAAATCCCCCTTCCGGATCAGTTCGACGACGTCCCGGTTCGTCGCCGCCACCATCCGGACGTCCACCCGAAGTTCCTCGTTGCCGCCCACCCGGGTGAACGAACCGTCTTCCAGGAAGCGCAAGAGCTTCGCCTGCAACGCCCGGCTCATGTCGCCGATCTCGTCCAGGAACACCGTGCCCCCGTCCGCCTCCTCCACCCGGCCCGCCTTCTGACGGAGCGCCCCGGTGAAGGCGCCCTTTTCGTGTCCGAACAGCTCGCTCTCCAGGAGGGCCTCCGGAATCGCCGCGCAATTGATCCGGAGATACGGCGCCGAGGCCCGCCGACTGAGACTGTGCAAACACCCGGCTATCAATTCCTTACCCGTCCCGCTCTCCCCGAGGATCAGCACCGTCGCGTTCGTCGGCGCCACCGTCTGGATCAGCCCGCGCAGCTCACCCATTCGAGGCGAGTCCCCGATCAACTGGTTCAGTTGAAAACGGTGCTGCTCCCGGGAACGCAGCACCGTGTTCTCCCGCATCAACCGGTGACGCTCCGCGCAACGGCTCACCAAATGAAGCAACTCTTCCGGAGCGAACGGCTTGGCCAGGTAGTCGAACGCGCCCGACTGGATCGCTTCCACCGCCAACCGCGGTGTCGCGAACGCCGTGATGATCATCACGGGAACCGCCGGCCACCTCCGCCGGGCCTCCCGCAACAGTTCGTACCCGCTCATGCCTCCCAGCCGCGCATCCGAGATCATCAGGAGCACTTCGCGTTCGCCCAACACCCGCAGCGCATCCTCCGCGGAACCCACCGACACCGCGGCATGCCCCTCCGAACGCAGGATCTGCTCCAGCGACGTCCGCATGTTCGGTTCGTCGTCGACAATCAGAACGGGAGGCAGGGCGGCCATCAGTTTTCCAATCGCATTCGGGTCCGACCGGGAAACAACAACCGAAAGCAGGTTCCACGGCCCACTTCGGATTCCACCTCCACCCGGCCCCCAAACATCTCCACGTTTTGTTTCACGATGGCAAGCCCGAGACCGGTCCCCCCGGATTTCGTCGTGAAATAGGCCTCGAAAATCCGATCCAGGTTGGGAGCGGCGATCCCAGGCCCGTCGTCCCGCACCTCCACCACCACGCCGAAATCGGCTCCGTACCATGCCCGAAGGCGGATGCTTCCGCCCCCTTGCAGGGCGTCCCGCGCGTTCTTCAAGAGGTTGTCGAAGATCTCCCCGAGCCCGCGCCGGCTGAACATCAGCACCGGCAGCGGCGGAACGAATTCGCGCTCGATCCGCGTTCCAAAGGGCGCCCCCGGTGGAAACACCCGACCGATGGAGTTTTCCAGCGACTCCACCACGTCCAACCTCTCGATCCGCCCCTCCGCCAATTCGGCGAATCCAATCAGCTCCGTCAGGATCCGATCCGAGCGGTCCACTTCATCCCGGATGATCCTCAATTGCCGGCCCACCTCCGAGTCGTCGGTTCCGGGAAAACCCCGCTGCAACGAGAACGCCGCGTTGTTGATGATCCCGAGCGGGTTCTTGATCTGGTGCGCGACTTCCGCCGCCAACCGTCCCGCCGTCCGCATCTGCCCCTGCCGGATGGAGAATTCCTCCGCCTCGACCATCCGCTGGCGCTCCCGGTCCAACAGCACCTGCAGCCCGTAACAGATCGCTCCCAGCAGAATCAGCAGGAAGATCCGCAGAAGGAAGGGCTCGGCCGCCCTCAGGACGTCGGTCTGGTCGTCCAGTTGGAGGATGTAGAGGTCCAACGACCCCGCCGCCACGTAACACAGCACCACCAGGAAATTCAGCGCGATCTGCAGCGGCGCCACCGGCATGCTGAGCGCATTCCGGACCACCAGCACCGGAAACACCCAGAACAGAATGCTGTCGAACCCATCCGTCAGCAGCGTCAGCCCCGCGAAGAACATCGCGTCCAATAGCGCCGCCGTGAAAACCACCCACTGAAGCACTTTCAACGGGATCGAACGGAACACCCAGATCGGCACCGCGAAGAAGGCGCTCGCCAGCGCGTACGCCACATAGACCTGCTGAAGCGATCGGAACCCCTCCAGCATCACTTCGCTCGTGTTCGCCAGCGACTCGACGTTCAGCGAGAAGAAAAGGAACGACCCGACGATGACGAGGACCGCCCCCTTGACCGGCAGACCCACGTCGCGTTCCACCGCCCGGATCCGCCCCACCGCCTGGGCCAGGTCGGGCTCCGGCGCCGCCAGAATCCGCCACACCCAATCCAACCGCGCGAACAATGACCTTAGGGCCACGCCGCCGACCCTGGCATCCAGGCGACCCCCGGGCAAATCCGGCGTTGCGCGACGTCACGAATCCCCACCCAGCCGCCCAGGACGGCGATTCACTCCGTTCAACCTGGAAACGGCGGTTTCAACCACGGAAGGGACGGAACACACGGACGGGGAGGCTTTTGAAGAGGCGATGGGTATCCTCTGGAGGGTGACCAGTACTCCCTCTGCAACCCACTTTCATTCCGTGCTTTCCGCTTTTTCCGTGGTTGTTGCCGCCGGTTTTAGGTTCAACCCGCCTTTTCCTTCTCGCCCAAAATCTCCATCACCCGGCCCGCGATCGCCTCCGGATCCAGCAACCGGCCCACACCCTCGTACCCGCACGAGAGCATCCCCTCCGCGGGCCCCAGGATTTCCACGCCCCGCCCCTTCAGCAGCGCCGCGTTCGCCTGCGTCGCCGCGTGCAGCCACATCTTCCCGTTCATCGCCGGCGCCACCACGACCCGCGCCCCGGGGTTCAACGCCAGCGCGATGCAGCTCAGCGCGTCGTCCGCCAGTCCGTGCGCCATCTTGGCCAGCAGGTTCGCCGTCGCCGGCGCCACCAGCAGGAGATCCGCCTCGTCCGCCAGCGTGATGTGCGCCGGCTTCCACCCCTCCTCCTCGTCGTACAGGTCCGTCACCACCGGCCTCCGAGAAAGCGTCTTGAACGGAAGCGCCGTCACGAACCGCTGGGCGTCCGCCGTCATCACCACGTTCACCGCGTGCCCCGCCTTCGCCAACTGACTCGCCACGTCGATCGCCTTGTGCGCCGCGATCGAACCCGTCACCCCAAGGACAATGTTGGCCATATCGCCGTTCCCTCCCATCAATCCAATTCCAGGTCCACACCCAATTCCGCGTCCCCAACGCCACCCCCCCGCATCCGCGCAACCCGCATCCGCTCCGCCCCCACCACCCGCAGCATCGCCGCCAGATCCTCGTCCATCGTCCCGCTGACCAGCAGGTACCGAAAGCTCCGCCAACGCCCCATCTCCTCCCGCGCCAACGCCAAACGGCGCGCCAAAACCTCCTCCGAATCCTCCCCGCGCCCGCGCAACCGACGTTCCAACTCCTCCCTCGACGGCGGCATGATGAACACCGACACCAACGCCCGGCGGATCACCGGATCCGTCGCGGCCCGGATGGACTCCGCGCCCTGCACGTCCACGCTCAGCGCCATATCCACCCCCGCCGTCAGGCGACCCACCACCGTCGATCGCAACGTGCCGTACCGGTTCCCATACACTTCCGCGTGCTCCAGGAATTCACCGGCCGCCACCCGCCGGTCGAACTCCGACCGATCGAGGAAATGGTAGTCGACCCCGTCCCGCTCACCGCCGCGCGACGATCGGGTCGTGCAGGTCACCACCCGCTCCATCCCGGGCGACGCCTCCAGCAGGCGCCCCGACACGGTCGTCTTGCCGGCTCCCGACGGGCCACTGACCAGCACCAGGACCGGCGAGGGTTGGAAATCCAGCATCTCGCGTCACTCCAGGTTCTGGGATTGTTCGCGGATCCGCTCGAGCTCGGCCTTCAAAGTCACGACTTCCCGCGCGATCAGGGCATCGTTGGCCTTCGAACCGATCGTGTTGATCTCCCGGTTCAATTCCTGCGCGAGGAAATCCAAGGTCCGCCCCACCGGCTCGCGGCTCGCCACGCATTGCTCGAATTGCGTGAAATGACTCTCCAGCCGCGTGAGTTCCTCCGTGATGTCGGAACGGTCCGCGAACAGCGCCACTTCCTTCAGCAATCGCTCCCCGTCCTCCGCGCTCCACACGATCCCCGTCGCCGCGATCCGTTCCTGAAGTTGACGGCGGTAGTGTTCCGCCACTTGGGGCGCCCTTTCCCGGACCGCCTTCGCCGCCTCCCTCAGCACGCCCAACCGCATCAGGAGATCCTCCGCCAGATGCGCCCCCTCCTGTTCCCGCATCTGAACCATTTGCCGCAAGGCCGACTCCAGGGCGCCCGAAATCGCGGGCCAATACCCTTCCGCGTCCGGCATCTCGTCCACCGTCTCCAGCACACCCGGAGCGCGCAACACGGTCTCCAGCGTCGGCCCGCCTTCCAAACCCAGATCCACGCCGATCTGCGCGAATTCCCGCGCGTACGCCGACGCCAGAACCCGGTTCACCCGCACCGCCTGCGCCCGCCGCTCGATCCCCGCGTGCAACGTCACCCGGACACTCACCCGGCCGCGCGAAAGTTGACGGTTCAGTTCGTCCCGGATCCGCGCCTCCAGCACGTCCAGGTCGCGCGGCAGGTTCACCGAGATCTCACTCTGCTTCCGGTTCACCGAACTCAGTTCCACCGTGATCTTGCAGCCATCGTGCGCCATCTCGCCGCAGCCATATCCAGTCATCGACCTCATTCGTCGAGCCGGCATATCGGGAACACCCCCATGTTGCCATCCCTTTTTTGCCGTCCGCACACCATCACGCCCTCCATCGGCCCGCTTGGCACCCGCCGACAGCTTGCCTAACCTGCCGCCATGTCTCCCAGCGTCCGACCCAGCGAACGCCCGGCCCGCGACGCGATCACCGCCCGCGCCTCCCTCCCCGTTTTCGCCGCCTTCGTCGCCCTCACCCTCGCCCTCGCGTTCACCTTGACCGGCTGCGGGCCCAAGGAATCCAGCGAAGCCACCACGTCCGCCGTTCCAGGAAAGTCCGAGGACGAGTTCCAACGCCTGTCGGTCGTCGGCCGCAGTTTCTACGACTCCAACGAAGCCACCAGGGCGGTCGATGCCTTCCGCCAGGCCGCCACCCTGCAACCCACCCATCCCGACGCCCGGCAAAACCTCGCCAACGCCCTCCTCCGCGCCAACGACCCCGCCGGCGCCGCCGAACAGGCCCGCGAACTCCTCCGACTCAACCAGAATCTCGGCGCCGCCCACTTCATCCTCGGCGCCGCCCTCCTCCGCGAAGGCCAGGCCGAACAGGCCCTCCAAGCCCTTCAGATCGCCAAGGACTTCGACCGCACCATCAACGCCGTCAGCTACCTCCTCGGCCGCGCCCACCTCGATCTCACCCACTTCGAAGAGGCGGCCGGCCTTTTCGAGGAGGTCACCCAGTTCGAGACGAATCATCCGTCGGCCTTCTACAATCTCAGCCAAACCCTCACCCGCCTCGGGCGCGCCGAAGACGCCGCCTCCGCCCTCGACACCCACCGCACCCTCCTCACCCAGCGCGGCGGCGCATCCGTCGATCCGTCGGCCGTCGAACGGTGCGTGTACACCGAGATCAAGGTCCCCTTCCGGCTTGAACAACCCGATCCCAAAGGCGTCGCCGTCTCGTTCACCGACGCCACCGAGGCCGTCCTCGGACCGGACGCCTCGCGCTTCGCCGGACCGCTCGCCGTCATCGACATCAATCACAACGGCGCCAACGACCTCTTCGTCCGCGATGGCCCGTCGCAGTTCCGACTCCTCCTCAACGACGGCTCCCGGCTCGCGCCCGGCCCCAATCCCGTCGCCGTCGATCCCGAGAGCCGCTACTCGCGCGTCCTCGTCGGCGATCTCAACCGCGATCGGTACGAGGACATCGTGATCCTCGGCAGCCGGGGCCTTCACGCGTTCCGCCTCGCCACCAATGGCGTCATGATCGATTCCACCGCGTTCTCGAACCTCCGGAATCAACCCGCCGAAGACGGCATGATGATCGACGTCGACTTCGCCGGCAGCCTGGACCTCGTGCTGGTCACCCCGACCAACCGCGCCCTCCGCCTCCTCCGCAATCTCGGCAACATGTACTTCACCAACGCCACCGACGTCTCCGGCTTCGCCCAGGGACCCGACGGCGTTCAAGCCCTCGTCGCCGACGACTGGAACGGCGATGAACTGAACGACTTCCTGGTCGCCCGCGCGGGTCAACCGCCGTTGCTCCTGGCCAAACAACGCGGCGGACCCGTCACCAACGCCCCGCCCGCCGTCCCCTGGCCCGCCACCACCGTGTTCACCGTGGGCGACCTCAACAACGACCTGCGCAACGACCTCGTGCTCGCGGAACCCGGGCACCTGACCCTCGTCCTCAACGGCTTCGCCGAGCGCGTCACGGTTCCCCTCCCGGGCGCCGACGGCGAGGTCCGCTCCCTCGCCCTCCTCGACTACGACAACGACGGGTGGCTCGACATCCTCGCCACCACCGCCTCCGGCCTCCGCGCGTGGCGCAATGCCGGCCAGGCCGGGTTCCAGGAAACCACGACCGCTCTCGGTCTCGACAAACTCCCCTCCGGATCGGTGTCGTCCTTCGTCACCGCCGATTTCGACAACGACGGCGACACCGACCTCGCCGCCGCCGTCGATGGACAGGGGGTTCGCATCCTTCGGAACGAGGGGGGCAACCGCAACCACCAGCTCAAACTCCGACTTCTCGGCACCCGTTCCAACGCCAGCGGCCTCGGTCTGCGCATCGAAGCCGTCGCCGGAAACTGGCGCGCCCTCCGGTCCGTTCACCAACTGCCCATCGAAATCGGCGTCGGGAGCCGCACCAAGATCGACACGCTCAACGTCCGTTGGTTCGACACCATGAGCACCGACGTCGACACCCCGGTCCTGGACCGCGAACAGATCGCCATGGTCGAACTCATCCGGCCCACCGGTTCCTGCCCCTACCTCTACCGCTGGAACGGCAAGGAGTTCACCTTCGTCACCGATCTGCTCGGAGCCGCTCCCGTCGGCCTCCCCGTCGCCGAAGGCCGGTACATCGAGGCGGATCCCGACGAGATCGTCCGGATCGGAAGCGACGCCGAATTCCCCCCGCGCGACGGCCGGTACACGGTCCAGATCACCGAGGAACTCCGCGAAGTCCTCTACCTCGACCAGGTCGCCCTGCTCGTCGTCGATCATCCCGCCGGCACCGAAGTCGTTTCCACCGACAAACTGGTTCCCGGTCGCCCCTTCCCGCCCACTGGCGTGGTCACCGTCCGAAACGCACGGCCTCCCATCCACGCCGTCAACCTCGCTGGAACCGATGTCACCGCCGCCCTCCGATCTTCCGACCGGCGGATGGTTTCACCCCCCGAATCGCGGCCTCCGCAGCAGCGGGGCTACGCGCTCCCCCATGGCGTGGTCCTCGACTTTGGTCCCCTCGATCCCAGCGCACCGAATGTCCTGCTCCTCGAAGGCTGGCTCCTCTTCGGCGGCGGCATGGCCAACATCGCCGCCAGCCGCGATCCCGATGTCGGTTTCCCGTTCCCAACCCTCGAAGCCGAGGTCGACGGCGCCTGGCAACCGGTCGACGTCACCGTCGGCGCCCCCTGCGGCAAAACCAAGACCCTCGTCGCCGACCTCACCAACCGCCTCCCTTTGGGAGCGAAGCGCCTCCGCCTCCGGGCCGGGTTCGAGATCCACTGGGACCGGATCGCCCTCGCCGAGAACGCCGGCGAATCCGGCACCCGAATTCAGCGGATCGAACCCTCAAGGACCGACCTTCATTGGCGTGGCTACTCGGAGTTCCAGGACCTGCCATCCACCCAACCCCTCACCCCCGACTACGCCCGGATCCGCTCCTGGCCCGACTGGCGGATCACACCGTCCGGATGGTGCACCCGCTATGGCGCGGTCGACGAACTCACCGCCTCACGGGACGGCGGACTTGCGCTCCTGAACGGTGGGGATGAACTGACCGTCGAATTCGCCGCCGATCGCGTCGCGCCACGACCGGCGGCTGGCGACCGGACGTTCTTCCTATTCTCCGTCGGCTGGGACAAGGACGCCGACTTCCACGTGGCCCAGGGGAATCGAGTTGAGCCACTTCCCTGGGAAACGATGGACGACCAGCGCTACGGCCTGGAAACCCGACCACCCCACGCCGGCGACACCCTCAACCGGCGCTTCAACACCCGCTGGGTCGGCCCCATCGCCCAGATCCGAAGGGGCGGACCCTCGGCCGAAACGCCCTGAACACGGGACCGCCGTCACCACCACTTGAAGTTCGGATCAGGCGCCGGCGACCAGATCCACGGCTCCATGATCTTAGGTTCCGGGAACAGGTAGTACTCCACGTGCCCGTCGCCGAAGAGCATGTTGTAACGGCTCTTGCCACGATCGTTGTGCCAGATGCTGCGACGATCCGTGTTCCCCCGGTTCGCATGCCACGGCCAATCGCCTTGGATGATCTTGTTCACCGGGCTGATCCCGATTTCGGAGGTTTTGATCGGCGTCGCCTGCGGAGATCCCTTGGCCCCGCGGCTGTCCCCGGTCACGTGTTTCACCCGGAACGCATCCGACGCCCAGTTCACGAGATAACTGTTCCCGTACTGGAAGTAGCAGTTCGTCTGGGCCCGCGTGTTCCGAAAAATGTCGCCCTTGTCGGCCGGACACCGGAACGCCTCCGTGGCCTGGGCGTAGCGGTTGAGGGGCCGGTTCGTCGCCGCCACGAACACGTCGTAGGTCCCGTCCTTGCCGCCGGTCGAGGCCCAATCCGGATGCACGGGATACCACTCGTTGTTGTCGTCCGCGTACATCGCGAACGCCAAGCCGATCTGCCGTTCGTTGCTGGCGCACTTCACCTGGTTGGCCTTGATCTTCGCCCGCGCCAGCGCTGGAAGGAGCATGCTGGCCAGGATCGCGATGATCGCGATCACCACGAGGAGTTCGATCAGCGTGAAACCCTCGGGGAACCGGCGCTTCGGCACGGTCACGGCAATGCGTTCGTTGCTCATGGGCGGATTGTTTTGGGCTGAAAATCGGGACTGGACTTGTGGAACTCAGGGACCTCACCAGCTTTCGCGGCCGCTGGCAATCGGGAGTTCGAGGAAGCATGAGGGCATGAGGGCTCTCACGGAGGCACAAAGGCACGGAGATGAACAAGAATTCGGAACCACACCCATGGATTCAGTTTTGACATCCGGGCCCGCGGCTGGGGCAATCTCCGGAAACTCTCGCGGATGAAACCATCCGCATGACAATCCACTCATCCATTCAAGAAACGCTATGGCAGGACAAGGTTCGGGCGGCAACGTGTTGGCAGCCCTGTGCAGCTTCTTCATTCCCGGACTCGGCCAACTGCTCCAGGGAAGACTCCTTCTGGCGGTGATCCAGTTCGTCCTCGCCGCCGTCCTTTGGTTCATCCTCCTGGGATGGGCCATCCACCTCTGGTCCGTCCTCGACGCCGCCCTGTTCAAAGCCAAGGCGTGACGGGTGGATCCCTGAGTGACCGGACGATGCAACGCAGGCTGCCCAGCCTGCTATATCGCCGGTTGCCAACCCGCGGGGACCGTGTCGCTGAGCAACGCCTGCGAGTCGTTGATTCCAATAGGGACTCCAGTCGTCGCACTCGCCGACTGGCAGTCGGCGAAACAGCAGACAAGGCTGTCTGCGCTACGGGTGCGGTCGCTCTCCGTCGGCGCCAGTAGCCGCCGTGCTTCATCCCCTCGGTCCGTGGTTGGACAATACACCGCCACGCCCCAACCCGCTTGGCCCCTCAGTGCCCCCAACCGCGTCCGAAAACCCAACTCCATCAAAAAATCTCGAGGAACCCAAAACGCTCGCACCCCAAGGGACTCGCTTCCCTGGCGCGCACCTATCCAACCGGCCTCCGTCCGGCTCTCGCGCCCCCTGCACCAACCCCCTTTCGCAGCCTATCCGACGAAACAACGCCAATTTCACAAAACCCAAACTTTTTGAACTCCATTTAGGACGTCGATACAACACTCGATCTCAGAAGTAAGCGCAGATGTCCGATGACCCCATACGACTCGTGCGACACCAACGCAACGGGTCTTCCGGACAGAGCATCTCCGAAAGACGATTGCCTTTCACGCCCACAGACTTCCAACGCCGATCTCGATCTCTTATCCCTACCGACCAGAACAACAGATCATTCCGAGGTGCGTGCATAGCCGCCGGGATATGCACGAGGAGAATGAGCGAGCATTTGATCGAGCCATCGGCTCCTGCCAACGGATGCCACGCCTTGGCCTCCAACCCATCCCTTGCGTGGCCGTGGCAGAGCCGACACGTTCGCCAGCTTCTCGAGCTTGAGCGCCAACCGGCCCCATGTAGTATTTCGACATGAGCAGCATCCAAGAAATCGAGGCCGCAATAGACACGCTGCCCCCTGAGCAGTTCCTGCTGCTGCGTGAACACATCCAGAAACGCTTTGACGAGCACTGGGATAGCCAATTCGAGGAGGATGCCGGCAATGGGAAGCTGGATGCAGCGGCGGCGGCTGCAATTGCGGAACACCGGGCGGGTAAAAGCACCCCTTTCCTCCGAATGCGCAGTAGAGCTGTCAGGAGCTTCTGGGACAGGTTTCACGCACTCCCTGAGCCAATCCAGCGCACAGCCATCAAACAGTACCGCCTGTGGCTCCAGGATCAGCGTCATCCTTCCCTGAGATTCAAGAAGGTCAGCAGGTTTTGGTCTGCACGAGTGACCGACGACTATCGTGCGGTCGCCGTCTCCGATGGCGATGACATCATTTGGTTTTTCATCGGCACTCATTCAGATTATGAGCGCCTGCTGAGAACATCCTGAAGGCGAACCTTCACGTGCTGCCAACACCGGGCAGCCACCGGTTTCGAGGTCGCGCCGGCGTGGCAGACGTGAGCCGTTCGATAAGAATCAGACTCCTTATTGACTTGTGCCTAGGATTCAACGGAACAGATCGAGAGATAAATGAACGATAACAAAAAGAAGACTAACAAGGCGGTCGCAGTAGGATCAGCAATTGGTGCATGCGTTGGAGCTGTGATCGGAGCTGTGATGGGTGGTTCTCCCGCAAGCATGGGAGTTTGGGTAGGCGTAAGTGTCGCAATTGGGTGTGCGTTAGGGTTCGCGTTTTCCAGGTCATCCACTAAGTGACATTCAGCAAGGTCACTGGAGCGAACAGCCGCCCTGCGTGTCAGTTTCGGAGTCTTGAGTTTTCTGGGAGTTCTCGTTGCAGACGGCATCCTCTCCCGGCGGCTCTCGCTCAGTTCTGGCGTTCGCAGGAAGAATTGCTCCCTCCCAAAGCATGGACGCAAACCAGATCAATGCCTACCTTGCGCGCGCCAGCGAGATCATCGGGGATCGATCCAAAGCTGAGGCAGCATACGATGATGCCGTGGTTGATCACCTGGGTGGTGGTATGGACATCAAGCAAGCTATCCGAGCCGCAAACCGGGAGTATCCGAATGAGGCCTTACGACCCGGGACGGGTGACTGGACGGATGTGGCAGCGCGCTACGAGTATCTTATGCAGCATAAAGCAATATTGAAGAGGCTGGGTATTCAAGAATGAGGCTAAGCAACAATGTATGTATTGCTGGGGAGCGAAGCGGAGCCAGCAACTACACCCTTGGTTGAACAAGCCCGGGTGAGGAAGTTGGAACCGGAACCGAAGCGCCCATGGCGCTTATGTTCAACCAAGCACCCCACCGAATGCCGGTTCCGCCTCGCTGCACCAGCATCGTGGACTTTAAAGTTCAGCTTCGAGATGCAGCGTCCTTCCGGGTCGACACCGCCCACGGGCCGCCTAAGCTTCGAATCAGACATGAAGATCGAGATCGAACGCGAAGGGGATGGCCGGTGACTTGCCGAGATCTCCGATTTGCCAGGAGTAGCAAGTCAAGAAGGCGATCGAGGATGTCCAATCGTGAAAACGAGTGATCAATATCACAAGTGGGTGGAGTGGAGTGGAGCGGACCTAGTCTACATTGGCCGATGCCCAGACCTCATCACAGGCATCCACGGCGATGATCCTGTCCATCTCTATGCGGACCTGAGTGAGGTCGTCGACGATGTTGTCCGGCAATTTGAGGCTGAAGGTAGGAATTTGCCTCCGCCCCGGACCCGACCGATGCAAGAGGTCGCGTAAAAGTCCGGACAAAATAGAGCAATAATATGGGAATCTTTGCGGAATCGATCACGGCGTACGCGCAACCGCTTCTCGGTGAAACTGACGGTTCGATCGAGCAGATGAACCGCGCGCTTGCGCTTGGCCAAGTCTGTTGGAATCTGTCCCTCTTGCCCGAGGAAGCACGCGACGAGGCGCTGCGGGAGATGCGCCCAGCCCTCCGATGACACCAGCCGACCATCGCGTCCTCTTCACGAGTCCCTGAAAGCCCACGCATCCAGCCGCCCCCATTTGAAGGCATGAAACCATTTCGACATACCATCACCATGGTTTGCAGCGTCGCCTCTCTTGTCGCTCCCGCGGGCGATCAACCCACTGGCGGCGCCAAAGACGCTCGAGATCAACCCATCGCCGTGGAACTGCAACGCCTCCAAGGGACCTGGAAGGGAGTCATGGTGGGTCATGAGAAAGATGGCAGCCTCACCATCACGGTCACCGGCAATTCCCTCCACTTCAACCGGGACACGAACTTCTGGTTTGAGACGACGTTCACACTGCCGATCGGAACCGACCCCAAGCAACTCCACGCCACCATCAACAAGTGCGCGCCAGGACAGGACAGTAGCGTCGGCGAAGTGGTCGTCGCCATCTACAAGATTGAGGACGGGACACTGACGTTGGCCCCGATAGGTGAAGGTGACGACGCGACGCCGAAGAGCTTTGAAGCGATCGAGGAAAGAGGGCTGACTCGCTACAAACTCCAGAAGGCTCAGCCTCAAACGAAGGATGTCGAACCACCCAAAAGCTGAATCGTTCCAGCTACGGAAGTCTCTCAACCTGGAGAAACCGCTGGGCGGCGCCGTCGGCGGGCCAGGCGAGTTCCGAGGCCACGCCGGTGGCGGTGATCGACGACGACGACGGCGTCCAGGTCGACTGGTTCAGGTCCTCCTTGGCGCGGAGCCGGTATCGGGCGCCCGTCTGTGAGACGAATCGAACGTTCAGGGAGCCGTCCGCTCCGGCTTCCACGCTCACGATCGCTGGACTGCCAGTCGGCAACGGGACGTTGGCGCGTCCCGGCGTCGCCTCGGTCAGGAACACGAAGCCCGTTCCAGGGGCGCCGTCCGGACGGCGGCCCTGGCTCACATCGGAAGTCTGCGCTCCAAAGGTGACGTGATCCATCTTCGTACCGTCGGGCCGCATCAGGAGGATCTCCTCGCCGCCCGCGGAGAGCCGGAAGTTGACGTGCAGATCCGGTTGGTCAGGGCGGTTCTGCCCGGTCTCCTCGTCGGCCCACACCATCAGAAATCCGCCGGGCGGAACCTGGTACCCGACGGGAACGCGGAATTTGGTGGGATTGCCCCCGGTGTCACTGAGGAACCAACCCTCCAAGTCAACGGACGTGCCACCTGGGTTGTAGAGTTCGAACCAGTCATCGGAATCCAAGTCGGCGGGGTCGCGCACCGAACCGCCGTTGGCGGCCATCCATTCGTTGATCCAGAGGCGCTCGGGTTCGGCGGCCGAACCGTTCGGCGCTCCCGGGGTGGGCCGCGGGAGGACGTCATCGGAATGCACCCAGGTCTCGGGAAGGTGACCGAAGGTCCGACCGGACGGAACGACCGAGTACCGCAGGAAATCGACGGTCAGGATCCGTTCGTCGATAGGGCGACTGAGCACCACCACGCCATCCCGAGCGGCGGGTCGGAACCCGGCGTGAGGCGCGCCGGGCGTGCTTTCGCCGGGTTGTCCGTCGAGCCAAACGATCAGGAAGCCGCCCGAAGGCACGCTGCTGCCCGTGGGGAACGCCCATTTCGCGGGCTCCGACGGATCGTCGGTCAGGAAATAGCCGTCGAGGGAGGCGGGGAGGATCCCGGAATTGTGGATCTCGAGCCAAGGTTCGGCCTTTCCGGTGGCGTCCTGGAGACCGTCGGGATTCTCCGGTCGCACCTCGTTCAACCAGACGAGCGGTATGGGCCCGGGGGATTCGGCGTTGGAATTCGGCCGCCACGGCGTCGCGTCGTTTCCTGCACTCGTGCGAGGCCTCAGGTCCGCGGTGAATCGCGGTCCGTTCTCCAATCCAATGAGGAGTCCTTGGGCCTCTTCGCTCAGGTACCGACCGGTGAGCCGATAGACGACTCCGGTCTCGACACCGCTGACGGGCCGGCTCACCGCGTTCGTCAGCGCGCCGTTGCCACCCACGGTCGCCGTCAGGCGCAGGACTTGATCCTGTCCACCGACGATTCCGGGGTCGGGCGACAGCGCGCGCGCGGATCCCCCGTGCGCGCCTTCGAACCGCCAAAGGGGACCGAGGTCGGATTGAAAATCGCCGTCGGGTAGCAGGTTGGTGGCGTCTCCCTCGCGTGTGAGTTTCAGGTCGTCGACCAGCGCCGTCCCGGCCGGCAACTGCCGGGTGAGGACGAACGGTGAGGTTCCATTTTCGAACGAGAAGGTGCCCGTCGCCCGCCGGCCGGAGGAGTCGATCCGTCCGCGGAACAGGCCGGCGATCTCGGTCCAGGTGAACCGAATGGAACCGTCCGCCGCGAGGTCGACGTCGGCGAGGTCGGAGCCTACGAGGTCCGGATCGGACGCTGTTTCCACAGGGAAGAATTTACCGGCCAGAACCCCCTGGGCGTTCCGGGAAAACTGCGCGGCGAAATCGAACTGGAAGGCGGAAAGGTTTCCGACCCAGCGCCCCGCGAGATCGCTGGGAGTCAGGGACGGTGGGAACGACGACACGTAGAGCAGCAGATTGGTCCCACCGGCGCGGCCGCTGACGGAGAATTCCGTCCAGGCGCTCGTGTTGGTGGGCGCCGAATACACACCCCAGGCGCCCACTCGATCGTCTTCGCCCAGGGTTGGATCGCGAAGCTGGAGGGAACGTCCCGGAGTGACCAGGGGCCAGGGTCCGTCGCCCCGGTACGTGACGGCGGTCACGGTCTCCACCGGGTTGGTGCCGCGCGCGGGCCGGACCAGGGCGAGGGTCTCCCCCGAAGGACTCGGGGTCCACGGCAGGATCGCCGCGGGAATCTGGGACCGTCCGAACTCGGCCTGGAAACCCGGGATCGACATCCCGAGCACCAGAAACTGCCGGGGTGAAAGAAACGTGTTCGCCGGGAATTCGTAGGAACCGGCGCCGATCAGACGGAGGCCGGAGAGGTCGAAGGATTGATTGGAGGAAGGGTTGAACAGCTCGACGAAGGCGGCGCCCGCTTCCCTTGGGGAGGCGTGGATTTCATTGAAGACGATCCGCTCCGCCTCGGGAAGCGGGGGTTGGGAAAGCGTGGCGAAGAGCGTGCGCACGCCGCCGAGGGGCTGTTCGGACGAATCGACGGGAACGATCCCGATCTGGTTCCGGCCAGCCTGGAGCGGGACGGTGGCGAACCATCGATCGGATGTGATCCATGCGACCGGCACGATCCCGCCGTTCACGCGCAGAGCCGTCATTTCAAGGGCTCCTTGGCCTTGGAGGCGAAGGACCGGATCCGTGGTGGCGCCGTTGGCCAGGCTGGATTCCAAAGTGAACGGGCGATCCACGGCGGCCATCTGGGCGAGGAGACTCTCGCGCTGACCGCGGACGTAGGTGCGGGCCGAGTTCAGCAGGGCGGAATTCACCCCGTTCTCGAGCAACCCGAGGCGCACCGCCTCGGACCGGGCGTCGAACCGCTCGGACGTCATCGGGCCGTTCACCAGTTTCTTGACCGCCCTCCAGTAGGCGCGCTGAAACGGCCCATGCTGGTAGAGCTTCGAGATGGTGGTGTCGATGGTCGCGAACGGCCAGTTGCCGGGCCCGTCGCCGCCCGCGCTCATCACGAAATCGATGTCCCACATGTACAGGCGCCACGGACCCCGTTGGGGTCGGTACGCGTACATGTTCTTGCCGCGGCTGTATCCGAAGCTGTCCCAATTGCCCACCGCGTGCTCCACGGCGAACACCCCCGCCCATTCGTCCATGTCGATCTCACGTTCCAGATCGCGTTGAAACTCGATCAGTTGGGTCGGCGGCACGGCGGCGTCGACGAGCCGGAACAGCGCGTCGAAGTCGTGCGCCGATTCCTCGACGCTTCGGGGTCTGAAACCCCAGCGGTACCGGGCGGTGTTTCGGGAACCGTCGGATCGCCGAAAATCCTCCAGGCGCGCGTCCTCGTTGAATTCGCGCTCGCCCGCGCTCGTGAACTCGAACCAGTCCTCGATCTTGTGAAGGCTTCCGTCGTTGTCGTCGGGCGACCAGTTCCGGAGGTAGGCGCCGCCCGGTTGCTGGGTGTCCTCATAGATCGAGCTGCGCTTGGCGCTGTTCACGTACATGTGGACGAAGCGGCGGTGCAGGTAGGGAAGACCGATCTCGGCCGCGAATTCATACGCGCGCTGTTCCAATTGGCGCGTGTTGTCGCGGATGGGCCAGTCCATGACGAAGTCCCTTTCGCCGAGGAAGGCGTCGTCCTCCTGGAAGTGAAGGACGTACCCGCAGAGCGTGGTTCCCGCGGGTCCGTTGTAGCCCGGGCTCACGAAAGGGCTGCCACTGTAGAGAGCACCGAGGCCGTGCATGGCGCGGGTCGAACCCACCACGAAAGTGGCGTCCAGATCGCCGTTGTGCAGTTTCGGCCTGCTGTTCCAGCGGTTCTCGGTCGCCCGGGTGATCCAGATCCGGTACGTGCCGAGGTTGCCCGCCGGCTGGAATTCCCCCATCGCACGAGCGCCTCCCGGTCCGCCGACCCCAGGGGCACCCGAAACCCGGAACCCTCCGGGCCAAGGGTCACATGAAACGCCGCCATCGATCGCGCCGAGCGCCCTGGAATCAGGGCGGTGTGGAGGCCGTCGCCGGCCACCTGATCGCCATCCACACCGGCGTCATTCATCGGCAGCGGATCGGCGAAGGTGGTGGAGGGATCGATCCGATGACGAAGCACCGGGCGGTCCGCGCCGGAATCCCCCGAGATGCGGACGGTGACGCGCACCGCCTGCCCTTCCGCTGGCAACACGGGAAAGTGGGAGAGCCCGGTGAGGGCGGGGCGAGCCGCCGACAGCGAGCGGGTGTTGGGAAGCCCGGGGGAGCCCAAATCCTCGGGCACCTCCAGGCGGACCGGAAGTTCCAGGTAGTTGCCCTTCACGCGAAGGAGCAGGTCCCGCGAGCCCGCCACCCACCGCGCCCGGAGGCGCAAGATGGTGTTGGTGCCGGTTCGCAGGCCGGATCGCAGCGTGGCGCGCGCGGAGTTGATGCCGTTGTCGCCCCGGCCCGACGCGCGCAATCGCAAGGCCCGCGCGGAGCCGCCGAAGCCGCCCCCGGTCGAAAGTCCCGACTCCTCGTGGGTGCCCCCGAATGACCACCCGCCGGCGCCGCCTTCGAAGTCCGGATTGTTCAGAAGATTGACCCCGTCCACGGCCATGACCTCGATGTCGTCCACCAGCGTCTCGCCGATCCCCAGCAGGAGCACGCGCACGTCGTTGACGGACCCCACGCCACCCTCGAGCAACCCGGTCACCTCGTACGTCCTCCAAGCGGCGCGCTCCGACTCGTCGCTGGCCGCCCAGTTCGAGCCCAATTCGGGATCCAATCCCGGGTGCAGCAATTCCAGGCTGCTTCCCCCGCCGTCGGCGAGCGGCGGCCACTCGCCGCCAGGCCGGTAGGTGAAGCCGAATTCCACCGCACCTGTCGCATCCAACAGGGTCAACCTTTCACCCCCCCCAGCCAGTCGACCGCCGAACTCGCCCAGGACCCGCGCCGACGGGAGGTTGGGGTGGGTGAGTCGCAGGCGCGCCGAGTTGCGGGCCAACACAACGCGCTCGCCAGGAGCCAGGCTTCGACCCGCTGGGAAGTCGAACGTCACGCCGCCAGCCAACCGCCAGCCCGCCAGAGGTACGGGTTCCGAACCCGGATTCCACAGCTCCAGATACTGGTCGTCGTCCCGTCCGCTGATCGGCTTGTACATCACTTCACTGATCACGACGCGCGGCGCGCGCGCGGCCGCGTTGGGCAGGCCGGGTGTCGGGGCGATCAGGCGCCGAAGGTCGGGTCGGTCCAGGTGGACCCGGCCCAGGGCGACACCGGAATCCGAACCACTGAACGACACGGCATCCCACACGCGGCCTCCGACCGGGTCCCGCAGGAAGAGCGGTGAGGGCGGCGCGGGAACGCCGGTGGGAATTTCCACCTGAATCCGCGCTCCAGGAGCGAGCGTTCCGGCCGGCAGGGGGAGCCTCGGTTGCGGGGAAGACAGCGGACCGGCGACGATCACCCCCGCCAGCGGGACCGGGTCGACGGACGAGTTGAAGACCTCGATGAACGGCGGGACGCCGTTCTCGCGCCGGCCCATGACTTCCGTGATGCGCAAACCCGACCGGACATCGCCGTCCACCGCGTCAGCCCGTCCGGGTGATCCGCGGAATTGCCGACTGGACGCCCACGCCCTGGGGTCGGACTCCCCCCAGCTTGGCCGCGCGAGCACGAGGGTGTGGCCCTCGCCATCCGGAGCCAGCGGCCAGGGCGTCTGGTCCGCGTAAGGCACCTCCAGGAGAAGAGCGCCAAAGGGACTCCACAACCGCACGGTGTCGGTGTCGCGATCGAGATCGCCTTCCCACGGACCCAAAGTTCCTCCGGCGGCGAGGTCCGGATGCGCCACCCGCAGTTCCGCCGGATCCTTTGCGACGACGACGGTGCCGCCGGCGGACAGAATGAAATTCGTTGGGAACACGTAACGCATCGCGTCGGCTTCCAACCGGTGTCCACCCAGTTCCTTGTCGGTGAAATCGCTGTTGAACACCTCGACGAACTGATGCGGGCTCTCGCCGGCCCCGGGGCTTCCCGGCGGGTTGTAGTTGATCTCGGTGATCACCAGCGCCGTGCGCCGACTCGAAGGGCCGGCGGGTTCGATGGATGGAGGCATCGGATCCTCGGACTCACCCGACGCATCGCCCCAATCGCTGAACGTGGCTGTGGTCGACGTCTCGGTCCGCGCGCTGGACGCCGCCAAGCCGAGCAGCGCGTTGGTGAGCGTCAGGCTCGATCGTCCGATCTCGGACCATCGGCGGCCGTCCAGACTTGCGAAACCGCGGAGGACTTCGCCCGACCGCTGGAGGCGAAGCCACCCGTGGGGGAGGTTGCCCGGAAAAGAACCCGTCGTCAGGGCGACCGACTCCGGGCCGCTTCGGGAAAGAAACTGGATCCCGTTCATTCCCGGCGTGACGACGATCGCGGCCATTTCGAGGGATGCGTTCGTCCCGCCGCGGACCATGAGTCCCGCCCGGGCGGAAAGGGCCGTCGCTTCCAAGGCGCTCACCCGAACTTGGACATCGAAGTCGTTCGTTCCGACCGGCGCGTGGGCGAAGTAACCTTGATCGCTTCGGTCGCCGATTCCCGCTCCCTGGGCCCGCATCCGCAGGATTTCAGCAGCGTAGGAGAAGGAACCGTCGGATGGGGAGTCACCCAGGACACCGCCCGTGAACTGTTCCGGATCGGGTGGAATGGCGGCGCGGAGAACACCCGCGAGGAGGAGCAGGAAGCCGCCGAGGAAATGCGATGTCACAGGGGATTGTCGGAGGGACAAGAAAGGCATGGGGCTAGGAGGCGCGCGCCGTGGTTTTTGTTGCCGAAAAATAACGGCTCCACGACAACCCACCCTGTCCGAACATTCAAGGGGGAGAATCGCCCCTTCATTCACCGAACCAAGGTCCGTGGGACCCTGGAGATTGGCCGTCTTCCTGAGCTCACCGGCCGCATTCGGCCCGCTCCCTGCTGGGAACAGAGTCGAAGTTTTCACCAACCCCAGGGAGATGGGCCGGTCATCGAAGAGGTCGCCCCCGGTACAAGTTTGAAAAGTCCGCGTTCAGCCCCGTCAGGGGCGGCCGGTCTCTAGCAACGATCGCAATCGGAAAAATTCAAGCTCCGTAGGAGCGGCCATCGGAGCGTCGGTCACGGGCTTGCATCGCCTGGGATTGAGGTCGGTAGGGTCGTCCATTGGGCCGCCCCTCTGGGGCTTGAGATCCATTGCCGGACACAGTTCGATAGACAGGCCGGTCCTACGGACCTTGGTTTGGGGAAGCGGATCGGCCAATGGAAAGGCGCTTTTCACCCCGAGGTGACGTCGAGACCTATGGCTCCAGATGTCTTGTTCCCAAAAAATGGCCAATCTCAAGCCCCAGAGGGGCGGCCCTTCGGAGCGGCGCATTCTAGATGGAGCCCCGCCCATCGCAAAGGGCACCGCCCCGCCCCAGGTCACGCCAGGTCGAAGCGGTCGAGGTTCATCACCTTGTCCCAGGCCGCGACGAAATCGTGGACGAACTTCGGCTGCGCGTCGGCGCTTCCGTAGACTTCGGCGAGGGCGCGGAGTTGGGAGTTGGAACCGAAGACCAGGTCGACACGAGTTCCGGTCCATTTGACGGCGCCGGTTCCGGAGTCGCGGCCTTCGAACAGGGCGGCCTCCTTGGAATTCGGTTTCCACTCGATGCCCATGTCCAACAGGTTCACGAAGTAGTCGTTGGTCAAGGCTTCCGGGCGCTCGGTGAACACACCGTGCTGGGCCGATCCGCCGTGGGTCTTCAAGACCCGCATGCCGCCGACGAGCACCGTCATTTCGGGCGCGGTCAGAGTGAGCAATTGCGCTTTGTCGACCAGCAGGGCCTCGGCCGGCACGCTGTATTTACCCTTGAGATGGTTGCGGAAGCCGTCCGCGATGGGCTCCAGCACGGCGAAGGACTCCGCGTCCGTCTGCTCCTGGGAGGCGTCCATGCGCCCCGGGGTGAAGGGCACCGTGACGTCGTGACCGCCGTTCTTCGCCGCCCGTTCAACGCCCGCGCAACCGGCCAGGACGATCAGGTCAGCCATCGAGATCTTTTTGCCGCCCGATTGGGCGCTGTTGAACGCGGTCTGGACGCCCTCGAGGGTCTTCAGCACCTCGGCCAGTTGGGCGGGTTGGTTGACTTCCCAATCCTTCTGCGGCGCCAGACGAATCCGGGCGCCGTTCGCGCCGCCACGCTTGTCGGAGCCACGGTAGGTGGACGCCGACGCCCAGGCGGTCGAAACGAGCTGCGAGACCGTCAGCCCGGATTCCAGGACCTTCGCCTTGAGCGACGCGATATCCTTCGCGGTCACCAACGGGTGATTGACCGCTGGGATGGGGTCCTGCCAGAGGAGTTCCTCGGCTGGAACCTCGGGCCCCAGATACCGCGCGCGCGGACCCATGTCCCGGTGGGTCAGCTTGAACCAGGCCCGGGCGAAGGCGTCCGCGAACATTTCCGGGTTCTCCAGGAAGCGCCTCGAAATCTTCTCGTAAGCGGGGTCGAAACGCAGGGCGAGGTCGGTGGTCAGCATCGACGGCGCGATTCGCTTCGAAGGGTCGTGGGCCGCGGGCACGGTCCCAGCGCCAGCGCCGTCCTTCGGTCTCCACTGATTGGCGCCGGCCGGGCTCTTCGTCAGTTCCCATTCGTGGCCGAACAGGTTTTCGAAGAATCCGTTGCTCCACTTCGTCGGCGTGGAAGTCCAGGTGACTTCCAAGCCGCTGGTGATGGTGTCGGCGCCCTTGCCCGTGCCGAAATCGCTCTTCCATCCCAGGCCCTGCTCCTCGAATCCGGCGGTCTCCGGATCGGGGCCCACGTGGGACGCGGGTCCGGCGCCATGGGTTTTGCCGAAGGTATGGCCGCCGGCGATGAGCGCCACCGTCTCCTCGTCGTTCATGGCCATGCGCGCGAAGGTCTCGCGAATGTCCCTCGCCGCGGCGATCGGATCCGGGTTCCCGTTGGGGCCTTCCGGATTGACGTAGATGAGCCCCATCTGGACGGCGGCGAGCGGGTTCTCGAGGTCCCGGTCGCCGGAGTAGCGTTTGTCTCCGAGCCAGGTCGTCTCCGGGCCCCAATACACGTCGTGATCCGGCTCCCAGGTGTCCTCGCGGCCCCCGGCGAAACCGAACGTTTTGAACCCCATCGTCTCCAAGGCGACGTTGCCCGTGAGGATCATCAGGTCGGCCCAGGAAATCTTCCGGCCGTACTTCCTCTTGATCGGCCAGAGAAGACGACGCGCCTTGTCCAGGCTGACGTTGTCGGGCCAGCTGTTGAGCGGAGCGAACCGCTGCTGCCCCCGACCGCCTCCGCCGCGTCCGTCACCGGTGCGGTAGGTGCCGGCGCTGTGCCACGTCATCCGAATGAACAAGGGCCCGTAGTGCCCGAAGTCCGCCGGCCACCAGTCCTGGGAGTCCGTCATCAGCGCGGCGAGATCCTTCTTCACCGCCGCCAGATCGAGGCTCTTGAACTCCTTCGCGTAGTCGAAGTCCCCGCCCATGGGATCGGACTTGGAGGAGTGCTGGTGGAGAAGTTCGACCTTCAACTGGTTCGGCCACCAGTCGCGGTTCGAAGTGCCGCCGCCGGCGGTGTGGTGGAACGGGCATTTGGCTTCGGTGGACATTTGTTTTCTCTCCGGGCGTTTGAATGGATTCCCAAGTCGCGGCGCGAGTTTCTTGCACCGAAACGCCGACGGTCAACTGTCGGGTGATCCGGTCGTTCAGGGCGAACGGGTCGCCGGAACGGCCGCCTCGGGCAGCTCGGATCACGCGCGGGTGCCGCCAGGCGCAATCCACCTCGCCCTGAAACACTTGAAGCCGGGAACAAACCGTCGAATCCCTCGGCTGCCAGAAAAACCAGGGCATCCCGCGGGGGTGGACGGTCTCGGCCGCGGTTCCCACACGAGGATTGACCTGCGGTGCCGCGTGTGCTTTCGCTGGATTGGCGAGGACGCACACGACGTCGAGATTTGCGATTACCATTGAAGACTATGAAATCCACCAAGATCGCCCCCGTTCACCCTGGAGAAATCCTACTCGGCGACTTCATGGAACCGCTTGGACTGACGCAGTACGCTCTGGCGAAAGCTCTCGCTGTGCCGTCCCTCCGGGTCAGTCAGATCGTCCGAGGCCAGCGGGCCATCAGCGCCGACACCGCCCTGCGGCTTTCCCGATACTTCGGCACCCGTCCGGAATGGTGGCTGGATCTTCAAACCCATCACGATCTGGAGATTGCTCGGGACCAAGTTGAAACCAAGATCTCCCGGGCGGTCCACCCCAGGGCGGAATTTCAATCTTCGTGATGGGATCGAGGCGACGCGCCTGGACGCCTGGAGTCTAGATTCCTCGTCTTCTGAAATGTGATTTCTTTGAGTCAAGTTTTAGGGAGTGAGTTTGGCATCGGCGATGAAATCGTCGATGGCTTCAAGCGTTGCGTCGAAGGACCGGCGCAAGGGTGTGCCGCCTTCCCAGTCGGGAGGGAAGGCCTGGGCGCATCCGGAACGGAGCACCCGGGCGTAGGAGCGGGTGAAGAACAAGGCGGTGATGATGCCCTGCTGCGTCAGGAGGTAGCGGTGCGAACGGGGGACACGTTCGATCAAGCCGTGGAGTCGGAGGCGACGCAGGTCGTAGGTCATTCGACCCTGGGATAGGTTGTCGGGTGACAAGCCCAGCAATGGGGCCAGCCGTTCGCGCAATTCGCGGTTGGTGAAGCCGCAGGCCTGGAGCGCGAAACCCAGGAGGGCGGACATGAGGGCCTGCACCCGCGGCTGACCGTAGCGCAGGCCGGCGGCGCGCTGGTCGTCGACCACGACCGGCTCAGTGACTTGGCGCAGGGCGGCTTCGCCCAGGGCGCAGTCTTGCGTGATTTTTTGGACGTTCAGCAGACGTCGGTTGGCTTGGAAGCCGATCTGCCGGAGAGCCGGCAGGTTCTTGAGGCTCTTGCCCACGCCAAAGTCACGCGTGTCATTGATCGTGGTTTCGGTCCGCAGAGCCTGACCTTCTTTGTGATACTGCTTGATGCGGGATTTTTTGTAATCCACGTGGAGGGACGGGATCACACCGCTGGTGAGCACCCGGGTACGGAAGCGCCCCGGGGTGCGTCGAGTGACCGAACGACCGAAAATGAGTTGGACCTGATCTGGACGGCCGACGTCGAGGTTCTCGCGGATGACTTCCTCGAAGAAAACGCGGCCGTGGACAGGTTGGTCGAGCACCTGAGTGAGGGAGAACTCGGCCTGCAGGATGGAGATGTTGTAGCGGAAGCCAGCCGCCCGGTCAGCTCGCGTGAAGGGATGGGGCAGACGGGCAAACCATTTGCGCACCAAGGCGTCGATCTTCTCGGCGCTGAGGCCGTCGGCGAAAGCTTGCGCGGTCAGAGGATCGACACAGGAGGCCACCCCATTGTCCAGGGACTCGAAGGCGATGCCGGCGTTGCGGAGTTGGCGCTTGAGGAACTCGTGGCCGTTGAGACAGATCTTGGCATTGTAGGGGAAGTAGGAGCTGAACTTGAGGAAGAACGGACCGAAGTTGCGGTCGCGAATATAGATGTACCACTGGTTGACCATGGCGGTGGAGCGGACGATCCAGGGGTAGGTGGCGCCGTTGGGAGCGCGCCGACGCTCGGTGCGAAAAACGCGAACCTTCTCTTGGGCCTTGCCGATGAAGATAACACCTTCCTCGAGCTTGGAGGTGTCGAAGAAGCTGTGGGCGACGTCGTCCTTGCGCTGGTCCTTCTCAAAAGTGATGAGGGGAATGCCGTTCTTGGCGGCAAATTGCTCCAACCGGTGGATGAAGTCCTTGGTCATGGGATCCATCAGGGCGGAAGAGGCGAAGCGATGGCCACGGTGGAAGCGCCAGAAGTGGGCGACGCCCTTGTCGGTCTGGAGCCTCGGCACGTAAAGGTTGAGGTACATCCGGTCGATGCCTTCGAGTTCGAAGGTGACGTGTTTCTTGAGGACCTCGGCGACAGTGCGTGGTATAGCCATGGCGGACTCCGTTGGTGGACACCGGGCCATTTCGATGGCCCACCGACCGTCCGCGGTCAAACCAAATGGACCTTCGGGTCCGCTCTAGGCTCCGCCGACGGAGTCCACTTGCGCCACCGCCAAGCGGCGGGTGGAGAACCCCCAAGCCCTATTCCACGAGGCTCCGCCTCAGACCGACCCGTCACCCGACGTGTGAATGAACCCAACATGCCTCGTCGGTCTGAGGCGGAGCCTCGTTAGAGTTCAACCGAGATGAGGCCGGCGAAAAGAACCACCCTTGAGAGACACCAATGGAATATCTCCAGTCTCCTGTCGCGGATACTTCGATCCCGCCCCACGGCGCCATCCTCCATGATCGCGCTTTGGGTCTTCGCGATTCTCCTCGGGATTCCGCCCGGCGCCAAATTCGGCGCCCTGGCGTTCGACTCCCGTGTCGGAACCGCTTCAGGCGGGTCCCCCGACGTCGCCATCTTGGGAACCTCCGGATTGGCCGACGACGTGAGACCCACCAGGGCTCCCGCGGGCCCATCGACCGAACCGGTCTCGGACACAATCGAGGTGTTCGCGGAGGGCTTTCCAGAGGCGGTGGCGGTCCTCGAACTCTCGGGAGAAGGTTCAGCACCTCGGATCGAATGGGATCCGGCCGAACTGAACTTCGGCGTCATCGCGCCGGGGATCACGGCGCAGCGACGGGTGGATGTTGGGAATTCAGGGAATCGCGATCTGATCCTTTCCTCGGCCCAGCTTTCACATCCCGATTTCTCAATCTTCGTCGCGGACCCCCTGCCGACGACGCTCCCGCCCGGGGCGTCGGTAGGGATCATGGTGCGCTGCGCGCCAGGGCTTTCCGGAGTCCTCAATGCGTCGCTCCGTCTGACCAGCAACGATCCGTCGCGCCCGGTCGCGACAATCCCCATCCGCGCCGAGCCCAGACACTCGTTCGAGTTGGTCGTGGCCGCGAGGACGGGGGATCCGGGGCCGGGCGGTTCGCGGATTGAGAGTCTTGGCCAGGGACCCTCTGTCAACGACGCGGGACTCGCGGCATTCGTGGCCTCCCTCGCCAACGGCCGGGAAGTCGTGCTCGACAGTTCGGCGCGGTCCCTGGCCGACCGGACCGCCGGCATCGAGCGCTTCAGTCCCAAACCGGGGCTGGCAATGAACGGGCTCTCCACGAACTTCCGGTTCGATCCCTTCGTTCAGATCAACAATCGCGGCCAGGTCGCCTGGCGCGCGTCGTCGCGCGACGGGCTTTTCACGTTCATCCTCCTGCAGGGCCCTGAACCCAGCGCGCTTCAGGTCGTGGCAAAAGGTCGGTACGTCCGCATCGATCTGCCCAACGGGAATCTCAACCTGTACAGCCCCTTCGCCGGGGAACTGTTCGCACCCAGCCGCGCCTTCTATCCGTGGTGCTCCGTGAACAACGGCGGGCAAGTGGTGTTCAGCGGTCACCTCGCCGACGACGAAACGTTGACCGTGCTCGCCACGCCCCGTTTCCCCGGGGACCCGTCCACGGATCGCCAGGAGGACTTCCACCTGTCGCCTCCGCTGCGCAACGATCCCGAGTTCCTCCCCATGATCGCGGACAACGGGTCGGTGGTCATCCGGGGCGGCAAACAGGACACCGCACCCATTCTTCTTTTCCCGGATCCCACCCTCGATGTGAGTCGCAGCGCCGTTCTTTCCGATGAATTCACCTCGGTGGGTCAGGCGCCCGGGATCAGCGACGACGGACGGGTGGTGGCGTTCGTCGGACTCCACCGCGGTCTCGGAGCCGGGATCTACGTCGCGTATCGGACGGAGCTTCCCGGCGAACCTCCGTTCGGTCTGGTCCAAGTCGCGGGATCCGCCGATCTCGCCGGCTTCGCTCAAAACTCCCGCGTCGCGGTCAATCGGTCCGTCGTCGACCGCCCGGGCTACTACGCCGTTCTCTTCAAAGCCCAAAAACGGATTTGCACCCCACCCTGCCCCGGCCTCTTCCTCCGTGACATCGACATCAGCCAACCCGCCACCCCGCGACTCGGCGACCTGACGGTGGTCGCTCAGGCGGGTGAGACCCACGCGGATTTCACGGAACCCTTCACCGATTTCGGCGTCTACGACCCGCTGGGGAACGGGCTGCAGGTCGCCTTCTGGGCCAGCCTCGCGAACGGCGGTCAGGCGATCCTACAAACCCGCTCCGTCATCATCGGTTTTGGCAATGACCTTCGGGAATACCGCCGACATGGAACACCGGGGGTTTTTCGCCGTGGAACGGACGCCGTCGTGACCGTCACCCATCCGCCCGGCATTCCGACCACGGCCCTCCGACTCCTTGATTTGTCCGACCGCCGGGTGATCGCCCTTGGGCAACCCGCCGCCGCCGTCGCCCCGGAGATCGCCGCCTACACGCTCAGCCTGCCGGCCAATCTCGGAATCGGGCGCTACATCGTCGAAGCCGAGACGGATTTGAACGGCTCGCTCTCCAAAACGGACGACCAGATCCACGTCATTTTCGAAGTGCCTCCCCTGATGGATTCGCTGTCGACGGCGACCTACCTCTACGACGAGGCCGGGAATAGGGACTCGCGTTCCTACGAGCTGCACACGTACAGCGACCCGGACCATTCGACCGGGAGCGCTCCCGTTATTTTCAAGATTTGGGAGGAATCAAGCGCCGGGAGGGCCTTCCATTTGGACCCCTTCCATTCGGACCTCTTTGCCAAGGCGCTAGGTGCCGTCCAAGGCTTGGACAATCCTCTCGAAGCGAGCCGCAAGCTAACCCGCGGCGTCTCGCGGCTGATTCGCTACAAAAAGCCGAACCGAGAACGGCATGTTCCGCGACTGCTGGCTTCGGTCAGCGAAGAGCAATTCCAGGCAGCGGTTCAGGGCATTGGACCGGACCCCGATCCGATCGAAGGCCAGTGTCTCAACTACGCCAACTGCCTCACCGCCCTGCTCCGCGGCGTCGGAGTTCCGGCGCGGGTCGCCAGCGGCTTGTACCCGGGCGTCGTCCACAACGGCGGACCTTGGACCCTGTACGCCTATCACCAATGGACGGAGGCTGTAACTGGCGACAGGAATGACTCCGCGGACCTTTGGCGCGCCTTGGACGCCACCGACGACCGTTCGTTGGATCCCCTCGGACTCGCACTTCCCGGTGATCCAATCGGCGACCATCCACGAGCGACCTATCCCCTCGCCAAACTCGCCTACGAGGTCATCGTCGGCGGTAGGACTTGGACCCAGGACGGCGGCAGCTACCAGCTGCTCAACCAACCTTGCTCCACCCCCTTCTACCGTGTCACACGTCGCGCCAAGGCCGAGGACGGAGCCTTCGAGAAATGTCAGTGGCCCGATCCACCCGGCGGATACGCCAAGGACTTTTGTGATTGCATCAACGCCGGAAGCCCGACGGGTCTGGCATTGGCGAGTTCGGATCCCAGCGCAGGCGTCGAACTGGAGATCGAGGTGGATGCCCAGGCCGAATTCCACCGTGTCGGCACGGTCCTTCCCCTCGGGGTGCGCCTGATCAATCCTCTGGGAATCCCTCAAAGCGTCGACGTCCGGCTTCGCCAGTTCGAACTCGCGGACGGCGACGATGGAGGCTGGGAGTTCGGCCGCCCGATCGAAGGAGGCTCCACCCTGCCTGGTCCCACTCTTTCCGAGACCCGGTCCAGTCAGGAATTGGGCCCTGGCGAATCCGCGACGTGGACGGTTCCCATCGCGCTCACGGACGTGGACTTTCCCTCGCTGGATCACGCGGTCGAGATCGAGGCGACGACCGCCCGAGGCAAGGTCCGGATCGTCCGTCGCCTCGGTGTTCTTCCAGCCTTTGACGTGCAACTGGTGGCTGCTCCGGGCGCGAATCGAGCCGGGGACCCCCGCCCCATTCAGGTGCGGATCTCCAGCCAGGTGGACTTCGCCGTCACCGGATTGCGGTGCGACCTGGATTCGGTCGACTCCCTTGCCGTGCTCTCGGCGACCTCCTTCGCCGTCGGAGAACTCGGACCACGCGAGACGGTCACTCTTCCGCTGGAATTGGCCGCGTTGGGCGACGATCCCCCGGATGAGCTTCTGGTGCAGGTACGGGTGACGAGCGCCAACGGAGGCAACGTCGACCAGATCATGACCCAGCCTGGCGCCGGGGGGGTTGAAGTGGTGTCCGTCACCCATCCCGAATTCTCGGGAGTCGGGGAGGTCTTTCACGTGGAAGTCGGCCTCCGAAACTCGGGAACAACGGTCGCGCCCGACGTCGACCTCGAACTCACAACCGGGGAAGGGATCGACCTTCGGACGCTTCCAATACAGCGACTCCATGGACTGGCCCCGGGTGGGATCCGAACCGTGACCTGGGAACTTGTGGGCGGGATCGCTCACACGGGAGCGGCGCGTCTCGCTGTGGCGCCGGCGGGCGGTCCACCGGGGCGGATCCAATGGCTGCCGCTCCGCGTGGTGGACCTTCCTCCGTCCGCGACCGCCGACATCGCCGTCCGCCTGGAAAGCGCTGGCGCACCGACTCCGACCGGGGAGTTCGGCTACCGGCTCGTCATCCAAAACCTCGGCCCCGGGTCCGCCTCCGGGATTGTGGCGACCAATCTGCCGCCGTTCGGTTCCCAGGTCGCCGAGGTTCTTTGCGCCTCCGGTTTTTGCCGGACGACCAACGGGATCGTGATCTGGGAAATCGACTCCCTGGGCGCGGGTGGGACCCTCAGTGCCGAGGTGAAGTGCGTTGGATCAAGGTCCACCGACGCCGTCGCGCGCGCCACCGTGGGGAGCGAACAGCCCGATCCGTGGAGATCGAACAACGCGGCCAACCTTCAATTTTTCCCGGGTGCTCCACCGCGTCTTCGCGCGCGTCTCGACCAGGGAATGGTGGTTCTCTCGTGGGAAACCGCCGACTCCGACCCAGCCTGGCGAGTCGAGACGACGACCAGCCTGGGACCCGCGACACGCTGGGAAAACCTGGGCGCGACCCCGACCGTGGACGCGGGCGCGATGGAGGTGCGTGTGCAAGCGACGGCCGGACCCCGTTTTTTCAGACTGATTCACGGATCGACTCCCTGAGCGACTCGGAGAACCCGGTAGAACCGCCGGGGAAAAGAGGCGATGTCCGGATCCTCGACGATGACATGGGTCTCACCTGCCACAATCGTCCTTAAAACCGTCCAACCCGTCGGTTCGGGGAGAGATCCGAGGTCCTCGGCTGCTTGGACAACGTACTCCGCGCCGGCCTGGAGATTCTCGATCCGCATTTCAAACCGCCCCGAGGCGGTGCGTCGGTAGGAGACCACCTTGGGCGCATCCGACCCCTCGCCGGGGCCAGCGTCAAAGGCACCCGTCGAACTGAGTGGGGGTGAACCATCGTCGGTCACACGAACCGTAATCCGCCAATCCCTCGACGCCTGCTCGGTGGTTGGAGTCCACGCAAATTCCCCTGTCGCGGGATCGATCGTGGCCCCGGGCGGAGCGTCTCCTTCAAGGCTGAAAAACAGGGTTTGGAAATCACCGCAATCCGGGTCGAAGGCGGGAACGTCAAACTTCAGTTCCTCACCTCCTCGGGTCGTCCTCGGCCCAATCGGATCAATCACCGGCGGTTTCTGAACCTCCTGGACGATTACCGTGAGAATCCGGAAATCCAGGGGCGACACATTCGACGAGGGATGGGTCAATGTGACGGTGAAATCGTTGGTCGAGGGCCCCCTGACATTCGGAGGGCACCCAGGTCAGGATGCCGAGGTCCGGATCCACCTGCATGCCCGCCGGGGCGTCCACGCCCAGTCCGAACCTGGATCCGCCCAACGTCGACTCGACCCGGATCGTCAACAATTCCTCCTCATTCACCGAAAGGACTTCCCTCGGAACGATCATGGCTTGCGTCTGAATCCGGATCTCATCAAGGAACCACCCGGAGGATTCGGCGTGGATGTTTCTCCCGAAGCCATCCAGTTCGGTTCCATCGATGTGGGAGAAGGAAAGTCGGATGCGACGGCCCGCATACGCGGAAACATCCACCCGCGCATAAACCCAGTCCGGTACTTCCCCCCGAACGCTCATCATCATCACCCACTCACCCCAGGAGTTCGAATCCGGGTCGAAGGTTCGCAGCAACAGGTTCCCGCCGTCGGAATTCTGGTAACGGTACCGTTGTCGGAACCGAAGGAGTAACTCCTCCCCAGCCGCGACAGCCGGCAGATTGATTTCCGGGCTGTAGAGGTTGCTGTCGGGACCGTAGGGATAATTGGCGGTCAGCCCGGTCGCCATCACGTTCGTCCCACCGTAGGCCCCTCCGGGACCGCCGGTGGGTACGCCCAACTCCCAAATCCCGTTGTCGCTCCACCAGCCCTTCCACCCCTTCTCCCACCCTTCCGGGTTGCGAAGGACCGGTTTCGCTTGGACGATGATCTCCAGGTCATCCAGGAACCAGCCCGAGGACTCTGCGTGGATGTTTCCGCCGCAGCCGTCCAACTCGGTGCCATCAGAAGTGACGGAACAACAGCCGAACCCGTTGCCCGGCACGCGGTGAGATGTCAATCCGTACGTGATGCCACCCGGGAATCCAACTTCGGACGCTCTTGATGGTTTCCCATCCCCCCCACGCTTCCGTCGGCACGTCGAAAGATTGAATCTGCACGTCGCCGCCGTCGGACCCCTGATAGCTGAACCACTGGTGGAAGCGGAGTAGCAATTCCTCCCCGCCGCCAAGCGATCTCGGGCAGGACTGCCTCCAGGACTGTGGAGACCGAACTGTCCGGCCCATTGGGATAGCTTGCTCGTCAAGTCGCGTACCGACCACATTGGTTCCATTGAAAGCCCCTCGGGACCGCCCACGGGGACTCCGACTTCCCAGATGTCGTTGTCGCTCCACCAGCCGTTCCAGCCGTTCTCCCAACCCTCGGGATTGTGAAGCACCGGTTTCGGTTGCGCGATGATCTCCAAGTCATCCAGGAACCAGCCCGAGGACTGTGCGTTGGCACCGCAGCAGCCTTCGTTTCCATCGAAGTGATTGAACCTCAACCGGACCCGTTGACCGGCAAACTTTGAGATGTCGATCCGCGCATGATGCCACCCGGGAATCCAACTTCGGACGCTCTTGATGGTTTCCCATCCCCCCCAGACCTCCGCCGGCACGTCGAAAGATTGAATCTGCACATCGCCGCCGTCGGACCCCTGATAGCTGAACCACTGTCTGAAGCGCAGCAGCAATTCCTCCCCGGCCGCCAACGAGGGTAGGACAGCCTCCGGGCTGTGCAACGAACTGTCCGGCCCATTGGGATAGTTGCTCGTCAGGCCCGTGCCGACCACATTGGTCCCGTTGAAGGCCCCTCCCGCAAAGGTGGATCCGACTTCCCAGATGTCGTTGTCGCTCCACCAGCCTTCCCAACCCGTCTCCCAACCTTCAGAATTGTGAAGCACCGGTTTCAGTTGCGCGATGATCTCCAAGTCGTCCAGGAACCAGCCCGAGGACTGTATGCGTTGGCACCGCAGCAGCCAACTCGATTCCATCGAAGTGATTGAACCTGAACCGAACCCGTTGCCCGGCGTACTGCGAGATGATCGATCCGCGCATGATGCCACGCCGGAATCCAACTTCGGACGCTCTTGATGCTCTCCCCCTCGCCCCAGCCCTTCCGTTTCGGCGTCGAAAGACTGAATCTGCACATCGCCGCCGTCCGCCCCCTGATAGCTGAACCACTGACGAAACCGGAGTAGCAATTCCTCCCCGGAGGCGATCACCGGCAGGTCGATCTCCGGACTGTAGAGGCCGCTGTCCGGGCCATACGGATAATCGGCCGCCGGACGGGTGCCCATCACATGCGTACCACCCGGCACGCCTCCCGGAATGCCCTCGGGAACACCGGGCTCCCAAATGCCATTGCTACTCCACCATCCGTCCCAGCCCAGTTCCCAGCCTTCCACGCTTGGGAGAACCGGTTTCGGTTGCGCGACGATCGCCAGATCATCCAGGAACCAACCGGAGGATTCCGAGTGGTTGTCTCTGCCAAAACCATCCAGCTCCGTACCGTCGGAGTGTGAGAAAGCCAGCCGCACCCGTTGGCCGGCGTAGGTGGAGAGGTCGACCCGCGCGTGATGCCAGTCTGGAATCCAGCTCCGAACCTGCACGAGGTTCGTCCATCCACCCCAGACCGTGGCCAACGGATCGAACACCTGGATCTGGACATCCCCCCCGTCGGAAGCCTGGTAGCTGAACCATTGCCGAAACCTAAGAAGCAACTCCTCTCCCGTCGCGACTTCCGGAAGATTGATGGGCGGTCCGATCAACCGGCTGTCCGGAACGTGCGGGTAGTTGCCATCCATGACTGTTCCGTAGGCATGGCGTCCGCTGAAGGCCCCCCCGGGGCCTGTGGTCGGGGTCCCAAGTTCCCAGATCCCGTTTTCCGCATACCAGTCGTCCTCGACAAATCGGCCTTCAAATCCTTCGGACCAGGCCACTGTGCCGCCCTGCGCGACGCATTTCGGAAGAAGGACGCACACAAGCAGGCAAAGAACTAGGGCTGGCATCAGACCGGAGAGGAGATTGGCTCGATTCGCATGCATGGGTGTTCTGAAGATTGAATCCTTCCGTCTCGCCGCGGCGCGGACCCGCTGGGACGCCTCGCGCCTCCCGACGCGGACCACCGCATCCCACGGGCAAAGAAAACGACCAAGGCCGCCCTTCCTCTCTCCCTGGCTGTGATCGCTGGAGTGTTGGGAATGGGGCCAAGAAAACGCCAGCCTCGATTCACCGCCCTTCCAGGGGCCGCGGTCCCAAGGACAAGTGCCTCTCCCCGGTCCGAGCACTCGAGTGCCCTCCAATCCTCCAGCGAGTTCGTGGCCCTCATCGCTGCCTCCCTCCACTTCCCTGCGATGAATGCGTCCGACCTCCCTCGTCCGCATGACTCCGATCCATCGCATTCCCACGAGCGAAGATTCCGACGGGGGTCTTCGCGTTTCTCGTTCGATGAATTGGTTTGGGTTCGCGGGCGTCGCGCGCGTCTCCAAGTCCGCCGGGCGTCCCTCGCCCCGGGTCTCCTCAGGAAGCGAATCCATCGTCGCAAGCGTCTTGATCCTGCTCTCCGGATTGTGCCACCCAGGTTTCGGCGCACACGCCGCGGCCCCGTCACTCTGCGAAAGCTTTGCCAACGACCCCGTCGCGGCGGGGCGGTTCATCCAATTGACCACCGGCACGGAGAGCCGGTTCGACTACCAGCCCGCGATCGGGAATCTTCGCTTCACCAGCGATGTCGACGCTTCGCCCGCGTGGTACCTGAGCGATCCCCCTTCCCTCCCCGGACGGACCGTGACGATGCGAGTTTCTCGGTCCTGTTCAGGGTCGACGATTTCGATGAGCGCGAGTCGCCGACGGCGCTCATCGGATGGATGACCACCCAGCACGTTGGCGGGTCCGGATCGGGACTCGGCGTGCTGCTGTCCGTGGAGAACCGACGTCTGGTGGCGCGGGCGATCGTGGAATCGGGCACTCAGGGGGATAGCGCCGGGGATCGGGTCGGGTTGGAGTCCGGAACGGAGTATCTCGCCGTGGGGATCTACCGAGCCTCCGATCGCAGGCTCACCATCGATCTCCTCGCCGGCGCCGGGTTCACCCATCTCGTTGGCTTTTCGAGCGCCCAGGTGCCGGCGGATCACACCTGGAAGGTGGATCGAGTCGGATTCCAGAACGAAGGCGTCAGGAACGAGGACCAGACCAACGGCTCGATCACGATGACAGTCGACGATCTCTGCACCCCTGCCGCCGTGCCCTATTCGCTCGATCTCTCGCCCTCAACGCTCCGGATCCCGGAGGGGCGCGACGCCGTCCGTCAGGAGTTCGTCCTGGTTTCCCTGACCCCGGCGAGCAGCCAACCGGTCTCGGTCGATTTCCAACTGGTTCCAGGAACCGCGACGGAGGGCCGGGATTTCTCCACCCTGCGAACCAACCTCGTCTTCAGTCCGGGCCAGCGGGAGATCCGTGTGCCGATGGAAATCCTCGGCGACGTGATTGACGAGGACGACGAGACCTTTTCCGCAGTTCTTGCGGATCCGGTCGGGGCGCGACTTGGCGACCGGCCACAGACCGTGGTCACGATCATCGACGACGACGAACCGCCCGTGGTCTGTGTCCGGGATGCGTCGGTCCTGGAAGGGGACTCCGGCACCCGGCCCATGGACTTTGTGCTGACGATCGACGGCGCGACGGAAAAGCCGGTCCACCTGGAGTACGAGACTCGACCAGGCACCGCCGGTTGCCCGGGGGATTTCGTTTGTGTCACCAACGTGGTCGACCTGTCGGCCGCCCGACTGGCGACAAACGTCCACTTCGAAGTAGTGATTCCAATCCTGGTGAAGGGCGACCTTGAGGAGGAGGGCGATGAGACCTTCTCGCTGGTGCTCAAGAACGCCAGCAACCTCCATGTGGCTTGTCCAAATGCGACGGGCACCATCCTGGATGACGAGGATCGAGTATTCACCCTCACCGGCCCAGCACCCATTCCAGAGGGCGCCGCCGGGACCAGGACCCAGGCCATCTTCACCGTGCGGGTTTCGCGTCCGGCGGGTCTCGCGCCGGTTCAGGTGGGGCTTTCGGCCCTCAGCGGGACGGCGACGGTGAACGTGGACCTCCTCCCAATCGCGACGAATCTCGTGTTCGCCGGAACCACGACGGAGATCCAGGTGATGGCCACCATCCTCGGCGACGACACTCCCGAGGCGGATGAGGTGTTCACGCTGTTCCTCAGGGATCCCGTGGGTGGCAAGGTGCTTCCCCAGCCGAATGACCGGGCGACAGGTGTCATCCTGAACGACGACTCCTATCCGGTGGTTCGGATCGCCGGCTCCCGGGTGCGCGAAAGAGACACCGAATCCACCAACGCTGTGGTTCGGATTTGGTTGGAGACTCCCGCGGTCGTGGACACGCGGGTTCGATGGTTCACGGAACCCGTTCCCGGCGGCGCGACACCCCAGGTGGACTTCCGGTCCGCGACCAACGACTTCGTCCTTCAGAAGGGCGCCGTCGCGGGGCCGGACATCCTGGTATCGGTCCTGGGCGACCTTCGGGACGAGCCCGACATCGAGGCGTTCCGGGTTCGCGCGACGGTCACCCAAGGCGACGTGTCGACGAATCTCGTGGCGGAAGTCGAGATCGAGGACAACGACCCCGCCCCCACGGTCGGCATTCGCCCCCGCGAACCCAGGGCACCCGAGGGGAATTCCGGCGTCCGAAAGGCGTTCTTCGACGTGACCCTTTCAACCCCCAGTGAACGGACGACACAGGTGGGCTACACAACGATCAATGGCTCCGCCACGGTGAACGAGGACTACAGCCTGGCGTCGGGAACAATCTCCTTTGCGCCCGGAGTGGTCTCGGGAGAGATCGCCGTGGATGTCCTCGGGGATCGAACCCTGGAACCCGACGAAACCTTCTGCGTCGTTCTTCGCGATCCCGTGCATCTCGAGATCGGCCCCGAACCCAGCGCGTGTCATCTCATCGAGAACGACGATGGTCTTCCGGATTTCTGGGTTGAAAACGCCGCGCCGGTGAAGGAGGGACCTCCCGGCACGACGACGAATGCCGTCTTTCAGGTCCGCTTGTCGGCCCCCAGCGCAAGACCCGTCGCGTTCACCTACACGACCGGCGACGGAACCGCGGTGGGCGGCCTGGACTTCAGGGCGGTTTCAATTCCCACCACCACCAACGTGCCGGCGGGACAGACGCGGCTTTCCATCCCCGTTGCGGTGTTCGGTGACGCCATCGACGAGGAGGACGTCGAATCCTTCCATCTCAATGTCAGCCTCCAGAGCCAGGGCGACGCTGTCGCAGGGGATCTCCAGGCCGAGGGCTTCATTCAGGATGACGATTCCACGAGCATCCGAATCCAGGATGCGGCTGTGACGGAAGGCGACTCCGGGATTCGTTGGGCACGGTTCTCCGTCCTGCTTTCCAATCCGAGCAGCCGCGACGTTTCCGTGCGCGGCCAGAGCCGGGACGGCACCGCCACCGCGCTGGACCAGGATTTTCAACCGACGATGACGAACCTCGTCTTCAGGCCAGGTGAAACCCAAGCGGAGATCATGGTCCCCGTGATCGGTGACCTGCGCTGCGAAACCAACGAGACCTTTACGGTTGAACTCAGCAATCCCGTGGGCGCGACTCTGGCGGATGCGGTGGGAATCGGGACGATCACCGACGATGACGTTTCCCTGGTCGTCCTGGACCCGGCCAACGGCGTCGAAGGCGACCACGGGACGACGTCCAGCGTGGTGTTCACCCTTCGCTTCACGCCGCCTCCCAAGTCGACCCTCTCCCTGCCGTTCCGGACGGAGGACGGAACGGCGAAGGCGCCGGAGGACTACACCGCGACCAACGGCGTTCTGGTGGTCGCTCCGGGAACCACGCAGGTGTCGCTCGCGATCGCGGTTCGCGGGGATAACCGCTTCGAGGGCGACGAGACGTTCCGCCTGCTCCTGGGGGAGGCGGATTGTTCCATCCTCTCCGCCGGAAGCGCCATCGCCACCCTTCGGGACGACGATCCCCGGTTGGAAATGATCCCGCCCAGGCTGAGCGCGGAGGACTGCGCCCCCGGGAACGGAGCGATCGATCCCGGGGAGCTGGTCACCATGAGCTTTCCTCTTTCCAATCTCGGTCCCTTCGACGCGGAGAATGTCCAGGCCTGCCTCCTTCCTGATCCCCGGATTGTTCCCGTGGGCGGCGTCTGCACGAACTACGGGAACATCCGTGCCGCGGGACCGCAGGTGTTCCGGTCATTCATGTTCCGCGTGGAAGGGGTTTGCGGTGACACGGTCCGGCCGGTGATCGCGCTGGCGGAGGGCGGGATTGAGATTGGTCGGATCACCAACCTGTTCCGACTCGGGTTCCGTCCGGACGGCACCGACGTCTGCTGCGTGCCGACGGACCTCGCTGTGACCGCCACCGGAGCTCCGGATCCGGTCCTGGTGACCAGCAATCTCACGTACACGGTCCGGGTCTCGAACTTGGGCGAAACACCCGCGGCGAATGTGATGCTGACCAATCGGACCGGAACCGGCTTTGTGGTCACCGAAATCTCATCGGACCGGGGAACCTGCGGCGGATCGGACCGGACGTGGATCTGTTCCCTGGGCACCCTGTCGCCTGGCGAATCGTTGACCGTGAGAATCCAGGGAGCCCCGCGGGAACCCGGAACGCTGACCAGTTTCTTCGCGGTGGGCGGCTCCGGAACCGATCAGAATCCCGACGACAACTTCGCCGTCGTCACGACGCAGGTGAATCCCCCGGATGGGCTTTCGATCTATCCGGCGCGGGTGAGCGTCCGGGAAGGTACCGGACGCGATACCAACGTCGTCCTCAAGGCATGGCTGCAACCTCCACGCGCCACGAGGGTCGAAGTGCTGGCCCGTACCTTCGGCGGCGACGCGACCGAGTCGGAGGACTATCGACCTCTCGCCACGAACCTGGTGTTCCTCGGCGGCGAGCAGACCAAGACTCTGGTCGTCTCCATCTTCGGAGACGCCTTGGGCGAACCCGATGAAAGGTTCTCCGTTGGCCTCACCAACGCCCAGGGTGCCCCCATTGTTCAGCCACGTGCGGAAATCACGATCGAGGACGACGACTGCCAGCGGCTTTCAATCACCAACATCGTCGTCGTCGAAGGTCCGGCGGGACGAACCCACTTCGCCGAATTCCTGGTGTCGCTCTCGTCGCCCGCGCGTTCGGACGTCGTCTTCGAATACTCGACCCAGGGAATCTCCGCACAGGCCTCGGAGGATTTCATCCCGATCCAAGGAACCGCCCAGATTCCCGTTGGCGCGGACCGGTTCGTCCTGGGGGTGCCAATTGTCGGGGACAACCTCCACGAGGGTTCCGACCCCGAGACCTTCACGGTGACGATCACCCCCGTTTCGGGAACATGCCCGGGAACCATCGTGGGGATCGCCACCATCCTCGATGACGATCCTCCGCCGGCACGAATATCGATCGGACCCGCGAGCGTCGCGGAGGGCAACGCCGGCCAAACGTCCTACCTGTTGTTCCCAGTTCGATTGGAAGGGGTTCCCCAGGATCTTCCCAGCGTCCGGTATTCGACCCGGGAAGGGAGTGCGAAGGCGGGTGAAGACTTCGAGTCCGTCACCAACGGCCTGGTCACGTTCGACGCCGAGGGAACCGGGTACGCGGCCGTCGCGGTCTTTGGCGACGCCACCGGCGAACCGGACGAAACACTCGAGGTCGTCCTCGCGGAACCGCTCCATGCCGAGATCAATCCGGCGGCCGGCGGCGCCACCGGAACCATTCTCAACGACGATTATCTTCCTAGGTTGGTCGCAGGCGGGTTGCGACTTCGCGCGGAAGAGTGCGTTCCCGCCAACGGAGTGATCGACCCGATGGAAGCCGTTCGAGTCAGTCTTTCGCTGACCAACATAGGAATCGCCTCCACCACGAGTTTGAACGCGACCCTTCTCACCACGGGCGGCGGAAGGGTTCGCATCCTTCCGATCACGGGGAGCCAGAACTACGGACCAATCACCCCCGGAGGCGTTGCGGCGCGGGATTTCGAGTTTCGCGTGGACGGCGACTGCGGCGATCCGTTTCAACTGACCCTGGCCCTTCAGGATGGGGCCTTTGACGCGGGATTGGTCTCGTTCACCGTCCAACTGGGCGTCCTGCGCGACGGCGTGGCCGTGTGCTGCAGCCAGGCCGATGTCGCGATCCTCGGTCCGCCCCCATCACGGGTCGAGATTGGCGTGCCCGCGACCTACGCCCTCGTGGTGACCAACCAGGGGCCGTCCGATGCGACTACCGTGCAATGGCGCGTCCGCCTGGGTCCTGGCGTCGAACTCATCGACACGAGGACTTCCGGGAGCGCCTGCACGCTGGCCGGCGATCTTCTCACCTGCCAGGCCGCGTTGATTCCCGCGGGAGGATTCGATCGGGTTCGCCTGACGGTCAGCCATGGGATCCTTGGGACTGTCCAAACGTTTTCCGCCCTTGTTACGACAGCCGCGCACGACCCGGTCCCAACGAATGATTTCGTCGTCGTTCTGACGGACGTCCATCCGCCCGCCGGCATTTCCATCCAGGATGCGACCGTCTCGGAAGGTGCGATACCCGCCTCCGTGCGGCTTCAGGTTTGCGTGGAACCTCCGCCGTTGGGCGGCTCCATCGTCTCCGTCGACTACAGGACGCGAAACGGCACGGCGCAGGCGCCCGCCGACTACGAAGCCACCTCCGGAACACTGCGCCTCACGCGCGACACTCCATGCGCCTTCACTAGGGACATTCCCATCGTGGACGACGGCGAGGACGAACCCGCGGAGGAATTCCTGGTCGATCTGTCAAACCCGATCGGAGTTCCCCTCGGCACGCGTTCAACCGGCAGGGTGACACTTCTCGACAACGATCCCCCCTGCCTGTCGGTCGACGACATCGATGTCGACGTCGGATTCCGGGGGCAGGTGCGCGCCTGCGTGCCCCTTCGGCTTTCGACCCCGAGCGAGCGAGAAGTTCTCGTCGACTACAGGACACGTGACGGCAGCGCTGTGAGCGGCGCCGATTTCGCTCAGACCCAGGGCACGATCCGCCTGACTCCCGGCACCGTTTCCGCCTGCATTCCCGTCGTGATCAGCGGCAACACGGTGGACGAGGGGATCGAACGATTCTTCGTGGACCTCAGCGCGCCAACGAACGCGGTTCTCTGCGATGCCACGGCCGTGGTGACTATCACCGACGAGATCCCGGGCCGACTGACGGTGAGTCCAGCCCAGGTGGTCGAGTCGGACACAGGGACCAACCTGGTGTTCCGACTCACCCTGACGCCAGCTTCCGGAACGCAGCAATACACGGGCAAGATCTCCTACCGGACGGTTGACGGTGTCGGCACCGCGTTGGCGAATGGGGACTACTTCGAAACCAACGGGGTCGTCACATTCCCCGAGGGAGTTCTCGCAGCGGAGATTCGCGTGCGGGTGATCGGAGATCGGATGTGGGAACCCGATGAGACCGTCGAACTCCGGCTGGAGAACGAAGTGAATCTGACCCTGGACCCAGGCAACGAGTTCGAGTCCGTCTTGGGAACCATCCTCAACGACGATCCCATCCCGACACTGACGGTCGCTGGCGGCCAATTGGCGGAGGGCGACGCCGGGGAGACTCCGTTGCGGTTCTTCCTGCGGTTGAGCAATCCCAGTTCGGAATCCATCCGCCTTCAATTGGCTACCTTGGAGGGCACCGCGCGGGCCGGGGAGGACTTCGTGAACCTCCAGAACAATCTGACCTTTCTTCCCGGGGAAACCACCCGGTCGGTCTTCGTGGGCTTGCGCGGAGATACCAAGGACGAATTCGACGAGAGGTTCCTGCTGGAATCGAAGGTGATTGGAACCAATGCGATCCCATTGGTGGTGTCGGCCGAGGCGACGATCGTCGACGACGATGATCCACCCTTCCTGACCTTCCAAGAGCAGGTCAGCGTCCTGGAAGGCGACGACGGAACCACCAACATGGTGTTCCAGTTCACGCTGACGGAACCGAGCGGCAAACCCGTGTCCTTCCGGTACGTCACCTCCAACGACTCCGCCGTCGCGCCCGAAGATTACACAACCGCCTCGGGCGGCGTGATCCTTGAACCCGATCAGAACCCAGGCGTCATCCGGGTCGAGGTTCCCGTGACTGGAGATACCGACGTCGAACCCGATGAAGTGTTCTTCCTGCGCGTGACCGACCTGGTCCACCTCCAACCCACGCGGGATGCCGCCAAGGGGATCATCGTCAACGACGACGACGACGGCCCAACGGGGCCCCGTCCACCGTTGGTGGAGCTGATCGCCCCAATCGAGGGATTCCCGTTTCCACGGTGTGGAAAGATCGGACTGGCCGCCCTGGCGACCGACCCGGATGGCCCGGTGGATCGCGTCGAGTTTCTGCTCGTCTCCGGGCCGAGCGGCGCGCGGCTCTTGGGAACCGTTCGAGCCGAACCATTCGTTTGGGACTTCTCCGACACCTGCGAGGCCGGGAACTACACGTTTCGCGCGCGCGCGGTCGATCCCCAGGGACTGTCCGCCGTTTCCAAGGACGTCACGGTGCGCGTGATCGGGGGCGACATCCTCGTGATCCAACAGCCTGGTGATTGCGAAACCGAAACCCTGACCAAGTACCTTGATCCATCCGAAGGCCCTCCGGAGAGCCGCTTTCAGGTTCTTGATCGGCGACTCTTCTACACTTGGAGGGACCCGATCGTCGAAGTCATCGACCGCGGCCAGATGAGCGCGGATCTCCTGGCCGCGTTCCGGGTCGCGATCTGGGACGATCCGGCGCCATTCGGGTCGTCGACGGGACCCTGTGATCAGCAAGTTGTGGCGCTGGTCGAAGCCTGGCTGCGAGGTGTCAGTCTCTACATCCTTGGCGACCAGTTGAGCGTCCCAGGTCCTTGTCTGTCCGATGCAGTCCGCCCCCTTTGGCAAAGTCTGATCGGGCTGGCTCCGGGTACGGGACTTGTGGAGGCCGGGGATTTCGTCCGAATGCCTCCAGAGGTCCGCTTCAACGAATTCTTCGCGGCCGGCTGGGGCGATGTGAACGACTTCACCTATCCGGGCGCGACGCGCCCTGGCCAATGGACGGGCGACGGGGAAGTCCGGGCGACCCTGGGTGGGCATCCCGCGCTGATCCGAATGCCGGGCTTCGAGGCCTACGAAAACCCGTTCCACGGACGGAGACTCGTGCAGAACTTCCGAGTGTCCGATTGCGGAATCGGAGTCGCGGCTGGGGAGGATCCCGACGGAAACCGGAAGGCGTTGTTTCGAAACGGGGTCCAATGGCTCCTGGGAGGGGAATGTGATGGGTTCATCGCCAATCTCGAGGTTCCCCTGAGCGCCAAGGCGATCCGGGGCGGTCGCCTGGCGCTGGATGTGAGGCTCGGGAACAACGGTGAATGCGACGGAGGCGGCGTGATCGTCACCGGCATCCTGGACGAAGGGCTGACCCCCCTCTGGGCTGAGATCCTCGACGCCGACGGATCTCCGATTCCCGCGGAAATCCGCATCGAAGGCCAGAGGGTGGCCTTCGGAGTCGGTCTGATCCCGGACCGGAGTCACGTGACGCTCCGAACCTGGGTCGAGCCCCTGACGATGGGCGAGTTCCGATGGGATTTCGTGCGTGAGGTGAACTTCCGACCGACGGAAATGAAGTCGCTGACGGTCAGCGTTCCCACCGATTGCGCCATTCCCCGGTTGATCGTCGTGAGCGGCCGACTTGTGGGAATCGCGGACTGCTCCGTGCCGACCCTCCTGGAGGGATCCACCGACCTCCTCGACTGGCGGTTCCTTCAAGAAGTGCCCGCCTTCAAGGACTCCTACGATTTCGGAATCGACGTGCTCCGGGAGTCCCCGATGCGGTTCTTCAGGCTGGTTGTGCCCGAGGAATGACCCATGGCCGTGGGCTCCGCCCGCCTGGAGATTGGCCACCCCTGAGCGGTTGCGCGGGGATTCCTCGCGACCGAATCGAGGGTGACGCCTTCGATGATCAGCTCTTCTCTCCCCGGGGTTGGTGAGAAAATGCTTCTCTCCATGAGGTAAAGCCGAATGCGATCGGTGGGATCAGGAAAAATGGCCGATTTATGGAATCCCTGAGTGACCGGGCACACTAGCGCAGGCTGCCCAGCCTGCTGTTTCGCCGGTTGCCAACCGGCGGGGACCGAGGTGCCGAGCAACGCGTGCGACTCGTTGACTCCGGTAGGGACTCGGGTCGTCGCACCCGCCGACTGGCAGTCGGCGACACGGCAGACAAGGCTGTCTGCGCCACGGGCACGGTCGTTTTCCCTCGGCTTCGGTAGCCGCCGTGCTTCAGCCCGCGGTCGGTGAGAATTCCGGCGTTGGGAATGACACCGATGACCACCGATTCCGGCATCGAATGGGTCGGATCACCGTGCCAAGCGCCGTTCGCCGGCGCTACCAGGTCCGTGCTTGTCGCGAGTCGAAAAGCGCCGGAGATTGTGTGGCGCCGACTCTCCAGTCGGCCGGAATGGCGGGTGTGCCGGCTGGAAAGCCGGCGGTACAAGTGGGCGTGATTTGGCGTTATCAAGCCCTACAAGCAGCCAAAGACAGTTCGCGACGACCACAGGGTCGAGTCGAAGCCAGGCACGACGTTCCCGGAATGCATCCATCTCGTATCATCGGCGTGGCCGCCCGCTTCTGGATCCTCCTCGGGATCCTGATCCCGTCCACGATGCCGCGCGCGGAAGGCGCCGCTTCCACCCCCGCATCCAGGGACTCTCTCCAACAGGAATTCGACCGGACGGTGCGCCCCTTTCTGGAGAGGTATTGTTTCGACTGCCACAACTCCGGAAAGCGGAAGGGCGACCTGGATCTCACGGTCTTCCAGGATGTCGCGCAAGTGGCGGTCGAGTACCGCCGATGGGACCTCTTGGTCGACAAACTGACGGCGAAGGAAATGCCCCCGGAGGACGCCGGGGACACGCCGACGCCCGCTCTCCGGTCGAGTGTTGTCGAATGGTTCCAAGCCTTCCGGGGCTACGAGGCGGAGCGAACCAGCGGCGATCCCGGCCGGGTCCTCGCGCGCCGACTGAGTCACGCCGAATACGACAACACCATTCGGGACCTGACGGGCGTGGACATCCGGCCGGCGCATGAGTTCCCGGTGGACCCCGCCAATGAGGCGGGCTTCGACAACTCGGGCGAATCCCTGGTGATGTCCCCGACTTTGTTGGAGAAGTACGTCGAAGCCGCGCGCCGGGTCGCGGACCACCTGGTCCTCAAACCGGAGGGATTCGACTTCGCGCCGCACCCGATGACGACCGAACCGGACCGCGACAAGTATTGCGTGAAACGGATCGTGGATTTTTACCGGCGCCAGCCCACCGAATACGCCGGGTATTTCATGGCGGCGTGGCGCTACCTTCACCGCGCCGAGTTGGGCCAACCCGGCGCGTCGCTGTCGGATTTCGCGGCGGAAGCCCGACTCAGCCCGAAGTATCTGAACGCGGTCTGGTCGGCGCTTGCCGAGACGAGGGAAGACGAGGCCGGGCCGCTCGCGGTGCTCCGGCGAATGTGGCGCGAACTGCCCGCGGCACCGGAAATCGTGGTGGACCCGCGAGGGCGGGATGCCCGATCGGTCCCGGACCGAAGCCGCCTGGACGCGCCAGCGGAGGGATGCCATCGCATGAGCGAATTCGTGGTTCGTGTTCGCGAGCGGCTCATTCCGGAAGTCGGGAATCTCAGGGTTCGGGGAATCGCAGCGGGGTCCCAGCCCCTGGTGCTCAGGAAGGATCGCGAAATGGCGGCGAATCGCATGCGGTACCTGCCCGGTCGCGGGCCGATGCCGGGCCCGGGTGTCGATGGGCGATCCGGGGTAGGGATTGTGGGCGAGGATGTGGAAGGGGCCTTGAGGGCGCCCGACGGCGCCGGCGAGCGGGAACCATGGGATGCGGCGTTGGTCCGATTCTGTCGCCTCTTTCCCGACGCCTTCTTTGTCGAAGAACGAGGCCTCGTGTTTCTCGCGGAGGACAAGGAGAGCCAGGGACGCCTCCTGAGCGCGGGATTCCACCTCATGGTCGGCTACTTCCGCGACGACGCGCCGCTTTGTGAGTGGATCCTCGATGCGGAACAGCGGCAGGAACTTGACCAGCTCTGGGCCGAGTTCGATTTCATCACGGCCGCTCCGCTCCGACAGTACAAGGATTTCATCTTCTTCGAACGGGCCGAGCCGCCACGCTTCATGCAGGGCGCCGAATTCGATTTCGCCCGTTCGGAGGATCTGGACGTGACTTCCACCACGAAGATCCGGCGCCTCGAGGCGGCCTATTTGGCGAAGGCCAGGCGAAACGGCGGAGAGGGTGACGCGATCGAAGCGATCGAAGACTACTTCCGGGACATCGCAGCCCGCATTCAATGGGTCGAAACCACCCGTTCGACGGCTGAAGCCGGGCATCTTCAATCCCTCCTGGCTTTCGCCGAACGCGCGTATCGGCGTCCTTTGTCGTCGGCGGAGCAGGACGATCTCGTGGGTTTCCACCGGCGACTCCGGGATGGGGACGGGCTGAATCACGAGGAAGCCCTTCGCGACGCGTTGGTCAGCATCCTGCTCTCGCCGCATTTCTTCTACCGGGTCCAACCGTCGCAGGGACCGGGGGTGCGCCCATTGTCTGGGCACGAACTGGCGAGCCGGCTCAGCTACTTCCTCTGGTCGAGCATGCCGGATGCCCCGTTGCTCGCGCATGCGGCCGCCGGGGATCTGCGCGACCCGGCGATCCTGGTGGCTGAGGCGCGGCGGATGCTTCAGGACGAGAGGGCGTCGGCGTTGGCGACGGAATTTGGAGGCAACTGGCTGGATTTCCGGCGATTCGAGGAGCACAACGCCGTCGATCGCGAACGGTTCGAGAGCTTCGACAACGCCTTGCGTCAGGCGATGTTCGAGGAACCGGTTCGGTTCTTTCTGGACGTTGCGCGCCAGGGCCGCCCGGTGCTTGATTTCCTCTACGGCGACCACACTTTCGTCAACCGAACCCTGGCGAGGCACTACGGAATCCCGGAGACGGAGACCGATCCGGCGGGCTGGTCCCGCCTGGAAAACGCGCGGGCCTACGGACGGGGCGGTCTCCTGCCCATGGCTGTGTTCCTAACAAAGAATGCGCCGGGTCTTCGCACCAGCCCGGTGAAGCGTGGCTACTGGGTGGTCCGACGACTCCTGGGCGAAACCATTCCGCCTCCGCCTCCGAGCGTGCCCGAGTTGCCCAGTGATGAAGCGAAACTCGGGGAGATGACTCTTCGCGAGGTTCTCGCCCGCCACCGGGCCGATCCGAATTGCGCCGGTTGCCATGACCGTTTCGACGGCCTCGGGCTGGTTTTTGAGGACTACGGACCCATCGGGGAACTGCGGACGCGCGACCTGGCGGGTCATGCCGTGGACAACCGGGCCACGTTTCCCGACGGCAGCGAAGGAGCCGGGCTCGACGGCCTGCGGGGCTATCTACGGGGGACCCGGGAGCAGGAATTCATCGACAACCTGTGCCGAAAACTTCTGGCCTATGGATTGGGACGCACTCCGAAGCTTTCCGATGAGTCGACGATCCACCGGATGGCCGGGAAACTGGCGGCCGATGGCTATCGGTTCGACAGCCTGGTCGAGAGCATCATCACCAGCCCCCAGTTTCTGAACCAGGGGACGCCGACCGACTCCAGACCCGAATGAAAACGAACCGCGAACCGATAGAAAACCACGCCGTCCGCGCCCGGGTTTCGCGCCGGACCTTTCTGCGCGGCGCCGGTGTCGTGATGGCCTTGCCCTGGTTGGAATCCGTTTCGACCGGCGTCCCCGCTTCCGCGCGGGACGGAGCGGCCGGCCCGTTCCCGAGACGTTTCGCCGCCCTGTTCATGGGCAATGGCATCAACTCGAAACACTGGTGGGCGAAGGGCGCGGGTCCGGACATGGAACTGGGCAAAAGCCTCGAGCCGATGACCCCGCTGAAGGCCAAGATGAATCTCATCACCGGCCTTTTTAACAGGAACGCGACCGGCGTCGGCATCCACCCTGGCCAGACCGGCAACATCCTCTCCGGCGCTGCGCTGACCCGGGGCGCCGTCCTCAAGGGCGACATCAGCATGGACCAGGTGCTGGCCAATCGCATCGGGCGGGAGACGATCCAGCCGAGCATGGTCCTGGGCTGCGAACAGCCCATCACCGGTTACCACGAGACCAATTTTTCCATGGCGTACAGCTCGCATGTCTCGTGGCGGAGCGCGACGTCACCCGTCCCGATGGAGGTTTATCCGTCGCTGGCTTTCGACAGTCTCTTCGAGAACCGCGGCCGTCGTCGCGACGAGAGCATCCTCGATCGTGTTCGGGACCAGGCGGCGAGCCTGAGCCGGCAGGTCAGCGCCGCCGACCGGACCAAGCTGGACGAGTACCTGAACAGCGTGCGCGAGGTTGAGAAACGGATCGAACAGGCGCGCGCCGCGCGGAACCAGGCCGAGTCGAACGCCCGGGACCGGGGTCGGCCCGTCGCGCGGATGCCACGGCCGGACGATGGCCTCCCGGAAGACATCCGCGAGCACATGCGGCTGATGTGCGACATCATCGCGATCGGTTTTCAGACGGACAGAACCCGGATCGCCACCCTGCTCCTGTGCCGCGACCTCTCCGGCCTGTTCTATCCCTTCCTGGACGTGCGACTCGCCCATCACCCCGCGTCGCACGACGATCTGTCCGACGCCTACGAGCGGGTGTCGCACTACTACTGCGGCCAACTCGCCTACCTCGCCACGCGCCTGGACGCCATGCCCGAAGGCGAGGGCACCGTCCTCGACCACTCCTGCCTCCTCTTCATTTCGAACATGTGGTCGGGCAGCCAACACGATTCGACCAAGGTTCCAGTGCTCCTGGCGGGAGGCCTCGGGGGGACCCTGGAAACCGGGCGTGTCCTCGACTATTCGGGAAAGGGTGACGACGACCGAAAGCTCTGCAGCCTCTACCTTTCGCTGATGGATCGCATGGGCGTGACTCTGGATCGCTTCGGCGACTCGGACACGCGCCTCGCGGAGTTGTGATTTCGGGTTCGCGGATCAGGCCGTGCGCCTTCCCCGTCCCCGGGAGGAAGTCACCCCGGTGCGAGGCTCGACGCACGACCTTCCCTTCGACTAGCTTGGTTCTCCTCCCATGAAGCGTCGCACTTTCCTCAACCATTCCGCCCGCCTCGGCGCGCTGGCCGCGCTCGGGGATCTTGGATTCGTCAACCGCCTTCCGCGCGTCTCCGCAGCGGAGGCAGCCCTGAAACCTTCGGCGGTACAATTCCACGCGGGGATCGAACCGCTCGTGCGCCTGATCGAGTCCACGCCGCGCGCGCGGCTTCTCGAAGAGATCGCGATTCGGATCCGCGGAGGCACGTCCTACCGGGAAGTCCTGGCAGCCCTGTTTCTGGCGGGTGTCCGCAACATTCAACCCCGCCCGGTCGGCTTCAAATTCCACGCCGTCCTGGTGGTCAACTCCGCCCACCTCGCCAGTCTCGCCGCACCCGACTCCGAACGTTGGCTTCCCCTCTTCTGGGCCCTGGACCAGTTCAAGAGTTCCCAGGCGGCCGACGTCCGCGAAGGCGATTGGACCCTGGGTCCGGTCGAGGAATCGAAGATCCCGCCAGCCCATCTCGCGCGCCGGGCGTTCATCGAGGCCATGGAAAACTGGGACGAGGCGGGTGCCGATGCCGCCATCGTCGGGCTGTCCCGCACGGCCGGAGCCCACGAGATCTTCGATCTTCTCTGCCGCTATGGGATCCGGGACTTCCGCGAGATCGGACACAAGCTGATCTATGTGGCGAACAGCTTCCGGACCCTGGAAGTCATCGGCTGGCATCACGCCGAACCCGTGCTCCGATCCCTCACCTTCGCCGTGCTCGACCGCGATCGCGACCGGGACAAGGGCAATCCCGCCCGACTCGATCTCCCGGCCGATCAACCGTTCCGACGCAATGTCCCTCTCGCCCGTGAAATCCGCCCCGACTGGCTCGCCGGCGAACTGAACCCAGCCGCCACCTTTGACCTGCTCCAGAGGATCCGAGCCGGTTCCAGCGAGGACACCTCGGGGGCGATCCTGCGCTGGCTCCATCGCGGAGCCTCCCCACAGTCGCTCTTCGACGCCTGCTTCGATGGCGCCGGCGAATTGCTCATGCGGGCCCCTGGAATCCTTTCGCTCCACGCGACCACCTTCACCAACGCGGTCTTCTACGCCTGGCGCCATTGTGGAGACGACGAGACCCGGCGTCTGTTGCTCCTACAAAACGCCGCCTTCCTCCCACTCTTCCGCGGCAATAGCCAGGACAACGGACTTCACGTCGACACGCTGGAACCCATCAACCCCTCAGCCCAAGGCGCGGAAGCGGTCGCCGAAATCTTCTCGAACCTCGGCGAAGACAGAGCGAAGGCCGCCCGGAAAGTGCTCGGCTATCTGAAACAGGGGGGCGATCCCACAATCCTCACCGACGCGGCCCGTCGACTCATCTTTCTCAAGGGCCGCGACTCCCACGACTACAAGTTCAGTTCGGCCGTCCTGGAGGATTTCCAGAACCTGTCGGCGCCCTGGCGGGACCGGTTCCTCGCGGCGAGCGTCTTCAATTTCAAGGGGGCGAGCGACCCCGACAACGCGCTGGTCGCGCGCACCCGGGCGGCCTTGGAGGGCTGAGGGAACGTCACGCACGACCATGGATCCCGGCGTGTGCCTCTGCGGGTCCTGGAGGGACAAGGGAAATTAGCCGGCGGCAAGGCGGCGGAGCCGTCGCGGCCACCGGATACCCGTTCCAGAATCAACACCGCCCCGGAAGGGGCGGGGGAGGCGAGCATCACGGGATATGCGGTTGGACCGAGGGTGAATCGATGGGTGATGTCTCGGGGCCTCGGCGACGCGTCCCGCGCCCCGCCGGGGCGCTCATTTCTGGAATCTTGGTTCCGGCGGCCGCGCCCGCTGGCGCGGGCTAGCCGCCGGCTAATCTCCGCCGGCCCTCCGGGCCGAGTCGTCCTCACTGGGTTCAAAAAAACGGCCAATCTCCTGGCATCCCTGCGGGATGCCGATTTTCTTCCCCAAGCCGACGCGAGAGGTTCTCCACGCAACACGTTTCGATCGGACCCAAGTGAATCGCCCCGTCCACCATCCCACGGATATCGTCGAGGAGCCGGGAATCAGCGGAGCGCCTGGTAGTAGGCGGTGGCCCAGGATGCGAACAGGTCGTGTTCGTTGAAGGGAAAATGCTGGGCGAAGGCGATGGCCACCAACTTCTCCTTCGGATCGATCTGGCAATAGGTCGTGGCGGCGCCGTACCAGCCGAACTGTCCCTGGCTCGTCGGCACCGAACCCCGCCCGGGATCGAGGCTGACTTCGACACCCAATCCGAAGCCCTTGGCCCGGTTGAACGCGTGCGCCGCCTCGGGCAACAGGGCCAGGTGGTTCGACGTCATCAGTTCCACCGTCTTGCGGCCGAGAATGCGATGCCCATCCAGCGTGCCGCCGTTGCAGAGCATCTGGGCGAAAAGCGCGTAATCGTCCACGGTGCTGAACAGTCCGGCTCCGCCGCTCCGCACACCCCGTCCCGACTCGGCCCACACACCCAGCATCGGATCGGCTTCGACCAGGCCCTTCCCGTCGGCTCCGTGGCGGTAGGTCTTCGCGAGGCGGCCCAGCTTCGCGGCCGGCACGTCGAACGCCGTGTCCTTCATTCCGAGCGGCTTGAAGATCCGCTCGTCGAGGAACGCGCCGAAAGTCTTGCCGGACACGCGTTCGATGAGGGCGCCGAGCACGTCGCTGTTGATGCCGTAGGTGAACTTGTCGCCGGGCTGGTGCAGGAGCGGCAGCCGGCCGGCTTTGGCGATGAAATCACCCAGACCCGGGCCACTCCAAAGGTCGGCGCGCTGGTAGAGCTGGTGCAGCGCGTCGCCGCCGTCGAAATCGTAGATCAACCCGCTGGTGTGGGTGAGCAGGTGCTTGATGGTCACCGGGCGCTGGAGCGGTTCCAGTCGCGGAGCTTCCGCCGTCCCTCCGGTCATCACGCGAAGGTCCTTCAACTCGGGCAGATGCTTCGCCACGGGATCGTCGAGGTTGAACCGGCCGTCCTCCAGGAGCGCCAGCACGCCGACGCTCGTGACGATCTTCGACATCGAGTAGATCCGGCAGATGGTGTCGCGGGTCATCGGCAGCTTCCCACCCACGTCGCGGTAGCCGTAGGTCTGGACATCCGCGATGACACCGTTCCGCGCCAGGAGGGTGATGATGCCGGCATGGAACTGGTCGTCCACGAATCGCTTCGTGGTCGCGTGGGCTACCTCCAACCTGACGACATCGAAACCCGCGTCCGCGAGGCTCGCGGCCGAGGGAAGCTGGGCGCGGGCCGACAGGACGGACGCCACCACGGGAATCAACGGGAGCATCGACTTGGCGAGCCACCCGATTCGGCTCGCGCCCAAACCCTCGCCAAGGCGGGCGGGAGAGTCGGGGAAGGCATTCGTCGTTGGAATCGAGTCGTTCGGTGATGGGATCGGTAAGGGGGAGTTCATGCCGGGGGAGTTCGCTGGGCTGGTGACCTTCATTCAGGGATCGGAACCCCTCCCTAGCGCCGGGCCGGGAGGGGCGACAAGCGCAAAGATCCCGGGAGTCACCGGCGGACGAAGATTCGGCATCAATGGGGTGGCCGGTTGCGAGGGCGGAAACTAGCCTGCCGGCCGATCCCCCCGACCCAGCATGCATCCCGTGATCGCCAGGTATCGCATCGAAACCTGCCTGCCGCTCGACCAGGTGGCGGAGATGATCGCCGGCGAGCAGTCGTCGGGGACTTTCGTGCCGGTCCCGGGGGAGACCGCCGAGCTCAAGGCCCGGTCACGGGCGAAGGTGACCCGCATCGAACCGCTCGATGAGGCGGACCAGCCCAGCCTCCCGGGCGGACGCCGTCCCAGGGATACCGCCGCGCCATCGATCTACCGGCGCGCCGAGGTCACCCTCGAATTCCCGACCGCCAACCTGGGCGCCAATCTCCCCACGCTCCTCGCCACGGTCTGCGGGAACCTCTACGAGCTGTCCGATCACACGGGCTGCAAGCTGCTCGACCTCGATCTGCCGCCGACTTTCGGGGAGAAATACCCCGGCCCGCAGTTCAGCGTGGAGGGAACCCGCCGGCTCGCGGGCGTGAACGACCGTCCAATCCTCGGCACGATCGTCAAGCCGAGCGTCGGACTGTCCCCGGACCAGACGGCCGACCTGGCGCGGGACCTCGGAGAAGCCGGGATCGACTTCATCAAGGACGACGAACTGCAGGCGAACGGCCCGTCGTGCCCGCTTCGCGAGCGCGTGACCGCCGTCATGCGCGTGATCAACGACCTCGCCGACCGCACCGGCCGGAAGGTGATGTTCGCGTTCAACATCACCGACGATCTCGACGCGATGCTCCGGCACCATGACACGGTGGTCGCGGCGGGCGGAACCTGCGTGATGGTGAGCCTGCACAGCATCGGCCTCCCGGGTCTGGTCGAACTCCGCCGGCGATGCGCGCTTCCCATCCACGGGCATCGCAATGGCTGGGGCATGTACAACCGTCACCCGATGCTGGGCGTCGAGTACACGGCCTGGCAGAAGCTCTGGAGACTCGCGGGAGCGGATCATCTCCACGTCAACGGGCTTCGGAACAAGTTCGCCGAGCCCGACGAATCCGTTGTGCGGAGCATCCAGGCCTGCCGGTCGCCGATGTTCCGCCCCGACGACACGGCGATGCCCGTGATCAGCTCCGGCCAATGGGGAGGGCAGGCGGCGGAAACCCACCGTCTCACCGGCACCACCGACCTCCTGGTCGTCGCGGGCGGAGGGATCGTCGCCCATCCCATGGGACCGGCCGCCGGGCTTCGGGCCCTGCGCCAAGCCTGGGAGGCGGCGGTCGCCGGTGTTCCCTTGGAAGTTCACGCCGCCCGTCATCCCGAATTGAAGGCCTCGATCGCGATGTTCGGCGGAGCCCGCCCATGAACAACCTTCTCCTGGCGTTTTACGGCGACGATTTCACCGGCTCGACCGATGTGATGGAGGCGCTCGCGAGCGCCGGACTTCCCACCGTCCTCTTCCTGAAGCCGCCGACTCCCGAAGCGCTCGCGGCGCATCCGGGACTCCGGGCCTTCGGGATCGCCGGCGGCGCGCGCGCGTTTTCCCCGGAAGCGATGGAACGTGAACTGCCGCCCGCGTTCGAAGCCCTCCGCGCGAGCGGCGCGCCCATCATTCACTACAAGCTCTGCTCCACCCTGGATTCGTCCCCCCGCATCGGCTCCATCGGGAAGGCGATCGAACTGGGTCGGCGAGTCCTCGGGGATCGCCCCACCCCGCTGGTCGTCGGGCTTCCGCGGCTCGGCCGCTACGTCGTGTTCGGCAACCTCTTCGCGAGATCCGGCCTCGATTCGGAACCGTTCCGCCTCGACCGGCATCCGACCATGAGCCGGCACCCGGTGACCCCGATGACCGAGTCGGACATCCGCCTGATCCTTTCCGGCCAGACGCGCATTCCGGTCGAACTGGTGGATGTGATCCGGCTCGAAGCGCGAAGCGAATCCCCTTCGCGGGAGGCGGATGCCACACCGCCGCCGGCCGCCGCGCCGCCGCCGTCGCCCATCGTCCTCTTCGACACGCTGGTTGAGTCGCACCTGGAGGAGATCGGACATCGCATCGCCCGGATGGCCCGCGGCGGCCAGCTTCTCGTCGCGGGCTCGAGCGCGGTCGAGTATGCCATGATCGCCCACTGGGCCTCCAACCCGCCTCCAGACACCACGGTTCGACCGTCCCGCTCCGTCCCCGATTCCGCCCCGGCCGCGGGTTCGCGCCATCCCTTGGTCTGCGTCTCCGGAAGCTGCTCGCCCGTCACGGATCGCCAGATCGCGCGGGCGGTCGAGGGCGGTTTCTTGGAGATCCCCCTCGACCCGAAGCGCCTCCTGGCCACCACGTCGGGCGACGACCCGGACCGCGCCGAGCCGGCGGCGGAGGCCGGGCTGCGCTCAGGCCGCAGCGTCATCCTTCATACGAGTCGCGGCACGGGCGATCGCCGGTTCCAGGATGCCCTGGCGCCATCGGAACGGGATCGGCTCGGGTGGGCGCTCGGAGGCGTGCTGGACCGGTTGCTGGCGGCGTCCGCGGCGCGGCGCGCCGTCGTGTGCGGCGGCGACACCGGCAGCACCGCGGCCAGGGCCCTCGGCATCGAGGCCCTCGAGTTCGCCGCCCCCGTCGCACCGGGCGCGCCGCTGTGTTGGGTCCGCGCTCCCGGTCGGGCCGCGGACGGTTGCCAGATGATCTTCAAGGGAGGCCAGAACGGCCGGGACCGTTTCTTGCTCGACGCGGAACGAACCCCTTCGGGATCGGGCGTCCACGGCGCGGTGTTCGAATGATCCGTGGGAACAGTAGGGCGGAACGGATCGCTTCGTTCGCGAGCAACGGTCATCGGCGAACGAATTCTGATCACCGTCGGGGTGGCCAGTCCCCGGCGGCCCGGGTAGCGTGAAACCCATCCACCCGCCCACCCGAGGGAGCCCCGTGACCCGCCCATCCCACAACAGCCGACCGGCCGCCTTCGCGTCCCTGTTCCCGGCGGTTGCCGCGCTGCCGACGTTCCAGGCCGCCGCGATCGAGATTCGTGACGGCGACCACAAGGACCGCGCGATCCATCGGACGGTTCGGATACTTTCGGAAAAACTCCCATGAAACACACTCGACGCTCCTTCCTTCGATCCGGCGCTGTGACCGCGGCAGCCCTCACGCTGACTCCCGCCGCCGTCTCCCTGGGAGCGTCGAAGCCCCCGGCCGGCCCGCGCGTGGCGACCAACACCTACCCGTGGGGGACCTTCGCGAGGCGCGCCGGCCGTGAATTCCCACTGCACACTGATGAGTCCCTGGCCGCCATCGCGTCCGCGGGAATCACCGGGTACGAACCCATCATCCACCGACATCGACTACGCGCGACTTGCCGCGTGGCTGCGGGATCATCGGTTGAAGCCGCACATCACGCTGGAACAGGCGGTCGAAGCCGGATCGCCCAAGACCCTGGATGCGGTCGAGGCCCATCGATGGAGTCTGGCCCACGCGCGCGACCTGTTCGGCGGGAAGGCGGTGACCCTGTGATCGCGAAGTGTCTGGCGACGGCCCTGATCGCGATGACTTTCGCCGGCGCGGGCCGATCGGCCACGGTCGCGCCCTCGTGGGAGCATGCTCCGCATCAACAGACCCAGGGGGTGTTCTGGCGCGAACACTGGTACCTCCGCGGCCTGACGAACGCCAACCCGGGCTATGAGAAGCGGGTTCGCGTGAACCCCGCCGACATCATGCTCCACCCGACCTTCGGCAAACGCGTCGAAGCGCGCGAGAACGGCCTCCTGCTGATCCAGGCCGAGGAGGACCTGTTCCACGTCGCGGGCGCGGAACTGACTCTTGAGATGTGGGGTGGACATCCGGGAACCGCCGGGAAACGAGTCTCGGTCAATGGACGGAACACCTACCAACTGCCGCGCTTTGGCACGGAGGACGGCCATTGCACCTATTCGTATCCCGTGATCCCGCTGGCGACGGGCGATCTCGTGAATGGCTGGAACGCCTTCCAACTCGCGCTCGACCAGGGGACGACCTTCTGGGGCCACATGATGGTGGACGAAGCCTGCCTGCGGGTGGCGCTGGCCGGGGAGCATCCCGACCTCGCCAAGCTCGGGCTCGCCGGGTTCATGGGGCGCGCCCGCGGGGAATCGCGTGGCGACACGATGCACCTGAGCTTGGAGCACGACGGCAAGTGGGATTCGCGGATTGAGCGGGTGGATTTCCAGGCGTGGTACACGGGCTTCGACGAGAACGGCAATCGTCGCGACACGGACTGGCATGGGTACACGCACAACCGCGAACCGGGCGAGTACGCCGCCGGCGCCACCCAGCCACCGTTCCGGGCGGCTTGGGATCTCTCCATGCTCCCGGCGCAGAAGAACGTCGCCGCGCGGGCCTTCGTCCGATTCAAGGAGGCGCCAGGTCTCGTCTTCGTTTCAGCCGCGACGCCGCTGACCATCCCGGATCACCCGGGCGCGAACGTCGCGCTCTACTACGCGCACGATCTCCCGACCAGCTTCTGGTCCCGCGCGAACAACAAGAAGACCTGCCATATCGCGCTCGACGTGGACCCGTCGCGGATCGAGCGGGCCGAACTCTGTGTCGTCACCTGGACGGGCGGCGCGGGCGGCGTGAAGGACTACTTCACCTTGAACGGAAGGCATTTCCCTATCGCGGAAGGTTCCCGGCATCTGCCCACGTTCAGCCGCCTGACGGTCGACCCATCAATTCTCCGGCAGGGGGAGAACACCTTGGAACTCCTCAGCGACACCGATCATCACGGCATCGAAGTGATCTACCCGGGGCCGGCCCTGATGGTCCGCTACCGGTATCAATCGTTGCGAAAGTAGATGCGGAATGGTCGCCGGAGTGACCCTCACCCGGCCTTCGGCCACCCTCTCCCGACGGGAGAGGGCCGGGGTGAGGGTGCATCTACTTTCGCAACGATTGATACCGACGAGATGATCGTCCGGGGCGCCTTCCGGGCAAGGTTCGGACCCGGTCAGTCGTTCCAGTGGGCGTCGATGACCTTCTGGATGTGGGGACGGCCCGCGTCCGTCTCGCCCAATTCCTCCCGGGTCTGTTTCAACTGGGCCTTCAGCTCGCGGATCGTTTCCGCATAGGCCGGGTTTGAGTACTCGTTGCGGTTCTCGCTCGGATCTTTGGCGAGGTCGTAGAACTCCCAGGCCGGCGGTGTCGGCTCGATCAGGTGGGAGTTCCTTTTCCACGGCATGGACGGCTTCCCGTAAGTCGACTCCTCCGTGGCCTGGCCGTAGTAGAAGATGAGTTTGTAGTCGCTCGTCCGGATGCCGAAATGCGCCGGGTTGTCGTGGTGCATCAGGTGCATCCAGTAGCGGTAGTAGGTCGCGGTTCGCCAATCGGGAATCGGTTCGCCCCCGAGGGCCGCGACAAAACCGCGTCCCTGCATCTCGCTAGGCACCCGCGCTCCCGCCAACTCCAGCAGGGTCGGGGCGAAGTCGGTGTTGTTGATGAGCAGGTCGCTGGTCGAACCAGCCCGGACGAGGGCGGGGTACCGGACGACGAACGGCATGCGCATCGACTCGTCGTACATCCAGCGTTTGTCCATGTAATCGTGCTCGCCCAGCATCATCCCTTGGTCGCCCGTGTAAACGATGACGGTCTTGTCGTGCAATCCCTTCGCCCGCAGGTAATCGAAGAGGCGCGCCAGGTTGTCGTCGACGCCCTTCACGCAGCGCAGGTACCGCTTGAGATACTCCTGGTAGGCGCGCCGCGTGTATTCCCGATCCGACAGATTGGGATCGACGTTGAAATCCAGGCCGTAATTGCGAACGGGATGCCGCTTCGAAATGGAGGTTCCGATGCGATGCACAAGGCTGTCGTTCGTGCCACGCGTCGCCACGGACCCGAAACCGGCCGAGGGCTGGTGGTGAAGGTTCTCCGGCTCGGGAATCACGACGTCGGCCAGGTACCCGTCGTAGCGCGCGGCATGCTCGAACATGTCATGGGGCGCCTTGTAGTGGTGCATCAGGAAGAAGGGCTTGGAGGGATCGCGCTTCTCCAACCACTCGATCGTCAGGTCCGTGATGACGTCCGAACTGTGCCCCTGCCGCTGAATCTTGTTCCCCGGCCAGGGCTTGTCGCCCCGGACGATGAAGTCGGGGTCGTGGTATTTCCCCTGCCCCGGAAGCACGCAGTAGTGGTCGAAGGCGGTGGGCTCCGCCTTGAGATGCCACTTGCCGATCATGGCGGTGAGATAGCCCGCCTTCTTCATCTCGATGGGCAGGTAATGCCGTTCGGGAGGAAGAACCCCGTCGAGATCCAGCACGCCGTTTCGCTGGCTGTACTGCCCGGTCAGGATGCTCGCGCGACTCGGCGTGCAGATGGAGTTGTTGCAGAACACGCGGTCGAAGCGCATCCCCTCCCGCGCCAATCGGTCGATCGTCGGCGTGGGATTCAAGGCCGCCAACCGCCCGCCGTAGGCGCCGATCGCCTGCGAGGTGTGGTCGTCGGACATGATGAACAGGATGTTCGGCCTGTCGGCTGCTCCGGCGGACAAGGTGACGGCCCGGGCGAACCCAAGGACGATGGTGAGTACGACGGCGATGGTGATGGCTGGGTGTTGCTTCATGAATTGCTGATCCGTCGGCGATGGCGGTTTCGGTGCCGCGCGTCCCGATCAAGCCAGGAGTTCCTTGATGACCTTGCCTCCGAACTGGCTGAGCTGCTTGTAACGGCCGGCGTGGAGGTAGGTCAGCTTGTTGTCGTCGAGGCCCAGGAGGTGCAACAGCGTGACGTGCAGGTCGCGGATCGGGTGGACGCAGTCCACGGCGCTCGCGCCCAACTCGTCGGTCGCGCCCACGATGGAACCTCGTTTCACGCCGCCCCCCGCGAGAAGCATGGTCATCGCGTCCGCGTTGTGCCCACGACCCAGGGAATAGACGCCGCCGCGCTTGTTGTTGTCCGGGGTTCGACCGAATTCCCCCGTCCAGACCACGAGGGTGTCCTTCAGCATGCCGCGCTGCTTGAGGTCGCGGATGAGGCCGGCCATGGGCTTGTCCACGCTGCGGATCCGCTCCGTGTGGGCGCGTTCGAGGTAGTCGTGGCTGTCCCAGCCGCCGCTGAAAATCTGGACGAAACGGACCCCCTTCTCGACGAGACGCCGGGCCATCAGGCACTGGCGCCCGAACGTCGCTGTGTCCGGATCGTCGAGGCCGTAGAGGTCGCGGACGTGCCCGGGTTCGCCACCGAGGTCGAGGACCTCCGGAACCTCCATTTGCATGCGGTAGGCCAGCTCGTAGGTCTCCATGCGGGCGGCGAGATCCCGCTGCTCCCGGTGGGCCGCGGCGTATCGCGAATTCAGGAAGGTCAATTCGTCCAGGGCGCGTCGCTGGTGTTCGCGGGATTTGAACGACGGCGGGCTCAGGTCGAGGATGGGCGATCCCTCGGTGCGGAGGCGCGTGCCCTGGTGGTAGGCGGGCAGGAAGCCGTTGCTCCAATTGCGGGAGCCGCCCTGGGGAAACGCCAACTCGGTCATGACGACGTACCCGGGCAGGTTCTGATTCGTCGTGCCGAGGCCGTAGGTCGCCCAGGCGCCCAGCGCCGGATCGGCGCCCAGTCGGCTTCCCGTGTTCATGTGGTAGAGCGCCTCGGGATGGTTCAACGATTCCGCCTGGCACCCCCGGAAATTGCAGAGTTCATCCGCGACCTCGGGATCGGCGAGATGCTTCCACTGGTCGCACATCTCGATCCCCGACTGGCCGGCCCTCCGAAACTGAAACGGGCTGCCGACGAAAAACTTGAAGCCCGTCTCCTGGCCGCGCGTCAGTTTCGACTCGCTCTTGTGGAGTTCGCCGAGCTTCGGCTTGGGATCGAACGTGTCCATGTGACCGGGCCCTCCCTCCATGAAGAGCAGGATCACGTTCTTCGCCCGCGCGGGGAACATGGGGTTCCTGGGCGCGAGGGGCGAAGCGACGGCCGCCGCGGCCGGCTCCTTCGCGAGCAGGTTGCTGAACGCGACGGATCCCAGCGTGGCGCCAAGTCCGTAAAGGAACTGACGGCGCGATGCGGGTGTCGAAAAGGGACGCGAACAGATGGGATTCATGGCGGGCTGGCTAGTCGAGGTGGATGAATTCGTGGCTGTTGAAGAGGAGCAGGCAAACGTCCGCGAGCGCCCTCGTGCCGGGGGTCGTGTCGGACGGTTTCGGGTCGGGGACGTAGTCTTCGAACACTGGCAGCACCTCCTCGTACTCAAAGGACTTGCCGGAAAACTCCTCGACCACGGACCGCGTCACCCGCGTGGGATACCGGACCGGCTCGGGTTTCACGCCATCGTGGTATTTCCCCATCGCGTCCAAGTAGGTGGTCATCCGCCGGATCTCGGCGTCGGTCGGCTGGCGCCCAAGCGTGAGTCGGAAGGCGCGCCGGATACGATCGTCCGCCGACGCGGCCTCCCGCTCCACTCGGAGCGCGAGAGCGATCGATCGATCACCCATCAGGTCGCTGTTGAGAAGGGTGAAAGCCTGGGGCGACACCGCGGCGACGTCCCGATCCTCGCACGAGTCGTTGGGATTCGGCTGATTGAACACCTCGAGGAAAGGGTCGGCCTGGCCGCGCACCCGGTAGGCGTAGATGGACCGGCGATTGCGTTCGGCCGGGGTGCGCGAGGGCTGATACGACGGGGCGAGGGAGAACTGGATCATGCGCGGCTGGAGAGCCACCTCCATGTTGATCTCCGGCATCACCGGAAGCCCGCCCATCGCCGGGTTCAACTCGTCCGTCACGGCGAGCATCGCGTCGCGCATTTCCTCGGCGGTCAGCCGGCGGGGCGGGAAGTAGGCCAGCAGATCGTTGTTGGGATCGGTCTCCCTCAAGCGGTCCGCTTCCGGATGCCGGCTGGATTGCCGGTACGCCGCCGAAGTCATGATCAGCCGGTGAAGGCGCTTGAGCTTCCATCCGTTGGAGACGAAGTCCGATGCGAGCCAGTCGAGGAGTTCCGGGTGCGTGGGTTTGGCTCCCTTGACCCCGAAATTGTTGGGGTTCCCGGCAATCGGTTCGCCGAAGTGATGCTGCCAGATCCGATTGACGATGGACCGCGTGGCCAGTGAATTGCGCGGGTGCGCGATCCAGGTCGCGAGGGCGAGCCGCCGGACCCGCACGGGCTCGGGAAGCAGGTAGGGATCCTCGCCGGGCCGGTCGGGATCGGCCGCGAGATGGATCGCGCTCAGGATGCCCGGTTTGACCTCGGCGCCTGGCGCCTCCAGGCGCCTCCGGTGAAGATGTGGTTGGCGGGTCGCCAGGACGTGCGAATCTTGAGATCTTCGGCATGCGCAGCTTGCGGGCGCGTTCCAGGCCAGCGAAATGGGCTCGGCGCCGTTGTAGACCGCTCTGCACCATCGGTTCGTAGCGTTCCAGGGTCCGGGTCCAGATCCATTCGTCCTGTTCACGCACCTTCAGCTGTCCCTCCGCCACATGATCGAGCCCCACATTGCGCGGCGGCTTCTTCTCGTCGGGAAGGTCCTTCCTCTTGGGCTCCGGAACGTACTCGAGTCCGTGCTCCACGAACCAGGCCCGGGCGGCGGTCTCCCGCTTGTCCTCGATCTCGTTCTTCTCGGTCGTCGCGAAGGCCAGCATGCGCTCCACGAATGCGCTTGCCCTCCTCAAACCCATCCCGGTTCTCCTCCGGCAGAGAAGCCGGAGCGGCCGTTCCGCCATCTGCGTCGCCGGAAAAGGCCGCGTAGAACCGGTAATAGTCGCGTGTGGGCAGCGGATCGAACTTGTGATCGTGGCACTTGAAACAGCGCATCGTCGTCGAAAGGAACGTCTGACCCACGTTGTTCACGAGGTCGTCCAGGTAGATCTGGCGCGCCTCCGCCTCGGAAACCATCGCGTTGTCCCATGGACCCATCCGCAGGAAACCGGTGGCCACGATCCATTCGGGCTTCCCTTCGGTGTAGTCCCCGCGCTTCCGAACGTCCGCAAGCGCCGCCTCGTCGCCGCCGAGACGTTCGAGGGCCGCCACGTCGGCGAGTTCGTCGCCCGCCAGTTGTTCAACCACGAACTGGTCGTAGGGCTTGTCGTCGTTGAAGGCGCGGATGACGTAGTCGCGGTACCGCCACATGTTCGAGCGCTCGAAGTCGTTGGCCATGCCCCCGGTGTCGGCGTACCGCGTGACGTCGAACCAGTGCTGCGCCCAGCGCTCGCCGTAGTGCGGACTGGCCAGCAGCCTGTCGATCAGATTCCTCCCAGGCCTTCCTCCGGAGTCCCGCTCCACGCCTCTGAAACGCATCGACCTCCTCCGGCGTCGGCGGCAGCCCGGTCAGGTCAAAGGTGGCGCGACGAATCAGCGTCCGCGGATCCGCCCGCAGCGGGCTCTCCACCTGCTTCTCCGCCAATTTCGGCTCGATGAAGGCATCCACGGGATGGCTATCGCCGCTCCGGCACCGCCGGTTTCTCACCGGCTGGAACGCCCAGAGATCCTCCGGTTTGTACCGGCGGTAGGTCCATTCATCGGCGAGCCCGCCGCTCGTCTTCACGATCACACCATCCGCGGTCGAGACGACGGCCCATTCGGCTTCGCGCAGTTTCCTTTGGGCTTCGGCGTCGGGCCAGGGCGCGCCCGCGTCGATCCAATCGTTCGAATCCCTCGATCTGCTCCGGGCGTCAGCCGATCGTTCTCCTTCGGCGGCATCTCGAGATCGTGATTCTTCCACGTGACCGCCTTGATCAGGACGCTCGACTCCGGCTCGCCGGGCACGAGCACGCTCGTCGAAGTTCTCGCCTCCCTGGAGCAGGCCTTCCCGAGAGAGCATGTTCAGGCCGCCCTTGAGCTTCTTCGGATCCTCGCCGTGGCAGGCGAAGCATTTCTCCTTGAGGAGCGGAAGCACCTTGAGAGTGAAGTCCCGCTCGACGGAGGTGCTGTCGGCGGCACCCAGCACGGGGCCCGCCGCGAACAGCAGCATCGGAAGGAGCCAGGCGGCCAGGGTCGGTTTCAATCTACGGTCTGCCATGTTCGTAAATATCCAGGATTTCGGCGGGGGTCAGCGCGGCGGAGAAGAGGGCGAACTCGTCCATGCAACCGTTCAGGTTGCGGACCGCGAAGCGCGCCTCGTCGCGCTCGGGCAACCCCCAGTTGCCCAGGGATGCCGCCCCGATGGTCACGGTTTCGACGAGGTACTCGGGGGGCACTGATTCCTCGCTGATCGGCCGGCCATCGACGAAGTGGGTGACCTTGCGGGCGTCGACATCGTAGACCGTCGCGACCATCTGCCACCGGCCGCTCAGGGAGGTGTCCCAGAACTTCGGCGAGTAAAAGACATGCTTGTCCTTCTCGCTCTTCTTCGGATCCCACGAGTCGTTCTTCTTGACCGAAAAGAATAGGCGCCCGTCGTCCATGATCTGCCAGTGCGGCTCGTGCAACTCGTGGCCGTCGGTGAGGAAGAGCGAATTGTACCAGCGGTCGAGACTGTTGATCTTCACCCAGCACAGCAGGGTCAGGGAACGGTACTCGCCTGGCACCGTGACGCGGACCCGGCTGCCGGTCGGACTGAAGTCCAGCGCGCCGCCGGCGATCCCCCAGCGGTCCGCGGCCCGGGCGGCGGCGACGATGGCGCCCTCGGTCACGGCCCGCCCGCCCGCCGCGGCCTCGTTGGGCAACCTCCGGCTGGAACCATCCGCCGCGCCCATCCGGTAATACGCGGTCAGCCGGGGATCGCGCCGGAGGTTCGCTCCATACCGGTCCCATTCCTCGTGGCGCATCCGGCGGGCCAAAGCCAATCGGACGTCGAACTCGGCCAACCCGATGAAGTTCCCGGCATCGGCCGCCACGGGAGCCCCCGCCCATCCGTGCCCCAACGCAGCGCCTCCCCCTTCCCCATGCGCCGCATCGCCTCCGCCCGCGGATGCCATTCGACGACGCCATCGAGGACATGCACCTCGGATTGACCGGCGGAGACGTCCAGGGCGAATTCGGTTCCCAGATCGACGATCCGGCCCTCGGCGGTGCGGATCCGGAACCCGCGCGCGGGCTCGGGCACATGCGCGCGCATCCTGCCGCGGGTCACGACCATTTCCATCGGGGAGACGATCTCGAATTCGGCGTCGCCCTCGACGATCACGGTCACGCCGCTGAACAGTTCGATCTGGGCGACTCCGGACGCTAGATGCAAGGGACCCGCCGGCACGAGGGCGCGGTCCGCCAGGGCGCCCGGGTTCCTCCAGACCGCGTTGGCCTGGGCCGCGAGCACGGCGAAGCCGCTGGCGCGCTGCTCGGACGGGGATCCCGGTCGATTCTCCGGGGTGTGGGACCCGCGCCACAGGACGACCAACAGGACCAGGGCCGCTAGGACCGAAGCCCAACCGGCGACCGCCGCAATCCAGCGCCTCGCCGACACCCAAGCGGGTTCCGGAACCGTCACCGCCACCGCCACCGAAGAAGGCGCCCCAGCGGTCGCGCCGACCCTGGAACCGGCTTCGACTTCCAGGAGCGCGGACAGCGCGAGGCGGTCGTAGTACTCCTGGCGCGCCTCCCCATCGACGGAGAACTCCGCTTCGAGCCGGAGGAAGTTCGCCTCCGAGATCGCTCCATCGAGGAGTTCGTCGATGAGTTGCTGGCGCTCCCGGGGCGTCATGTTCCGGCCTCCTGGTCGAGGAGTTCCCCGCGGATGCACGCGAGCAACGCGTTGCGCAGGCGATGGAGCGTCACCTTGAGGCCGCCCGCGCTGCGACCCGACGTGGCCGAGTACTCGGCGAGAGTTCCCGCGTTCGAATACCGGTGCAGCAGGAGTTCGCGATCCTTGGGCCGCAGTTTGCCGAGACACTTCTTCAACGCCTCGTGTCGCTGCTCGGACTCGTCGGGCAAGCCCGCCAGTTCCTCCGCGAATGTGACCTCAAGATCCTCGCCAAAAACCAGCCTCGCGTCCCGCGCCTGCCGCTTCCGGTGATTGAGCACCTCGAACCGGGCGATGCTGAAAGCCCAGGCCTTGAAATTCGTGCCGGGAGTGAAGTCCGCCCGCTTGCGCCACAGTGTCGTGTTCGCGTGCTGCGCCACGTCATGGACCCCGGAATCGCCCGGGAGCAGCGACATGACGTAAAGCCGCAGCGGCAACTGAATCTCCGTCAGTTGGGTCACGAACCGGCTCTCGGCTTCCTGGTCGTCCATGGGGCTTGTGGTACGGCAGCAAATGCCCGAAATCCGGAAAGGTTAACAGGCGGAATCGGGCCACCGCGGCGCGCCGCCCACCACCCCCGGCGACCCCGGGGAAACGAACGTTCGCCCGGGAACCACCGACGCAGGTCTCCGCAGTCACACGTTCAACGCGCGGATCCGGTAGAAGGCCCGGTCGGAGGTTCCGGGATCGGAGTTGTCCAGAACCTGATCGCCAGACCGTCCAGGCCGCTCCTCCGAGATCGGTCGCCTCGTTGAGCGCGAACTCTGACAGCAAGGCCCAAGGCGAAGCCTCCAGAGGGCGTAGTCGCACTCCCGCCATGTGAGGAAAACGACCTCCTATTTCAGGCCCGCTGGAGCAGCGAACCCCTCGGCATGGGGACGCCACGTCCACCCGGACAGGGCCTGCATTCGAAACGCAAAACCCTCCCGAGGATTGCTCCTCCGGAGGGTTTGGTTTCCGCTGAAAACTAGATCGGACCGCCAGACCCTGCTGGGTCCGGCTCATGGGGATCAGCTCTGGCGTCGGATCATCGCGAGACCCGCCAGGCTCACACCCAAGAGGGCAACCATCGAGCCGGTATCCGGAAGCCCAGTACCCGGATCCCCACCCGGACCCGCGCTGCGCATGGTGTAGAGCGCCATGTGAGACAAGTCCGGACCCGCCTTTCCGTTACCCTTCACGACCCCGAGGGTATCGAAAGCGATCGACTCAATGCCGGCCGCGTTGGCGAGGAAATAGTAATAGCTGTAGCTGGGCCCGCCCTTGATCCCGACCACAAACGCGGACGTCACCGGAGAATCGAATGTGACCGTTCCCGACGTCGCACTCGGGTTGCTGCCGAAAGGCCCGTTGCCGGCATCGTCACTCTTGCCTTGGTAAGTCCAATCAGCCGAAGTGCCGCCGAATTCAGCCGCGATCGCGGTCAACTCCGCCGCGTTGCCGTTGATATTCCCCGAAAACCACCCGGCGCAGTCATCGTAGCTGTCGGTACCGCCACCCACGACGTTTGCGATCGTGCCGGAATCACCGCAACTGACGGCCAGCGCTGTTTGGGCCAGGGCCCCAAAAACACAGGCGGCAACGAATGTGAATTTTTTCATAGCAATCTAAATTATCTGCGTGTTGGCCGACTTTGGGATCCTCTCCCCTTCTCATCCGCCCGCCGGGCGAGCTCTAGGCAGCAATCAACGTACCAGACAGTCATACACCTCGCCCATCTTGGACCGGCAACCATCGCAAGCCATTACGATTAAATAGCTTGTGAACGAATCGATTCTCCGATCCGAATCCGAATTAAGCCACGGATCCAAGGCAGACTGTAAAAAGGACCGACACACCTTGAAGCGGCTCCACAAAATTGAGGAGCCCGAGACGAGTCACAACACTCTTATTACAAAGTGCTTATATCGATTTCGAACGAGCATCCCGACGGCGACTTCCAGTCTCACGTGCTGTAGGTATTCCTGACGCGACCCACTTCTCCACGATTCAGGGGTTCGCGACACCCCTCTTCGATGGGTTGACAGGCATTTTCCGGATGCGGGAAACCTCACCGGCCGGGCGTTGGGGACATCGCGCACCAGTTCCTGCCCTTGAACACGGCCGCCCTCCGTATCGCGGATCCACCCACCGTCCGGACCCGGTGGAACGTCCGGTCGGACGTCGCGGGATTGGGATCGTGGATCGCGGATCGCGCGGGCGACGGAACCGGGATGGACCGGTGCGAGCTCCTACGGTTTCGTCTCGTCCGACCTTCGGGTCAGGGCGAAGTACACCACATAAAACCAGGAGAGAAGCCCCGCGATGATCGCCCAGAGGATCGAGCGATTCCTTTGCCACGAACAAACCACGGCGATCGCCGAACCCAGCCCGATTCCGGATTGCACGACAGTCTGGCCGGCGGAATTCACGACGACCGCAAGCGCGGGGAAGCTCATTCGCGTGGGCTAGCATGGGTGGCGGCACCACGCAAGTGAAGTGCGCTGAAGTGCCCCCCGGGACCCGGCCCCGCCACCCTTGAAACCCCAAAGAGGGCCGCTACTGTCCCCCCGCTTCGAATGAACCCCCTGCCACGGAACGGTCGGAATCGCGGCCTTTCCTTCCCGCGCCACACGCGGGTCCTTTCGCATCCGGCGTCCACGCTGGGTGTTCTCCTCGTTCTCAACTTGTTCGCCATGCCGCCGATCCGGGCGGCCGACCTGCCAGGGACGGCGGGCCGCTCCTACCTGCGCGTCAACTTCACCTTCGACGGTTCGGGGTCCGAGCCCGAGTTCAACAACGCCGACCGCCAGAACTGGGATGTCCTGCACACCTACGCGGGCGAAATTGAAGTCGAGATCCTACCCGAGGTTTTGGGCAATCCGCCCGACGAGCGTTCGGTTCTGGCCATCCGCACCAAGCCCGGCGGGCTGAACACGGTGATGGCCCAGCGCAACGATGTGGCCACCCTTTCCTACGAAAGCCACGGCGAAGGAGGGCCGAGCATGATTTACAAGGCCCGGGAAAGCTGGACAGCCGCCCATCCGATCGAGGCCCGGGAACTTCTCCTCGAACTGTTCCTCGACCCCGCGCGGGCGACCTGGACCGGCGGTATCGGAGTCGGGATTTGGGAGCAGTCCCTCGATCGAGAGTCTTCCTACGAGGGCCAAGCGAGTTATCTGGAGGGTCCCAAGGGCGGATTCGCCGAGGAGTTGGTTCACCACGCCACCGAGCCCACGGATCGAAAAGGACCCGACGGGTTCGTGATCGACACCGGGCGCTATCCCAAGGGCCCGACCGAGACATTCTTTTCCGTGGTGGATCTGGCGGCGGGTCTTCAGGGCGGGTTTTACACAGGCCACACCAACGTCGTGTTCAAGACGCCACCGGGCGGATTGGGCGAGCCTTGGAGGATGAGCGCCGTGCTGAACTGGACGCTCCATGATCAACTGCCGGAAACGGAGCTGATCGTCCGCTCTTCCCGCTACGCCCAATGGCTCCCTTCGCTCCAGGCCGACCTCAGTCCCGGCGAACCCCTCGCCTTCGTCGCCACCGTCGAAAGCCCGACGGGTGCGAATCTGGATCGCGTGCGCGTGAAAAAATACACGTGGACACTCCTGGAGACCTCGCGGGAGCCCGGCGTCGCGCTGAACTTCCCGCTCGGAGCCAAGGACTCGGATCCCGACCTCCGACTGGTCGGTTGGACCACCGATCCCGAGGGACAAAGATCCGAGCACTCGCCAAGCACCGGCGAATTGTCCTCAAGAATCGAGGTGCATCCGCACGATTGGGGTGGGTGGTCCACGCTCCGGGTGGAGGCTGAACTGGAGGACGGACGAACTCTCCGCGGCCGACTGGTGCCCGCGCCCTTGTCGGCGCCCGAAACCGACATCCTGATTCCGCGTCGCCATGTGCAACGCAAAGTGCCCGAGCACTGGGCGAGCCGGAACGGCGTGTCCGCGAAAGCCGACAACGAGGATGACGAACCGCGCCCCTTTGGGAAGTCGGGCGCCGACGGTGACGGCCTCTCGGTCTACGAGGAGTATCGGGGTATCTACGTGCAGGGAGAGCACCGCTCCCTGGACCCCCACCAAAAGGACCTGGTGGTCTCGAACGATGGCGGTGCGATCGCCGACGCGGCCTTGTCGACTTTCGAGAAACTCAGCGGCTTGCAGGTTCACCGGGCGCGCGACTCGGAGCTGGATGCCTTCTCCAAGCTGAGTGTGAACCAGAACCGAAAGGACGGTCCGACCGCGGGGCCACAGAAGGGACTTCCCATCGTCACAAGCCGGCTGACCGTGCGACCGAACGTCCTCCTCCCTCCCGGCAGCCGCCTCCGGAACGGCGTCCGCGCGCGAGTGCCCTTCGCCCTTCCAGGCGTGGCTCCCTCGGTCGATCAGAAGTCCCTCCTTGAATCCATCGTGCTCCAGCAATTGTTCCAGGCCGTCGGGGTCGACCGCCCGGGTCCGGACGACCACCTCCGCTATTTCGAACTCCAACTCCCGCCGCCGGGCGGTGCCGAGGCACCCTTCATGCTCCTCCTTCCCAATACCCCCGTCGTGGTCCTCGACTCCTTCGGCGAGGACGTGGCGAAGAAGTGGAGCGCCCGCGTCCGGCGCGCCATCGACCAGGCGCCGACCCGGGTCCCGCCCGGCCAGTCTCCCGCCGATCAGGACAACTGGGTGAAGGGCCGCCGCCATCATTTGATCACCTTCCGGTGGCTCGTCGGCGAGAAAGGCGGAGCCCACTCCGGGCCCGACTACTGTGTCATGCGGGACTGGTTCGCCGACATCCATCGCTCCCGTCTGAACGACCCGAGCGGCCGCCCGATCTATCGCCTGACCGACCCGCATCGGGGCGCGGAGCGGCGCGGAACCGTCCTCGGCACGACGCGCCAAGGCACCGGCGTCAACGCCCCCGATCACCTCCCGGAACCGCGCTATGGCGATAGCGATGTCGCCGCCCCCGCCAACCAACAGATGATCATCGCCGACCACCTTCCCTGATCCACCCGTGAATCCGCCCGCTGTTCATCCTCCCGGCCGGCACCGCGGCCCGCGCTGGGTTCCGGTCCTGGTCGCGTGCCTCGCCGCATGGCTCATCCCGGTCCGACTGACCGCGCAGGACGCCGTGCTGCTGGCTCCCGGCGACCCAACCCTTCTGCTCTCCCAGGTCTTTCCTGAATCCAGGATGTGGCGTCCCCCGGGCACCGTCATCTTCAAGGTCGAAATCGAACATCCTTTCGCGAAAGGTGGTTCGACGCTCGCTCCGTGGCGCATCGCTCCGCCCGGTGGCTGGGGAAGCGCCCTCCGCCTGCTGGTGACGGATGCCACGGGTGCCGATGTGATCTGTCCATTTCGCATCTCCGCCCCGGGTCGCGATCAACCCCTGACCGTCTCTCCCAGGCTTCCAACCGCCGCGTCGTTTCTCCTCGATACGCGGACCACTCCAACGTCCATCCCTCCTGGCACCTACACCGCGCGGGCCGAACTCGCGGCATCGGCTGGCGACGGCTGGCGCGGACGCGTGGTGTCCCGACCCGTGACCATCCAGGTCCTCGGTCCCGTCGGGCTTGGGATGCGGCTCGAATCCGTCCTCCCGGGAGCCCTGGTCCAAGGATCGCCGTGGGGTGTTCGCGCATCCCTCTTCGTTCCGCCGGACCGCCGCGCGACCACCTTCCAGGTCCCGGGAGGCTCGCGCGATTGGCCGACCAATGCCCAACTCATCGTCCGCGATGCCCAAGGCGCCACGGTGGCCTGGACGTGGGTTCCGCCCCGCCTGCCATTTTCAAATGACCCCTGGTTGAGCCCGGGCGAAACCTACCCCGCCCCGTACTATCGGCTTCCGGGCGCCCAGACGGCGGCGATCCCTCCAGGCCAGTACACCGTCACCGCCCGATTCACCTCCTCGCTCAAACACGCGGTCCACCAGTACTGGAATGGCACGATCGAGTCGGCGCCGCTCGAGGTGACGGTCGAAGCGCCACCCGCCCCGCCCGATATCCCCACTCTGATCCGCCAGCATCAGTGGGTGGCCGAGGACGCCTTGGAAGAAGCCTGGGTCCTCCGCATCGCCGCGTCGGAGATCGGAGTTCCCACCGAACAGCGGTTGAACCTGACCCGTCAGGCGGTCGCACCCCTTCTCCGAGCCGAATCCGCCGCCCAACAGTGGCTCTTGTTGGAACCGTCGTCTCCGGACCCAGCCGTCATGCTCTCCCGTATCCTCCTGGCCCAGGACGACACGACGGAAGCCCACGCCTGGGTGGAGGCGGCCTTCGACCTCGACGCCGCACGACCGGTCGTCGACCCGGACTTTCCCGACCTGGCTCCCGACCCGGACCTGCCGAATCTGATCCTGCTCCAATGGCGTCAGCAGGTGGATGCGACGCCCGAAGTGCCCGACGCTCAACTCACGCCGGAACTGCATTTCGGGCTGGCGGTCGCCCGAGGCACGGGCCGGAGCCGACGAACGCCGACGATCAGGACCGATACTTCGCGCTCGATTCCCGTGGGCAATGGGCCGCCACGGCCCGGGCCAGCAGCGAGTATCGCGCCTCCGATTACTCCGCCGCGCGCGCCACGGGCGCTCCCGATGTCCGGTTCTATGGCGACAACGTGAACGCCTGGGCCACCCTACTAGCCGACGCACCGGACGAATGGATCGAACTCACCTTTGCGAATCCCGTCCGCGCCTCGGGCGTGCGGGTGCGACAGAATTTCAACCCGGGCGCCATCTCGCGCGTCGATCTCCTCGACGCCGAGGGACAGTCCCAGACGGTGTTCCAGGGCCCCGACACCAATGCCTATCCCCGCGCGTCGATCGGCTGGTTGAGCGTCCGCTTTCCGATCACCGCCAAACCGGTGACCCGGGTCCGACTTGCTCTTGATTCGGTTCGTGTTCCGGGCTGGAACGAGATCGACGCCGTCCAACTCGTGGCGGGAGCGCTCGATCCGCTGACTCCACCGCGACTCGTCTTCGCGCCGCGCGATACGGGATCGTCCGACCTGACCATCCTTTGGTGGCCGGAGGGATTCAGGCTCGAACATGCGACGCGGATTTCGCCACCGGATTGGACTCAATTCGCCGAACGGCCGCCCGCGACCATCCCGATCGGCGCAGCCTCCGGATTCTTCAGACTGACCAGTCCGCCCTGAACGCCCGGATGAAAGCCGGCGCTGGGAGATTGGCCATTTTCTGGGAACAAGAATCCGGAACCATAGGGTTCGACGTCACTTCGGTGTGAAAAACGCCCTTCCGTTGGCCGATCCGCGTCCCCGAACCAAGGTCCGTAGGACCGGCCTGTCTATAGAACGTGTCCAGAAATGGATCTCAAGCCCCGGGGGGCGGCCCAGCGGATGTCCCTTCCGACCTCAATCCCGGGCGATGGAAGCCCATGACCGCCGCTCCGAGGGCCGCTCCTACGGAGCTTGAATTCATTCGCGACCGATCGTTGCTATAGACCGGCCACCCCTACGGGGTTGTGCGGGGGTTTCTCGCGACCGAATCGAGAATGCCGCCTTCGATGACCGGTCCATCTCCCTCCGGGGTTGGTCAAAAAATTGGCCAATCTCCACGGCCGGCTGAAAGCCGTCGCTACTCCTCTGTCGCACCGTCTTTCCTTGTAAGATTCCCGCCAGGTCCCGCGTTTTCAGCGTATGACGCGCACCCAGTCTCCCACCAACCCAGACTCCGGATGAGCCTCCTGATGCGGGACACGCCGGCGCACGACAGGCCGCGCGAGCGCCTGGCGGCCCTGGGTGCGGATCGACTCCGCGATGCGGAATTGGTCGCGATCCTCCTGCGAACCGGAGCGAAAGCCATTCCCGTCACCACCTTGGCCGAGCACCTCCTCCGGGTCTTTGATCATTCCCTCACCCGCCTGGCCGCGGCGACCGCCGACGACTTGCGCCAGGTGACGGGAATCGGGATCGACAAGGCGGTCACGCTGAAGGCCGCCTTCGAACTCGCGCGCCGCATGAGCCAGGAGGTCCGTCGTGAAACGCCCCAGCTCGACACGCCGGAACGCGTCGCCGACTTCCTGCGGGAGGACATGCGCGCCCTGGAGGTCGAGACATTTCACCTGCTCCTGGTCAATACCCGGCGCCGGTTGATCATCGGGGAACGCCTCGCGCAGGGCACACTCGACACGCTGCTGATCCATCCGCGGGAAGTTTTTCGCCGGGCCATCGCCGCCAACGCCTCGGCGATCATCCTCGCCCACAACCATCCCAGCGGGGATCCCACCCCGTCCGAGGCGGATATCCGCGTCACCCGCGATCTCATACGCGCGGGTCAACTCCTGAAGATCGAGGTCCTCGACCACGTCATCCTGGGACATCGCACCACCGAGCGTCCGCGAGACTTCACCTCGCTCCGGGAGCTGGGGTACTTCTACGGCTGACCCACCGATGGACATGGAACCGGTCCCGACTATCCGGCGCATGACGCCCGACGACCTGCCGTTTGCCAATGCCTTGCGCCAGGCGGCCGGCTGGAATCAAACCCTCGAAGACTGGCGCCGATTCCTGGATCTGGAACCGGAGGGTTGCTTCGTCGCCATGTGGCACGGTGAGCCGGCCGGGACGGCGACGACGCTCGTTCACGGACCGGACCTCGCGTGGATCGGCATGGTTCTTGTGCGGCCCAAGGTTCGACGCCTTGGGATCGGGCGGGCGCTCCTCCTCCATTGCATCGATCACCTGCGAGCCCGGGGCATCCGCTGCGTCAAGCTCGACGCGACTCCCCTTGGCAAACCGGTGTACGAGCGCCTGGGTTTCAAGGAGGAGTGGATGTCGAGTCGCTGGGAACATCCTGGATTGGCGCTCGGGCAAGTCGCCCCCGGTTCGATCCGACCTGTTCGAGCCGGGGATCTTTCGATCGGGGGCGTGGTTTCCGATTTGGACACGCTTGCCTTCGGAACGCCCCGGACACGACTCCTGACCGCTCTCGCAGAGCACGGTAGGGCTGACTGCCGTGGTGCATGAGGGGAGACCTGGGATTGTCGACGGCTACGGATTCCTCCGCCCGGGGGCGGTGGCCGACTATCTGGGACCCGCCGTCGCCCGTGACACGGTGGCTTTGGAGTCGATCCTCGAATCGCTCCTCGCAGGAACGGTTGGACGCCGCATCTTCTGGGACATCCCCGAGCCCAACTCCCACGCCGTCCGGTGGTCGGAGCAACACGGGTTTCACCGCCAACGGGAACTCACCCGGATGTACCTCGGCGAGAATTCCCGTTCCGGGGATCCCCGAGTCCAACTGGCACTGAGCGGGCCTGAAACGGGGTAGCGCGGGATCCCTCCCTTTCGGCCCCCGAGCCGACTGGAAAGTCGGCGGTTCACGGATGGTTCGGCGATACGGCCTTGGGTAACGCCGGCTTTCAGCCGGCAGTCCCGTCCGACCACCGAGCCGACTGGAAAGTCGGCGGTACAAAATCGCCGGCTTTCAGCCGGCAGTCCCGTCCGACCACCGAGCCGACTGGAAAGTCGGCGGTACAAAATCGGCGGTACAGGGATGGCTACGGGGTGTCCCGTATCCGGTGGAGATGTGAGAACGACCGGATGTAGAGACTGTCGCCGGCCAGCGCGGGGGTGGCCATGCACATCTCCCCGAGCGCATTGACCCGTTCGAGCTGAACCTCATCCCCCGCCTTGAACACGTAGGTGTCACCCTCCTCGCTCAGGCAGAAGACACGTCCGCGATACGCCCAGGGCGACGCCGTGAACCCGGCGGCGCCGTCCGTCTTGATGCGCTGCTTGTCGTAGATCTCCCGGCCGGTGGCGGCATCCCGGCAACTGAGGAACCCGAAATCCCAGAGGACGTAGAATCGCCCGTCATACACCAGCGGCGACGGATTGTACGGCGCCGAGTTCGGTTCCATCCACGCCACGTGGGTGCTGGTTCGGTCGCCCTCCGGGAGGGTCAAATCGCCCGAGGCTCCGGGCCGGATCGCGTAGACGGGTTTGTTTGGATTCATCCGGTCGCCGACGTATCCCGCCGCGACATAGAGGAGGCCGCCCGCGCTGAACGGTGTGGGAATCGTGATCGTCGACATGCCCTGCAATTCCCAGAGGGCTTTTCCGTCCAGGTCGTAGCTGCGCACTTTTTTGCGCCCGGTGAGAACGAGTTCGGTGCGCCCGGTATTCCGCCAGACATACGGCGTCGACCAATTGCTGGGCTCGTCCCGAGCGATCTTCCACACCTCCTTGCCCGTCCGGGCGTCGAACGCGGCGGCGAAGGACGCCTCCTCGTTGTCATTCACGATGATGACCCGGCCGTCGTGGACGATGGGCGAACTCGCCGTGCCCCAGCCGTGGGCCATCTTCCGGGCGGGAACCGACTGCGACCACAGGACCTTTCCGTCGAAGTCGAGGGCGTACAGCCCCAGCGTCCCGAAGTAGGCGAACACTCGTTCGCCGTCGGTGACGGGCGTCTCGGAGGCGTAAGTGTTCTTGATGTGAACCGGCGTCGAAGGGGAAGCCGCCTTGACCTCGGTTGACCACAGGACCTTCCCCGTGGCCGCGTCGAGTCCGAGCACGCGCCATTGGTGCTTGTGCGGCGGCGGTTCGGTTCGGTCGCCGCCGAAATAGAGGCCCTTCTTGGGAGCCTCCAGTTCGCCCTCGCTCAACGCCGTGGTGAGGAAGATCCGATCGCCCCAGACGATCGGCGACGACCAACCGCGACCCGGGATTGGCGCGCGCCAGGCCACGTTGGTCCCGGTCCCCCAGGCGATCGGGAGGCTCGATGATTCACCAACGCCACGGGCGCCGGGTCCGCGGAAGCCAGGCCAATTCTCCTGGGCGAAACCCGCCGGGACGATCATGAGGCAGGCGAGGAAAACAGGGGCGAGAAGGCGCGGGCGAGGCGTAGTCGACTTGAGGGGCGGATTCACCCGTCTCTGGTAACTGGATCGGCGGCGTGAGGCAACGCTGGGATCGACGGCGCGCCGGCAGGATGCCGCGCCGCCGTCGGCGGCGTGGGTGGGGGCGGTCGAAAAAGGAGGGGTCCATGTCGGCAGGTGGGTTTCGTTGGTTCGGTTCGCGAAGGGATGGGACGGATCGGGACGAAGATCGGCGGGAAGGCCACCGGGTCAGCCGAGGGAAAGAATCATGACCAGGAAGATCCACGCCGACGCCAGAGCCAGGGCGCATCCGCCCGCGTTCGAGATCACCTGCCAGGTCAATTTGGAGTTCATACGGGGGCGAGCATGAACCCGGGGGTGGGACAACGGCGGTCCCAGGGGTTGGATAGGAACCGGAATCTTCGAGGAACCGCTGGAGATGGGACCGCCTCGGCTCCCCAGGATCCCAAGATGCCGGCTGAAAGCCGGCGGTACGGACGGCTTCCATTCTCGGCCCGTGTCGCTAGCCTTTTAAAGTGAGCATGGAGTACAAGGCGATCATCAAGAAGGACGCCGATTGGTGGATCGGGTGGGTTGAGGAGATCCCGGGCGCCAATGCGCAAGAGCGCACGAGAGAGGAGTTGCTACTCAGCCTTCGCGAGGCGCTGGCCGACATCCTTGAGCTCAACCGGGAGGAGGCGCGGCGAGCAGCATCAGGGGAATATGAGGAAGTCACGATTTTCGCATGACTGATTACTCCACAATCCGCGTCAAGCTTGCCACCATCGCGAAAGATCTAGCAGCGAAGCATAAGGGACGACTCGATGACCTCAAAGCGTGGGAGCGCCACCTAAAGCGTCCCGACTTTCTCTGGCATTTTCTACTCCAAAGCTTCGGCACTATGGGCCGCGCGGCAGGATGGGCCGGACTCTCCAAGCCCGAGAACTACAACCGAATCACCTATGAGGCGCTGGCTGCGCTACCCGACAACCAACGTTTGTCAGTCGCCGAGAGCGCATGCCGCGACGGCAAGGTACGCATGCCGGGCATCAAGGCTGATTACATTGTCCGTTGCTTCAATCGCGTAAAACAGCTTGGCGGCCCGGAAGCAGCCAAGAAGCAGTTGCTTCAACTGCCTGAGCGCGAAGCAAAAATCCGATTCCTGAAAACCTTTCACGGAATAGGCGACAAATATGCACGAAATATATTGATGGATGTCTATCACCCTGACTTTCGGGACTCCATTGCCATCGACGCCCGAATAAAAGACATCTCCAAGCTTCTCGGTATTGCGTTCCCAAACTACCACCTTCACGAACAATTCTACCTTGATGCCGCTCATGACGCCGGCCTCAACGGATGGGAACTGGATCGCCTCATGTTCAACTACCTTCACGAGTTTCGGTCACGGCTTCGATAACTCGTTGTACCTCTATCCGAACACCAAATCGGACTATTCCCGGCGAGGGCGCTGCCGGGATGGTGGTGAACTGGGCAATGCCAATTATTCCTCGCTGGTGAAATATAATCGTCACTGCACAGTGAACCGCAGTCTTCGAAGAACCCAGGGAGTCGGGACTGCCTCGGCTCCCCAGGATCCAACGATGCCGGCTGAAAGCCGGCCTGGAGATTGGCCGCTTCTTGAGAACAAGAAATCCGGAGCCATAGGGTTCGACGTCACCTCGGTGTTAAAAGCGCCCTTCCGTTGGCCGATCGGCGTCCCCAAACCAAGGTCCGAAGGACCGGCCTGTCGATAGAACGTGTCCAGAAATGGATCTCAAGCCCCAGAGGGACGGCCCAGCGGATGTCCCTTCCGACCCCGATCCCGGGCAATGGAACACCATGACCGCCACTCCAAGGGCCGCTCCCACGGAGCTTGAATTCATTTGAGACCGGTCGTTGCTAGAGACAGGCCGGTCCTACGGACCTTGGTCCGGCGAAGGGGTCAGTCAATGGTATTGGCGTATTTGGATTAGATACGCAGGTTCTCGCCGATGCCCCTCCGTCGAATACTTCAATACTATGGACCGACCCCATCTCGACGAACCCCGGGGACGGCGGGAGTTGGGAGTATTGGTCCTGCGGCCCGGCGTCACCTATCGCATTCGGCCTTCCCGATGCAGGGATCGATGGGTTTCCGAGCCCAGGGGATAAACGGATCATCAAAGGCGTCGCCCTTGATACGGTCGCAAAAAATCCCCGCGCAGCCCCGTCAGGGGCGGCCGGTCTATAGCAACGATCGGTCCCTAGAAAATCCAAGCTCCGTAGGAGCGGCCCTTTGGGCGGCGGTCACGGACTCTCATGGCCCGGGATCGGCGAAGGGGTCAGTCAATGGTATTGGCGTATTTGGATCGGATACGCAGGTTCTCGCCGATGCCCCACCGTCGAATACTTCAATACCATGGACCGACCCCTTTCCGTCCGACCCCATCTCGATCTGAATTCATTTGAGACTGGTCGTTGCTAGAGACAGGCCGGTCCTACGGACCTTGATTCAGGGACGCGGAAAGGCCAACGGAAGGGCGTCTTTCACCCCTCCGCGACGAAGAACCCCACAACGACGGATTTCTTGGATCGCAAAAAAGCAGCCGATCCGTCCATCCCTGATGCCGGCTGAAAGCCGGCGCTACACAAGGCACAGGTGCCGGCTGAAAGCCGGCGCTACACAAGGCACAGGTGCCGGCTGAAAGCCGGCGGTACCACGGCTAGCCCAGCGCCGCGAGCTCCGCGGCGAACACCTCGCGGGCGCGAGCCTTCGCGTCGGCGATCGGGATCGTTCCGGCGTCGATCTTGGCCACGAGCGCCTTCTGGGCGAGGTAGTCCTTGTTCGTCACACCGGCCCGGCTCTGGAGCATGCGCCATGCCTTACGGCGCTCGACGCCGAAGAGCACCATCTGCCGGCTGACGGAGAAGCACTTCAGCTTCCCGTCGATCTCGGTCTTGATGAAGGTGCCGAAGTTGGGAACGAAGCTCCGGTGGTTCGGATCGAAGACCCGCCGGTGGATGACGTCGTCCTGGGTGATGAAGAGCAGTTGGAGCTCGAACGGAACCAACTTGGCGGCGTCGGCGTCGCTGATGGCTTTGACGTGCTTCCGGAAGCGGCCCTCGGTCACCGCCCAGTGGGCGACGGTGAAGTCGTATTCCTCGCCGTTGCCGGCGAACTTGGTGCGCCACCAGTCGCGGTCGAGGGTCGGGTTGCCCTTGATGTCCATGGCCTCGCCCGTGGTCTCGCCACGGCGCGGGTTGTAGACGAACTCCGGCATGCCGCGCCCGTCCCGCACCAGCTTGGCCTGGTCGGCGGACATGTTGTCGCCAACGCCATGCTCGGGCTGGCAGGTGGTGTAGCACTGGTAGAAGGCGGTGCCGCGGTATTCGAGCCCGTCGAACATCGCCTTGTAGAGCTTGGCGGCGTTCGCCATGGAAACCTGGGCGACGAACGGCGACCCGTGACCGGCGGTGAAGGCCTCGGCGACGTTCTTCTTCTCGATCAGCTTGCCTTGGGACGCCACGCCGAACTGGTTCATGTCGTACCCGCCCAGCATGGTCGAGGAATCGGAGTTCTGGCCTCCGGTGTTCGAATACACCTGGGTGTCCAGCATGAGGATCTTCACGTTGGGCCGGTTCTGAAGGATGACCTTCGAGACGTTCTGGAACCCGATATCACCCAAGGCTCCGTCGCCGCCGACCACCCAGACCTTCGGCAACTCACGAATCTCCTGTTCGGTCATCACCGCGTCATCCATGTGGGTGAGCGTGAAGACGTCCGCTTCGGAAACGGTTCCCTCCCGTTCGAGCAAGGCGTCCGCCAGGCGTTCCGGCACGACGGAACGCCTGGAGTGACTGAGGATAACGGACTCGGCCATCAACCAGGAGATGGTGGCGCCGTCCTGGAACAGCGAGTTCATCCACGGGTACGGATGGGGATTCGACGGCGGGGTCGAGCCATACACGGTGTTACAACCGGTGCTCGCGCCCATCATCATCACGGACATGCCGTTGGCTCGCCGGCCGTCGGTGGCCTGGAGATCGCGATGATCGAAGGCGTCCTTCTGGAGCACGGCCACCAGACCCCCGACGACCTGCCGGGCGTCGATCGCGCCGTGTTCCTTTTCATGGGCTTGGATGCGCGCCGTGGTGTCGTCGTCGCTTTCGCCACCGAGCCCCATGACGACGTGGGCGAAGAGACGGCGATAGCGTTCGTACAGGGCGGCGTCGCGGGCCTTCAAAGCCTCGAGCCCGGAGAGCCCCTCGGCCTCCAACCGGGTCGCCTTGCCACGCAACCGGTCGGCCTTCCGATGGTAGATCGGCCGCATCAGGGCTTCGGTCACCGAGGCCGCCGCGCGGAGGATGCTCTTCTCGCCGCACCCGGCGCAGGCGCCGTCGCCGGAGACCAGCGCCTCGTAGTTGCGCCGGACCATGAGGTGATTCCGAAGGGCCGCCTCGCGGGACTGCTCGGGGTTCGTGTCGTTGTAGAGCCCGAGGTACTTCTGGGGCGTGTCGGGCAGCATCCGGGAGAAGATCTGAGCCGTGGTCAGTTCGGCGTTCAGCTCCTCCGTCTCGCGCGTCATCCGAAGCGCGTCGTGGTCGCCGCAGACCTGGACGCACTCGCCGCAGCCCTTGCAGAGGTCGCTGACGAAGATCGAGAACAGGCCGCCGCCGCCCGGGGTCTTCTGCTCCGGCGACCGGAAGATCGCGGGAACGTTCGAGTAGGCGATGGGGAGCTGGTCGATGATCCCGGTGAACTGCTGGCGGGCCTCGTCGCCGATCGACGTCAGCCGACCCACCTCGTCCCGAATGATGTCCTTGAACGGAACCTTCTCCCGTTTTTTGACGGCTTCGTTCATTCGGCTTCGGGCGCGTTCCTCAATGCCCTTGAGCTCGTTGACGAGGCTCTTTCGGTCGGCGGGGTCGCGGACGTAGTGGACGGCGGCGGTGCGGAGGACGGTGCCGACTTCCTGCGCGGTGTTGGGCAGGGCGGTGTCGGGGCACGCCGTGATGCACTCCATGCACTGGGTGCAGTTCTCGGCGATGTAGACCGGGGTTTCCCGGCGGGCGACGTACTTGGACTGGGTCGCGCCGGAACCCGCGCCCATGACGCCGAGCGAAGCGAAGGCTCCGGCGGGCTGATGGTAGCCGAGGCCGGCGCGGAACTCCTTGTCGAAGGCCGAGAGGGTCTGGAACGGCGCCCGCGTCTGTCCCGCGGGGCGCGGGATCCCGCCGGTAATCGATCCGCAGCCAGCCGTCGGAAGCAGCGGCTCGTCGGTGATGGGTTGGATGGGGGGATTCCGCATCGACGAACGGTCGTCCTCCTCGATCTCGCCATAGCGGATTTCCTGCACGCGCCGGAATCCCTCGGTCATGACCGTCATGTTCGACGCGACGACGGCGTCGCCGAACCGGCCGAACTTCTTCTGGTACTGCTTCTGGACGACGTCATGGAACTGCTCCTCGCTGATGGCGTAATGCTTGAGGAACGGGCTGACCCGGAAGAACGCGCCAAGGAACGAGTTCCCCTGCATGCGGAGCTGGAGATCGGGACGGTTCGTCGCGGCGCGGGCGATGTCGAAGCCCGGCAGGATGAAGATCCGGATTTTGTTGTCGCGAACGAAGCGCCGGTACTGCGCGGGAACCCGTTGCCAGGCGGTTTCGGGCGTGTCGCTCGATTCCCAGACCAGGGAACCGCCGGGCTTCAGGCCCTCCAGCGGGTTGGTGTGGGTGAACGCCTTGGGATCGCAGCAAAGGACCACGTCGACGTGGTTCAGTTCGCAGTTCACGCGGACCCGTTCCGGGGCCACGACGAGGAAGTAGTTGGTGGGGGCGCCCTTTTTCTCGGACCCGTACTTCGGGTTGGCCATCACGTTGATCTTTTCGATCAACAGACCGTCGGCGTCGTAGGCGGGATCGCGTTCCGAGATGTAGCCGCCGAAGTCGCCGATGATCGAACCGAGGTTCTTGCCGGTGGTGATCATGCCCCAGCCGCCGATGGAGTGGAACCGGACGGCGATCGCGCCCTCGGGGAGGAGCGACGGAGTGTCCTTGCTGATCACGCGGTACGGATGATCGACGCCGAGGACGAAAAACGTCTCGCCGTCGGCGGCCGTGCGGCCGTCCTTGCGGGGGGTCTGGCCGACCGCGAATTCGTAGGCGCCCAGGACGTGTTCGGGTCGAAAATCGCGGGAACCGATGCCGTAGGCGCCCCGGAACACGCGCGGCGTCTCCTCGGGCTTCAGGGGTGGAAGGGAACCGCCGAACCGGACGACTTCGTTCGCCTTGCCGAAGGCGGACCGGATGTCGCGCGCGAGCGGGTTGTCGCCGGCGAGCCCTTCATCGGTCCGTTCCAGGACGATGATGTTCTTCCGGCCCCGGAGGGCCTCGATGACCGCCGCCTCGGGGAACGGCCGGATCACGTTGACGTGAAGCGAGCCGACCTTGGCGTTGCGCTGTTCGCGAAGGTAATCGCACGCGGCCTCGATGTTTTCCGAGGCGCAACCCAGCGAGACGAACACCGTCTCGGCGTCGTCGATCCGATAACCCGTCACCAGGCCGTACCGGCGGCCCGTCAACTGCCCGAAGCGCTCGTACGCCTTTTCAAGCATCCCGAGGATGGGCTCGTTGAAATTGTTCCGGCGCGCCACCACGCCGTTCATGTGATGTTCCTGGTTCTGGACGGGTCCGAGCAGGATCGGATTCCTGGGGTCGATCATCTGGGGCACCCGCCGTCGGGTCGGCCCGAACAACTCCTTTTGAGCCTCGGTGGGACATTCGATGATGTCGTCGGGCGCCCCCAGGTACTCGCGGAGCAGTTCGGGTTCCGGCGCGAGGTACATCCGCTCGGAATGGGTCGTGAGCATCCCATCCTGGATGTTCATTCCCGGATTGAGGCTCAACTCGTTCACATACCGGAGGATGAGCCCCTGGTCGGCGGCCTGCTGGGCGTCGCGGGCCATCAGCATCGTCCAACCGGTGTCGAGCGCCGCGTAGAAATCGTCGTGCCCGCAATGCACGTTCAATGCGTGCTTCGTGAGCGCCCTGGCCCCCACTTCCAGCACCATCGTCGAGAACTTCCCAGGAGCGTGGTAGTACTGCTCCATCGCGTACACGATCCCCTGGCCCGATGTGAAATTCACCGTCCGCCGGCCCGTCACGGAAAAGGCCGTCGCGCCGCCCTGCGCCGCGTGCTCGCCCTCCGTCTCGACCGCCACCTTCGAGTGCCCCCACACGTTCAGTTCCCCTTGGGCGTACGATTGCTGATAGAGTTCGCCGCCTTCGGTCGAGGGGGTGATCGGATAAAAGACACCGCCTTCGGTGATCCGCGCCTCGACCCATTGCGCCACCAACTGGTTCCCGTTGCAGGTCACCCTCATCCCGGGGTATTTGGGTCTCATGGCGGCGTTGTCGGGTGACGGAGATCCTTCCACGGCAACAGGTTCGGATGTCAATTCGGGTCGGCGGGTCATGCGGCGTTCCTCAGGTTTCAGAATCGGGTCTCTGCGTCCGGCAACGGGTTTCGTCTAGCGTTACCCGCGAAGATTATCAGCCGGCGGGTCAGGGACAATCTCCAAACCGGGCGCTTCCAAGGACTGATCTCCCTCGCCGTATTCCCCCCCGACGCCCCCATCGCCAGCCGGCCTTCGAGAATTTGAAGGACCTTTCGTCCCCGCGACGCTACAACCTCCGCCAACGCCAACCCCGCCTCCGCCCCGAGGCCGCCTCCGACACAACGACCGGACCGGCCTCCAAGCCGCAGCCTCATGCAGTCCCCGACGCCTTCCTCTCCCCAACCGAATCCGAACGGCTCCGGGCAAGGCTGGTTCGCCACCACCCACTGGTCCGTCGTCCTCTCGGCCGGGGCTCCCGACGCGCCCGGCGCCGAAGCCGCGCTGGACCGACTTTGCCGGGACTACTGGTACCCGCTGTACGCCTACCTCCGCCGTCAGGGCGTGAACTCCCAGGACGCCGAAGACCTCACCCAGGAGTTCCTCGCCGATCTCCTCCGCCGGGATTCCCTTCGGTCGGTCGCCCCCGAGAAGGGCCGATTCCGCAGTTTCCTTTTGGTGGCCCTGAAACGTTTCCTCATCAACGCCCGCGAACGCTCGCACGCCGCCAAACGCGGGGGCGGCGCCGAGCACGTGCCCTTCGACACCGACCTCGCCGAGAGACGGTACCAAACGGAACCCTCGGGTGATTGGTCCGCCGATCGGATCTTCGAGCGGCGCTGGGCCCTGATCCTTCTGGAACGGGTGATGGCCCGCCTGCGAACCGAAGCGGTGGCCCGCGGAAAGTCCGCCGAGTACGAGGGTCTCAAGGTGTTCCTCACGGCCGAAGCGCCGGGCGCGCGCTACGCGGAGGCCGGCGGGGCCCTGGGCCTGACTGAAAACACCGCCCGTGTCGCCGTGCACCGCCTCCGACGCCGGTTCCGGGAATTGTTCCGCGAGGAGATCGCCCACACGGTCGCCCGCCCCGAGGACATCGACGACGAGATCCGCCACCTGCTCGCCTCCCTCGGCGAGTGACGAATCCACGCGCCCGGTGTAACGCTCCTCCGGGATTCCTGATGTATGGGGTGATGAACGCCGCAGCCGCCGCCGTCCCCTGCCCGCAATGCGGGACGGCTTTGACTGCCGACGCTCCGGACGGGCTCTGTCCGCGCTGCCTTCTCGGACTGAATTTCGGCGGACCTCCCCACGACCTCGCGGGCGACGCCGCCGACGCTTCCAGCCCACAAGGCCGGGCGCCTGAACCCGCAGCCCCCGAAGCCATCGCGCGGCGATTTCCGCATCTCGAGATCCTGGAATGCCTGGGCCGCGGAGGCATGGGCGTGGTCTACAAGGCCCGTCAACCACGCCTCAACCGTCTCGTCGCCCTCAAGGTCCTGGCTCCCGGGCGCGAACAGGAACCGCGGTTCGCGGAACGATTCGCCCGCGAAGCCCGCGCTCTCGCCCGCCTCGCCCACCCGGCGATCGTCGCCATCCATGACTTCGGCGAATCCGACGGCCTGTTCTATCTCGTGATGGAGTACGTCGATGGCGCGAATCTCCGTTCCCTGATCCGCGACCGGAAAGCGCCACCCGCGGACGCCCTGTCCCTCGTCCCGATCCTCTGCGATGCGCTTCAGTTCGCCCACGACCAAGGGGTCGTCCACCGCGACATCAAGCCCGAGAACATCCTGATCGACTCCCAAGGACGCTTGAAGATCGCCGACTTCGGAATCGCCAAGATTCTGGGCCCGGCCGGTCCCGCCGAGCCCCTGACCGAGGCGCGCCGCATTATCGGAACCCCGCATTACATGGCTCCCGAGCAGGTCGAGCACCCTTCGTCGGTGGACCACCGCGCGGACATCTACTCGCTGGGAGTGGTCTTCTACGAATTGCTCACCGGGGAACTGCCGCTCGGAAAATTCTCGCCGCCCTCCCGCAAGGCGGCCCTGGACCCGCGCCTCGACGCGGTGGTCCTGCGCTCCCTCGAAAAGGAACCCGGCCAGCGGTTCCAGCGGGCCGTCGATCTGAAGGCCGCGCTGGATTCCGTGCGAACATCCCTCTCCGATGCTCCACCCGAAGGAGTCTCCAACCATGCCGACGCTTCCCAAGCCCGAACGTCCCCGGCCGTCAGTCCACCGCCGCCCCATCCCCCCGGGCCGGCCGCGGACGTCGCCGCCAGTGTCCGCCAGGTCCGGATCGCCGCGGCCGGCCTGATCCTCGGCGCGTCCGCCAATCTCTTGGTCGGAGCCTTGATCCTCGCGGGCGCCGTGGGTCTCGTCGCGCTCGACCGCCGGGGCGTGGACCTCGACGGCGCGCTTCCGCCCCTCGTTCAATGGCTTCAGGGTCCGGATCCTTCGGGAGTGAAGAGCGCCGTGTTCCTTGGCGCGGCCCTGATGCTGATCGGCAGTCTTCTGACCCTCCTTGGAGCGCGGAGCATGCGGCGCCTGGCGTCCTACCGATTCGCGTTGTTCGCGACCACCCTCGGCATGGTGGTCCCGCCCGGAAACCTTTTCGGACTTCCCTGGGGACTCTGGGCCCTGTCGGTGCTGGGCCGCCGGAATACCCAGTCGGCGTTTCACGCGCGTTGGACGGCGCCTGGCGGTTCCCCCTGGAAATCAGGTCCCGCGGCGGTCCGCGTCGCCGTCGCGGTGGCGATTCCCTGCCTGCTCCTATTGGGAATCCGCTTCTGGATGGAATCGGGCCCGAGCGCGGACCGCGGACGGAACGAGATACTCCGGGCGCAACTCGCCCTTCAAGCCGACCGGGCGAAGGAAGCGCTCATCCGGGCCCAATCCACCGCCTCATCCGCCGCGGCGGCGGCTGCCGCGCCGATCGTTCCGCCGGTGGCGATCGAAACCATTCCGACCGCTGGGGCATCCAACGTCGACCCAGGTCTCACGGAGATTCGGGTCACCTTCAGCAAGCCCATGAAAGATGGCCAATGGTCCTGGGCCAACTGGCTCCCGGAAACCTTTCCCGAAATCACCGGAACTCCGCGGTATCTCGCCGACGGAAAAACCTGCGTGCTGCCGGTCCGGCTCCAGCCGGGACGGGTCTACGGCGTTTGGTTGAACACCGGACAGTTCCAGAATTTCACGGACTCCGACGGACTTCCCGCCGTGCCGTACCTCCTCACGTTCCAAACCCGCGACGAAAACCCCCGCTGACCCTTTCCGATGAAATCGAACACAATCCTTCGCATGGCCGCCTGGTGCGCGGCCGGTCTCGTCACCCTCCTGAATTCCACGCAGGCCGCCTCGCTCGATGAAGCGCCCCCGGTGGTCGTGAAATCCTTCCCCGTCGCCGGCTCGGCCGAAGTCGACCCCGGTCTGTCCGAAATCTCCGTCACCTTCAGCAAAACGATGGTCGACGGCAGCTGGTCGTGGGCCACGTGGCGGAAGGAACATTTTCCCGAGATGGCGGGCAAGCCCAGCTATCGGGACGACCGGCGCACCTGCGTCCTGCCGGTGAAGCTGAAGCCCGGGAGTTTGTATGCCGTTTGGATCAACACGGACCGGTTCCGCAACTTCAAGGACACCCACCAACTCCCGGCCGTCCCCTACCTGCTCACCTTCCACACGGCGCCAACACCAGGCGAGACCGCCGACACCAGGAACGAAGCCGCGACGCCGGCCGACACTCACCCGCCAGCGGCCGCGGACGCCGGTTCCGCCCTCCTGAACGCGGATCAACGGGCTGTCTTCGATTGGACCGACCGCCAATTCCGCGGCTATTTCGACGGGCGCGCTTTCGACGGGTGGTCGGAGACGGATCGGTCCGAGTTGGAGACCCGCCTGATCGACACCCTGAAAGGGCCCGTCAATCGGGACTACTACCAGGCGATCAACTCCCTCGCCGCCCTGCGGTCGACCAACGCCCTTCCCGCGCTTCGGGTCATGGCGCTGGAACATCGGGACAAGAACAACCGCGACCGGTGGATGGCCATCCGGGCCCTGGGCCTGATCGACGACCGCACCTCCGTCCCCGACATGATCCACCTCGTGTACCACGGCAATTCCAACACACGCTGGTGGGCCCAGATCTCGCTGGTGCGAATCACCGGCAAGAATTTCGGGTCCGATTGGAAGGCCTGGGGTGCCTGGTGGAATTCGGAAAACGGGGAACCTGCGTTCCGCCCGGAGATCATCCGCTGGTGGAACGGCCAGGCGGAACCGGACCAACTGGAAGCGAGCCTCGCCGAGTCGGATCAGAAATTCCTCGACGGAATCCGGCGGTGAATGGACCGCTCAAGGTCCGTAGGATCGGCCTGTCGATAGAACGCGTCCTGGAATGGATCTCAAGCCCCAGAGGGGCGGCCCAACGGATGACCCTTCCGACCCCAATCCCGGCGGGGGCGATGGAAACCGGTGACCACCGCTCCGAGGGCCGCTCCTACGGAGCTTGAATTCATTTGCGACCGATCGTTGCTAGAGACAGGCCGGTCCTACGGACCTTGGTCTGGTGAGATGCGTCTTTCGCCCCTCGGGGACCTCCCCCCGGACCCCTCCTGGTTCCCCTATCCCGGCAAAAGCGTTCGCAACACGACCTTCCACTGGGCTTCATGGACCGCGATCGGCGTTTCCGTCCAGATCACGTATCCGGACTTCCGCATCTTCGATTCGATCGGCATCTGGGCGGACACCCGCTGTTCGAGGTGCTCCTCGGACCACCCGCGCTCGCGAAGGCGTTGGCGCTGGGTTCCAGCCGAACACGCCACGCAGATCACCGCATCGAATTGCGCTTCCGCCTCGGTTTCGAACAGCAGCGGAATCACGACCACGCCGCACGCCACGCCGCCGCTCCTCCAGTCGCCGACCCTGTTCGCCCAGGCCGCGCGAATGCGGGGGTGGAGGATCTCCTCGAGTCGCCGGCGCGCGTCGGGGTCGCCGAAAACGATGCGCGCCATCCGGCCGCGATCCAGGGTGCCATCGGAACGAAGAACCTCCCCGCCGAAGGCGGCCTGGATCTCCGCGAGCGCCGACTGCCCCGGCGCCACCAGTTCGCGGGCGATTTCGTCGGTGTCCACCACCGCCATCCCCAGGCGCTGGAGCAGAGCCGACGCGGTGGACTTGCCCATGCCGATGCCGCCCGTGAGACCGAGGAGAAGCACGCGGGATCCTGATTCCGAAGTTGAATTGAACCCGAAGAACGAAGCCGCCCGTTCAGCGGCGCTTGCGGCGGGCGGGTGCCGCGAAATAACCGCCCTTCCCAACCGGCCCGCCGCGCACCCGGCCCGTTGGAAGGGAACGCCGGCGTCCCTCATCGAGGGCGAGGGCGTACTCGTAGTTGAACCCGTCGAGCTTCACCCGTTCGATGCGCTTCTTGATGAACTTCTCGATGGCGTCCACGCGGGGCGCATCCTCCGTCATCATGATCGTGAGCGCGTCGCCCGTCGCCTGCGCCCGCCCCGTCCGGCCGATCCGGTGGACGTAGTCCTCGGGATGTTCCGGCACGTCGTAATTGATGACGTGCGTCACATCCGCGATGTCGAGGCCGCGCGCCGCGATGTCCGTGGCGACCAGGACCTCGTATTGACCCGCCCGAAATCCTTCCAGCGCCTGCTGCCGTTCCTTCTGCGAACGATCCGAATGGATCACCGCCGCCTTGTGATGGTGCTGCTTCAGCAATCGCGCAACCTTGTCCGCTCCTCGGCGGGTCCGACAGAAGATGATCACGCTTTCCCAATGCACCCCCTCGAGCAACGCCAGCAGCAACTGACTCTTCTGCGACTGCGCCACCGGGTAGAGAACGTGCTTCACCGTCTCCGCCGGCATCCGGCGCTGGCCGATCTCCACCGTCACCGGCTCGTACATCGCCCAGCGGATCAGCGTTTCGATCTCGGGCGGAATCGTCGCGGAAAACAGCGCCGTCTGACGGCGCCTCGGACAGTGGTCGATGATCCGCCGCACGTCCGGAAGGAAACCCATGTCCAGCATCCGGTCCGCCTCGTCGAGCACGAGGTGCTGGACCTTGTCGAGCTTGAGCGCGTGCTGGCGCAGGTGATCGAGGAGCCGGCCGGGGGTGGCGACGATGACGTCGACGCCATCGCGGAAGGCGTCCCGCTGTTTCTGGTACCCCACGCCACCGTAGACCACCGCCACGCGGAGATTGGTCCCGTGAGCCAGGCGCCGGAAGCTCTCGTCGGTCTGAAGGGCGAGTTCGCGGGTCGGTTCGAGAATGAGCGCCCTCGGTGAAGGGGCATGCTTCGCCATCAACTGGAGGATCGGCAGGCCGAACGCCGCGGTCTTTCCGGTCCCGGTCTGCGCGGAGCCAATCACGTCCCGGCCTTCGAGCATCAGGGGGATTGCTTCGATCTGAATCGGAGTCGGCTCGCGGTATCCCAGCTCTCGAACGGCGTCGAGCATCGCGGCGGAAAGGCCGAGTTTGGCAAAAGGCACGGGGGTCTATAGCGCATCCCTACCCGGCGTGGGAAGCGCCCCGTTTTCGACAAACTGTGGTTGGGCCCTGAGTCGCTCCCAGGTTCCCTCCTCCAGGGGCCTCCCACCGTAGGGCGGTCCCACCCAGGGTTCCGCCGCCCGGGACCTCCGCGCGCGCTCGAGCCAACGCCCGTCCAGGGGCGACGCCAGACAGCCGTCCCGATTCGCCGCCACCGTGGTCTCCTCCTTGGTCGCGGTGCCCCATCCCGCTCCCACCCGAAACCCCGCCAGCAGAAGCGCCGCCCGGACCGCCGTGCTGCGCGAATAGGTCGCCAGACCGCACCAGCGCCGCGGATCGATCCTCGCATGCAAGTCCCGGAAAAGTGGAAGCGTCCACATCTCCGGGTTCGCCGTCGGCGAATGGGGATCGTAAAGGATGGCCTGGGGCGACGGCGGATCGCCGCCCACCGGTCCCGGTCCCGGTCCCGGCCCTCCCGCCGGAGAAACCGGTCGCATGCGCTCGGTGAAATCGCCCAGGACCAGTTCCCAGCGGACCGTGGCGCCTCCCACGTCGAAGGTCACCGCGCCGTGGTCGACGAGTTCCTCGCACCAAGGTTCCAGGCCGTCGAAGTACCCCAGCGCCCCGGCGTGTTCCAACGCGAAACGCAGCGGTTCGGCCCCCCAGTCGAAGCTGAGAATCCTCAGCGAACAACCCGTCCCCGCCGCGGCCCGGATGACCGCCGTCGCATTCGCGGCCCCTCCCAGGCCCACGTCCCACACCACGAACTCCCCGGGCTCCGTCGCCCATCGCCGGCGCAGGTCCAACGCCTCGACGTACACCCGCTCCGCCTCCTCCCGCGGTCCGACCCCGGGATGGCAGATTTCGCGATACTTCGTGGAACGAATCCCCACCCCGCCACGTCGGAGAGGCACGATCTCGAAAGCGTCATTCGCCGCATTCGCCGCGTTCACCTGGACCGCCCTTGCAGCAGCGCCTCCGCGTGCCGGCGCGCGGCATCCCCGCCGCCCAGCATCCGCGCCAACTCCTCCGCGCGGGCCGCGCCCTCCACCGGCGCGATCTCGGTGATCGTCCGCCCGTCCCGGCCGGTCTTCGTCACGACGCAGTGCCGGTCCGCCCACGCCGCCACCGGAGCGAGGTGGGTGATGCACAGCACCTGCCTCCGCCGCCCGATCTGCTGCATCTTCTGGCCCACCGCGTGCGCGGTCTCCCCTCCGACGTTCGCGTCGACCTCGTCGAAAACGACCACGGGGATATCGTCCTGCGCGGCCAAAACCGTCTTGAGCGCCAGCATCACCCGCGCCATTTCCCCGGAGGACGCGATCGCCCGGAGCGGGCGCGGTGGTTCCCCCGGGTTGGGCGCGAAAAGAAACTCGGCGACATCGTACCCGCTCCGCTGGGCCGTCCCACCGGCGGTCGCCTGAAGCCCGACGTCGAACTCGCTCCGCTTGAAACCCAGATCCCGCAGCTGGGCGACCACGGCCCGGGTGAGCTTCGGAATCGCCCGGCGCCGCGCCCCGGACAGGGCCTCTCCGAGCCGCCGCAATTCCCCCTCCAGCGCCCCCAACTCCTGGTCCAGACGTTCGATTTCGGCGTCGCGCCGTTCCCACCGCACCAGCTTGGCGCGGGCTTCCTCACCGAATTCCAGCGCCGCCTCCACGGTGCCGCCGTACTTCCGTCGCAAGCCCTGGATCAGGTCCAACCGCTCCTCCATCGTTTGCAGGCGGCCGGAGTCCAGGTCCACGCGGTCCGTGTACTGGGCCAGCGCCCCCTGAAGATCCCGAAGGAGTTCGCTCGCCTGCCCGTGGGTCGCCAGCAAATCCCCCGCCGCCGGATCGAGCCGCTCCAGTTCGTGGAGCAACCGGCCGACGTGCCCGAACCGCGCCGCCAGCGTGTCGTCGCCCTCGCCGAGGATCGAAAGCGCGCCGTGCGCCTGCTCGAGCCGACGCGCGGCGTTCCGGGCCCGCCGATGTTCCTCGGTCAACGTCTCCTCCTCGCCCGGCTCCAGACGCGCCGCCTCGATCTCCGAGACCTGGTGCCTGAGCAGGTCCACTTGCATCGCGTGGGTCCGGTCGTCCACCACCCAGGCGCCCCGAGCCGCCTCCAGTTCGGCGCGCCGATCGAGTCTGCGCGAAGGCCTCGCGCGCTTCAGCCAGCCCGGCGTAGGCGTCCAGCATGTCGAATTGGCGCGCGGGCTGGAGCAGGGACTGGTGATCGTGGGGGCCGTGGATGTCCACGCGACCATTCCAGCCCACGGACAGAGCCTGGCGAGCGTGGTCGGGGAACCGTTGACGAACTGGCGATTGGTCCCGGCGGCGGTGAACGCCCGCTTCAGGACGAGCTGTCCCTCTTCGCAGGGTTCGAGGCCGTTTTCGTCGAGGAAGCCGCGGGCAGGGGAGCGCCGAGGGCGTGGGCGATGTCCAACACCGCCTCGACCGAGCAGTTCTCCGCACCCGCTGCGAATCAGCGTGTGGTCGGCCTGCTTGCCGCCCCAGGGCGAGGTTCAGGGCGCCAATGAGGATCGACTTGCCGGCGCCAGTCTCGCCGGTGACTGCCTGGAATCCGTGGCTGGAGTTCCGAGGTCAGATCCGCCACGAGCGCGAGGTTCTTGATGCGCAAATGCGTCAGCATGCCGTCAGCGACGCGTCCACTCTTACGGGCCGGCGCCCGGCCGGGAAGCGGCAAAATCAGGGACCTCCGCGGCGTGGACGTTCCCGGCTGGAACTGGCACCTTCGCGCGGATGTCGTTCGAGTTCACGTTCCTGGGATCCGGCACCTCCGTGGGCGTCCCGGTCATCGGGATCGATCATCCACCCGGATTCCTGGCCAACCCCAGGAACCATCGAACCCGGTCCTCGATCCACGTCGCCACGTCCGACATCAAACTCGTCGTCGACACCGGCCCGGAATTTCGACTCCAGGCCCTGCGCGAGAACATCCGGTGGCTCGACGCGGTCATCATCACCCATCCCCACGCCGATCACATCATGGGGATGGACGACCTCCGACGGTACAGCGACATGCGCTCCGCCAAGATCCCGATCTACGCGTCCCCGGACACGATGCGGTCCATTCGGCGCGTTTTTTCCTACGCCTTCGAGGGACCGACTCCGAAGGGCTACTTCGCGCCCGACCCGCGCGAGGTGTCCGAGCCCTTCACGCTCGGCGACCTGCGCGTGATCCCCCTCGAGCTTCCCCACGGCCGGATCCGAACGACCGGCCTCCTGTTCCAACAGGGCGACCGGCGCCGACTCGCGTATCTCAGCGACTGCAGCGAAATTCCCGAGGAACACCTCCCGCAGCTCCGAGGGGTCGAAGTCGCCGTCCTCGACGCGCTCCGCCGCGCTCCGCACCCCACGCACATGTGTTTCGACGAAGCCATGACCGCCGCGCGTCGGATCGGCGCCGGACGGACGTTCTTCACCCACCTGACCCACGACTACGATCACGATCGCGACGAGGCGGAACTGCCGGAAGGCGTCCGCTTCGCCTACGACGGTTTGAAGGTCGAGTACTCCTCATGAAGATTGCCCCGATGAATTGTCGCACGACGGAATCCAACCGACCTGTCCCGGCCGGCCGCCCCGCCACCCGCCACCTCCGGGGCCGGGCCCTCGACGGCCGCGGGCTCCGGGGGTTCCCACGACCCTGGCTCGGAATCCTCGCCGCCTTGATCGCCTGGATTCCCGCCACCCGGTTTTCCGCCCTTGCCGCCGACGGCGACACCGCGACCGCGACCGCGACAGCGACCGCGGCGGCGGCCGCCGCCAAGGAACTGGGGCGGTCCGTGGTCGTGATCTACAACACCGCTTTCAAGGGATCCAAGTCGGTCGCCGAATACTACGCCAAGCGTCGGAACGTTCCGGATTCGCAGGTGATCGGATTCCGGCTTCCCACGTCCGAATCCATCCCCCGCTCGGTCTACGAGAAGAAGTTGGAGCAGCCCTTGATCGAGGCCTTGATCGACCGAAAACTGATCCGGGTCCGGGACCAGATCCAGCCCGCGACCGACACCGCCCCCGGGCGGGTCCTCCAGGTCGTCACCCACTCGGACGTCCGGAATCTCGTGGTCTGTTACGGGGTGCCGGTCCGTACGACGAACGACATCCAGGGAATCGAACCAGCAGCTCTGCAGTTCCCCGAACAGCTGCGACGCGCCGAGGCGGCGATCGACGCCGAACTCACCGCGCTGCCCCTGCTGATCGCCGGTCAACTCCGGACGGGACCGCTCGGGAACCCCGCCTACGGCACGACCAATCGGGCGATGCTTCAACCCACGTCCGGACTCTTCGTCGTCGGGCGCATCGACGGGCCGACCCCGGACCTCGCGCGAGCCCTCGTCGACCGCGCCCTCGAAGCCGAGGAATTCGGCCTGTGGGGCCGCGGTTACTTCGACATCCGCTCCATCACCACCCCGGCCTATCAACCGGGGGACCAGTGGATCTCCAACGCCTGGGTCGCCGTCAGTCGGTACGGCTACGACACCCACCTCGACACCCAACCGGCGACGCTGCCCGAGGGTTTCCCCCTCAGCCACGTCGCGTTCTACGCGGGCTGGTACGAAGGCAACATCAACGGCCCTTTCACCCTACCCACGGTCGAGTTCATGCCCGGCGCCATCGCCTACCACCTCCACTCGTTCAGCGCGGGGGCGATCCGATCCACCAACCGCACGTGGGTCGGCCCGCTCATCGCCAAGGGGGTCACCGCCACGATGGGTTGCGTCTCCGAACCGTATCTGGACGGCACGCCCGACATCGGCATGTGCTTCGCGCGGCTGCTCTTCTCGGGCTTCACGTGGGGCGAGGCGGCCCTCGTCTCCCATCGCATGCTCTCCTGGCAGACGACCGTCCTCGGCGACCCCCTCTACCAGCCGTTCCGGATGAACGCCCTCGATCGGCTCAAGGACCTCGCGTCCCGCAACCAGGGACGCGTCGATTGGGCGATGTCGGTTCTCTACAATCGCCGGCGCGAGTTCACGGGGGATCTCGGCGAAACCCTCCGGGCCGTCGAAAGCGAGCCGCGCACCCGATTCTCGGCCGTGCTTCGGGAGAAACTCGGCGACTTCCAACGCGAGGCGGGACTCCACGAAGAGGCCGCCCTCTCGTACCGCGCCGCCGCCGGTCTGCGCGCGAGTCCCCAGCAGCGCCGCCGTCTTCTCTGGAACTGCGGCCAGGCTTTCGAAGCCGCCCGGCGACCGGCCGAGGCTTACGACGCCTACCTCGAGTTTCGCAGGGAATCGCCCACCCCCCCGAATCCAGCCCTGCTTTTCGAACGGCTTCAGACCCTCGCGAAAGCGCTGCACAAGGAAAGCGATGCCGCCCTTTGGAAGGAGGAATTGGACAAGGCGACCCAAATCCCGATCAACACGTCCACCCCACCCGCCGCTTCCGCCACCCCGGCCACGGGCCTTCAGGACTCCTCCGCGTCGCCGCGATCGCCTTCCAAACCTTGAAGTGAAGAATCGCCGGCTTGTCCTCGCCTCCGCGTCCCCACGTCGCCGCGAACTCCTGCGACAACTGGACGTCACCTTCAAGATCGAGACGGCCGATGTCCCGGAGTTCTCCACGGCCGACGACCACCTCGCGCCGCGCGAGATCTGCCTCGCCAACGCCGCCGCCAAGGCCCGCGCCGTCGGGCTCCGCTTCCCCGAGGACCTCGTCCTCGGGGCGGATACCGAGGTGACGCTGGGCATCCGGGTCTTTGGGAAGCCCCGTTCTCGGCGCGAGGCCGCCACCTTTCTCGCGTGCCTTTCGGGCAGGACCCACCAGGTCATCACCGCCGTCTGCCTCCTCCACCACCAACGAGGTTGGCGCGTCAGTTTCACCGAAACCACCCACGTCACCTTCCACACGCTCTCCTCCCGGCGGATCGCCCGCTACCTCGACGCGGTCAACCCCCTCGACAAGGCCGGCGCCTACGCGATCCAGGAGAACGGCGAATGGATCATCGAACGGATCGAAGGCTCGCTCACCAATGTGGTGGGTCTCCCCCTGGCGGCTCTGCGCGACGCCCTCGACCGGGTTCCTCCCGGGATTTGGCAAGGCGCTGGCAGGTAGTTCCGGAGTGTGAATCCGGCTTGGTTTCGTCCGTCGTGGTTTTCGGGGGCGACGGAGGAGGAGCCGGAGCCGGCTGAAAGCCGGCGGTACATGAAAGCCGCCGCCTTCCCCTGTCGCGCCGACTTTCTAGTCGGCTCAGGGGACGGATGTGCTGCCGGCTGGAAGCCGGCGGGACAGAATGGACCGCGGACGGCCCATCCACACTCCCGCGACTCCCGGCGAGTCGTTGGCACCGACGACTCGCGCCTCCCGCATCCACGGCCAGTTCTTCACCAGGAGTCCGCGCTCCGTCACCTCCGCCGACACGGACACCTGCGGCCACGGCTCATGCCAGACACGGAAGAAACGTCGGCGACCCCGCCGCTCCGTGTACGCCGTATACCGTTCCATGAGCCATTCGGTCAGCGTACCCGGCTCGCAGGGTTCCACCGGTTCTTCGGAATCACGGAAGGCCCGATACCCAAGCGCCGCCCCCTTCCGGGAGTCGCCCACCCTTCCTTCAATGCTCGAGCGATCCACGGTCCTCCACTGCCGACAACGGCCGTGGCGGTACATGAAAGCCCGAACAAACGCCTTCCCTGTCGGACGGCCGACTGGTTCGGGAGCCAGTCGGCTCAGGAAATGGATTACGGTTGTGCTGCCGGCTGAAAGCCGGCGGTACATGAAAGGTGGGCCGGCGGGACAGAACGGACCGCGGACGGCCCATCCACACTCCCGCGACTCCCGGCGAGTCGTTGGCACCGACCACTCGCGCCTCCCGCATCCACGGCCAGTTCTTCACCAGGAGTCCGCGCGCTCCGTCACCTCCGCCGTCACGGACACCTGCGGCCACGGCTCATGCCAGACACGGAAGAACCGTCGCCGACCCTGTCGCTCCGTGTACGCCGTGTACCGGGCCGCCGATTCCGTTGCGTTCGAAGTTCCAGCATCACAAGCCGACTCCTTTCTTGGGTTCATGGAAATCGGAACAGCGCTCCGGGACCATGCGCCCCCCGCGGCACGGGGCGCCCGTTGAATCCGCCCGCCGGCATCCGCCCCAGGTCGCGCCAGGTGTGCGCGATGCCCCGCATCAGGATCGCCGAATCCAGCTCCACCGTTCCCGTCGGGAACCGGCGCTCATCCTCGAAATAGGCGGACTTCAGATCCACCACCTTGAGCGGTGTCATCGACCACGTCTCCGGATCCAGCTCCGCCCCTTCGAAGCCACGCCCATCGCGCGTCGGCGACCACCCACGGCAGCCTCCACGGAAGAACTTCGAGGCTTCATCGAGCGACCCGAACACCGAACCTTCCGGCCAATCCTTCGCGGGTTCCACCGCGACGCGGATCGACGCCTCCTCGTCCCGGGAGCGCATTTCCAGGGCGATCCGCCCTCCCTCCTCCCGGCTGTGGAATTCAGCCGCCCCACTCGCGCCCGGGAAAAGGCGCCCACCGGCCAACCGGTTCACGATTGAGCCGGTGTCCCGTCGGGGAATGAAGACGCCTTCGCAGGTTCCATTCTCCCCGCGCCATTCCACCGCGATCCGGTGCGCGGCGTTTTCCGATCCCAGTCCAAGCCAGGCGGGAACCCACCCGGGACGGACGGCCTCGAGCCGGATCAGACAGAGCCCGGCCAGGCCCCACCCGCGAAGGACCTTCACCCGGAAAGGCTCCGGCACCCACCGCTCCAGCACCTCCGGTCGGACTCGATAGTTCACCAGGATCCGCCGGGCCATCACCGCGCGCAGGTCGGGCATCCAGGCGCTCATCGTAGTGCCTCCTTCCAGCAGGCGCGGGTCCCGCAATACCTGTGTCGAGCGATGAAGTCGGGAAAGATCCATCCCTTCTCTACGGTCATTCCCGCCATTCTAGTTATGTCTGTATTCACAGAAATATCCTTTCAAAAAAAGGGGGGGACCCGGCTAATCGCCCAGTCCCAGGACCTTGCGGGCCTTGTCTCCCAGTTTGATAAACTTGGCCAGCACCGGCGTCGGCCAGCCGCGGATCTGGGCGTACCACGAGCCGGTGAGTTCGAAGAAATCCGCCAGTTCCCGCAGCCTCTTGGTGGTGTAGGCGTCGGCGGCGGGGTCGGCGGCGGATTCAGCGACGCATTCGCGCAGGATGGCGACCGTGGGATCGATCTCGCGTTTCTTCCGTTCGTCCAGCACGACCCGGAACATTTCCCAGACGTCCTTCATCGACTCGAAGTGGTCGCGCTTGTCGCCCAGGACGTGGACGAGCCGGACCACGCCCCATCCCTGAAGTTCCCGCAGGCTGTTGCTCACATTGGACCGAGCCACCTGGAGTGTTTCCGTGATCTCCTCCGCATGGAGGGGCCGCGCCGAGGTGTAGAGCAGCGCGTGAATCTGGGCCACCGTCCGGTTGATTCCCCAACGGGTCCCCATCTCCCCCCAGTGGAGGACGAACTTCTGTTGAACGGGATTCAGGGCGGCCATAATTCGTTAGTTTCTGTTGCGACAGAAATAACAGATGCCGGTGACGGAAAGCAACCCCGATTTTTTTCAGGAACAAGGAAAGCCTGCACCGCGAGGCGAGGTTTTAATTCCCCGGGGAGGTAACAACCGCCCCTCCGTTCACCCTACCCTCTCCCCAAAACCAAGGTCCGTAGGACCGGCCTGTCTATAGGCCACGCCCAAGAATGATCCCCAAGCCCCGTGGGGGCGGCCCATCCGCCTCCCCTCGGACGGCGATTCAGGATGTCCGCGACTCGGTCCCCGCCGGTTGGCAACCGGCGACACAGCAGGCTGGGCAGCCTGCGCTACATCGCCCGGTCACTCAGGGATCCCATTAAATGGCCAATTTCCATGGTCCCTCCGGGACCTGGGGAACCCGCCCAATCGATCAGCGGTTGGGGGCTCCGGGTGTCGGCGACTGGATCTCCCAGACATCCGCGTCGGCCACCGATCTCGCGTAGGATCGGTCCTCCTCCTGCATCCCAAACGTCACCGAATCCAGGATCGCGTTCAGATTCGCGTCGGTGTCCGTCAGGAGGATCCGCTCGCCTTCCCGCGCCAGTTTGAAACTCGCGTGCAACCCGCCGGATGCCCGCCCGTCCTCGTCGGCCCAGACGATCAGGTAACCGCCACCGGCGATCTTCGTGCCGTCTGGAAACTGCCATTTCCGGGGGTTGGTGGGTTCGTCGCTGAGGTGCCGGCCGGTCAGGTCGATTTCCTCCTCCGACAGGTTGTGGAGTTCGATCCAGTCGTCGAATTCACCCTGCGGATCCGCGAGGGCGGTGGTGTTGGAGGCCATGAACTCGTTGATGACCAGCGGCGAGTTGGTGGCGGTCGTCACGGCGACCCTGTACGACTGGGTCACCTCCTCCGCGCGGGCCGGGAAGTACGCGGCGGCTCCGGCCGCGTTCGAGGACCGAGCCTCGACGTAATAGCGGACCTTCGTTCCGGCGGGATAGTTCGTCGTCGACGCGCCGTACACGGCGTCGCCCGCCGCGCCATCCCCGTGGGCGCCATCGTCCCACATCCGAACCGCGGCGAACCGGCCGTACGACTTGGGGCGATGATACAGCCAGACGGAATCGACGCCCTCGCCGGCCGCCCCGCGCACCTCGGTGGTCACCGTGGCGGACTCGACCGCCGTCGGCTCCTGGGTGGGGCCGGTCAAAGCCGTGATTTCGGGCTGGAGGGGACGCAACTCGGCGTGATTGGTCAGGAACGCGTACCGCTGTTGGACGTAGGACTTGAGGGCGTTCAGGTCGTTGGTGTAGGCGGCCATGGTGAAGGTCTTCTTCGGGTCCTCCCTGATCAGGGCCACGGTCAGGTCCCGGGCGCGGTCGACCATCGGGATCATGACGTCGGGCCGGAAGGATTCGTCGAGCACGGTGCGCATGTGGGCCAGGTACCGCTGCCGCAGTTCGGGCACGGAGAGAAGTTTCGCCAGGACGGGCCGGTTCGCGACGGTGGCCCCGTCGACCGGCGAGAGGCGGATGTCCCCGGAAACGAACGCCTCGTTGCCGTCGTGTTCGACGGGATGCAAACGCCCGCTCTCCGGCTCGAAGTACATGGCGTAGTCGGCGCCCTTGTTGAAGTCGCTGTCGTCGTCCGCGAACACGTTCTCCAAAGCCAGGAACCACAACCACCGATCCACCGCCATCACGTCCTCGATCGTTTCCCGGAACGTGGTGGTTGGAGTGTTGTTCAGCACGTCGATGACGTGGACCAACCGCAGCCACGCGTTGGTCGAATCCGCGGACTTCTTGAGTTCGTAGTTGTTCAGATAGCTCGCCACATTCGCGCCGAGGTAGCTCAACGCCGAGGCGCCGCTCGAAAAGCCTCCACCACCACCCGGACCACCGCCGCCTCCACCCGGGCCGCCGCCGCCCGCGCCACCTCCGATGTTCGGCGCCCGCCATCGGTCGCCATCCGAACTGGGGAACCATTCGTCGATGAGATCGCCGTCCTGTTGTTGCACGAAGCAGTACACACCCCAGTTGGCTCCGTTGATGAAGAGCTGGACCCACGCGGCGCTCGGACACACCGCGTATCGGCGCATGACGTTGAAATACAGCGACTCGCGAAGGATCGTCTCGTCCCCGTAGGCGTTGTTGAGGTTCAGAGTTTCGTACCCCATCAGATCGCCGTTCGGATCGGTCTCATCGATCGTCAGGTTCACGGATTTCTTGGTCGGCGCGGAACCGCCCATCCCTGTGAACGACGTGTTCCCCTTGTAGCGCGCGCCGATCGACGCGTGGGAAGCCCCGTTGTCGAGGGTCAGGGATCCCAGCGTGTTGGAGCCGGTGGTTCGACTCGTGGTCAGGCGACTCTGCCAATTGGCCTGGGTGAAGGTCAGGCTGATGGTCCGGACCAGCGTTTCGTCGAACAACCCCCCTGTCTTCAACGCGCGGAGGAATCGCACCGGTCCCACGCCCACACCCACGGCCCGAACCGGGGCGTTGGTCCCGCCCCCGAGGAGGGGCACCCCGGCGCCCACGGTCCGCCAGGTCTCCAGGTCCGAAGACTCCTCCAGCAACCAGTCGTCGTCGGCGTCTCCACGCACCCGGACCGAGGGGCCCTCGGAGTTGGGAAGCGATGGAACCCATTCGAGCCGTCCGTCCGCCGGACGGGCATCGAATGAAACCACCCACGCCACGATTCCGAACCATCGCCAGAATTTGCGCTCCATAAGCCAGCTTCCCACCGAACACATCCCACCACTCCGTCAAACACCCGGCCGGGCCGCCTTGATGGCTGGATGACTGAGAAGGTAGGCGCGTCGTTGCTCGGCGAAAGCCTTCAAACTGATCGTCGCGCGTCCGCCCCCGGGACCCCTGGGCCCCGGTCCCTCCACGGCGGCCGCGGCCTCGGGCGCCCCGGCCGCCCCCTCGAGCGAGTCGCGAAAGGCCTGGGTGGTGCTGAGCTTGCGGGTGTCCGCGGCGACGGCATCGGCGATCACCGCCTGGTACTCCTTCGCCACGGGTCCCAGCTTTTCCCAATCCAGCCATTGTTCCGCGATCTCCCCCACCAGCGCCAAGTAGCGCGCGCGGTAGGCGGGAACCGCCAAAAGTTTCGAAAGCAGCGGCTTGTTGGCGTCCTTCTCCGCCACCAGCGGATCCAGGGTCACTCCCCCTTGCCCGCCGCCCATTCCGCCCGGTCCTCGACCCGCCTCAGGCCCGAATCCACGGCTCGCCTCCGGTCCGGGTCAGGTCCGGGTCCAGGTCCGGGTCCAGGTCCGGGTCCGCGCCCCGCGTCGGCGGACCTTCCCTCGGGACCACCGGGACGGCCCGGTTGTTCCCCGCCGTCACCGGGTCGGCCCGGACGACCGAATCCGCCCCGCATTCCGGGTCCGCGTCCCCCGAACCCGGGTCCTCCCGGGATGCTGAACGTCTCGTTGGCATCATGGGGGATCACGTGGAACCGGCCCTTGGGATCCTGGTAGATGCTGTAGTCGCTGGAACGGACCCAGTAACCGTCGTTGTTGATCAGGGCGTTCTCGAGCGCGAGGAACTGGAGGGCGCCGTCGACGTCCAGGATCGGCTCCAGTCGGGCGGGCAATTCCGCCGCCGGCGTCTCGTTCAACACTTTGCAGAGCCGGATGAAATCGGCCCACGACTTGGCTGAATCCTTGGACTTGATCTCGTACGTCCGCCGGTAGGACTCCGCATCATCCCCCAGGTAGTTGAGCCCGCCGCGACCCCCCGGACTGCCCGGAACCTTCCATCGCGCGCCCTGGGTCGTCCCGAAATTGTCCTTCGCGAAATCCTTGTTGAACTGCTGCACGTTCACGTACACGCCCCAGGACTCCCCATTGATGACCAGGCGCACGAAATTCACCTTGGGCGCCGGTCCATACCGCCGGGCGATGTGGAAATAGAGGACCGTCCGCAGGAAGGAGGGGTCCTCGTGGGAATTCAGCAGGTTCAACGTCCGGTACCCGCCAAGATTCTGGTCCTTGTGGACATCATCCAGCGAAAGGTTCAGGGACCGCTTCCGCCCTTCGCCAACCGCCATGAACGACGACATGCCGCGGAAGTGGACCCCCACATCCGGCAGCACCTTGCCGTCCACGGTCAAACGGGCGGGCACCTCCACGTCCGTGTTGTTGAAGTCCGCCATCTCGCCCTCCCAATCCGGGCTCTCGAAATCCAGGAACAACGTCCGAAGCACCTTGGCGTCGTACAGGCCGGCATCCGGGTAGGACGCCACCTCGGACGGCGACATCTTCGGTCCCGGCTTCACTTCGACCTCCTCGCCACCCGGTCGTCCTGGTCGTCCCGGACCTCCCGGACCACCGGGTCCGCCCGGACCACCGGGGCCGAACCGGCGTCCGCCGCCGCGCTGTGGCTGTTCGGCGCGTTCCTTGACGATTTGCTCGCGGGCGGCCTTCCGTTCGGTGACGTCCAGGCGACCGTTGCCATCGGCGTCGAAGCGTTTCACCAACTTGGTTTCCTGGCCCATTCCTCCGGGACCACCGGGACCACCGGGACCACCGGGGCCGCCGGGGCCGCCCGGACCGAAGCCGGGCGGTCCGAAGGGCCGGGGTCCGTCGGAACCGGGTTCGGATTGGGATTGGGACTGGGATTGGGACTGGGCGCCGACCCAAGCCAGGGCGAGCGACCAGAAGAGGACCAGCGCGAGCAGGATGCGTTTCATGGCGTCACCCTAGCGCGCGCCGGATTAAGGGAACGTTAAGAACCCGCGTTCAGCCGGGTCCGGGGCGGCCAGCCTCCAGCAACGTTCGGTCCGATTTTCCGTGGTTCGATTCCTGGATTTTCGATTCACTCCCCCGCGTGAATCCCGCCCCTTCCGTGGACGCCGACGGCCATCCGAAGCTCGAGCGCCGTTTCGGGCTTCTCCAGGCGACGGCGCTCAACATGACCAACATGGTGGGCATGGGGCCGTTCATCACCATCCCCTTGCTCATGTCGGCCATGGGGGGGCCCCAGGCGCTGCTCGGCTGGTTTGTCGCCCTGCTGATCACCCTGCCCGACGGCCTGATCTGGAGCGAACTGGGGGCCGCGCTCCCGGGGTCGGGAGGCAGCTACGTCTACCTTCGGGAAGGCTACGGCCGGCACACGTGGGGCCGGCTCATGGCCTTCCTGTTCGTCTGGCAGTTCATCCTCAGCGGCCCGCTCGAAATCGCCAGCGGCTTCATCGGAATGTCCAAGTACCTCGGCTACGTCTGGCCCTCCATGACGCGGCCCCAGGAACTGCTCGTCTGCGCCGGCGCCGGCCTCGTCGCGATCGCCCTCCTCTACCGCCGCATCCGGTCCATCGGCTGGATCACCGTGTGTCTGTGGATCGGCACGCTCGTCACCGTCGGTCTGGTCATCCTGAGCGGCGCATTCCACTTCTCGGCCACCCGCGCCTTCGACTTCCCCGACGGCGCCTTCACTTTCTCCACGGGCTTCTTCCTCGGGCTCGGGGCCGCCGCGCGCGTCGGGATCTACGATTACCTCGGCTATTACGATGCGTGCTACATCGGCGATGAAATCAAGAACCCGGGCCGGACGATTCCGCGATCGATCATGATCAGCCTGGTCGGCGTCGCCCTCATCTACCTCCTGATCAATCTCTCGATCATCGGCGTGATCCACTGGACCGAGTTCGTTCCCGCCGAGGCGCATCCCGAGTCGAACTTCATCGTCTCCGTCTTCATGGAGAAGCTCTACGGCTCCAAGGTGGCGACGGTCTTCACCGCGCTGATCTGCTGGACCGCCTTCGGCTCGGTGTTCGCGCTGCTCCTCGGGTATTCCCGCATCCCGTTCGCCGCCGCGCAGGACGGCTGCTTCTTCCGCGCTTTCGGGGTCCTCCATCCCACGAAGGGCTTCCCGCACCGGTCCCTTCTGGTGGTCGGAGCGCTGAGCATCGTGGCCTGCGCGCTGCCCCTCGACACGGTCATCAGCGCCCTCCTGACCACGCGCATCGTCGTGCAGTTCGCCGGCCAGATCGGAGCCCTGATCCTGCTCCGGCGAGCCCAGCCCAATCTCGCCCGGCCCTACAAGATGTGGCTGTACCCCCTGCCTTGTTTCGTCGCACTCGCCGGCTGGATCTTCCTCCTGGCGACCACCGAACAAGCCATCCTCCTCTACGGCGCCGTGAGTCTCGCGGCGGGGGTCTGCGCCTATTTCATATGGGCCGCCCGACAGAAGGTCTGGCCGTTCGCCGGTCCGCCCGCACCGGAAGCCGCCGCGTAAGGGTCCTTCATTGAAATGACTCGCCCGCCGTGACACCCGCCGGGCACGCTCCCCGGTCGACCGGCGGCCCGGGAGGACCAGCCTGAAAGCACCCAATCCCGCCGCCGGTTTCCACCCTGTGGAGACGACGACCGCTTACATCGCGCGCGATCGGCGCGAAGCCATGGCCCGCGGCATCGCCTTGCCCGAACGGGCCCACGGCGCCGCCGTCTTCGCCGATATCTCCGGTTTCACGCCTCTCACGGAGGCTCTCACCCAGGCCCTCGGCCCCCGGCGCGGCGTCGAGGAACTCACCGGCCACATCAATCGCGTCTACGACGGTCTCGTCAGCCACGTTCACCAATTCGGCGGAAGCATCATCGGCTTCGCCGGCGACGCCATCACCTGCTGGTTCGACGGCGACGACGGAATCCGGGCGGCCAGCAGCGGTCTCGGGATGCAGTCCGAAATGCGGCGACTGCCAGAGATCAGGCTGGGTACCACCGACCCCGTCACCCTCGCGTTGAAGGTCGGCATCGCCACGGGCGAAGTCCGACGCTTCGCCGTCGGAAACCCGGAAATCCAGCTCCTCGACGTCCTGGCGGGCCGAACCCTGGCCGAGATGGCGCGGGCGGCGAATGCGGCCAAGAAGGGCGAGGTCATCGTCACCGCCGGAGTCGCCGCTCAACTCGGCCACGCGGCCCAACTCGCCGACTGGCGCCCGGACGCCGAAGCGGCCGACCGTTGCGCCGCCGTCGCCGGCCTTGTCCGCACGGTCCCGCCCTCGCCCTGGCCGCCGCCCTCGGTGCTTCCCGAATCCCTCGTCCGCCCCTGGCTCCTGCCCGCCGTGCATCAGCGCCTCGGGACCGGCCAGGGCGAATTCCTCACCGAACTCCGGCCCGCCGTCGCACTCTTCCTTAAGTTCGGCGGGATCGACTACGACGCGGACGACGCCGCGGGGGCCAAGCTCGACGGCTTCGTCCGTTGGATCCAGGGCGTCCTCGCCCCCTACGAGGGCTTTCTCCACCACGTCTCGGATGGCGACAAGGGGAGCTACCTCTACTGCACCTTCGGCGCCCCCATCGCCCACGAGGACGACGCCGATCGGGCGCTGTCGGCGGCCCTCGAGTTGAGGAGTCCGCCCGCCAACCTGGGCTTCGATCCGCGCCCGCAGATCGGCATCAGTCAGGGGACGCTCCGAACGGGAGCCTATGGCGGCATGGCGCGCCGCACGTACGGAGTCCTCGGCGACGAGGTCAATCTCGCGGCCCGCCTCATGGAACCCGCGGGGCCGGGGCAGGCGCTCGCCAGCGAACGCACCCGCGATGCCGGCGGCGATCGGTTTTCCTGGGAGGCGTTCGCCCCGATCAAACTCAAGGGCAAGGCCCGACCCGTTCCCATCTTCCGGCTCATCGACCGCCGATCCCACAAGGGGTTGCACCGCTTCGAGGCCGCCCAGGACCGCCCCATGGTCGGCCGCAAGGTCGAACTCGAGCGGTTCGCCGACCTCCTCGCCCGGGTCCGATCCGGCCAGGGTCAGGTGGTCGAGATCACCGCCGAAGCGGGCATGGGCAAGTCGCGTCTCGCGCTCGAAGTTCTCCGGACGGCGAGGAACCGGGGATTCCAAACGCTGGGCGGCCAGGCGCAATCGTTCGCCGCCAACACGAGCTATCTGCCGTGGTGGGGAGTGTGGCGGGGTTTCTTTGAACTCAGCGAGGACGGCGGTCTCGCGGTCCAGGCGGCCGCGCTCGCCTCCCAACTGCTGGGCATGAATTCCCTGCTCCTGCCCCGCCTCCCGCTCCTCGGCGCCGTCGTCAATCTCGCGATTCCCGAAAACGACACCACGCGATCCCTCGACGCCAAACTCCGCAAGGCCGCTTTGGAAGGCTTGCTCGTCGAATGCGTCCGCCATCGGGCGGGCCTTCATCCGCTCGTCATCATCCTCGAGGACGCCCATTGGCTCGACCCGTTGTCCCAGGACCTGATCGAAGTGCTCGCCCGGAGCATCGCCTTCCTCCCGGTCCTGATCCTGCTCGCCGTTCGCCCTCCGGAATCCGGACGCGACGCCGTCCCCGCCTGGCGCGCCCTGCCCCATTTCACGGAGATTCCCCTCGGGGAACTCACGGCGCTCGAGGCCGAGGAACTTATCCGCCTCAAGCTCACCGAACTCGGCGGCGCCGACCAGACCCCGAATCCCGAGGTCGTCCATCAACTCGCGGAACGGGCCCAGGGAAACCCCTTCTACCTCGAGGAGATCATCAACCTGCTCCGCGACGAGGGGCGGAATCCCAACGACCCCCGCGCCTGGGAAGGACTCGAACTCCCCACCAGCCTGCACAGTCTGATCCTGAGCCGCATGGACCGGCTCTCCGAACGCCAGAAACCCACCCTCAAGGTCGCGTCCGTGATCGGGCGCGTCTTCGACCCCGGGACCATCAGCGCCATCTACCCCAGCCTCCGCGAACCCGACGTCCGCCAGGACCTCACCGAACTCGAACGCCTCGAACTCACGGCCCAGGAGCGTCCGGAACCCGAGCTCGCCTTCATCTTCAAGCACGTCGTGACCCAGGAGGTCGCCTACGAAACCCTCCCGTTCGCCACCCGGGCCCGGCTCCACGGCGAGCTGGGGTTGTTCACCGAAAGGCGCCACCAGAATTCACCCGACCAGCACCTCGACCTCCTCGCTTTCCACTTCGACCGCAGCGAACTGGAGGACAAGCGCCGCGAATACCTTCTCAAGGCGGCCCACGCCGCCCAAGCGCGCTACGCCAACGCCGCCGCCCTCTCCTACTACCGCCGCGCCCTCCCCCTCCTCCCGCCCCAGGACCGCGTCGCGCCCCAACTCAGCGTCGGGCGCGTCCTGGAAACCCTCGGCGACTGGCCCGCCGCCGCCGAGGCCTACCACGCCGCGCTCGGCCTCGCGGAAACCCACGGCGACCGCGCCGCCCAGGCCCGGTGCCTCACCGCTCTCGCCGATCTCCACCGCAAGCAGGGCGATTACCAGGAGTCCACGCGCGGACTCGACGCGGCCCGCGCCATCTTCCGCGAGGTTGGGGATGCTCCCGGGGTCGCCCAAACCCTCCACTTCGCGGGCTCCGTCGCTGCCCAGCAAGGGGCCTACGACCAGGCCCGCGCGCTCTACCTGGAAAGCCTGGAGACCCGACGGGCCCACGCGGACGACGCGGGGGTCGCGAGCCTCCTGAGCAACCTCGGCATCATCGCTTGGTTCCAGGGCGATCATCCCGAGGCCCGCAAGCTCTACGAGGAAAGCCTCGCCATCCGTCGACGCCTGGGCGACCGCTGGGCCATCGGCAATTCGCTCAACAACCTGGGCCTCGTCGTCCGCGACCTCGAGGACGCCCAAGGCGCCCGCCGTCTCCTCGAGGAATGTCTCACCATCAACCGGGAGATCGGCGACCGCTGGTCGATCGCCAACTCGTTGGGAAGCCTCGCCGACATCGCGCTGAGCCTCGGCGACCACACGGGCGCCCAGGATTTCCTGGCGGAGAACATCCGCATCAATCGCGACCTCGGCGACCGCAACGGCCTGGCTTTCTCCCTGGAACTTTCCGCGCAACTCGCCGCCGCCCAGGCGCGACCCGAACAGGCCTTCCACCTGGCGGGCGCCGCGACCACGCTGAGGGAAGCCATTGGCGCCCCGCTGTCGCCGTCGGAACAGGAACGGCTCGACCGCACCTTGCTCGCCGCCTCGGGCGACGTCCCAGCCGAACAACGCGAGAACTGGATCGCCGCGGGCCGAAAAACACCGCTGGACGAAGCCATCCGCGCGGCATTGACCAACGATCCGCCAGCCGTTTGACCGGATGCTCCCCGCGTTCCTGACCACCCTCCTCTTCTCGATCTCGGGCGTGACGGCCATGCGATCGACGAAATTCCTGCCGAGCCTGGAAGCCAATTTCTGGCGCCTGAGCTTCGCCACGGTGTTCCTCGGTCTCTACGCCCACACGGTCGGCGCCGGCATCGGCGGTCCCGCCTTTCCCTGGTTTGTGCTCAGCGGCTTCATCGGATTCGGCATCGGCGACATCGCCTTGTACCTCGCCTATCCCAAACTCGGCTCCCGGCTCGTCGTCCTCATCGTCCACTGCGTCGCCGCGCCCCTCGCCGCCGCCACCGAGTGGGTCTGGCTCGGCGTCCCGATGACCGGCAGGGAAGCCATGGCGAGCGCCCTCATCCTGGGAGGCGTCGCCACCGCCCTGTATCCCGACCGCGAATCCGCGCCCGCCCTGCGATCCGGGTTCCTCGCCGGCATCGGCTTCGCCCTCATCGCCGCCTGCGGCCAGGCCTTCGGCGCCGTTCTCAGCCGCCGGGCGATCGGCGTCGCCCGGGATGCCGGCCAGGAGATCGACGGCCTTTCGGCGGCTTACCAGCGCATCCTGGCCGGCGTCGCCCTCAGCGCCCTCACCTTCCTTTGGATCAAATGCATCCGCCCCGCCCAGGTCCGAGCCCCTCAACCCACCCCAACTGAATCCCAGTCCCAACCCCAAACCTTGGCCTCGGTCCCGATCCCAGCCCCCTCGCGCTTCCGCGCCGCCCTGCCCTGGGTGCTGATCAATTCCATCGCCGGCCCCGCCCTCGGCGTCGGTTGTTTCCAATGGGCCCTCGCCTCGCGCGGAACCGGTGTCGTCCTGCCGATCGTCGCCCTCACCCCGCTCGTCATCATCCCGTTCTCGATGTGGTTCGAGAAGGAACGCCCGACTCGACGTTCCCTCGCCGGCGGCCTGATCGCCGTGTCCGGCGCCGTCCTCCACGCCGCCAGCCACTGAACGTGGATCCGAAGGGAAAGAAACGGAGTCCACAACCACGGATCACCCGGAACACACGGAGTGGGTCAGCCCCGGCACTTCGCCCAGACCTCGCCCAATCCGCGCCGGCGAACCCACTCCTCCAGTTCCGGCCGATCGATCAGTTCCCCGGAGACCGCCAGCATCGATCGAATGTCCCGCAGGTGCTTCTCCGAGCCGCCTTCCCGGAAGTACTCCATCTTCCGGAGGATCACGTACTCGGGCGGAGCCACCCGAATCGTAGCGCCTCCAATCGGATACTCCCGCGTCCGTCGAAAGGCCCAGGCATGAAGTTCGTCACGCCCGGCGAGGTAGAAATCCGCCTTCAGCCCTGAATCCGCGTGGATGATGTTGAAGTGCCCTCGCTGTTCCCGGTGCATTTCGACCAGGATCAAATCCGGTGGCGGAATGTAAAACTCGGGCTGCCGGAACGCCTCGGCGAGCCCGTGAAGGGAGTCGGCCACCAGGGCGACGACGAGATCGATGTCGTGGGTCACCCGAGGCTCACCGTACAGCATCGCGGCCACGCTTCCGCTGACGTAGTAGCGGACGTGCAGCCGATCCAACGGCCGGACGAAGAGTTCGAACAGGTCAGGATCGGGCATGGAGGAAAGCTCGACGGACATGATCCTTCACTTCCACCTCCGTCCATTCGGGATGGGCGTGCCTCAAGAAGGCGGCCTTGTGGGCGCGAACGGTCGAATAGAGGCGCTTCGCAGCCTCCCAACGCCTCGCCGGTGTCATCCGGCGGAAGATCTCGATCTGCTCGGGACTCGGCTGCTCGTCCGGCAACATGACGCGACCTTCGCGCCCTCCGCCTAGCCGATCAAGCTCCGCGCCTTCGCCAGCGCCTCGTCGAGTTTCGACGGATCCTTGCCGCCGCCCCGCGCGAAGTCCGGCTTCCCTCCGCCCTTCCCACCCACGATCGGCGCGATCGCCTGGATGATCTTCCCCGCCTGGATCTTCGAGGTGAAATCCGGCGACACACTCGCCATCACGACCACCCCGCCGCCCGAACTCCCCAGGACAACCACGCCCGCGAACTGGCCGCGAAGCGCCTCGATCACCGCCATCGCCCCGTCCGCATCCATCCCACCCAGGTTCTCGATGATCGCGGGAACGCCCTGGAGGTCCGTCGCCTTGCCGATCATCCCCTTCGCCCGCCCCGCCGCTTCCCGCTGCGACGCCGCCTTCAACGCCTTCTCCAATTCCTTCTGGTGCGCCAGCAGCGCCTCCACCTTCTTCTCCAACTCGCCCAGCGGCGAATTCAGAACCCCGCCCAGCGACCGGATCAGATCACGGTCGCTGCGCATCGTGTCGAACGCCGTCAACCCCGCCACGGCCTCGATCCGCCGAACACCCGCCGCGATCGCGTTCTCGCCCACGATCCGGAAGAGCCCGATTTCGCCCGTGGCCCGTGTGTGCGTGCCGCCGCAAAGTTCCATGCTGTAGCCGTCCATTTTTCCCGCGGCACCCCCGATTTGCACGACACGCACGACGTCGCCGTACTTGTCGCCGAAGAACTGCATCACGTCCGGGCGACCCTTCACGTCCGCGTAGGCGGCATCCGTCCAACTCACGCCCGCGTTCTCGACGATCCGCTCGTTCACCAGACGCTCGATGTCCGCCACTTGCGACGCCGTCAGCGGGGCGCTGTTGAAATCGAAGGTCAGCTTCTCCGGCCCCACGAAGGAGCCCTTCTGGGAAGCCTCGTGGCCGACGACCTCGTGCAGGGCCCAGTGCAGCAGATGAGTCACCGTGTGATGGCGCTGAATCGCGCCGCGCCTGGCCTTGTCCACGCCCAGCACGACGCCCGATCCCACCGCCGGCGCGTCGCCGCCGTCGATGAAATGCAGCCAGGTGTGGCCGCTCTTCTGGGTGTTCGCCACCCGCCACAATTGCCCGCCTCCAGTGAGTTCGCCGCTGTCCCCCACCTGCCCGCCCATCTCCGCGTAGCACGCCGACACATCCAGCACGACGGCGGTCTTGTCCTTCAGCTCCACCACTTCGAGCACGGTCGCCGGCGTCTCCAATTGTTCGAACCCGACGAACCGCGTCGGCGTCGCCGTCTCGACCTGGGACAGTTCGATGACCTGCTTCTTCTGGGCGGCGCGCGCGCGGACTCGCTGCGCTTCCATGAGTTCCTCGAATCCCTTCACGTCCACCGTCAATCCCCGCTCCCGCGCCATCAACTCGGTCAGGTCGAGGGGAAACCCTTGCTCGTCGTACAACCGGAAGGCGAACGCCCCCGCGATCGCCTTGGAGTTTCGGGACTCCTCGTCGAACAGCGCGATCCCCCGATCCAGGGTCTTGTTGAACGCCTCCTCCTCGCGCTTCAGCACGTCCTTCACGTGCTGTTGACGGGAGCGCAATTCGGGGAACACGTCACCGAACGAGGCCGCCACCACGTCCACCAGCTTGAAAAAGAAGGGCTCGCGGAAACCCAGGCTCCGACCATAGCGCACCGCCCGCCGCAGGATCCGGCGCAGCACGTAGTTCCGATCCGTGTTCCCGGGCTGGATGCCGTCCGCCACCGCGAAGCTCAGGGTGCGGATGTGGTCCCCAATCACCCGGAACGCCACGTCCACCTTCTCCTGCTCGGTGTCGCCCGTGCTGCCCGAAGCCGGAAGGGTCGAGCCGTAGCTCCTGCCGCTCAATTTCTCGATTTCATCGAAGATCGGCCGGAACACGTCGGTCTCGTAGTTCGAGATCCGCGCATGCGCGAAGTCCGAAAAGCCCTTCGTCCCCTGCAGGATCGAGGTCACCCGCTCGAATCCCATCCCGGTGTCGACATGCTTCGCCGGGAGCGGCGAGAACGTCCCGTCCGGGTTCGAGTTGAACTGGATGAAGACGAGGTTCCAGATCTCGATGCACTCGGCCGAACCCTTGTTCACCAGCGCCCCGCGGGTATCGCCGGCCGGCGTCAGATCCACGTGGAGTTCCGAACACGGACCGCACGGGCCGGTGTCGCCCATCATCCAGAAATTGTCCTTCTTGTTGCCGTGGACGATGTGGACCTCCGGATCCAGGCCCGCCGCCCGGAAATGCACCGCCCAGAGGTCCCACGCCTCCTGATCGAACTCGGAGGGATCGCCCTTGGCGCGGTCCGGGCTGTACACCGTCGCGTAGAGCCGGTTCTTCGGGAACCTCCACACCTCGGTGATCAGTTCCCAGGCCCAGTCGATGGCCTCCTTCTTGAAGTAATCGCCGAACGACCAGTTCCCCAGCATCTCGAAGAACGTGTGGTGGTAGGTGTCCAGGCCCACGTCGTCGAGGTCGTTGTGCTTCCCGCCCGCCCGGATGCACTTCTGGGTGTCCGCCGCGCGCGTGTCCAGGGACGGCACGGCGCCCGCCCACCGCGTGACGTCCGCCTTGCGCTCCGCCAGGAAGATCGGGACGAACTGGTTCATCCCCGCGTTCGTGAACAGCAGGTTTGGACTGTCCGGCATCAGGCTCGAACTGGGAACCAGGGTGTGTTGCTTCGAACGGAAGAAATCCAGGAAGCTCTGGCGAATCTGGGCCGACGTCATCACGTGCATGGAGGTAGATCCCCGCTCCAGCGGGCCCCGGCCAACCCCGGATCCGCCGTAAAGGGACGCGAACCCTGCCAGACGACACAGGTCGTGGCGAGACCGAGTTTGAAGATCGAAGGGGCCACCTCCCCCTGTCGCGCCGGCTTTCAGCCGGCTCCGGTCCGACCCCACATGCCGACTGGAAAGTCGGCGGTACAGGTCCTCGCCTCTCGCACGCCGATCCTTCACCTTCGCCGAACCCATGAAGAAGAACCCGTCACGGAATATGTGGCCCGTCTCCGTTTCGCTCCTGGGCCTCGTCCTTGGAGGGACCATCCCCCAGCCCGTCGTCGCCGGCGCGCCGGCCCGCGACTGGCCCGTGTACGGCGGCGACCACGGGGGAACCCGATTCTCTCCGCTCCGCCAGATCCACACTCGCAACGTCCAGCGCCTGAAACCCGTGTGGACCTACCGGTGCGACGACATGCGAACCCGCCCGACCACGACCATCGAATGCAACCCGCTCGTCATCGGCCGCACCCTTTTCCTCACGACACCCCGCCTGAAGGTCGTCGCCATCGATGCCGTCACGGGAGCCGAACTCTGGACCTTCGATCCGTGGAACGGCCAGGGAGGCGGAGGGGTCAGCCGCGGCCTGACCTGGTGGGCCGAAGGCGCTGAACGCCGGCTGTTCTCGGCCGCCGGCAGTTACCTCTTCGCCCTCGACCCCGACACGGGCCGGTTGATCCCTGGTTTCGGCGACGGCGGTCGCATCGATCTCCGCCTGGGACTCGACCGCGACCTGATCCGCGAGAGCGTGGGGCTCTCGACGCCCGGCATCGTCCACGGCGACCTCCTGATCGTGGGATCCACCCTGGGCGACAGCCCGACCGCGCGCGCTCCGGGTCATATCCGGGCCTTCGACGTCCGGACCGGCGAACGCCGCTGGATCTTCCACACCATTCCGCACCCCGGCGAACCCGGGTACGAGACCTGGCCTCCGGACGCCTGGCGCACCGCCGCCGCCTGCAACGCCTGGGGTGGCCTGACGCTCGACGCCGAGCGCGGCCTGGTCTTCGCCGGCACCGGGTCCGCCGCGTACGACCATTACGGCGGCGACCGGCACGGCATGAATCTCTACGGGAATTCCGTTCTGGCCCTCGACGCCGCCACCGGCGCCTATCGGTGGCACTTCCAAGTCGTTCACCATGACCTCTGGGACTACGACCTCCCCTGCCCTCCGGTGCTCGTGACCGTCCGTCACGGTGGCCGACGCATCGACGCCGCCGCGCAGTCGACGAAGACCGGGCATCTCTTCCTGTTCGACCGCGTCACCGGCCGGCCGCTTTTTCCGGTCGAGGAAAGGCCGGTGCCGCCTTCCGATCTTCCCGGGGAAGCCGCCTGGCCGACCCAGCCATTCCCGACCCGTCCGCCCGCGTTCGCCCGCCAGGGATTCACCAAGGACGATGTCACCGACCTCAACCCCGCCGCGCGGGCCAGCGCCGTGCGCGATCTGGAGAGGATCCAGCCCGCGCCCCTTTTCGCGCCGCCGTCGTTGAAGCCCACCGTGATCCTCCCCCAATTCAACGGGGGCGCGGAGTGGGGCGGCCAGGCGTTCGATCCCAGGAGCCGAACGCTCTTCGTCAATGCCAGCAACGAGGCCGAATGGATGGGCATGGTCCCCGCGAAGCCCGCCGAAACCGTGACGCTCAACGCCCTGGGCGAACACCTGTTCGGCGCCATCTGCGTCCAGTGCCACGGTCCCCAGGGCGCCGCCCTCAAGGCCGCCCTTGATGCCGCGCCGAAGCTGGCGCCGATCATCCCCGGCGACACCGGCGTCGCCCCGGGTCAACCGGCTCCACTCCCACCCTCCCTGGATGGTCTGGCCCAAAGACTCTCCGCCGCGGATGCCTCCGTCCTGCTGGAAACCGGCCGCGGCCAGATGCCTTCGTTCGCCACGCTCGGCGACCTGGAACGTCGCGCTCTGGTTGCCTTCCTCTACGGACGAGGACGGGAGGAGCGGCTGGCCCCGGGATCCGTGGACTTCGCGTGGGCCGACCGGATCCGCTACCTCGCGACGGGCCACCATGAGTGGCTGGACCCGGAAGGTTTCCCAATGAACCGCCGTCCCTGGGGAACGCTCACCGCCATCGATCTGGACCGCGGCCGCCTGAAATGGCAGGTGCCGCTGGGGACCTATCCGGAGTTGGAAAAAAGGGGTGAACCGCCGACCGGCACGTTCAACATCGGCGGACCCATCGCCACGGCCGGAGGGTTGGTCCTCATCGGAGCCACGCGAGACGAACGATTCCGGGCCTTCGACCAGCGTTCAGGCAAGGTGCTCTGGGAATACCAACTCGACGCCGGAGCCTACGCCACGCCGGCGACCTACGAAGTCGAAGGCCGGCAGTATGTCGTCGTCGCGGCCGGCGGCGGCGGAAAGGCCGGAACCAAGTCAGGCGACGCCTACTGGTGTTTCGCGCTGCCGGACTGAGGGAGTTTCGAAGAACTCAGCCCTCACCGAGGGAGGCACGGAGGATTGGGCTTCGGCGGGCCTGGTCCAGGTCCAGATCACGTCGCGGCGCAATCCCGACGTTCGGGAAACCAAGCCCACGGAGTTCTTCCCACCCATCTCCGGGGATTCACGCCGCCGTGAGAGCCCTCCGGATTCAGGCCGCCGCGGGCGCGGCCGCGCCAAACCCGGGAAGCTTGGGCGGAGTCGTCTTCGGAACCTCGGGCAAGGTCGTGGCGGCCTGGGCGCCGGACGGCGGGTCGATGTTCGACTGCTGGGGAGCCGGGGTGAAACGCCCGGTGCGGATGATCTCCTCCACCTGCCAGCCTTCGAGTGTCTCGAATTCGAGCAGCGCCTTGGCGATCGCCTCCAGCTTGTCGCGGTGGGTCTCGATCAGGTCCCTCGCGACCCCGAAGCCCTCCTCGATGATCCGGCGGACCTCCTCGTCGATCTCCCGGGCGGTGGCCTCGCTGTAATCCTTCCGCCGCACCATGTCGCGCCCGAGGAAGTACTCGTCGTCGGAGCCGTACTGCACCATCCCGAGTTTCTGGCTCATGCCCCACTGGCACACCATGGAACGAGCCAGGCTGGTCGCCTGCTTGATGTCGCTGGAAGCGCCGGTCGAGATGTCCCCCGAAACTTGTTCCTCCGCGATCCGACCCGCCATGATCACGGCGATCAGGTCGAGCATCTGCTTCCGGTGCTGGTTGATCACGTCGCGCACGGGAAGGTACATCGTCGATCCGAGCGACTGGCCGCGCGGGATGATGGTGACCTTGTGCAGCGGGTGGGTGTGGTTCAGCAGCACGTTGACCAGCGCATGCCCGGCCTCGTGCCACGCCGTGAACTGCTTCTCCTCGTCGGTCATCGCCAGACTCCGTCGTTCGCGACCCCAACGGACCTTGTCCCGCGCCTCCTCCAATTCCTTCATCCCGACCGCCTTCCTGCCGATCCGAGCCGCGAGGAGAGCCGCCTCGTTCAGGAGATTCGCCAGTTCAGCCCCCGAAAAACCCGGGGTCCCGCGGGCCGTCACGGCCAGGTCCACGCTCGGATCCAGTTTCACGTTTCGCGCGTGGACCTTAAGGATCCCCTCGCGCCCTTTCACGTCGGGAAGGTTGACCGTGATTTGCCGGTCGAATCGCCCCGGCCGAAGCAACGCCGGATCCAAAACATCCGGTCGGTTCGTGGCGGCGATGATGATGATGCCTTCCTGGGTGTCGAAGCCGTCCATCTCGACCAGCAGCGCGTTCAGCGTCTGTTCCCGCTCGTCGTTGCCGCCCCCCAGGCCGACGCCGCGGCTCCGACCCACCGCGTCGATCTCATCGATGAAGATCAGGCACGGGGTGTTTTTGCGGGCCTGCTCGAACATGTCCCGAACCCGGCTGGCCCCGACCCCGACGAACATCTCCACGAAATCCGATCCGCTGATGCTGTAAAAGGCGGCGTCCGCCTCCCCCGCGATCGCCTTGGCCAGGAGCGTCTTTCCCGTGCCGGGCGGGCCGATCATCAGAATGCCCTTGGGAATGCGGCCACCGAGGCGCTGAAAGCGCTTCGGATCCTTCAAAAACTCGACCAACTCGGCCACCTCATCCTTCGCCTCCTCAACCCCGGCGACGTCCTTGAACGTCGTCTTGTTCCGTTCCTTGGTCAGCATCCGCGCCTTGCTTTTGCCGAAGCTCAGCGCCCCACGCCCCGCCATCTTGATCTGCCGGATGAAAAAGAAATAGATCAGGGCCGCCACCAGAAGGAACGGCAGGACCACCGTCACAAACACATTCATCAGGAGCGTGTTCGGGGTCTTGACCTCGAATCGGTAGACCTGCTGGAGATCCCGGACGATGTCGTCCACCAACGCGACTCGCGTCTCGAAATGAGTTCCCTGCTCCGCCGACACCTCCACGCCCTCCTCCAGGATCAGGGGTTGGTCCACGAAGCGCCCGGTGATGAGCTGCAACGGGGATTGCGGGTCGAAGGTGACCGTCCCGGAAACCACCTGGTTGTTGGTCAGCTTCGAAAAGAACTCATGCGGCGTGAGCGTCTGGTACTTGGGATCCGCTTGGCGTCGCAGCATGAAAAGCAGCGGCAGAAACCCAAGGATGGCGATCAGGAACAGCCACCCCCGCGTCGGGACTTTGGAGTCGCCGGGTTTCGGAGACCGCGGATTCTCGCTCGGCTTGAAATCGTCGGACATCAGTTTTGGCGGCAGCCTAGCACCGGGCTCCGGCCGACGCAATGCACCGGAAATACCGGTTTCCACGGCCCTCGATCCGGCACCCGCCCGGCGATTCCGCCCCTTCACCTTGGAAAACCGGCCAAATGCAGAAATTTTAGTGGCGCACCCCGACTCCTCTGATATGGTCCGCGCCCCTTGCCGCTCCGGCCTTGTAGCCGGATGCCGGCTTTGACCTAGAAGAACTGGAAATGATTTGGGAGGCATCCAAGTGAGCTCCAAGAAACAAGCCCCGAAAAAGACGACCGCTACAGGCCGGGGAAAAGTGATCGGCACCGCCACCGCCGCCGCCATTCTTGGCGGAGCGATGTCCGGTGGTCCGAAGTCCTCTTCCAAAGGCCGGGCCATCGACCCCGAATGGGAACGCTATCGGCAGATTCTTTTCGATCTCCGCGACCAGTTGGTCCGCCAGATGAATGGCCTCGCCAAGGAATCGGCCGAGCAACTTCCCGGCTACAGCATGCACATGGCGGATTCCGGCACCGATAACTTCGACCGCGATTTCGCGCTCAGTCTCCTATCCAGCGATCAGGACGCGATCTACGAAATCGATGAAGCCCTGAAACGCATCGAGCGCGGTAGCTACGGGACCTGCGAACTGACCCAAAAACCGATTCCGAAGGCGCGCCTCGACGCCATCCCTTGGGCCCGGTTCACCGTGGAAGCCCAGGCCCAACTCGAACG
>CALNYA010000064.1:0-23934 GCA_942490575.1 uncultured Verrucomicrobiota bacterium
TGCTGGGCCTCTGCTGGTGGAAGCGCGACGAGTTGATCGAGATCGCGAAGAAGCCCTCTTTCGCCTGCGTTGGCCTGGTCGCGATCGCCCTGGCGTTTCACCTCCTGGGTTTCCTCGTGCAGCAGACCCGCCTGAGCGTGGTGGCGTTCTACCTGGGAATCTACGGCCTGCTGGGCTGCGTCTGGGGCGCGCGTTTTCTCAAGGTGACGTTCTTCCCCTGCTTCCTCTTCGCCTTCTGCGTTCCCCTGGGAACGCTCGCCGACACCATCACCGTGCCGCTGCGGATGGTGGCGACGACGGCCACCGCCTGGATCAATGGTACATTCTGGGCGTCGCCTATCCAGCAGGGGAACCAAATTCTCGATGTCCAGGGACTCAAGTACGAGGTCGCCGCCGCCTGCGGTAGGCTGGTGCAGCCTCACGGCGACCCTGGCTCTGGCGGCGATCTACGCGTTCGTCGCGCTCGACCGCGACCGCGCCTGGAAGAAGGTGGTGATGATTCTCCTCGGCGCTGCCCCTGGCCGTCGCGGGCAACACGCTCCGCCTCACCCTGATCGTGATCGCGGCGGAGGCGTTCGGTCAGAAGGCCGGAAACTGGGTCCACGACAACAGCCTCCTGAGCCTGCTCCCCTACGTTCCCGCCTTCCTAGGACTCGGCGCGCTGGGATCCTGGCTGAAGAAGAAGAAGCCCGGCGAACCCGAGACCTCGGTCGACGCCACCCCCCAAGTCCAAGCCCCATGATCCGCTCCAAATCCTGGCTTGTCGCCGCCACCTGCCTGGCTTTCATGGCGGTCACGGGGTGGTTCCTCCACCAACGAGCCAGCCTCGGCCACCGACTCGGAAAGCCGGGCCTTCGAGTCGTCGACGTCCCGCTCCCCGGCGAGGATGGAAAGCCCGCCACGACCCGTAGCATTCCGTTTCCCGAGTCCCCCCTCGACTTCCGGTCGGAAGTTCAGCCGATTTCGAAAATGGAACTCGATTGGCTCCCGAGCGACACGACCTTCGGGAGGCGGCTCTACACGGCGCCGGACGGATTCCAGTCCCAAGTGACCGGGGTTTTGATGGGCACCGACAGGACGAGCATCCACAAGCCGGAATTCTGCCTGCCGTCCCAGGGCTTCCAAATCATCCGCGCTCTGCCGTCGGAAATCGTCATCGAGCGTCCGCGCCGATACGCCCTGCCGGTGATGCGGTTGGACGCCCTGCGGGAGGGCCGGCTGGCGAACGGTCGGACGGCTCGTCACGGCGCCGTTTACGTCTATTGGTTCGTCTCGGAAAACCGGCTCTCCAATGACCACATCCAACGGATGGGCTGGCTGGCGCTGGACCTGATTCGAACGGGCGAACTTCAGCGATGGGCCTACATCGGGTGCCTCGCCGCCTGTCAACCCGGCCAGGAGGATGCCACCTACCTGCGCCTGGAACGGCTCATCCAGTCCATTGTACCGGAATTCCAATCCACGGCGGGCCCCGCTCTCTCCTCGGCCCCCGAGATACCCACCTCCGGATTCGGCGAAGGGGAGCAGCCCCTTCCCCGGACCGCGATGGTCGATTCCAACCGTTGACGTTGAACTCGCCGGGACCTTCGCCCTAACGTCACCCGTACCCCGCGCAGGCCGCCGCCTCATGCTTCGTCGTCAACGGATTATCCGAAACCGGATCCACAAAGTCGTGGATGGCGGGATTTTTGCAGTCGGGTTCTACCTGGCGTTCATCCTCCGCTCCAACGCCGAAGCTCTCGGGGCCTGGTTGATGCGGTTTTTCGAGCTCTTCGGCGGCACCCGCGAAATCCAACCGCTCAATCAGTACCTCCTCTACGTCGGCCTCACCGTGCCCGCCGCGATGGTGCTCCTGGCGCACTATGGTTTCTACAACCGGCCCCTGGTCTCCACCCGCCGCCAGACCGCGCTCGCCCTTTTCAAGGTCTGCACGGTCCTCACCATCGGCGTCATCATCATCCTGTTCCTGACGCGCGACCAACTCGCCCGCGCGGTCGTCATCCTGTTCGGTGTGTTCAGCTTCTCGCTGGTCATGCTCAAGGAGGAATTCGTCCGGTATTGGATCCGGGCCGGGCTCGAAAAGGGCCATTACGAGCGCCGCCTGGTTCTCGTGGGGACCACCGAGGACACCTCCGCGCTCCGCCAGGAACTCCGCGAACGCGACGAGCACGGCATCCGAATCGTGGGCGAAATCGACGTCAACCACACGTCCATCGATTCCCTGGTCGACCAACTCCACGAGCATTCCCCCAACGGCGTGGTGCTCGCGGCCCGCAACACGGTGTTCGGCCAGCTGGAAAAGGTCATTCAGGCCTGCGAACTCGAAGGGATCGAAGTCTGGCTCATCGCGGATTTCTTCAAGACCCAGATCTCCCGCACCACGGTCGACGACCTCTATGGGCGCCCGATGATGGTGTTCCGATCCACGCCCGAGGAGTCGTGGCAAGGGGTCGGCAAACTCCTCGTCGACGGCCTCGGCGCCATCATTCTGATCCTCCTCTCGTCCCCGCTCATGGCCCTGGCCGCGCTCGCGGTCCGGATCACCTCGCCCGGTCCCGTGGTCTTTCGCCAGCAGCGCAGCGGCCTCAACGGACGGCCGTTCACCATGTACAAGTTCCGCACGATGGCGACCGACGCCGAACAGCGGAAACAGGAACTCGCGGCATTCAACGAGATGAGCGGCCCCGTCTTCAAGGTCACCAACGATCCCCGCGTCACGCCGGTCGGACGCTGGCTTCGCAAGTTCAGCCTCGACGAGTTCCCCCAGCTCTTCAACGTGCTGCGCGGCGAGATGAGCCTCGTCGGTCCCCGCCCCTTGCCCGTCGACGAAACTCGGCGGTTCGACGACTTCGCCCACCGGCGCCGGCTGAGCGTCAAGCCCGGGCTCACCTGCCTCTGGCAGATCAGCGGCCGGAGCGATGTCAGGGATTTCAAGGAATGGGTCCGCCTGGACCTCGAATACATCGACAACTGGTCGTTGTGGCTCGACGTCAAAATCCTCTTTCAGACCATTCCGATCGTCCTCAAGGGCAGCGGCGCCAAGTAGTCCGCGGGCCCTTGTCATCCCGCCACGCCACGCCCAACGCTTTCCATGGACCACACCTCTCGTAGCCGCGGACGTCAGTCCGCGCCATCTCCGGACCGGAAGTCAGCGCCGACTGACGTCGGCGGCTACGGTGCGGGGTCTTAATTCGTGTCCAAGATTCGAAAACCTCCCTCCCCATGAACCCGCTCATCCAAGGCGAATCCCCCACGCCGCCCGGCACTGCGCCCGCTCCAGGCCGATGGCGACGTATCGCCGCATCGGTGACCCTGGCGGCCTGCGGGGGAACCCTCTCCGCCCCCGCCGCCGAGATGGTTCTCAACGGACACCGCTTCACCCTACCCGACGGTTTCACCGTCGAACTGGCCGCCCCCAACAGCCTCGCGCCCCGGCCGGTTGCCGGAAGCTTCGACGACCAGGGACGCCTGTACGTCACGGATTCATCCGGATCCAACCTGCCGCCATCGGAACAGTTGAAGGACCCCCGGAGCCGTATCCTTCGCCTGGAGGACACCGACGGCGACGGCCGATTCGATACGACCGAAGTCTTCGCCGACAAGGTCATGTTCCCCCAGGGCTGCCTCTGGCACGGAGGCTCGGTGTACGTGGCCGGCCCGCCCAGCATCTGGAAGTTCACCGACACCGACGGCGACGGCCGAGCTGATCAGCGCACGGAATGGTATCAGGGTGCCATCCTCACCGGTTGCGCCAACGACGTCCACGGCCCCTATCTCGGACCCGAAGGGATGCTGTACTGGACGAAGGGCGCCTTCGGCCGCCTCGACCTGAAGGACCGCTATGGCCGGCCGATCCAGGATCGTTGCGCCCATATTTTCCGCTCGTGGCCGGATGGCTCCGGCCTCGAGAGCGTCATGTCCGGCGGAATGGACAACCCCGTCGAAGTGGCCTTCACAGCCCAAGGCGAACCGATCGTCATCAGCACCTTCATCGATCTCTCCCAGCCGGGTCGTCGGGACGGACTCGGTCACGCCGTCTACGGGGGGGTCTTTGGAAAGCAAAATGATGTCGTCGACGAACCCATGGTGCGCCGAACCGGGGATCTCATGCCGACGATGACCCACTTCGGGCCGGCCGCGGCCTGCGCCTTGACCCGCTACCAGGGGGACGGCTTCGGAGAGGGGTATCGGGACAACCTCTTCGGAACCCTTTTCAATCTTCGGAAGGTGACCCGTCACGAACTGAAGGCGGCCGGATCGTCGTTCACCACCGTGGACAGTGATTTCCTCGTCTCGGACCAATCGGATTTCCATCCCACCGATGTCCTTCAGGATGCGGATGGCTCCCTCCTCGTGATCGACACCGGCGGCTGGTACAAGCTCTGTTGCCCGAGTTCCCAGTTGGCCAAGTCGGACGTCCTCGGGGCGATCTATCGTGTGCGCCGCTCCGGTGCGCCGGGACTCCCCCTCGCCAACCGTCAGGCCGCCTACGCGCGGGTGATCGCGCCGCCCGCCTTGGACCGCGATTCACCCGAGGTCGAACTGAAGCGGGCCGCGCTGGCGGCTCGGCCGGATTCAGCCCCTCGATTCAAGGAGGTTCTGGTCAAGCACGCGCCTCTCGCGGCTTCGTCGCCCTCATCGGCCCGGCTGGCTCGTGTCGCGGCCGAAGGCCTGGGTCGCCTCCGGGACCGCGGGAGCGTTTCGATTCTGTTCGATGCCATCGCGGACACCGGTTCACCAGAGAACGGGCTGGACCGTTTCCTCGAGCACAGCCTGATTTTCGCCCTGATCGAGATCGCCGACGCGGATTCCGCCCGGGCGCGTCTTCGATCGGAACACCCGACCGTGCGCCGCGCCGCGCTTCTCACTCTCGAACAATCCGGGGACAGTTCCTCGGTCGTGGTGGGCGACGTGATTCCCTTCCTCAGCGCGCCCGCCGGTCCGATTCGGGAGACCGGATTCTGGGTCGCTCGGCGCCATCCCGAGTGGGGCGGAGCACTCGCCACCCACATCCGCGCCCGCCTGACAGCGCCGAATGTCGCGGATTCGGAACGGGCCAACTGGGAATCCGCGTTCGATCTGCTGGTGGCGGGTTCCGAAGGACAGGCCCTCCTGGCTGATGCTGTCTCCCAGCCGGGTTTCCGCGCGCCCACTCGAACGGCGGCTCTCCGCGCGATGGCTGGGAGCGGGGCCAAGACCCTGCCCGCCGGTTGGCGCGAGGCGATCCTCGCGGGGCTGCAGGTCCGCGGCGCGACTTCCTTCGAGCCCGCCACGTTCGAGGCCGCGCTTCGATGTGTCCGGTCGTTACCCTTTCCCAAGGAGGGAGATCCGGCCGTGAGCGAACGTCTGCGCCAAGCCGCCAAGGATGGCCCGCTGAACGCGAATCTCCGGCGCGAGGCCCTGGGTGCCCTTCCCCCGGGAAGCACGGTGGATACTGCTGAATTCGCGGTTCTCCTGGGCGGTCTGGCGCCGGCGCGTCCGCCCGGTGAGCGACTTTCCGCCGCGACCACAATCCAACGGCTTCGCCTGGATGACGGGCAGCGACTTCTCCTCGTTCCGACGCTTTCCACCGCGGGTCCCATCGAATTGCCCCGCCTGATCGCGGCTTTTGGCGCGGGGAAAGGCGCTGAATTGGGCGGTCGATTCGTCGCCGCACTGCGCGAATCCAAAGCGCTCCGCTCTTTGCGCCTCGAAGATCTCAAACCCGCGGTCGCCGCTTTCCCTCCGGAAATCCAGGACGCCGCCCTCGAAATTCTGTCCATGTCCACAGCCGACCCCTCCCTGGATCGGGAGCGTCTCGACGCGATGCTGACGGAGATCGGTAAACTCGAAGGGGAGATTCGGCGCGGGCAGGCGATTTTCAACAGCCCCAAGGCGGCCTGCTCCTCCTGCCACCGCATCGGATACCTGGGGGGCGATTTGGGTCCGGACCTGACCTCGATTGGCTCGTCGCGCACCGGAAGGGACCTGCTCGAATCCGTCATTTACCCCAGCGCCAGCTTCGTTCGAAGTTACGAACCCTGGATCGCCTCCACAGCGGACGGCGAGGAATACAGCGGCGTCCTTCGCCGAGATACCCCGGAAGAAGTCGTTCTCGTCACGGGTCCGGGGGCTGAAACCCGTGTCCCACGATCCCAGATGGCCGAACTCCGCCTTGGAAGCGTCAGCACCATGCCGGCGGGATTGGACGAACAACTGTCGAAGCAGGAACTGGCGGACCTCCTCGCCTTCCTGAAAAACACGCGGTGGGGCGCCAACTGAACCTCGAACCGGGAGTTTCAACCACGGAAGGGACGGAACACACGGAAAGGGAGGGATTTGGAGAGGCGGTGGGTATCCTCTGAAGGGTGACCAGAACTCGCTCCGCACCGTCTCTCATTCCGTGCTTTCGGCCTATTTCCGTGGTTGTTGCCGCCGTCTTTCGGCTGAACGGTACGAATGCCTCGCCAACCTGGCTCAGCCTCCGGCTATTCTATTCCGCCACCAGTCGGGAGAAGGCGATCGCCTGAGCGACGACGATCAGCCCGATCAAGAGCCAGAAGAGGATCGACCACGCCACCAGGGACTTTCGCCGAACCGGCGCCAGAACGAATTGAAGCGGTAGATTGCCGACGTCGATAACGTCGCCATTGCGAAGTCGGTGGCGTTGGAAGGGCCGACCTTCCAAGAGGGCGAGAGCTCCTTCCCCGGTTTCCACGATCCACCCTTCCTCCGGCGCGATCCGCACGGTGAGATGACGATCGAAGATACCCGGCCCGCTCAGAGAAAGGCCGGCGCTGGAAGCACGGCCGATGACAAAAGGCGTCCGGGGAATCTCCACGACCCTGAGCCCTTCGCCCGGGCTTCGGATCAGGACTTGGAACAGTCCCACGGTTCTCTCCGATCAGCGTCCCCAGGGACTGCGTCGAGGAACATAGATTCGGTCGCCGGGAACGATGGGCACGTCCAGCGACTGGTTCTTTTTGGCCTTCCGGGCGTCGATCACCAGTTGTTCCCCGGTATTGCGCACGAGTTCGATCCGTCCTTTGGCCGCGAAGTCCGTGAACCCTTGGGCTGAGGCGATCGCCTGCAGAAGGGAGATTTCGCCTTCGTAGACGAACCGATCCGGCCGGCGAACCTCGCCATCGACGTAAAAGACGCGGCGTTCGGTCTTCACGGTCACTGTCAGGCGCAGGAAGTATTTCGGGACGTAGGCGTCCTGAATGTCCTTTTGCAATTCACCGGGCGATTTGCCTTCGGCCTGCAAATTGCCGACGAGGGCCAAGTTGATGGTCCCGTCCTCCTTGATCCGCTCTTCGAGATTCGCCGGAGGCGTGGGGATTCCTGAGTAGACGATCTGGATCAGGTCGCCTTTGCGAAGGGAATCGGCCAAGCCCCCCGATATTCCAGAACCTGTTCCAGGTCCGGTCCTCGCCGTGGTGTTGGTTGATCCCGAACCTCCACCACCACAACCCGCCAGCACCATCAGTGCGGCGACACAACCCACCGTTCGCGTCCAGGCGCCGAAACGGCGCAAAAAGAATGACAACATGGTCTTCGGCTCCGACTCAGTACTTTTTCTTCAGGTCGATCCGCGACAGTTCGGTCGAGCCATTCTTGCCCTTCTCGGCCTTCCCTTCAGCAGCCTCGTCCTTGTCACGACTCTGATAGTAGTCGTAATAGTAGCCGCTGTAGTAATAGTAGTTCTCGTCCTGCGACATGTTGATGTTGTTGAGGACGATACCGACGAGGTAACCACCGACCTTCGACACCATCTGCTTGGCTCGGAGGGTCATCGCCTGTGGGTATTTGCGGTACTGGATCACTTGCAGCGAGATGTCGACCTCGCTGGCGAGAACCACGGCATCGCTGACGCCCATGATGGGGGGCGAATCGAAGAAGACGAAGTCGTAGCGCCGTTTCACTTCGGCGATCAGGTCCTTCATCTGCTGCGAACTGAGAATTCCCATCGAACTGCTCGGCAACTTGCCGCTTGGCAGGAAGTCGAGCGTGGGCAAGGTCGAAGTCTGAATGACCTCCTCCAGCGTGTTCTGACCGAGGAGCACGTTCGTAAGTCCCTGGGAATTGGAGACCTTCAGGAACTTGTGCATGCTCGGCCGTCGCAGGTCGGAGTCGATGATGAGCACCCGGTTGCCGTTTTGGGCGAACACGACCGCCAGATTGAACAGGGTGGTCGATTTGCCTTCGCCGGCGCCGCCGCTGACGATGGTGATCGTGTTGAAGGTCTCGTCCTTGCGGGTGAACAGAACATTGGTCCGCAGGACGCGATACGCCTCGGCGTGAGGACTGTCGGGCCCCTCTTCCAGGAGCGATCCGACGTTCTGCGGGATGACCCCCACCACGGGAGCTCCGAGCGACCGTTCCACGTCGTCGATCGTTTTCACCGACGTGTCGAGGTATTCGATGAAGAACGCGAGGCCGACGCCCACGACGAGCCCAACGATCACGCCGAACGCGATGTTCAACGGAATGTTGGGTTTGACGGGCTTCAGGCCTTCCTCGGCGATGTCGGTGATCTGGACCAGCGAACCGCGCGGGATTTTGCTGTCAAAGCGCTCCTGGGCCAACTTTCTGCCAAGCACGTCGAGCATGATCCGCTGGTTTTCGACGTCTCGTTTCTTCTCGAAAAACTCCCGGTACTCGCTGCCGCGGTTGAGGTCCTCGGCTTTGGCCATGAGCACCTGGGCATCGAGTTGAGCGAGTTCGCTCTGGGCTGTCGACAATTGCACCTCCAGCGAGGTGATGATGCCTTTCAGGCGATTCGCCACGTCCTGCTCGAAACGCTCCAGCATCTTCCGCGCGGTCTTAACGTCGGGATGGTCATCGGCCAGGGTCGCGGTGAGGCGCACCATCTGCTGCCCCAATTCCATTTGCTTGGCGAGGGCATCGATCAGCAACGGGTCATCCCGATAAAGGCTGGCGAGCGTGTTCCGCAAGTCGTCGCCCTTGAGGGCTTTCAGCTCCTTCAGCGTGGATTCGAACCGCGCTATCCGGCTACGAACCTCCGTCTTGAGGGTGTCCACCCGCTGGACCGCGACGGCCTCCAGACTCCCTTGGCTGAAGGAGTCCATCATCAGGTCCGTGATCCGGTATTTTTCCCGAAGATCGTCGAGTTCCTTCTGCTTCTCGTTGACCTTGCCTTGCTGGTCCGTGATCGCGCTGATGATCTTCTCAATGCCGCGCTCCGCCATCCTTTCCCGCTCGGAAAGCCGGCTTTCCTTGTAGACGTCCGCGATCTTGTTCGCGATCTCCGAGGCTTCCGCCTTGTTCCGGCTGTACACCCGGATCTCGATCATCGTGGTGTTGCGGAACTGACGGACATCGAGCTTATCCTTCAGGATCTCAAACGTTTCCTGCGTCTTGAGGGTCCCCTGGTTCAGGTACTCCTTCGACCAGCGCTGGTTGAGGCTCAGGTCCTCGATCACCTGATAAAGGTTGGTCTTCGCCTGAATGACTTCGAACTCCGTCTGGAGGAAGAACATGTCGGGCGGACCCTGGGACGCCATTTGACCCAGCAACGGGACATCCGCGGAGTCCTTCTCGACCTTGATACGGGTCGAGCTCATGTACGTCTCCGGCAGCATGTAGGTCACGACCGTCGTCGTGATCACCACCAGGAGGAACACCGCGATAATGACCGTCTTGCGGATGCGAATGATCCGCCAGTAATCGAGGAAATGTAACTTGGAGTCCGAAGGCTCCGGAGCCTTGAAGTTATCCATAAAAAAGAAGGGAGGCTAGAAATGGACTCCAGCCTCCCTCCGACTGCAAGTCAAGATAAGGGGAATTCCCAGAACTAGAACTGCCCACGGACACCCAGGAACACCCGATTCCGGCTGTACGAGCGCTGGGAGTCGTCGGAATCCAACCGGTCGTAGTTGTAACCGGTTTCCAACGCCAGGTACTGGTTCAGTTCGTACGTCAGGCTCAGTCCGAGGAGATACACGCCCTCGTTCTGATCGTCGTAGAGGCCGCCGTTGAACGAGCCGAATTGGAGCTGAGCGGAACCGCGGGCGGTCAACTGCTCGGTCAGCTTGTGGCTGACGGTGCCGTAGGCCACAGCCGTCTCCTGGTCAACGGTGTACGGAATCGTTTCCGTCGCCGTCACAGGCCCGAGCAGATCGGTCCGATTGCGACCGTACCGGGCGCCGACCCTGAAGAAGCTGTCCTCGACGTATTCGAACGTGGTGCTGATGTCACCGAAGCCGTTCCATTGGTCAGGCTCTCCGGCGATTCCATCGTAGGTCACGTTCTGAGCACCACCTCGAACCGAGATGAAGCATTGGGGGGAAACCGTGTAATCCGCACCCGTGATGAAGTAGTGGGAATAGCTGTCACGAGAATCGGACATCAGGCCCGAACCCAGGGACTCATCTCCCGTGAAGCCGACGTCCTCGTACCAGTACCCAAGGATACCGGCGAGCGTCGGGGTCAGCGTCCAGCGGGTCTCGCCCTTGATCAGGTGTTCCGTTCGATCAAGGAGAGCCGAATAGCTGCCGGCGCCGGTCTGCTCGAAATCGTAGAAGGTGTTGCCGTAGCCGACTTCAAGTCCGAAGAGCGGCGTGAACTGCCCCACGTACTTCAGATCGCCCAGATTACGGATGTTGGTGCCGTCGGCGCGCAACAGGGTGACCGCCGTTCCCCGGTCGAGCAAGGTCGGCTCGCTCGTGTAGGAAAAGTTGTCACTGAAGCGGAGGACGTGGTTTTCCGAGAACAGGTATTCACCGTTGGCGTCCGCCATGAAGCCGTGATCCCACGGATCATCACCACGGTCTTCAAACCAACGCCCCGAATAATACCCGGTCAGTTTGACGATGTACTGCTCGCCCTGATAGCCGACGTCAAAGCCCGGACGGATTTCAAATCCGAAGCTTTCGCGGGCCAAGTCCTTCGGAGCGATCGTGTAGTTGTCGTCGTAGAATCCGCGAAGAGCAGCGCTCACATGCCACCACTTCGAGTCATCGACGGATACCGCCTGGGCGGCGCATTGGGTCTGGAATCCAGCAACGGCAACTGCCGCGATGCCCGCAGTCGTTAGGATGTTCTTCATAAATGACTGAAAACTTGTCAGTTAACCCGCTTCGAGTCGCTGAAAAGTGCCCCTTCTGTATGCCCTACAGTTTCGAGTGTCAAACCAATTTCTGGCACCTTGCAAACCTCTCCAAAAAACCCACCACTGGAGGGATAACCATCCCCCAACGGAAGGTCCCGGACCTCCGCCAAGCCGCATACCGAATCCGATCGTACCTGGCAAAATCTCCAACCAGCCACGCGACCGAATCCATCAGCGCCTCGGGCGACTCGGAGAGACTCACACAACCTGTTTCCCCGTTCAATGTCGAATCCACCAAACCCGCCACCGGGTAAACCACCGCCGGCGTTCCCATCGCATTCGCCTCGATAACGTTCAAGCCCCAGCCTTCGCGCACCGATGGATGAATTAGGGCGTGCGCTCGCGCCAAAATCTCCAGTTTTTCGGTCTCAGGCTGATATCCGACGAATCGGGTCCATCGGTCCAATCCCAAATTTTTTACGAGGTGACGCAGTTTGAGCGTCTCACTCCCGTCCCCGACGATGGTCAATTCCGCTGGAATTCCCCGCTTTCGCAGGAGGCCCGTGCATCGCACCGCGTGATCCACCCTTTTGTTGGGAGCCAATCGTGAAACGGTCACCAACCGGATCGGGCCCTCCAGACTCTTCGGCGGAAGTTCCGAGAGCGGCGCCACATCCACTCCATTGGGAAAAACGTGGATCTCCCGGACTCCGTTTCGGGCCACCGCCTCACGGGTCGACTCGGAAGGCACCCAAAACGGCACACGCCGATAGAGCCAATGCGTCCAGCGCTCCTGGAGGCGACCGAGGTCGCTGGTGGGCCGCCGATAAAAGGAGCGCCAGATCGGTCCCAAAACCTCGTGAATGTAGGCCACGCACGGCGTCCCACTCCACCACGGCGCGTACCAGGGGATTCCGTGATGTTGATCGATCACCAGATCGAATCGGGGCTGGCGCCGGAACCACCGCCGGGCCGCGAGCGCCGACGTGAAGATTCCGCCGGCCCTGTGGACACGGACGCCGTCGATCTCCTCGTCCGGACTCGCCCCTTCGAAATCGTAGGCGAACCAATCGACCTGATGTCCGGCCGCGACCAATCCACCGAGAAACGCCGCCGACACCCGCTCTGCTCCGCCCGCGAGGGGATTGCGGGGATCCCGCCAGTTGAGCATCAGGAATCGCATCGGATCCATGCCTCCGCGGAACCCCGATCGCCCTAGGGGGCCAACGCCGGCGTCGTATTTCCGGCCGGCACGGCGAGGCGCCTCAGCGCGTCGAAATCGTGGTATCCAACCACCACGTCGCGAATCACACCCGAATCGTCGATGAAGAAGGTCGTCGGGTACGCCCGCACGCTGGCGTAAGGCTCGGAAATATCAGCGTGCTCGATGCTCGCGATCGGGTACGGCACATCGCGTTTGTCCGCGAATTTCTTCAGAACCACCCGATCCTCGCGGCTCAGCCCGATCACCACCAGCGCGTCCTCCCCGATCTCGCGCTGCAAACGCGCCAAGTGCGGAACCTCCATCACGCACGGGCCGCACCAGGTGGCCCAAAAATCGAGCACCACACGTCGTCCGCGAAAGTCCGAGAGTTTCATCCGGCTACCATCCAGGCGCGCCACCTCGAAATCCGGCGCCTCCCGGCCCACCCAGCCTTCATGCCCCCGCGTTCGATGCTGGCGGCCGCCCCCTGGCATCATTCCCGGCAGAACCGCCATATAGAAAACCGCGAAGGCGACGGAACCGAGGACCGCCAGGCTGGAGAATCCTACTCCGACCCATCCCATCGCGCGGGCTTGCCGGTTGGTGCGAAGATGAACCACGCCGGCCACCAGTCCCACCAGGGCCAGCGCGCCGCCCACGACCGCGACGCTTCCCGCCAACCCGATTCCGCCCAGGATCAGCGAGGCCAGCGCCAAGCGCGGAAGGCGCCTGGGAGCGCTCCGAACGGCGGTGCTGGAAGGGGTCGAATCCATGCGGGCGGCTACGGAATCACTTGGACCACATCGGACCCTCGCCCCGGCAGGGCCAGGTTGTGGATCCAAAGAAACCCCGTCTGCGATGGCGACGCCTCGGCGTCGGTTCCCGCGGTGACCGGGAGCGGCGCGCCGGCCCCGATCGCGATGGTCGTCGTGGGAGGGCCGCCAACGACGTAGCGCGGCTGGCTTGGCGTGTGCCGAAGGAAGAAGAAATCCTCGTCGTAGATGAAGTCGGTGAAATTCCCCGTGAAATAGTTGTCCCAGGCGGCCGCCACCCAATCGATCGTGCTGCCGGCATGGAGACCCAGAACGCCCAGTGGCACGCGAAGGATCATCGTGGACGCATTCAGATCCGCATCGAGAGGGAACACGCCGAGCGTCGCCCCGGTGTTCAAATCCTCGACGATGACCTCCGCCGATCCCATTCCCGTCGCCTCGGTGGTCAGGAGCATGAGGTCTTCGAATCCGTCGAGGTTGGCATCGATGAAGATCAAACCACCGACCGGCGTGGCCGGGTGGCTCCAGGCGTCATGAAACGCGAGGGCGAACTCGAGATTCCCCTCCACCATCCGGATGCCCGCGGCCTTGAGATCCGGAAAAGCCTCATCGAATCCGAAGGCGTCCGGCTTCTCGTAGTCCACGGGACTGGTCCCGCCCAGCGCGAACACGCGCGTCGTTCCCGCGGTGGCGCCGTTGATGTTGCTCACCTGGACGATTCCGCCGACGGCGACCACCCCGACATCCACCGCCAGATCCGCGGCTTTGCGGGGCAGGATGTGCCACGGGAGGGAAAGGTTGTCCGTGGCGTCGCGAATCCGGATGTACCCGTCGACCTCCAGGAGACGGAGCAGGTCGCCGTTGCCACCCTGGATTCCGCCGTTGATCGTCCAGTCGGGCAACCGGGTCGGATCCAGAGTCAGCGTCACCTCGATCTCCCCCTGCCCTTCCGCCGCCACGTCGAGAGTCGGCGGCGAGACGCCGAGGCTGACCGCCCCGGAAGCGGCGTCGTCGGCATACCGAAAGACATGGCTCACCTCGAACGCGCGGGGTACCGGGGCGAGATTCACCACCTGGATCACCCGGCTGAGCGTGGTGGTTCCGGGCTTTCGGGCGGGAACGTAACCGAACGACAGGCCCGCCTGGATATCCGGCGGCGCGCCGGCTTCGATCGGCGGGTCCACCACCACGGCGAAGGCCTGGGCGGCGAGCGCGCGGTCGACCCGAACCTCCCCGGCGCCGATGCGCGTGATGGGAGCCGGGATGGTCGGCAGGGCGACCGGATTGATCACGATGTCGGGTTCGGCATTGTTCATCAGCAGGGCCTTGATCGCCCAGGGGGCCCAGACCAGGCCGGAATCGGCGAGCGAGGCGCTCTGCAGGAGGGCGGCGGCACCGGCGACAACCGGCGTCGCGCCCGAGGTTCCGCCAAAGCGCGACTCGCCCGAACCGGTTCCGGCTTCGGCCGATACCGAGGCGCCGGGAGCCGCGATCTCCGGTTTGATGGATACAAAGGGACTGCTCGGCCCGCGCGACGATGTGCTCGCCACGCCGCCCGCCAACGACGTGACGAGGGAGGGTCCGAATGAAACCTGCGCGCGCGGGGACCGGACGAGCAGGGACTTGAGGGTGTTCCCTTCCAATTGGGCCACGACCAGGGTCGGCACGAACTGGGTCCCATTCCCCAGGCTGAAGGACGGCGGGTCCCCCGGCTGATTGTTGACGATGACGACACCCACCGCGCCGGCCCGGGCCGCGCGATCAACCTTCTCGCTGACGGCGCACAAGCCCCGGTCGATGATCGCGACCGTGCCGGCGATCTGCTCCTCCGGCACGGGGTAGGGATCCGAATCGCAGCCCCGGCCCAGAGCCAACCCGACCCCTTCGACTTCGCGATCCACCGGTGCCCAGGAGACCTCCGACGTGTGCGCGATCTTCTGGAGGGTGCCGACTCCGCCCCGATTGCTGCGGGCGGAGGTGACCACAGCGTAAGCTTTCGCCGCGTCCACCCGCGTCTCCGCGACACCGATCGCGCCGGGCGCGATGGCGGGGGAATCGAGGACGTACGGGCGGTCCCCTTCGTTGCCCGCCGCCGTCACCACGGTGATGCCGAAATCCGTGAACAATTGGACGACGTACGCCTTGTCGTCCTGCATCTGGCCATACCCCGAACCAAGCGAGAGGTTGATCACGTCGACCGGGTTCTCGACGATCGAGAGCAATTCGCCGTCTTCGGCGAGTTCAACCGTGAGGTCGGGGGAATCCGGATGCAGGCACGCATCCAGTCCCAGGAGGATGGCGAACCCGTTGCACGCGGTGGATACCGCGCTGCACACCTTGAAGGCGTACAGCTTCGCTCCCGGCGCCACACCGGCGTGGGTGCCGTCCGAACTGGCGCCGGCGATGATGTCGGCCACGTGCGTTCCGTGCGTTCCATAATCGATCGGATCCTCATCCGGCTCGATCGGGTCGGCGCTTCCACCGGGACCGCCGGGCCAGACTTCTCCGACGAAATCCCAACCACCGATGACCTTGTCGGTTGGAAACAGCCCGTCCCGGGTGGTGTTGCGCGAATCCGACGGGCCGTTCCCGTAGGCGGCGGCGTAATCCGCGACCGTGCCGGGCCCGCCGAGATTCCAGTGGGTGTAATCGATGCCGGAATCCAGGACGGCGACGCGGACGCCCTCACCGGTGACGCCTCCGGCATGGACCGGGGCGGCGCCGACTTGCGGGATGGTTCCCGTCAGCGAGATCTCGGAATCGACGACGGGGCGGATCGCCGTGACCACGGCGAACTCGGCGAGGGCTGGAAGTTGGTCGGTGTCGACCACGGCGAGGATGGCGTTCTGGGATGCCGTCAATTGGGCCACCACCTGGCCTCCCCCGGACAGAACCCTCGCGGCGACCCCGCTTTGTCGTTGGCGCAGTTTCCAGGTGTAGGCGATCTGCTGATCCCGGCTGAGCTTGTAGCCCAACTGCTTCGCGCCCTTCCCGAGGCGCGCCAAGACGGGCGGATCCTTGAGCCGGATCAGAACGTTCGCGGATCGTCCGGCGCCGCGCAGGCTCGGATGAATCTTCTGAAGGGCCGATCGGGCCAGGACCGACTCCGGCACCGCGCCTAGCGCGGGCTCGCGGACCCCGAACCATCCGGTCGACAACACCGCCAGAATCATCAAAGAGCGCATAGAAAGAATTGGGATGGAACTAGGTTGAGCGAGCTCAAACGCCTCCGCGACCAAACGCCTCCGAAACCTCCCGCGGGGGTACGAACATCCCCCTTCGATTCGGCCCAGGGAGAATCGCCGATCCACACTGACACTGAATTCGAAACTCAACGGGTCGCGGGCGAGCTTCCCCGTCGCCACTCCGGAATCAAGCAGGAAACCTCCCGATTCACCGTCGTCTTCGGCGGAACCGTCGCACGATGGGCGCCCCCCACGAGACCCAGGGCCAGCAGTCCGGCGGCGGCGGTGCCCGGCTCCGGAACCGGGGGAAGCATTCCCGAGATCCGGAACTCGCCGATCGCGAAATCCACGTTCGGGATTTCGCTCAGCACCCGGATGGACGAGAGCCCGGCGCCGAGCGGCGCCAGGAATCCAAACCCCGTCGCACCGGCGAATCCAGCCACTTCCTGGGATAGCGAAGTCCCATCGTCGAGCGTCGCCGAGATCGTGAACAGCCCGTCGAACGCGGGCTCCGCGTAGAACAGGAAGGCCCCGGTCTCGGGCGGAAGTTCCAAAGTCACCTCGTACTGCCCAATTGGATTCAGAATGGCCAGATCCACCGCGTAGACATCGCCGTCGAATCCGTGGCTCCAGGATTCCCATTCCACGCCAATCTTCAGGATCTCGAGCGGAGAACCGAAGACGACACTCCCGCCCAGCGGCGACGGAACGTCGCTCACAAATCCGCTCCGGGGATCGTCGTAGCCAAAGGAGAACTCCGACAGGGTGTAGGCTCCAAGCGTCGTCGGCGGGGCGGCCGTCCCCGTGGAAACGGCGAGACCCGCGGCCAACGTCGGCGACATCGAAGCCACCAGAACCGCGCCAGCCAGCGCAAGGGGAGAGGTTTTCACGATCAACGGTTTTCGGATTCGGCTAGGAACGTTGGAAGTGTCCAAATTCTTAGAAAGAAGAAGAAACCCCCTTCTTTATGTCAAACCGGAACCCAATGAATCTCAACGGCCCGCTCCGCTGGGCACGCCCCCCCCCCTCCTGCGATCGGGCCCGGCGCTCGTCATTTCCTCCGCTTCAGAACGAACTCCGGGTTTCCGTAGAAAAGGTAGTCGGCCCAATCCGCCGACCCTCGCTTCTCGATGGCCCGTCGGCCGTCCAGGACGGCGTCGCCGATCGTCCCGCCCGCGACAAGCGCGGGGTAGAATCGGCGGCTGAACACCTCGGCCGGGGCGTCGCCCACCGGCCAGTAGGTTCCCAGAAAATTCGCCACGCCGCCCCGGATGAACGCGGCGGCCACGCTCAGATTCCCGGGCTCCGCCGCGATCCCGGAACGAGCCGGGCGCCGCCCCTTCCGTTGTCGGGCCGATCCTCCGGCTCCGGGCGCGCCTCGGATGCGCCCCGCTTCGCAGGCGTTGAAGAAGATGAGGGACGGCAACTGGCTCAATCCGGCGACGTCCACCCCGCTCAGGATCTCCCCTCCGGCGCACAAAAGTCCGGAGCGCCCGGGTTGTTCGGGAGCGAAGAACGCGTGCCCCGCGTAGTGGACGACGTCGAAGCGGCCGGTGCGGAAATCCATCAGAACCTGGTCCCGCGTCGCCGCCTCGCCTCGCCGTTCGGTGAGGCTCACGTTCGGGACGCTTGAAAGGAGATTCCGGATCATCCGGCCCTCGGCTTCGGCCCCTTCGAGGTCCCCGGTGGGGTTGGTGATCAGCAGGACTTCCAAGGTCGGCTGCAGGGCGCGTTCCTCGATCCATTTGGCCACGGAGAGGTTGGCATCCAGGTGCTGTCGGGAGACGCCTCCCTCCAGGGCGGGACGCCAGTCTCCAAATCGGAAGGCCTCCCAGGGGAGCTGGGAAGCCACGGGATCGTGCACCACCACCAGGGGGCGGTCCCTGTATTTCATGGCCCGTTCCAACACCGCGTCGCGCGTTCCCGACTCGAAGGCCATATCCACCAGACCCGCTCCGATCTCCTCCAGAACCGCCGCGGAAAAGCCGCCGGCACCCATCCGGGAAAGCACGGCTTCCTTGCCCGCCCGGTCGATCCGCCGGCGGACTGTCAGGATCGCCGCCTTGCTCTCCGGCAACAGAAGCGAGGTTTCCAGTTCGAAGGCGCCGGAGGGATCCCCCTTCACCGCCGCCTTCCGTCCCCGAACCGGTCGAACCCCGTCCGGCGAGACATCCCTCCCCTCGCTTTCGAACATCCGGGACAGCAGATAGATCGGGCTCGGGCGACCCATCGGGGTTCCCGCGGCTCCCGTCGCCTGGGGAGCCGACACGACCGACTCGGGAAGGTCCCTAAGCTCCAACTCCACGTCCTCGAACATGTCGGTCGTCGCGAGGCGCAGCAGTTCCGTCCGGATCGCCCCCATCCGTTCGCGGTCGTTCTCGCACAAGGTCACCTTGCGGATCCGGCGCTGAGGGTCCGCCGCTTTCAAAGCGTCCAGAAAACTCCGGGTGAACACCCCCACGGCCGATTCCGTTCCCGCCGCCGCCGATCCGCCGAGCAGGACGGTGGCGAATTCCTCGATGTTGGCGTGAAGACAGGTTCGGACCACGCTTTCACACACCAGTCGCATGGTGTCCCCCCCGGCCGACAACAGGCCTCCGTGGAACCGATCGAAGGCGCCCAACCCGACGAAGAGGACGTGGTCGGCGAGGACGAACGAACGCCCCTTGGGCACGATGAACACCTCGCCCAGGCGGCCGCTGAGCATTCGGCGGCGAACGAAATCGGTGACGGCCTGGCCCATCAGGGCGTCGACGGCGGAGGCCGCCCCCGCCGGCGCGACACCTTCGAAGAGTCCCAAGAGGTACGCCCGGCTGGGCACCGCCGTCAGGCTTCCGGAAAAGAGGGCGATCTCCAGCTGCCGCTGTCGGTGACGGGAGACCACGATGCCCTTCAACCCTCCGTCCGCCCGCTCGGGCGCCGTCGATGGTGACCGGGTGGCTCGCTGTTTCCTGGATCGTGTCATGGGCTTGTCGGGTCGGGCCTCCGCCGCGCGGGGCCGGGTTTCCTGAGTGTTTGTTTGATTACCCTTCCAATGTCGCCGAGGGACGACCGACGTTCCCCGGCCCAAGTCGCCCGCTCCGACATTCGCCACCTTCCTTCACTGCGCGGCGCCCTTGGGCGAGGTCGCCGGTTCGACCGGGCGCGTCGACGGTCGGACGCCTCCGCCCGCGGGCTCCGCGGCGTCCCCGCGTCGACTCCCGCCCGACGCCGTTGGCGATGCTTTCCGGACCGTCCTGAAATCGACCCGGCCCGTCACGATCGGCAGCGCGATGAACTGGAACGGCTGGGTCACGCGCTGGACCTGGATCACGCCCCGCGCGGGAAGTTGTTCGGCCACGAGCACTTTCAGCGCCCGTCCCTTCAACTGGACATCGACGATCTCGACCAGGTACCCGCCCGTCGGCCGGTTGCCCATGGCGACCGCGATCACCATTTCGTTCTCGAAATCGACTTTGGGCGGCAGCGCGGGCCGGTTCACATCGACCGCATGCTCGGCCCAGAGCTTCAGAAACTCCGCCTCGTCGCGAATCACCGCGCGATGCGGCTTTTCGAGGCTGCTGGTCAATCCGCGCGACAAAGTCCGCCACGACATCGGGTGCCCCGAGGTGGGAGACAGGCATCCGGCCCCCAGGAACAGGACCTGGACCGGAACAAGGATCAGGACCGCCAGGCATCCCAGGATGGACCTTCGTTGCACGGTCCCAGGCTGCCAGAGCCCTCGCCGGCTTGCCACGGCGGAGACCCGCTTTTTCCTCTTCACGGAGCTGGCTCGCGCAGGTCAGGCTCGCCCCTCCCGTCACCCGGGACGACGTGGAGCCTTCCCAAGCCTCCGCGCCCCGGCGGGGCGGAGCATCCCATGGCCCTGATCGTCCAGAAGTACGGCGGAACCTCCGTCGGCAACACGGACCGCCTCAAGAACGTCGCCCGGCGCGTGTCCGAATACCGCGCCCGCGGCGACAAGTTGGTCGTCGTCGTCTCGGCCATGAGCGGCGTGACCGACGGCCTCATCAAACTCGCCAAGGACCTCACGCCGCTGCCCAGCGAACGCGAGATGGACATGCTCCTCGCCACCGGCGAACAGCAAACGATCGCGCTCGCGGCCATCGCCCTTCACGCCGTCGATGTCCCCGCCGTCTCCCTCACCGGCGCCCAGGCCGGCATCGTGACCAACGGCGTCCATACCAAGGCCAAGATCCACAACATCTCGCCCCAACAGGTCCACGAACTCCTCGACGCGGGCAACGTCGTCATCGTCGCCGGTTTCCAGGGCCAGCAGCTCCGAAGGCCACATCACCACCCTCGGCCGCGGCGGCTCCGACCTCACCGCCATCGCCCTGGCCGCCGCCCTCAAAGCCGATCTCTGCCAGATCTACACCGACGTCGACGGCGTCTACACCGCCGATCCGCGCATCGTCCCCGAAGCGAGGAAGATGGAGCAAATCAGCTACGACGAAATGCTGGAACTGGCCAGCCTCGGGGCCAAGGTCATGCAGTCGCGCTCGGTCGAGTTCGCCAAGAAATTCGGCGTCATCTTCGAAGTCCGCTCCAGCCTGAACGATAACCCAGGAACGATCGTGAAAGAGGAAACCAGAAGCATGGAAGACGTCGTCATCCGCGGCGTCTCCCTCGACAAAAATCAAGCCAAGGTCACCCTCGGTGGGGGTGCCCGACAAGCCGGGCGTCGCCGGCCGGATCTTCAAGACCCTGGGCGACGCCGCCATCAACGTCGACATGATCGTGCAGAACATCAGCCACGGCGCCGGAGTCCCCCGCCACCGATATCTCCTTCACCGTCGACAAGCCCGACCTCGCCAAAGCACAGAAGGTCATCGGGGACCTGCAAGCAGGAACTCGGTTCCGCGAAGTCATCGCCGACGAAAACATCGGCAAGCTCTCCATCGTCGGCGTCGGCATGCGCAGCCACTCCGGCGTCGCCGGCCGAATGTTCGAGATCCTCGCCGCAACGAGCATCAACATCGAGATGATCTCCACCAGCGAGATCAAGATCTCGGGGGGGGGGGGGGGCGGGGCGCCCCGGGGCGGGGGCGGGCTTTATTCGGTGCTGCTCCTCGACGTGATCCTCATCGTGACGGCCGCCGTCCTGGCTTTCGGACCCTGGGTGGAACGTCCCCTCTCGCTTTACCTCGCCGCCGCCGCCGTCCTGGCCGGGGGCGTTCTGGCGTGTGGCGCGATCGCCTATCAGGCGGCGCCGCACCGCCCTCCCTCCGGCGTCAACAAACCCTCCCGCGTCCGCGTCCGCCTCACCCGGCTCCTGAATCCTCGCCCACTCCCCGCCTGTCGCGCCGACTTTCCAGTCGGCTCCTTCCCAGGTCCGTTCCCTGCCGGCTGAAAGCCGGCGGTACATCGCCCTGTCGCGCCGACTTTCCAGTCGGCTCTTTCCCAGGTCCGTTCCCTGCCGGCTGAAAGCCGGCGCTGGGGATTGGCCGTTTCTTGGGAACAAGAAATCCGGAGCCATAGGGTTCGACGTCACCTCGGGGTGAAAAACGGCTTCCGTTGGCCGATCCGCCTCCCTAGCCCAAGGTCCGTAGGACCGGCCTGTCTATAGAACGTGTCCGGGAATGAATCTCAAGCCCCAGAGGGGCGGCCCAACGGATGACCCTTCCGACCTCGATCCCGGGCCATGGGAACTCGTGACCGCCGCCCCAGGGGCCGCTCCGACGGAGCTTGGATTCTCTTGGGACCGATCGTTGCTATAGACCGGCCGCCCCTGACGGGGCTGCGCGGAGTTTTTCGCGACCGAATCGAGGGTGACGCCTTCGATGCCCCACCCATCCTCTGGGCTTGTGAACACATCGTTCCCTACACCAAGAAGGTCGAATGCGATCGGTGAGCTCAAGAAAATTGGCCAATCTCCAGCGCCGGCTGAAAGCCGGCGCTACATCGCCCTGTCGCGCCGACTTTCCAGTCGGCTCCTTCCCAGGTCCGTTCCCTGCCGGCTGAAAGCCGGCGCGCGTCACTTCAGTTTGAGAGTCACGTCGCCCAGCAGGGTGTCCTCCGAGACGAGGGCGGATCGACCCGGGTAGGAATGGCCCAGGTAAGCTTCATGGACGGTCCCTCCGTTCGGGACCCAGTGGCGGCCGCCGAAGGTCACCACCAAAGACTGCCGGAGGTACTGCCGCTGCGTCTCCGCGACGTTCCAGGGATCGGTCGCGTAACTCTTCAGGATGACCGCCCACAGGGTGGCAGTCATCGTGCCGGAACCATCCCGGAATCCCTCCCTCAGATAGGGAACGATCGAAGTGTACATGGCGAAAAACCGGCGGCCGGCAACCGGATACGTCAGCTTGTAGTCGACGTAGGGGATGTCGCTCACCTCGCGGCCGGAAATGTTTTTGGCGAGCCACTCCCGGTCGGACGGCCCCATCAGGGACGCCAGGATCACCACCTCCTTCGAGAACCCCTCCCCGCGCCGATAGGCGAGATTGCGGCGCAGATAATCCTCCAAAGCGTCGTCCTCATCGACATCCGAAGCCTCTTTGGCCGACCGCAGGTTGCTGAAATCCACCCGCCCGACGCTTCGCCTCGCCCGAATCCCGGCCTGCGCGTTGAAGACCTTGTCCCATTTCCCATCGCCGGGAACGTTCTGCCCCAGGGAAACCGAGTAGGTGATCCCAAAATCCCTGGTGTCGGTCCAGTCATTGAAATCCGAAGCGAAGGGAACGTCGGTCCAGGCCACGCGCGGTCCGTGCCCGTCCGGATCGGAGCTTCCGGTCGCCATCCACCCCACCGCGCCCCAGAACATCACCGCCGCCGGCTTTCGTTCCTGGACCATGCGCAACATATCCTTCGTCGCTTCGACGCGATTCGGCGAAGTCCAGGTCTCCACTCTCGGGCGTCGCACCCATTCCACGGCGAAATTGCCCTCCCGGGCCACCTCCAGCGCCCATTCACCGAGGAGCGTCCTGTGCCGTTCCAGGGTTCTTTCGTCGACGAACGCGATCAGGGCCAGCTTGGGAATCGGGGCCGGGATCGGCGACAGGCCCTTTGGCGCCGCCGGCCTTTGGGGTGCCGATGATGGCCCGGCGTCCGCCGCGCGGATTGGCGCCGAAGCGATCAACAAAATCCACATCATCCCAACGCGGAAGAACCTCATCATAGGACAAGACCTGAAGTGCGAACCCGGGGGGTCCCCACGGATTCACGAAGGGATTAGGAACAGCTCCCCCTCGGAAGCGTCAATAGATGTATTCTCTAGGTGACTTGGCTGAAGCAACTTGGCTAGTTCGAAATCCAGACGTAACCCAACGGACTCCCGCCTCGTCTGCGGAAGAGCCCGTCGTCGCGACCCGCCATCCCGAACAGGCTGTATCGCTCCGAAGCGACCGCCTGGAAAGAGGTGGGACGGCGATCGGGCCCCACGAGAACCGTCGGGCACTCCCCATCCAAGCCAAGCCAAGCCAAGCCAAGCCAAGCCAAGCAAAGCATCTCATGAAGACAACATTCCTCGCCACGTTCGCCTCCCTCCTGGCCGTCAGCGCATGGTCCGGTCCCAAGGAGGACCTTCAGGCGGCGGCCGCGAAACTCGCCGACGCCCCATCCTACACCTGGACCACCACGACCGACGCCGGAGGCACCCGAAACGCCCCGGGCGTCATCACGGGCAAGACCTCGCGGGACGGCTACTCGGGTCGTCACCCAAACGCGGGACGGAGATTCCGTGGTGGTCGTCCGCCACGGGAGGGACGGTGTGGTGAA
>CALNYA010000065.1:0-6646 GCA_942490575.1 uncultured Verrucomicrobiota bacterium
CGGCGGAGCCCGGTTCATAATCCCGATGGCCAGCGTCCCTCCCAAGCCCCGAGCCATGAACGCCGCGTCCAACTTGCCAAGACTCCTGACCTCCTGGGTGTTGCTTGGTTTGGCGGGCCTTCCGGGCGGGGGGACGGGCCACGCCCAGATTCCTCTTTCGGAAGCGCCCGTCCAATTGACCGGCCCCCACGTCTACGCCCTCGTGAATCAGGTATCGGGCCAGGTCGAACAGCGCGGGGACGCCGGAAGCGGTGGGATCGCCTTCGACCGGCTCATCCTCGCTCCCGACCGTCCCTACCGGATCTGGCTGCTCCAGACCGCCACGCTTCGCACGGGCTACATCGACATCGTCGCCGCTCCCAACGGCCGCAATCTCGCGCTTCCCCGCGTGTTTCTCGGCACCGACCTGTCTCCGGACGAGGACGCCGACGGGATGGGGAACGATGCCGAGTTCATCGTGGGAACTTCACCCTCGAACGCCGACAGCGATGGCGACGGGATTCCCGATGGAGCCGAAGTTCGGCAGGGCACCGATCCCCTCAGTGGACGGGCGGTCCGCACCGGCATCGTTGGAACGGCGGACACGCCGGGGAAGGCCGAGGACATTTGCGCCATCAACGATCTCGCGATCGTCGCCGACGGGCCGCAGGGGGTCTCGGTTTTCAACGTGTTCGGCGGGATGAACCCCGTGCTGATCGCCCAAGTCGACACGCCGGGCTACGCGCAGGCGGTGACCTGTTCGGGAAATTGGGTGGTGGTCGCGGACGGTTCCGCCGGTCTGGCCGTGGTCGACATTTCGGATCCACCGGCCGCCTTCATCCGGAATCAGATCGTCCTGGGCGGGGCCGCGACGTGCGTCGTGGCGGCGGGCCCGGTCGCCTACGTCGGGCTCGATCGCGGCGACCTGGTGATGGTCGACCTTGGCTCGGGCGTGGTCCTCGATCGGTTGAATCTCCAGGGAGCCATCCAGGACGTCGCCATTTCCGGGGACTCGCTGTACGTCCTGATCGTCGGGCGGTTGTTCGTTCTTTCGCTCGACGACGCCGGGCTCCAGGTGCTGGCCAGCATCGCTTCTCCTGGCGGCCAGGGAGCGGGTCGGCGCCGGCTCCGGGCCTTCGCGGGCGACCGCGTGCTCTACACCACGCACCTGTCGGGCTACCACGCGTTCGACGTGTCCACCCCCGACACGATCCGGATCTTGAAGACCATTCAGACCACCCAGTTCGGCTGGAAACAGATCATCGCCAACGGGTCCGGCCTGGGACTCGCGACCGTCAGTCCGAACAGCACCGACGACGGCCCGCACCATCTTTCCCTCTACCGCGTCGGGACGGATGGCCTCGAAAGCGAGTTCCTGACGACCTTCGAGACTCCTGGAATCGCGACCGCTGTCGCCGTGTATGACGGGCGGGCGCACGTCGCCGACGGGACCGCGGGCATGCAGGTCGTCAATTACCTCGCGTTCGACGCCCTCGGTCAGCCGCCCGCGGTCCGCTTGCGAAGCAACTTCTCCGAAGGTCTCGCCGAGGAGGGGAAGTTGATCCGGCTCACGGCGGATGCGGTCGATGACGTTCAGATCCGCAACGTCGAGTTCTACTTGGACGGCGCGAAGATCGCCACGGACGGGAATTTCCCGTTTGAACACCGCTTTATCACGCCGCCGATCGCGGGGGGTCGGAAGGGGTTTTCGGTTCAGGCCCGAGCCTCGGACACGGGTGGCAATGTGGCGTGGACGGATGAACTCGCGTTCGTGCTCGCCCCGGATGCGAGGCCCCCGAGGGTCCGCAGGACGGTTCCGTTCGCTTCGGCGCTCGTGGGGGCGGTTCCGAGCGTCAGCGCCTATTTCAGCGAACCCGTGCGCGAGGCGACCGTCCATGCCGGCACCATCCGCCTGTTGGGCGAAGGTCCCGACGGAATCGCCGGCACCGCGGACGACGTGGTGATCGCGGGCGCCGTGGAGTATCGGTCCACGCTCAACGCGGCGTTCTTCCTGCCGTCGAACCGTCTGGATCCGGGCGTCTACCGTTTGGTGGTGGATCCGCCCATCGCCGATCTCGCCGGCAACGTTCTCGCCGCCTCGGTGATCACACCGTTCCGGGTCTTCAGCTTCATCGACGACGATTTCGACGGCATGCCCGACGAGTTGGAGCCGTCGTTGGGCCTCGACCCGACGAAGGCCGATACGGACGGGGACGGGCTTCTGGATGGTTCCGAGGACTTCGACAACGATCGGTTGCCCAACGGGGGCGAGGCCTGGGCGGGCACGGATCCGCGCCAGCGGGATTCCGACGGCAACGGGGTGTTCGATGGGGACGAGGATTTCGACGCGGACGGACTCTCCAACTCGCGGGAGTACTCGGCGGGCACGCTGCCACGAGTTGCCGACACGGACGGTGACGGTTGGAACGATGAGACCGAGGTCACCGCCGGGAGCGATCCCCTGAACCCGGCTTCCAAGCCGAGGCTCCTCGTGGCGGGAAAGGCCCCTTTGAGCGGGTTTGTCGTATCGCAGCGGGCGGGGGGTGGCGGTGGTGTCGGCGGCTTTGGGCCCGGCACCTTCGTGGGAGCTCCGCGTGTCGGGGCTCTTCTTCCGACGATCCGGGAGGCGGGGACCCTGGGGCCTTCGCCGGACGTCCTCCCAGTCACGGTGATCCGTCCCGGATTCCTGGAAGCGGACGACCATGGCGGAATCGTCGTCGGCCGACCTCCCGTGGAAGTGCGCCTCGAACCATGATGATTCCATTCCCAACGTTCCATTTATGAAAACACGTGTGTCATGGCTTCTCGTCTTCGCGGCATGGGTCGCGAATCCCACGTCCGCCGGCGCCCAGGCCTTTCTCTCCGGCAGCACAGGTTCCTACGGGGCGATCGATGTTCCGGCGGGGACGACCCGGGTCCTCGATGTGCCCGCCGACGGCATCTTCCATTGCACGACGATCCGCGTGGTGGGGACCCTCCGGTTCAACCGCAACGCGATGAACACGCCGGTCCACCTGCTGGCGACCGGCGATGTCACCCTCACGAGCGCGTTGATCGACGTCTCGGGCGCCCGGGGTAGCGCCTCGGCTCCGGGTCTTGCGGGCCCCGGTGGGTTTGATGGCGGAGCCCCGGGATCGATTGGGATCTCCGCGGGCGACGGACAAGGTCCGGGCGGAGGAAAAGCGGGGACGACGGTGGATGGCGATACCGAGGCCGCGGGGGCCGGGTATGGGACGACGACGACCCAGGGACCGGTCGCCAAGCGAGGTTCGATCTACGGCAGTCCCTTGTTGCTGCCCATGATCGGCGGTTCCGGCGGCGGTGGCGTCGAGGCCACCACGGGCTGGGGAGGCGGCGGAGGCGGGGGCGGGATCGTGATCGCGTCGGATACGCGGGTCGTGTTTTCGGGGGGAGCGTCCATCCGCTCGAACGGCGGTCAGGCGCTGAACTCCGTGATCCTCAATTGCGGCAGCGGGGGCGGGGTCCGGATCATCGCGCCCGTGGTGTCCGGATCGGGCAACATCGATGTTCGCGGAAACGGCGGTGGCACCGGGAACGGTGACGGACGCATCCGGATCGACACTCCGGATCGCTCCCAACTCAACGTGAGCTTTTTCCCCCAGGAGGTGGCCTCCGTCGGCGGACTCATGGTGGTTTTCCTCGATCCGATGCCCCGGCTGGACATCGTGGAGGTCGCCGGTCGCGCGATTCCCGCCGACGCGCCCGCCCAGGTGCTTCTTCCCACGGGCGGCAGCGCGACGCAGCCGGTTCGGATTCGGGCCCGGGATTTCGGCGGCGTGGTGCCCATTCGGATCGTCCTCACGCCCGACAACGGACCGTCGTCGAGCGTGAACGCCGAGATCGACAACGGATCCGCCAACCCCGCCGAGACCACCGTCAACGTCACCTTCCCCGTCAACGTCCTCACCCACGTGCACGTGTTCAGCCGCTGATTCCGGATCCTTGCGGAGGACAACCACGGAGCACACCGAGCACACGGAAGTTGAGAAGCGGCTTTCGGAAAGACGGTGACGGAGGTGGATTGACTGGGGCGCTGGGTTGGCGGTACCAACTTGGCTAGTCGTCGTGCCGATCCTGCTTCGATATTTCGCCGTTGTCTTGCTGGCCCTCTCCCTGGGTTTGCATTGGGGCGTGCTTCAATCGATCGCCTGGACCGGGATGTTGGCGAAAAGGGTTCAGGCGGGATCGGTCTGGGACGCGGTGCAGTCCACGTTCGATGGGCACAATCCGTGTCGCCTCTGTCTCGCCGTGAAAGAGGGAAAAGCCAAATCGGACGAGAGCCAGGGTCTTCCGCAATGGAAGCTGGCCCAGTTGGATGTGTTTCCCGCGGAGTCCGAACTCGGATGGGTGCGCGTGGAGCCGGAAGGGATCCCGCTCGACAGCCGCCGCGAGGACCTTCACGAAGCGCGGGAGGAATCTCCCGAGAGTCCGCCTCCCCGTCGGGTCTAGGCATTCCGAGGCGGCTCGCGAATCCAAGGCGGCTTGCTGGATACGCGGGTTCAAAGTCGGGGTCATCGTTTCCCACGAACCCGGCTGGAGTGGCTGAAGGGGTTTTCCCCGATTCGACGGCGGCGCGGCGTGTTCCCAAAAATTCCATCGTTTCGACCGGACAGGACGAGATCGTCGGGTGCTGGCATGGGTTCTTCCCCACGGGGGAAGGCTCCGTTTCGCCTCCACGCCCTCCGTCCCGAACTCGTCGAATCTCCGTGCATCGGGGTGAACCTGGCGACCGTGGCCGGCGGGGTCCTGATTCCGGCGGGTGTCGGGCAACGGACCGGGAAGGCTGGCGGATTCACCCTGATCGAGTTGCTGGTGGTGATCGCCATCATCGCGATCCTGGCGTCGATGTTGCTGCCGGCGTTGTCCCAGGCGAAGGCGCGGGCGCGGGCGGTGCAATGCGGATCAAACCTCCGACAGATCGGGATCGGGTGCGCATTCTACGCGGACGACAACCGGGATGCCTTGCCCCAGTCGTCGCATCAGGGCGCGTCCTGGATCGGACGGCTGGCGGCCTACGGTTTGACCAATGTTTACCGGTGTCCGGTCGACAAACAGCGGGTTCGGATCACGAGCCACGCGATCAATGATTTTCTGACGCCGCATCCCTTCGGGGCTGGCGACCTGGATTTTTCGCGGGTGACCGCGATTCCGTCGCCGTCCGAGACGATTCACCTCGCCGAAGCGAGGGAGGATTTCGAGGGGAGCGATCACTTCCATTTCGCGGACCCGGCCGGTGGCGGGTATTCAACCAACGCGTTCGAAGGCCAAGTGGCCGTGGGAAGGCACATCGATTCGGCGAACTACCTGTTCGCGGATGCCCACGTGGAACGGCTTCGATGGAAGGGCGTCAGTCCAAGGCTTGGCCGGTCCGGGTCGCGATTCGTGCGGCCGGACGGCCATGTGGAAACCAAACCAAGCGGGACGGACTGAAAGAGCTGCGATGACATGAAATTCAACAAACCAATGAGAATGGGATGGATTGCGCTGACCCTCGCGGTCGGCGCCCTTCAGGCCCAGGCGCAACACGGCCACCTCAACGCGGGGGCGGTCGGACAGAACCAGGGGGATCGGTTGGCGTTCGTGAACGGCGACGTTTTCGCCGCGAGTTCCGGGTACGTGAAGGAACTGCCCCTGGCGAGCAGTGGCACCTACGCGGGCTACCACGAAGGCGGCATCACGCTGACCGCGCTTCCAGGCACCGTGGACAACGGCGGACCCGCCGCTGGAGTCGCGGCGGCTGGGAGCTTCATCCTCGCTGGGATCACGTCCGTGAGTGGCCCGGCCGGAGGAAGCTTCGCCCTGTGGGAGGGCGGCGCGACGACACCGACCTTTTCGTACTCGGTGGGCTACGATGTCTCGACGCCGACATCCCTCTGGGCCCTGAGCGATGCCTCCACTGGGGCGGGCGCGGTCGGAGGAGATCCCTACGGCCATCTGCATGGGCGGCGTTTCACCGCCACCGAACCCGGCCTCTACACGGTCGAATTCAAGCTGTTCGACACCTCGATCAACGGGGCCGGAGGCGGCCCGATTCACACGCCTTCGGAGGACCTGACGATCGCGTTTCACGCCGTCCCCGAACCCTCGGTGCTCGCCGTTCTGGGGGTGGGTGCCCTGGGCTTGTTCGTGATGGCGCGGCGCCGCGCCTGAAGCCAGGCCGCGCCGATGATGAATGGAGACACCGACGGCGGACGCATGAAACCGTCCGCCGCTTTCCAGCAAGAAAATCAATGACACTCAGATCTTGCTGGAACGACGGCCTGACTCGCGCGTAGGAATCGAGCGATGCGCGGACGGCGGATTGGAAGCCTTGGGAGGTTGTCGCGCGTGCTCCTTCTCGGGCGGTTTCTGATGGGGGCCGCGGAGGCGGCGTCGCATCAGCACCTGAACGCGGGGGCCTTCGGATCGCAGGAGGGCGCCGCCCTGTACTTCGTCAACGGTGACCGGTTCGCGGCGACGTCGGGGTACGTGGTTCCGCTGGAAAAGACGGAAACGGGCACCCACGCCGGATGGCATCGGGGATCCATCACTTTGACCGCCCTGGCGGCCACGCTGGATTATGGCGGACCGACATTCGATCACGCGGCGCTTGGAGCCCACGTGGAAGTGGTGATCGAAGAATTGGACGGGCCGGTGGGTGGACGAT
>CALNYA010000066.1:0-8676 GCA_942490575.1 uncultured Verrucomicrobiota bacterium
CTACGGCGTCGACGCCGTCGTGCTCGCCACGGCGAGTTCGAGCAACACCCCCACCGAACAGGCCATCGACGCCTGCCGGGACCGCGGCCGGATTGTCGTGGTGGGCAACACCCACGTGGAGCTTCCGTGGAAGACGACCTACGAGAAGGAACTCGAGATCCGCTATTCGCGGAGCTACGGCCCCGGCCGGTATGATCCGTCCTATGAATGGGCGGGAGCCGATTATCCCATCGGGCATGTCCGCTGGACGGAGCAGCGGAACTTCGACGCCTGCCTCCACCTGATGCGGACCGACGCTCTGCGCCTCGACACGCTGACCACGCGCCGGGTGCCGTTCCGCGGTTGCCTTGAGATCTACCGCGAACTCGCGGCGGGCTCGCCGGAGATTGGTGTCGTCCTTGAGTACAGCCCCCCGGCTGAGTTGCGCCTTCCGGAGCCAGCCAAGGCGACGCCCGGACCCGGAGAAAAGGTGCGCGCCCGCGCGGTCCCGAGTCCCATGCCCCACCGGGACGCGGCGGTGAGCCACGTCGACGTCATCGGAGCGGGGAATTTCGCGCGAACGATGTTGCTGCCCCATCTCCAGGGCCGAATCCCATTGGGCACCGTCGTCAACAACACCTCCCTCAGCGCCACCCACGTCCAGGCGAAGTTCGGATTCGCCGCCGCCGGAACGGACGCCCAGGCCGTCCTGAACTCGTCCCCGCCGGTGGGCGACCCAGGGGCGGTCCTCATCGCCACGCGACATCATCTTCACGCGCCCTTCATTCTGGCCGCGCTGGCCCGCCATCGGGATGTGTTCATCGAAAAACCCCTCTGCCTCACCAGGGACGAACTCTCCGACATCGACACCGCGATGGCCCAATCCCGCGGCTCGGTTCAGGTCGGCTTCAACCGCCGTTTCGCCCCGGCGTCCACCGAACTCAAACGCCTCGTCGACGCCGCGCCGGGTCCCAAGAGCGCCAGTTTCCGGGTCATGGCCGGACGCCTCGATCCCGCCCACTGGTACGCCAACCTGGCCGAAAGCGGCGGTCGTGTGTTGGGCGAGGCTTGCCATTTCCTCGATTTCTTCTGCTTCCTGTTTGGCGCCGCGCCGGTCCGTGTCGCGGCCCAGACCGTCTGGCCCGCCACGGGACGCTCGCCCTTCCCCGACAGCGTGACGGCCCAGATCGAGTTCTCGGACGGATCGTCCGGACAACTGGTGTACACGGCGGAGGGAGACAGCACCTGGCCGAAGGAGGTCTGCACCGTCTTCGGGGCGGGAATCGTGGCCGAGATCGAAAACTTCCAGACCCTGGTCGTGCATCGGGGCCGCAAGTCCGTCAAACACAGTTTCCTCGGCAAAGGCCACAAGGAACAGATGACGGCGTGGGCACGGTATTTGCGCGCGGAAGCCGCTCACCCCCTTCCCTACCCCGAGGCACGCCAGAGCATGCTCCTCACGTTTGCGACCCTCGAAGCGCTCCAGAGCGGCGGCAGTGTCGCGGTCGGCGGTCCGAAGTGACGTTCGTTGGAATCAACCCCGTTGCGTCCATGTCTCGTGTTGTTCGTCCCGGACCGTCCGTGGGTGGATGCCTCCCCCGCCCCTTCCGGGGCGGAATCGTGTTTGGGGCTGGCATCCGGTGCCGCGGCCGGCGCCCGCGCCAGCGGGCGCGGCCGCCGGAACAAGAATTCCACAAAGATGCGCCCCGGCAGGGGCGCTGGAGACGTGGCCTAGTACCCACCGTCTCACTTCCCTCTTCCTTCCAGGACTCCCCGGCCGGTTGAAAACTGGCGGTACCAAGATCCGATCCCCGCCCCAATCACCGGGCGATGACGCCGGCCAGGAGTTCGGCGAGACGGCGTCCCACCACCTCGTTGCCCTTGACGTTGAGATGCACCGGGTCGGCGTCGAGATAGTAGCTGTCCGGGTCATCCTTCAGGTCGCCGGTGAAGTCCAGGAACGGAACCTCCAACCGCCCGCAGATCTCGCGCTTGGCTTTCTGAACGTTCGTCTCACGGCCAGCCTTCAGGTCGTCCAGGATGGGAATGAAGATCATCACCGGCTTCACGCCGTTTGTCTTCGCCAGCACACAAAACTCCTCGATCGCCTTCTTGAAGTAGGCGTCCGGATCGGTCTTCTGCTGTTCCTTGAACAATTGGTCCTGCTTCGGATCGATGGGGATGAACCGGGTCCGCGCCTGCTGGTAGAAGTTGTTGAGCTGAACCTCGATCAGCCAGTGGTAGATCGCGGAACGCCGAAGCAGGTTCTTCAGGCGCACCCGCGACAGCATCGTCTTCACGAAGGCCGGATCGCTGTCCTCGCTGAATTGGGTCCAGAGATTGGCGTCCGCCAGCACCACGACGTCCGGTTCGAACGCCAGCCCGTGATCCTGGAAATACAGTTTCATCTGGGGATACGACCAGGCGTTGACCCCCGCGTTGACGACTTCGATCTTCCGACCATCCGTCGTCCCTTCCCGCAGCAGCCTCTCCGCCAGGGCGGAGTAGGTTTCGGACTCGGTGAGCCCCCACCCGAACGTCTTGGAATCGCCCTGGGAAAGAATCCGGATCGTCCCCTTGGTCTTGGGAACCTCGAACTCCGGTCCGCGCGTGCCGCGCGAATTGATGTGGACCGGTTTGTTGTCGACCTTCGTGAAGCAGTCCTGGTTGGGCTTCAGGCGCCAGAAGAGCCTGGGATCCGGCTCGTAGATCTCGACGTTCCCAAACCCCGCCAGACTGAGGACACCCTCGGCGATCAGAAGGAACACGGCGAGGCTTCCGCCCGCCAGAAGCAGTTTGGGCAACAATCGCCCGCGCCGACGTTGGCGGGCCGTGGGCTCCGGGGAACGCCCGGCTGGGGTAGTAACGGTTTCGGAACTCATGCGGACGATGTCTCGACGCGGAGTATCCGCAGGATCTCCCCCGCCGTGGCAAGCCTGGGTCCGTTCCGGGAAGGCGATGAATCCTAGGCCCAGGTCAGCGGAGCTTCGGACCCATCCGGGGCCATGCGGATTCGAGCCCAAGATTGATCTCTGGACATCAAATTGATGTCACCACACAATCCATGGCGTGACGAAGACGCAGATCCAACTGCCGGACGAGCTCTATCGCGATTTGAAGCGTTTCGCCGCGGAACGCGAATGGTCCTTGGCCGAAACATTCCGGCGTGGCGCCGAGTTGTTGCTCGAGATCCACCCGCGCCATCCCGATTCAAAATCGTCTCCCTGGACACCACCCCAGTCGGCCGACGTCGGATGGCGAGGGCTCTCGGCGAAGCAGTTGCGTGACCTAGCGTTCAAGGACGGAGAACCTGGCAATCCCATGCCATGACTTCCGTCGACGCCAATCTGCTGCTGTTCTCGTTCTGCCCTCGGTCGCCGTTCCATCGTGGTTCCCAGGCTTTCCTGGTGGAGATGTCCTCGCGGCATGATGTCGCCTTGAGTGAGTTCGTCCTCACCGAGTTCTATCTGCATCTTCGCAACCCCGCGGTTCTGGATCGCCCCCTTTCCGCCGAGGCTGCCGTTGCCGTGATACAAAGCTACCGACGGCATTCCCAGTGGAAGATTATCGGGTTCCCGCCCGCATCGCTTCGGATACACGAAGCGCTTTGGACAGCGGCCGGGAAGAGGGATTTCGCGCGACGGAGAATCTTCGACGCTCGCACCGCCATGACATTGCGCAGCTTGGGAGTCAGCCAGTTTGCGACCACGAACGTGAAGGATTTTGAGGGCTTTGGATTCGATCGGGTCTGGAATCCGTTGGTCGAAAAACCGTAGGCAGGTTCTTGGGTTCGTGTGCTGGCGCCCGGTGGGGTCGAGTTCCAACCCATTCTCGCAGGAATTCACCGTGCGGCGCCGCCGAGGTTCCAACCCGCCGAACCGTCCCGCGCCACGTCGGCGAGGGCGCCGGCGACGGGGCGCCAATCGGGTAGCGATTCTCCCGTCAACCCATGAAGGATCCCGGCGGAGTCTCCCCACATGGCCTGGTGAGCCGCGGAGAAGGCCGCGTCGAGCGAATCGGGTTGGGGCAGGCGATGGAGGATCGCCAGGACCCCGGCCAGGTGGAGGGCCGCTTCCGCGAGACTCGCCCGACACTCCGGATCGAAGCCCGCTTCACCCAGGACGCGGGCCCTTCGCAAGGCATGCTCGCTTCGGGTGTGGCCCGCCCGGCACTGCTCGATCTCCTCAGGTTTCAGCGGAGGCCTCGCCGGTTCGCCCGAGAGGGGGAGGATCCGCTCCATCGAGGTCGGCCTGAGAAGCAATCCCGCCGCGATCAGGCGTTCAATCGTTTCCTGGGTCTGTCGGTCGGTCACTTCGATCGCGGGCATCCGATCCGCCAGGTCCGCCGGATTCCCGCCGATTCGGGCGCAAAATTCGCCGCGCAACGCGTCGATCCGAGCCCGGGCGCCGACCGCATCCTGTTCGACGACGAAACAAGCCACGGGCGCGCCGCCCTTTTCCTGTCGACGCTCGGTGCAGGCCAACAGGGACGAACCAATTCGTTCGGCTGCAAACCGGGCGAAGGTCGCCGACGGATCACGCTGAAACCGCTCCCGCAAGTCGCGATGCTCGAGAACGGAACGTTCGGCGCCCGAACCGGCACCGTCGGGCGACCCAGGAGACGGGCTGGTTCCGATGAGGCCCTGGAGCCGCTCGATCATCGCCTTGCGTCCCGACCCGATCGGGATGCGTTCCACCGAACCGGGCTTGTCGAGGACCGACTCCGCCACGGCGCGCTTGGTGGCGAGTGTCGCCAGCATTCGATGCTCGAGGGTGTTTTCGGAAATGAGATGGATGACCGTCACCGAGCGGGTCTGGTGCTTGCGCCAGGCGCGGGCGATTCGTTGTTCCAGCTTCGCGGGATTCCAGGGGAGGTCGCAGTTCACCACCACGCTCGCGTTCTGAAGATTGAGTCCCGTGGCGCCCGCGTCGGTCGTCAGAAAGACGAGGCAATCCGGGTCCGACTTGAAGGCGTTGATCTCCGCCCGCCGGGCCTTCTGCGGAACGCTGCCGGTGTGCCAGGCGTGGCGGATGTCGTTCTCCCCGCACCAATCGCGGACGAGCATGAGCATCCGTTCCCACTCGGAGAACACGATGACCTGGGTGCGATTGTCCCGGCACTCCTCCAGGATCCGCGCGAGTTCCTCCAGCTTGGGACAGGTTCGATCCTCGTGATCCAGGATGAAGGTCGTGTCGCAGGTCATCCGCATCATGCCCAGGTGGATTTGAAGGCTCTCCTGCTCCTTGACGGCCAGCGGTCGGCGCTGGGCGATCTGGACCAGCTTCATCACCTCGTGCTCATAGCCGCCATACGCCTTTTTTTGCGCCTCGCTCATGGGCACGAAGAGCTGCCGATCGGTGCGGGGCGGCAGTTCCGTCTCGACCTCGGCCTTCCGTCGACGAAGCAGAACGGGACGCACGCGCTCGTGCAGTTGGGGGAGGTTCTTGAAGGCGACTGGACGTCCGCGATCGTCGAACTCGTAGAAATCCCGGTTGAACCGGAAGAGCGGCCCGAGAATCGCGGGGTCGAGGAAGTCGACCAACGACCGGAGCTCGTCGATGCGATTCTCGATCGGAGTGCCGGTGAGGACGAAGGCATACCGGCTTCGTAGTCGCTTGATCGTGAGGGCGGTCTTGGTGTTCCAGTTCTTGATCCGCTGGGCCTCATCCAGAATCACGACGTCGGGACGGAGCATCTCGTTGATCTCGGTGAGATCCGGGATGACCTGCTCGTAGTTCATGACGACGAAGAACGGCTTGGGCGTGGCGTGATCGTCGGTCCCGGAGGCGGGAGCGCCTTCCGCGAACCGCCGAAGGAAGGCGAGTCGATGGTGTCGTCCGCCGTAGACAAGGTGACAGTCCAACGACGTGAACCGATGAATCTGCTCCTCCCATTCGGCCTTGAGCGAGGCGGGCGTGACGACCAGCACCCGCCGGGCATTTCCCAGTCGGTGGAGCAGCGCGCAGGCGGCGATCGCCTGGATGGTCTTTCCCAGACCCATCTCGTCGGCGAGAAGCGCCCGCTCGGTGAACGCCAAGTGAAGCATGCCTTCGCGCTGGTACGGAAACAGCGGGACACGGGTCTCCTGGATCGGCCACTCGCCCGACTGAACCTTGAGTTCGTAACGGCGCCTAAGCTCGATGCGCTCCGCCGCCCGACGACGCAGTTCGAGCCACTCGTCGACTTCTTGGGAGATCCGCAAAGCCGGCAGCGCTTCGGCGATCGCCCCGCGCAGGCGCTGGATGACTTCATCCGGTTCCAGTCCGTCGCGGAGGAAACCATCCGCGTCGAACCATCGTTGAAGGGGACCCGGGATTCGGCCGCCGCCTGTTTCGGGCCGGACCAGGCGGAGCGATTGCCCCTCAAAATCCGGCATGACCTCGAAGCGATCGGAACCCTGTTCCCTGGCGGCGCGCAGCGCGCTCCGTTCGCGCCGCTCCAAGTAGAGCCAGACCGCCTCGAAATGCTTGCAGGTGCCCAGGCCGTTCACCCGGAAATCGACGCACGAGCAAACCGCTTCGCGCTGCGTGGCATCGCGCAACTCCACGGAGTACCGGCGGTCTTCGCCCGAATGGACGTGGAAGGTGGAGTGGATCGCGTGCCGAGGGTCGGTATTGACGATGCGAAAGCGGCCTTCCTTCGCGCGGATCTGTCGGCGGACCACTTCGTCCTGATCGGTTGTACGCCAGTCGTGGGCCGCGGGGGCCGAAACGGTCTTCTTCTTCACCTTCCGCTTTCGCATGGCCCGAGATTCCGTCGCCGCCCGAAGCCGCGCAACGCTATCGGAAGAGGAAGATCGCACGGGGACCGCCTTCGGGAATAGCATCCCTCCATGAACCACCTACCCGTAGCCGCGGACGTCAGTCCGCGCCATCTCCGGACCGGAAGTCAGCGCCGACTGACGTCGGCGGCTACGGTTGGAGGCCCCAACTCGCGGTGCCTGGATCGTTTCCCCTACCGATGAACCGCCCCTCACCCCCAGCCCCTCTCCCGTCCGACGGGAGAGGGTGGCGACGCAGCGCGGCGCCGGGTGAGGGTTTCCGGCTTGGCCCTTCATGGTCCCAATACGTGTCCAATTCTTGGAAGTCTTCCCTCTCCATGGACCGTTCCCCCGTAGCTGCGGACGTCAGTCCGCGCCATCTCCGGACCGGAAGTCAGCGCCGACTGACGTCGGCGGCTACGGTTGGAGGCCCCAACTCGCGGTGCCTGAATCGTTTCCCTTCTCCATGAGACTTCCCCTGCTTTTCCTCCGGGTCGGAACCCTCGTCATTCTCGGGTTGGCCCCCGTTGATTCCCGCGCTGCTGAACCACCGGTCGAATGGATCGATCCGGACACGGGACATCGCGTCGTCCGGTTGTCACAGCAACCGGGCACGGCCAGCCTCTACTTTCATCAGTACCCCTACTCCGCCGACGGCCGGACCGTCTGGTACGACCTTCAGACTCCCAAAAGCGGCGTCTTCTGGCTTGCGGGCGTCGACCTCGAGACCGGTGAGCGGACCTGGTATCCCGTGCGGCGCGAAAACTGGTCGGTGCATTTCAACGTGTCGCCCGACGGCAGCCTGTTCGCCGGGGACGGCGGCGGGCCCGAGAGCGTGGCGGCCCGAGGTCCCGACGGACGACGACTCGACCCGCCTGGCAACGGCCCTTGGATCCACCTGTTCCGCCCCGTGAAGGTGGCGAATCCCGCGTCTGTGTTTCCGGAACAAGGAAACCTGATCCGCACGGGCTACCTCGAATCGGAACGCCTCGTGAATCTCGCGAAGCACAACTACCGCCTCGAACCGAATGTGACCTTCACGCCCGACGGGAAGTGGATCGTATTCCGCTCCAACCTGCACGGCGCGGTGCACACCTACGCCGTCGAAGTCGCGCGTCCCATGCCAGGCGGAAGCCGACCCAACGCGGAATGAAGTTGGCCAGTTAATCGCGCCCCTCAAGATGCCGGGGATCGCGGCGAACGTGGAAGACCGCGACAACCACAATCGCATCCGGTTCCGCGAGGAAATGAAGGGCGTACGGAAAGCGGCGAAGCAGGGCCCGTCGAACTTCACCTCCAACTCGCCGGAAGTGCCCCGGTCTTTCCGCCGCCCGTTTCAGGACGATATCCACCTCTTCCTTCATCGCCAGTCCGAGACCGGGCCTGCGGGCCTCGTACCACGCAACCGCTTCGCCGAGTTCGTTGCGAGCAAGGGGCCGAAAGAGGATGTCGGAACTCATCCCCGGGGGGCGTGATTCCGTTCCAATTCCTCCCGGACTTCGTTCCAAGGAACGGCGGCCTGGGGATTCCGTCGGTGTTCCTCCACCCGCCGATCCAGTTCCGCCGCTTGGGCTTCGGACAATCGCGGCTCATACCCGGCCTCGGTGATGTTCTCCCATAGGGCCTCCGCCAGTTCGATCCGCTCGGACAGCGGCAGGGCTTTGGCGGCGTCGAACAGGATTGTGTTCACGGAGGCAGTCTAGGCGTCCCGCCGCCCTGCGACAAGCTGGGGGCGAGGCGAGGGTCAAGGGCAGGTTCCACGCCGCCTCACCGAACGTCGCCGCCAAGTCGAAGCGCCGGCAAAGGCGGCCAATAGCAAGGTGCCCACCGTGTTCACCACCCGTGGCTCGGGTACGAGGGTCAGGTTGCCCGGCTGAATAGCCACATCCCATTCCTCGCCCAGGGCCGTTACCCAGGAGGTCGTGCTCAACACTCCC
>CALNYA010000067.1:0-19663 GCA_942490575.1 uncultured Verrucomicrobiota bacterium
GGATCTGCGCGTGTGGTCGTACCAGAACTCGCACCGGGCCGATTTGCGGACGCCGCCGGGGTATGTGGCGCCGAAGGGCGGGACCCGGACCTTCCCGCCGCGGGAGACGGAGCCGCTCCGCTGGGATCATTGGCTGATGCAGGCGGACGGAGGGGCGGGTGGCAATGACGTGGTCGAACCGGGCGCCTGGTTGCTGGCGTATTGGATGGGGAGATACCACGGGTTCATCGACGCCCCGACGGTGAAGGATCCGGCGCTGCTGACCGTGGAACATAGTCTGGATCGGGAACTCGGAGCCAAACGCTACGACGGACCGGCGAGGCCCGAGGTGGAACCGTAAAGGCGGAACAAGCCCGGGCTCCGGAGTCAGGCCATTTTTCCTGAGGAGCGGCCCTCCAAGGGCGGAACTTGCCGCCCCTGGTTCCTCGACGTTTTTTGTGGAATTGGGTTCTCAGACGCGATTGGACGGGCCAACAAAAGACCTGTCCCTTTGTCGTGTTCCAGGGGTCCCGGAGGGACCAGGGAAATGAGCCGGTGGCAAGGCGGCGGAGCCGTCGCGGCCACCGGATAACCGTCCCAGAATCAACACCGCCCCGGCAGGGGCGCGGGAGGCGAGCATCACGGGACATGCGGTTGGACCGGGGGTGAATCGAAGGGTGACATCTCGGGGCCTCGGCGACGTTTCCGGCGCCCCGCCGGGGCGCGCACCTCTGGAATCCTGGGCCCGGCGGCCGTGCCCGCTGACGCGGGCTTGCCGCCGGCTAATCTCCGCCGGCCCTCCGGGCCGCCATGGCCTTCGTCGTTCCCCAAAAATTGGCCAATCTCGAGGAGCCCGGACCAAGCCTGAGCTTGCGGGCCCAGGTCCCGCACGGTAAGCCTCCACCGTTCCACGGATCTCTCGGGCCGCCGCCGCGTCGGCGTTGGTGGCTCGTGCCGTTTCCATCAACCCAACCATGAGAATCCCGATGCGCGCGAAAAAGACAGGACTGGCGGCGGCCGCCCTCTGGGCAGCCGCGGCGGCCCAGGCCGGATTGGTTCAGAATCCGAGCTTCGAGTTCGGTTACAACGAGACCTGGCCCCATTACGGGGCCGTGGATTTCTGGACGGGGGCGAGCGGTTCCAATCGGGGCGACGGCCCGTTCCACAACAACGGAACGCCGGTTCCGGACGGGATCCAGATGGCGTTCAAGCAGGGGAGCGGCGACATCAGCCAGGAGATCTACGGGTTGGAGATCGGGAAGCGGTACGTCATTCAGTTCGCGTACGACGCGCGCGCCTGCTGCGGCGGGGCGATCGACCTGATCACGAAGGTCAACGAGGTGGAACTCGACAAGATCGCGAATGTGCAACCGGTGACCGACGGCGCTCCGTACCGAAGCCGTTCGGTGGCCTTCACGGCCGATTCCGACGTCATCATGCTGACCTTCACGACCGTGGCGAGCGGGGATGCGACGGTCCTCCTCGACGCCGTGACCGTCGTGCAGCGGGACGCCAACGCCCTGGCCGTGATCAACCCGAGTTTCGAGGCGAGCGGCGAGGTGTTCGAAGCGGGTGGAATCCTGACGCCGGCCAACCTGTTCGGCTGGGTCGCCGAGGGCCAGTACGGCGCGAACATCTCGGGCGTCGGACCCTTCGCGGACAACGGCACCCCTCCGGACCAGGACCAGGTGGGCGTCCTCCTTGGGGAGAGTCTCATCCGCCAGTCGGTCCGCGTGGTGGCCGGCAAGCCGTACCAGCTTTCCTTCGCGTACAATGCGCCGACTGGAAACAGCCCGCGGCTCCGGGTGAAGGTCGGGGATCAGGTCGTGTTCGATGAGGACGTCGCGCCTGTCGGGGGTTCGGCGGCTTACCGAACGCGGACGATCAATTTCACGTCGAGCGACGTGGCCCATGTGATCGAGTTCGCGCAAACCAAGGCGGAGGAAGTGGCCGTCCTGTTGGACAACATCAAGGTCACCGGTGAGATCCCCCCGGATGTGGATCCGGTGTCGTTGATCCCCGAAGTGGCCGAGCTGGGCGTGGGCGAGGTGATCGACATCACCGTGAAAGCCCCGGCCGACGCGCTGGCGATCAAGGACGTCACCGTGGTGGTCCAGAGCTCCAGTTCGGGAACGGTTCGCTTCGTGGACCCGTCGGGAATTCTGACTCCGGTCGCGCGCGTGCAGTTCGCCAAGGGCGGCGCGCAGGAGCAAACCGTCAAGGTCCAGGGCCTGGCGCGGGGGAGCGGCAACCTTCAGATCACGGATTCCGGCGGGTTGCCGATCAAGAACCAGGTCGGAGTGACGGTGGTCGCGTCGGCGCTGAAGAATCCGAGTTTCGACAGCACGCCGGCGCCGGCGGGCGTGGGCTATGGAGCGATCCCGGGTTGGACGGGTGGTCCCGGAACGGGGATGAACGCGGTCGGGCAGCCGTTCGCGGACAACGGTCTGATTCCGGACCGGAAACAGGTCGCGTTGGTCCAGGGAACCTCCTTCCTCTCCCAGGAAGTGCGCGGGCTGATTCCCGGGAGGAATTACTGGCTGCAGTTCTTCTACAACATCCGGAACTGCTGTCCCCCGGGGGAGAGTCGGATCGATCTCCTGGTGAACCTGGGTGGCAAGGCGGTGGCCGAACTTCCGGGAATTGAAGCGGTCGGCGAGGGGCTCCCGTACCATTTCCACCATGTCGCCTTCGTCGCGGAGAGCGCCACGGCGCTGCTCGAGTTCAAGACGACCCCCACGGGTGACGCGACCTTTCTCCTGGACGGCGTGACCGTGGTTCAACGGGACCCGGGCCAGATCGTGGTCCGGAATCCCAGCTTCGAGGCGAGCGGCAGCGTCTTCCCGTTCCCCGGGTATTTCGACGCGATGGCGGGTTGGGAGGTGGGCGGCGGCGGGCGCGGCGCGAACATCGACGGCGTCGGGCCGTTCTCCGACAACGGCCGGGCCAACGCGGGTGACATGGTGCTCTTCATGCAGGGATCGGGCTCGTTCGTCGGCCAGACCCTCACGGGGCTGACGGCGGGCCGCGACTACCTCGTGGCGTTTCTGATGAATGCCCGCTCCTGCTGCGGCGGCGAGGACAGTGGTCTGACGGTCAGCGTCGATGAGGTTCCCATCTTCGAGGAGCCGTTTCAGCCCGTGGGCGGCGCGAATCCGTACCACGTCCGGCAGGTGGCTTTCACGGCGTCCGGCGAGGAAGGCGCCCTCCGTTTCACCGGTTTCAACGACGGAGGCGATCACACCGTTCTGCTCGACAACGTCGTGGTGTTGCCCGCCTCGGGCGCGCCGCCGGTGCTGCTGGCGCAGCCGGCTGGAGCGTCGGTGCCGGTCGGCGGAAGCGTGACCCTGGGTGCGGCCGCGGCGGGCGGGGGCACCCTCACGTACCAGTGGAGGAAGGACGGGCAGCCGTTGGCGGGCCAAACCGAACCGATCCTGATGTTGGAGGGTCTCGAGCCCTCGAATTCGGGCGAATACGCCGTCGAAGTGAAGAACGCCTCGGGAACGGTCACCAGCGCCGCCGCCCAGGTGCGGGTGCTCGAATCGATCCCCGGTTTGTTCGATTCGGGTGTGGACCCGGACCGCGTCCTGCTGGCGGACGGCGCGGTGGATCCGCACTACAAACTCGTCATCAATGCCGACAACGCGGCGTCCGACACCGTCTACGCCCAGGACAGCTCGAAGTTCCCGATCGTGGAAGGGCCGTGGTTGGCGAACAACGAACTCTCGCGATGGGTTGGGCCCCGCGAGGATCCCAGCGCCGCCATGGCGGGTGGCTTGTACGCCTATCGCTTGAACCTGGATCTGACGGGATTCGACCCGGCCACGGTCGTCTTGTCGGGGAATTGGGCGTCCGACAATTCCGCCGAACTTTGGGTGAACGGCGTTCCGACCGGAGCCACCCAGGCGGGATTCGGAGGATTGGGCGGCTTCTCGGTGACTCGCGCCTTCAAGGCGGGCGTGAACACGATCGATTTCCAGGTCACCAATGGCGATCTGGCTGGAGGCCCGACGGGCCTTCGCGTCGAGGGTCTGGCGGCGGTGGGAGCCAAGGGGGATTCCACACCGGATCCGGCGCCCTCGCTCACCGTGGCCCGATCGGGCGCGGGTGTCCGCCTGTCGTGGCCGACCGCGGCGACGGGTTTCGTTCTTCAATCGACCGCGGCCCTGCCGGCCGGATGGGCTGACGATCCGGCGCCGATCATCACCGAAGGCGCCAACAACGTGGTCGTGATCACCGCTTCGGGGAGCGGCAAGTACTACCGCCTGATCCGGCGCTGATCAAAACCCGAGCACCTTGCCGACCCCGTTGAGCAGGGCGTCGATGCTTCGCAGGAACGGATTGGAGCGGGCGCGGGCGTCGGGCGGGGCGGAGGTCTGTCGGAGGAAGGCTTGGCCGTCGGGGAACCGGTAATCGAAAAGGGACGTCCGATCGCGGAAGTACGGCCAGAACGTTTCCGTGCGCGCGGTGGCGAACGCCGATCGTCCGTCGTAGCCGAGGACCAGCGCCTCCTCGACGACGACCGCTGAACTGGCGGAAGCCCATTCGAGGCCGCCGTGGCCGGTGAGGTAGAGGGTTCCGGTTCCGGCGAAGAGGATGTGGCGCAGCCGACCGGAGATCCAGGCGTGGACGCTGCCGAGGCACCAGCGGCTCCGGATGACGATGGCGCCATGGACGGCGACGACGACACCCGGTTTGAGGACGATTCCAGGATGGTTGTCGAGGCGCAGGGCGAGGAGGTAGGCGTTGGGATCCTCGGCGGCGGTGAGGACGACGCGGTCGGACGAATGACCCGGTTTGACTCGGACCTCGGTCATTTCCCGGAGGCCGGAAGCGTAGCTGATGAAGGGGTACCTCCAGTCGAGGAGGAACCGTGTGCGTTTGCCGAGGCCCGGGGCGTATTGCTGGAGCCATTCCATCCGGGTGAGGAGGGGAAAGTCCGATTCCACCTGGACGTTGAGGACCTTCCCGCTTCCGGCCGGTTCACAATTGCCGGGGCCTCCCGCTTCCAGGACGTGCATCGGAGGCGAGTGCCCCGCGACGGGAGCGATGCCGTAGTACCAAAAGGCCTTCCAGAGGACGGGACCGAACAGGAACGCGGCGATGGCGAGCGCCAGGATCCACCCGGTCTTGCGGGCGGCGGCGAGAAGGTTCTCGAAGGTCGTGTCGATCTGGGCCTCCAAAGCGACCAGTCCAGCCTGGGAATCCTCGAAGAGCACCTTGGCGCGATCGCGGGCGTTGCGCGCGGTCCCAAGCGCGGCTTCGGCGATCTGCATCTCGGTGCGCCACTCGAGGTAGTCGGAGGGGTGGAGCACCGGATTCGGGCGGGCGGCCTCGAGGCGGTGGAAACGCATTTCGGTGTCCAGGGCGCGAGACCGCAGATTCTGCCAGTCGCTCCGCGCGGTCTCGACCTGCCCGCGAATGGTGGCGATGCGTTCCTGGAGGCCGCGCTGTTCCCGGGTCCAGGTCCAGAAGAAGGTGGCCGCGATGATGGCGACGGCGAGCAGGAGCACCGCCACGAACTTGCCCGCGAGAACTCGGAGGATATCCAGGAGGAGCTTCACAGGGGCGGAAGATGGCGGGTTTCAATTCAGCCAGCGGGCGGAGTGAGCGGCGGCGGAGGCGGCATGGGAAGCATCAACGAGTTGCGACTAGCGCATTGGGTCGATGGACGGTAGCCGCCGACGTCAGTCGGCGCTGACTTTCCGCCTGGAGATGGCGCGGACTGACGTCCGCGACTACGGACGTGGGGCGCGGGAGTCCCGGCGGCGGGCTCATCGCGGTTCGGATGTCGGGAGGCGCGCGAAGACGCGGTTGGCCTCCTCGAGGGTCTCCTTGGATCCGATGTCGTACCACAGGCCCGGAACCTGCCAGGTGAAATAGGGAGTGCGCGGGCTCATCCACTGGACGAGAAGCCCCGGTTGATCGGCGCTGTTGCCTTCGGCCATGTACTGACGGATGAGGGGCAGGGTGTTTCGCGGATAATAGTAAAGGGCGATGCCCACCAGGGTGCTCGACGGGTAGGCCGGTTTTTCCTCGAAACGCAGAAGGCGTCCCGAGTCGTCGATCTCCAGGTTGTTGTATCTTCGCGCCAGATCCAGGCTGCCGACATCGTAGATGCCCAGGACCGGGGCGTTCCGGGTCCGGATCGCTTCCCCGAATCCGGTGAGCGCCTGGCTGAAGAGATTGTCGCCCGCGACCACGATCAGGTCGTCGTCGATCGTCGCCTGCTGGATGGCGAATTGGATGTCGCCGATGGCCCCGAGCCGGTTGGCGTCCTCGGTGGAGCCGTCCTCGATGAGGTTGAGTTCGTGGGACGGCTCCTTCGGGTGGTGCGTCGCCGCCCAGCGGCGGAAATTGCCGATGAAGTGGGAATTGGTGACGACATGGACCTGATCAATGCCAGGGATGGCGGTGAGTTTGTCGAGGACGTGTTCGAGGATGGGCCTGCCGGCGACGTGAAGGAGGGGCTTGGGCTGGGTCAGGGTGAGAGGATGAAGCCGGGTGGCGTACCCGGCCGCCAGGATCAACGCTTTCATGACTGGGACGGAGGAGGGGTGCGCACGACGGATTATTCGAACAGATCCGGGGTGATTTTTCGGGCGAACGCCTCGGCGCGGCGCAGGATCTCGGCGCCGCTGGGCTGGTCCAGGGCCCACTGGGCGAAGCTCCGGGCCTCGTCGAGCCGACAGGCCCGCACGATGTGTTTGACGCGCGGAACCCCGGCGGCGGCGACGCTGAGTTCGTTCACGCCAAGACCGAGGAGCAGGGGCACGAGGGCGGGGTCGCTCGCCATCTCGCCGCAGACTCCCACCCAAAGGTTTCCGCTCCGGGCGGCTTCCACGGTCATGTGAATCGACTGGAGGACGGCGGGGTGGGTCGGCTCGTAGAGGTGGGCGATCTTGTCGTTCAACCGGTCGACGGCCAGCGAGTACTGGATGAGATCGTTGGTGCCGATGCTGAAGAACTGGACGTGCCGGGCGAGGTGCCGGGCGACCAGCACCGCCGACGGGACCTCGATCATCGCGCCGACTTCGAGGTCCGGATCGAACGCCAACCCGTCGCGGGTGAGTTCCTCGCGGCACTCGGCGAGCAGGGCGTTGGCTTGGATGAGCTCATCCACACCCGAGACCATGGGGTACATGATCTTGATGTTGCCGAGGGCGCTCGCGCGGAGAATCGCCCGAAGCTGGGTTCGAAAGAGTTCCCTCTCCTGAAGGCAGAACCGGATCGCGCGCCAGCCGAGGGACGGATTGACCTCGTGCGGCATCTTCAGGTGCGGAGTGAATTTGTCGCCGCCGATGTCGAGGGTGCGGACGATGACGGAGTTGGGCTTCAGTGCTTCCGCGACGGTCCGGTAGGCGGCCAGTTGGGCTTCCTCATCGGGCAGGCAATCACCCTGGAGGAAAAGGTATTCGGTGCGGAAAAGCCCGACGCCGTCGGCGCCGGCTTCGAGGACCGCTGGCGCGTCCTCGGCGAGTTCGATGTTGGCCGACAGGATGACGCGCGACCCATCGAGGGTCACGGCGGGCTGATCCCGGATCTCGGTGAGGCGTTTCTCGATCTGAACGCGGCGGCGCGCGAGCTGGCCGTACTCGAAGAGGGTCTGATCCGTGGGATTGACGAAGATGGCCCCGGTATGACCGTCGATGAGCGCGGGTTGGCCCGGGGCGACCTTGGACGTGACGGAATGCAGGCCGACCACGGCTGGCAGACCGAGCGACCGCGCGAGGATGGCGGTGTGGGAGGTGCGGCTCCCGACATCGGTGGCGAAACCCAGGACGAAACGCCGGTCCAACTGGGCCGTCATCGACGGGGACAGGTCGTGGCTGACGATGATGACCGGCTCCTTGAGTGTCGGTGGCCGGGTCGGGCCGGGCCCGCCGGAAAGCCGGTGGAGCACGCGCTGGGTGACGTCGCGGATGTCGGCGGCGCGTTCCCTGAAGAACGGGTCGTCCAGCGCGCCCAGCATCTCGACGTACTGGCGGGCGACCTCGCCGAAGGCGGCGCCCGCGTTCTCACTGTGCTCGCGGATCCGTCGGGACGTTTCGTTGAGAAGGACCGGATCCTCCAGGATCAGGAGGTGGACCTCGAAGATGGCGGCGTCCTTGAAGCCGATGCCTTCGGCGAGCCGGCGCTGGAGGCTTTGGACTTCGATCCGGGTGTCGACGAGCGCCTGTTCGAGGCGCTGGATTTCGGGCTCGATCTCGGAGTCGCCGAGGGTGCGAGGGTCGATCCCGGCCGGCGCGTCGGTGAGGATGAAGATGCGCCCCCGGGAAACGCCAGGGGACGCGGCAACCCCGCGCAAGACCAATTCCCCGCTGCGATTCTGTGACGGCACGCCATTTGCTTAACGGGGTTGGAAGGCCAAAGGAAGCCCTTCCTGACGGGGGGCGAACAGTCCCCGCCGGTTGGCAACCGGCGAAACAGCAGGCTGGGCATCCTGCGCTTCATCGCCCGGTCACCCAGGGTTTCACTCCGACGGCGATTTACGTGGGCGATCACCCACTGGAAACGTCGAGGAATCCGGAAGGGTCCAACCGATCAAGGCTTGGTCGATGGGTTCGGGGCGATGCCTCGGAGCCACCAGGTGTTGATGGGGCGGTTGTACTGTTCCCAGCCCTCGGTCCCCAGGGATTGCTGGATCGAACGTTCGGTCTCGGCGCGGATGGCGTTCAAGGCCGCCGCGCGTTGTTCCTGGGAAAGGTGGGAATCCGAGCGGATCTGACTGGCCTGCGTCTCGGCGGCCTGCTTCATGCCGTAGACGTCGTTGGCGACGGTGGGCGGGAGTTCCGCTTTCCGGGCGATCTGGTGGAGCTGCTGGTACCCGTAATCCTGGGCGCGCTGGTAGTCGGCATACCGTTCGGGTCCCAGGGTTTCGCGGATGCTCTCATTGAGGGCGGACTGGGCCTCCGTGCGCTGGCGCTGTTCCGCCTCGGTGGCATTGGCGGCTCCGAGCGGGTTGTGCTCCCGGTCGAAGGACTCCCTGAGGTGGAAGACCTTCAAGAATTCGTCCTCCGAGGGATCGAATCCGGTGATCTGCTGCCGGAGTATGGTCGCGGTCACTGAGAAGCGAAGCTGGTAGTCCAGGAACTCCTCGGGTGTCAGCGAGGCGCGCAGCAAGTCCTCCGTGTCCTGCTGCGCTTTCAGCATCAACGCGGGGTCCAACGCGCTGTCTTTCATGCTCTCGGCCATCTTCTGCTGCTGTTCGGTCATGAGTCGCGCGACCTCGATCCGTTTGGATTCCGGCAGGAAATCGAACATGGAGTCCAGCGCGTTGCCCCCGGTGACCGCCATCAGCTCGTTCATGGAACCCGGCTCGATTCCGAGGTCCTGGAGCACCTTGAGCTTCTCGGCTTCCAAGGCGCGCATCCGCTGGAGGGTCTCGGGATTGCCCAGGACGCTGAGCATGGGATTGCCCGGCTTCCAGAATTCGAACTTCCGCGGCCCGGTGTTCATCCGCTTTCTCTTCGCGTCATAGAGCTTGTTGACGTCGGCGAGGATGATGTCCCGGATGGTTTCGTCGGGGCACCCGATGGAACGGAGGTTCTGGATGTACTGGCGATAGTCCGCTGATTCGACCTGTTCCCAGTTGAACTTGCGGATCGTCGCGAGGGCGTTGGCGACCGCCGGGGCTGGGGCGGGTTCCGGGGGCGGGGCGGTGGCTGGAGCGACGTTCCCCGGCCCTGGGGAGGGCTCCGCCGGCGCGACGGGCGGCGGGCCGGGTCGGAGCAGGTACGCCACGAGAACCACGTTGGCGGCGAGGGAGAGCAGGAGGGGAACCTTGGGATTCATGGGCGAATGAGGTGACTACAACCGGCTTCGAGACGTGACCTTCGATTCGGTCGCGAGAAATCCACGCACAGCCCCGTCAGGGGCGGCCGGTCTATAGCAACACGATAGGTTGCAAATGGACCAAGCTCCGTAGGAGCGGCCCTCGGAGGGGAGTGACGGAGTGTGATTGGCGGGGTTCGGTCCGGATTGGGTCGTGCGGAAGAGAAGGGCCGCCCCTACAGGGCTTGCAAACCATTTTGCGCCGCGGGCTAGAGACAGGCCGGTCCTACGGACCTTGATTCGGGGCGGCGTCACGGCGTCGGGACGACTCCTTTCCAGAGGTAGGCCTGGATGAGGACGAGGAACCCCATGAGCACGGCCAGGGCGAGGCTGTGCCAGAAGACGGACCGGAGGATGGTGCCGGCGTCGGGGCTGTCCTTGTGACCGCCGGTCGCGACGCTGGCGACGACGATGCTTTGGGCGTCAATCATCTTGCCCATGACGCCGCCTGAACTGTTCGAGGCCGCCATCAGGATGGGGGAGAGGCCGAGCTGGATCGCGGTGACGCGCTGAAGATTGCCAAAGAGCACATTGGCCGACGTGTCGCTGCCGGTCAGGGCCACGCCGAGCCAGCCGATCAACGGGGAAAAGAATGGGAACAGGAACCCCGTCGAAGCCAGGGCCAGACCCAGGGTGGTGTCGGTGCCGCTGTAGCGGGTGGTGAAACCGAGGGCGAGCATGAGCGCGATGGTCAGCAGGGAGGCGCGGAGGCGTTTCAAAGTGGTCCAGTAAAGGCCGAACAACCGGCCGGGCCTCAGTCCGAGCGCGAAACCCGCGATCACGCCGGCGCAGAGGAGCGCCGTTCCGGTGGCGGAGAGGGCGTTGAAGGCGAACACGGCGGCCTCGGCCTCGGGTTGCGGCGAGACGGGAGGCACGCGGAGGACGGCCCGGTGAAGCCACGGCACCTCCAGATTCAGGGTGAAGAGTCCGTTGAGGATATTCTTCACGACCGGCAGGCCCCAGAGGAATACGAAGACCGAAAGCAGGATCCAGGGAATCCAGGCGCGCCACGGGGCCTCGTTCTGGTTGGCGTGTCCCGCCGGAACCGGAATCGGCGCCACGGAGGCGGTGGAAGCGGGCGCGGGTGTTGTCCCCGGCGCGGGTTCGGCGGGCGTGGTGGATTCGATGTTCCGGGGTTTCCAGAAGCGCATGAACACCACGAGCGAGCCCATGGACACGAGAGCCCCGATGATATCGACGAGCCAGGGTCCGTGGTAATTGCTGACGACGAATTGGGTGAGGCCGAAGCTGACGCCCGTGACGAGGCAGGCGGGCCAGACTTCCTTCATGCCCTTCCACCCGGCCTGGGCCCAGATGAGCCAGAAGGGGACGAGGACCGAGAAGAAGGGCAACTGGCGTCCGACCATGGCGCTCAGGGCGCCGAGATCGAGGTCGGTGATCCGCGCGAGGGTGATGAGGGGGGTTCCAAGGGCGCCGTAGGCGACGGGCGCTGTGTTGCCGATGAGGGCGAGCTTGGCGGCTTCCAGGGGGCGGAAGCCCAGTCCGATGAGAAGCGCGCCCGAGATGGCGATGGGCGCCCCGAATCCGGCGGCGCCTTCGATGAAGGCTCCGAAGCTGAACGCGATGAGCAGCGCCTGGACCCGGCGGTCGCCGGAGACTCCCGCGACCTGGCGTTGGAGGACCGCGAACTGGCCCGTCTCCACCGAGAGCGCGTAGATGAACAGGGCGTTGACGATGATCCAGCCGATCGGGAACAGGCCGAAAGCGGCGCCGTAGACCGCCGACGCGAAGGCGAGCAGGGGCGGCATGTGGTACACGCCGATGGCCAGGGCGCCGGCCACGATCAGTCCGGCGAGCGCGGCGACCTGGGCGCGCGCATGGAAGAAGGCGAGGAGCCCGAGCAAGGTCGCCACCGGGAGGAGAGCCACGAGGGCGGACAGGCCGACACCGCCCAGGGGCGCGTAGTTTTGGGACCAGGTCAGGGCGGGTTCCATCAGGTCTTCCTTGGATTCATGGGGAGGGGTTTTCTCCAAACTCGGGACGCGTATTGAGACCATGAACCGTAGCCGCCGACGTCAGTCGGCGCTGATTTGCGGACCGAAGATGGCGCGGACTGACGTCCGCGGCTACGCGGGGAGGGCCGGTTCATGGAGAAAGGTCGGCATCCCGCAGGATCTGAAGCGTGTGCCGGACGGGCAGGGACGCTCCCAGGCGGGCGAGGTGAAGTTTCAGTTGGGTGATGCACCCGATGTTGCCGCTGGCGACGACGTCGGCGCCGGTGGCGAGCACCGCCCTGGCCTTCTGTTCACCCAGGGACGCGGCGATCTCGGGTTGATCGAGGTTGTAGCTGCCGGCGCTTCCACAGCAGAGGTGGGGGTTGGCCGGCTCCAGGACTTCGACCCCCGGGATCCGTCCCAGGAGGGCGCGGGGTTCCGATCGGACATCCTGGGCGTTCGCGAGATGGCAGGCGTCCTGGTAGACGATCTTGCGCGGCTTCCCGAAACCGAGGGGCGCATTTCGAAGGCCGAGCCGCGCGAGGAAGACGCTGACGTCCTGGACCTTTTTCCGGAAATCGTCGGCCCGGTGGGCGTCGGCGGTGCCGGCCAGCATGAGCGGATATTCGTGCATCGCCGAACCGCAGCCGGCGGCGTTCGTGAGAACCGCATCCAGGTCCGCGGGGAACGCTTCGAGATTGGCGCGCGCGAACCTGGCCGCCGCGGCCTGGTCGCCGGTGTGCCAGGCCAGTCCGCCGCAACACCCCTGGCTGGGCGGCAGGTGAACCTCCACGCCGTTCCGGGTCAGGACATCGAGCGTGGCGGCATGGATGTCGGGATCGAGAACTTGTTGGGCGCAACCGAGGAGCAATCCGACCCGGGCGCGGCGTTCGCCCTGGGCCGGCACGACCTCGGGCCAGCGACGGGCCGGTGGAAGCGAAGACGGAAGGAGGTCGAGCATGGGGCGCATGAACGCCGGAACCAGGCCGGGGACGAGACGAGCCATCCGTCCCAGCGTCGCCGCGGCGCGGAATCGCGTGGGGTACGGGACGGTGTGGGAAGTGAGCCAGCGTCGGATGCGCTCGGAAGGGGTTCGCTGGAACCGGCTTTGGGCGAGGGCCCGGAACGGGCTGATGAGATCGCGGTAGGGGACGCCGCTGGGGCAGGCCGGCTCGCACGCGAGACAACCCAGGCAACGATCGACGTGCGGTTGGGCGGCGGCCCAGGGCAGGTGGCCTTCGAGCACCTCCTTCATCAGGATGATCCGGCCCCTGGGCGAATCCATTTCCTGGCCGAGTTCCTGGTAGGTCGGGCAGGCGGCGAGGCAGAAGCCGCAATGAACGCACGTCTCGATGGCGTGGGTCATCCGCGCTCCCAACGGTCCGTGTTCCTCGGCTGGAATCTCGTGAAGCATGGGCGTCGGTCCGGTCAGTCGTCCATCGGCGGGAATCGATTCCCGGGATCGAGCGCGGTCCGGAGGGCGGTCTCAACCTCCGTCTTCGGGCGGGCACCCCACCAGAGCGGGCCGCCCCCGCGCAACGCCAGTCCCGCGACTCCGCCGGCCCCCATCGCGGATTCCAGAAGGGCGGGATCCACGTCCGGCGCCGCCGAGACGTACGCCACGTGGGCGCCCGCGCTGAAGTGGATTCGCACGTCGCCGATCCGGTGGAGGGCGTCGCGCAGGACGGACAGTTGGTCCGGGGTCAGCGGCACCTTGAGCAGGCGCCCCTCGGGATGCGCCCAACGGAATTCCGAGAGATCCGACCACGCGGATTCCGCTTCGGCCTCCGAAAGGACCTCGCCGGGCCAGCGATCGAGGATCTCCCGGCCGCGCGGCGCCAATGAATCCGCGGGTCCACCGAATCGAATGAGGAGCCGGTCTCCGCTCGGGGGAATATCCAGGGCGTCCAGTTCCCATCGATTCACGGAGGTCTCGTGGAGAATCCGCGCGGCGTCCCCAAGGTCGGCCACCCGGAGCGCGACGGTTCGCCAGGCTTCGGGCCGCGGGAATACCTTGAACGTGACCTCCGCCAGGACACCCCAGCGGCCGAGGCTGCCGACGAGGAATTTGGGCACGTCGAAGCCGGCGGCGTTCTTCACGACCTTGCCCCCGAGTCGGAGCAGGCGACCGGCGCCGTCGACGAAACGCACGCCGAGCAGGAAGTCGCGCACGCCTCCGAACCGGAACCGGCCTGGACCACTGAGGCCGGAGGCGATCGTTCCTCCCAGGGTGGCTCCAGCCCCGGAAAGCATCGGGTCGAACGGAAGGTATTGGCCGCGCTCGCCAAGGGCCCGGGCGATTTCGAGGACGGGCGACCCGGCGAGAGCCGTGAAGGTGAACTCGCTCGGATCGTATTCGACCAGGCCGGTGAGGCGCCGTGTGCTGATTGGAACGGCGTCGGCGAAGGTGGCGCTGACGGCGAGGCGGGGCTTGGTGCCGCCGCCGACCGGGATGACCCGTGGATTGCTCCGCACCGCCTCGGCGAGTTCGTCGGGGTTGGATGGGGAGAGGGCGGCGTTCATTCCCGCGAGAGGACTCCGGAGGCTTCGAGGGGGTGCAATCCGGGGCGCGCCAGGGCGGGAGCCCCGGGACCGGGAAACATCTTTCCGGGGTTCGCGATGCCCAGCGGATCAAAAGCGGCGCGCACGCGCTTCAGGTAATCGATCTCGTCGGGCTGGAACATGTCGGGCAGGTAGTCGCGTTTTTCGACGCCGATGCCGTGCTCGCCGGTGAGGGATCCTCCCATTTCGACGCACATGCGGAGGATCCGCCCGGCCAAGGCCTCGGCGCGTTCGAGGGCGCCGGGTTCGCGTCCATTGAAGAGGATCAGGGGGTGCAGGTTGCCGTCGCCGGCATGAAAGACATTGGCGCAACGCAGGCCCGCTTCCCGGGACATTTCGACAATCCTCCGCAGGGCCTCGCCGAGGCGCCGCCGGGGAACGACGCCATCCTGGACCAGGAAGTCAGGTGAAATCCGGCCCACCGCGCTGAACGCGCACTTCCGTCCCTTCCAGATGGCCAACCGCTCCGAGGCGTCGCGCGCGGGGCGCATTTCCACGGGCGCGCTGTCGGCGAGAATCTTTTCGAGCCGAACCCGGTCGGCTTCCACCACCTCCCGGGGTCCCTCGAGTTCGACGATGAGAACCGCCTCGCAGCCGGGCGGGTAATCGGCATGAACAGCGGCCGCGGCGGCTTCGAGGGCGAGCGCGTCCATGATCTCGAGGGCGCCTGGAAGGAGTCCGCTGGCCACGATCGCGGTCACGGCATCGCCGGCCTGATCCAAGGTCCGATAACCGGCGAGGACGGTGTGGTAGCGCTCGGGTTTGGGGAGGAGTTGGAGGGTGATTTCCAGCGCGATGCCGAAGAGGCCTTCGTTTCCCGTGAACAAGCCGCACCAATCGGGTCCGAGGGATTCACGACTGGGGCCGCCCCAGCGCACGCACTCGCCGGTGGCCAGGACCGCGTGCAGGCCCAGCACGTGGTTCGACGTCATGCCGTACTTGAGGCAATGAGCGCCGCCCGAGTTGAACGCGACGTTGCCGCCGATGGTGCAGATCGTTTGGCTCGACGGATCGGGCGCGTACAGCAGGCCGTGGGGCGCCGCGGCCTGGGAGACCTGGGCATTGACGACGCCGGGTTCCACGACCGCGATCCGCTGGGCCGGATCGAGTCGGAGAATCCGGTTGAGGCGGTTCAGGGCGATGACGACGCCGCCTTCCACGGGAAGGGATCCGCCGGAAAGACTGGTGCCGCTGCCGCGAGCCACGAACGGAACCCCGACGCGGTGGCAGGCGCGGACCAGTTCGACGACTTCATCGGCGCTTTCCGGGACGGCCACCGCCAGCGGGCGCGCGCGGAAGGCGGTCAACCCATCGCTCTCGTACGCCGCCAGGTGTTCGGGCCGGGTCAGCCAGCGCTCGGCGGGCAGAAGCGTCGCCAGTTCCTGGAGCCGGTCGGACCGCATGCGCGTGTTCCCGCCTAAGCGAGGATTCCCCGGAGCGCGGTCAGGACGAGGTCCACGTTGCGGACGGTCGAACCGTGGCCCATGAGTCCGATGCGCCAGGCCTTGCCCGCCATCACGCCCAAGCCGGCTCCGATCTCGATTCCGTACTCCTCGAGCAGCCGCCGGCGCACCCCGGCGTCGTCCGCGCCGGCGGGAATGGAGATGCAGTTCAGGGTGTGGAGCGAGTGTTTCGGGATGTAGTTGAGGCCCATGGCTTCGAGCCCTTTTCGAAGGCGCCGGTGCATGAGTTCGTGCCGGGCGATCCGCTGGGGCAGGCCTTCCTCGAGGACGATCGCCAGCGCCTCGCGGAGGGCGTAGGTCATGTTGATCGGCGCCGTGTGGTGGTAGACCCGGCCGCCGCCTCCTCCGCCAAGGTAGTATTTCCTCAGCATCGAGACGTCCAGGTACCACGACTGCGGCTTGGTCTTGCGCGCGTCGATCCGGGCCAGAGCGCGATCCCCGAAACTCACCGGCGCCAGCCCAGGAGGGCAGCTCAGACATTTCTGGGTCCCGCTGTAGATCGCGTCGATGCCCCAGTCGTCCACTTTCAACTCGTGCCCGCCGAGGCTGGTCACCGCGTCGACCAGCAACAGCGCGCCCTTCCCATGAACCAGGTCGGCGAGCCCCGCGATCGGTTGATGAGCGCCGGTGCTGGTCTCGGCGTGGACGATGCCGACCAGGCGGGACTTGGGGTGTTGGTCGAGGGCCGCGGCGATGGCTTCGTGCGGGATGACTTCACCCCAGGGGGCTTCGACGGCGTGGACCGTGGCGCCGCATCGTTCCATCACGTCCTTCATCCGGCCCCCGAAGACTCCGTTGACTCCCACGATGACCTCGTCGCCGGGTTCGATGAGATTCACCGCCAGGCATTCCATCCCCGCCATCCCCGTGCCGCTCACCGGAAAGGTGAGGGCGTTCCGAGTCTGAAACACCTCGCGGAGCATGGCGCAGGTCTCGTCCATGATGCCCACGTACTGCGGGTCGAGGTGGCCGAGGGTCGGCGATCCCATCGCGCGCAGGATCCGCTGGGGAACCGGGCTGGGTCCCGGGCCCAGGAGGATGCGTTCTTCGGGAAAGGAGGAGGATCGGGACGGCGAAGCGGATGCGGCTTGGCTCATGGGCGTGGGGCGATTCTCGCCAACTCCCCGGGGTTGGCAATCCCAGGGATGACCACCGATCCCGCCGCCGAGGGGCGAGGCGTGAAATGCCTCGCGACCCGGGAACGCTGGAACGAAAGAGGCGCCCTCCCCGGTGAGGGAGGGCGCCTTGGAGGATGGGCGTGGGCAATCCGATCCGCGACCGCCACACCCGGCGATTCCGTGCGAAGTGCTAGGAGGCCGGATTGTGATCGCCGTGGCGCGGCCCGCCGCGAATCGAAGTGATGAACACGCCCGTGGAATCCTTTCGTGTCACAGGTCGCTCTTGTGGGCGGCGCAGCGCTGGATCGCCTGGGCTTGTTCGTTGGTCAGGGTTCCGGCCTTGCGCCATTCGTTCCGCAGCCGGGCGACTCCGCTGACGAACTGTCCGTGATTCCGGGCGCCGACGCGGAGGGTGTGGATCTGGTCACTCATCGTGCTCCCGTCCGGAAAGACAGCGTTCGGGACCCCGGTGTCGCAGCCTCCGATGTGGATGTTGCCGCCGACATCCCTGGAATTGGGATAGGCATCGACGCCGTCGCACACACCATCGCCATCGGTGTCGCCGCCAGGACCTTCGGGGCAGCCGTCACAGGCGTCACCCACGCCGTCGCCATCGGTATCAGCCTGATCGGGGTTGGCAGTGGCGGGACAATTGTCGGCCGGATCGGAGACCCCGTCGCTGTCGACGTCGGCCGCCACACTGATTTCAAGGCCGAAATTGGCGTTCGGATCCTCGTCGAACGTGTAGAGCGCCCAGGGATCCTCCGGGTTGGGAACACCCCGAATCCAAAAATCAGAGTAACTGGAACCGATCGTCGGCGGATCGTAGATCAGTGGACCGGCGTCGTTGCCACCCTCCGAGGCGTCGAAGTCCACGCCCCCGAAGGCCAGGCCGACGGCCACCACCTCGGGTAGTAGGATCTTTCCGGTGGGATCATGGAACTCGGCGAGCCCCACATCGGCGGCCGGAATGGGTACAGTCTGGGTGAAAAGCAGGGTGCCCGGAGTGTTGAATCCGAAGCTTTCGGGATTCGGCGGGCCGTCCATTTGGTAGATGGAGAATGTTAGTGTTTCGTCCCCGTCGAAATTGGATCCGTAGTAGGCGATCCGGGAACTGTCAAAATAGCGTGGACCTGGATCCAGTAGAATCTCATCGGCCGCTTCGACATAGGGAAAGCCGCCGACGTAGAAATTGAGTGGATTGGTGAGGTTGTAGTAAACCGCCGTGGAGGCATGGGCATGGCTGGACATGGCCAGAACACCGGCGGCGATGCATAGGGATTGGATTGTCATGGTACTTCTCTAGTTTTTGTTTTAGGCGGCCATCATCCGTCCGACTGAGTTGCCGGACCGACCATGGCGGAGATTCCTTGGTGTGGCGCGCGGATCAGCGAAGGCGGACTAGGGGAGTACGGAAGGACGGAGTCCTCATCCGACGGGAACGCGGCGGCCAGGCGGGATGCGAAGCCGCTCCCCGGCTGGGAACGTATCCTCGGTTGGCTGAATGAGAGTACGAAAGACCACACGGACTTCGCATGCGAAGCCTGGGACTGACCGTGCCATCACGCTAGTCCGGGCGCGAACCCTAGAACGACAGCGTTGATTTGCGTGCGATTTCCTTGGCTCACCCGCGCTGCGGTGGGGTGGAGAAGCTTGCGCTTCTTCGGTGCGGGTGAGGCGCGGGATGGATAACCTTCGCGATCCGTTCTGTCAAATCATCGCTGGGATAATCTAGGAGGCGGAGGCGGACCGACCCTTGCATTGAAGATCCGGAGGATGCTGGGCCGGGACTTCTGGATCAGGGGGTGGAGCGGGCGTAGGCCCGATTCAGGGGATGACCGCCGCCGGCCTCCGAAAAAGGCCCGCTCCCTACTCCCTACTTCGCGCCCTCGACCATCTTCTTGAACTCGGCGGTGGTCTTGGCGAGAAGCTCCTTGGGTCCCGTGTACCGGATGAAAATGCTGCCGGCGGGATCCTCGATGATGGCGCCGAGCAGGCCGTAGCCCGGCTTGGGAGTCTGCGGTCCACCCGGCATTCCGCTGAGATAGGTCCCTTCGGCGGAGACGTAGGTGAGTTTGTTGGCGCCCGACTTCGTCTCCTCCGTGCGCGCCTTGATCTGGTCCTTGGGTTCCCGGAACTGCCGGAACCATCGATCGACATTGGCCTGGGTTCCGCCGGCGCCCCCCGCGCCGAAATGGAAGAAAATCACCTCCCCTGGATCGCCGGCGGTGTTGGGCACCTTGAGCACAGCCTTCCGCATGGAGGATTGAGTGGGAACCCACTCCCAGGCCGCGGGCTGGGAAAAGTGCAACGAGCTGACCTGAAACGGTTTGGCGGCGTCGGCGGCCGTGGCGGTGACTGTGGCGGCGTGTCCCAGAACGAGAGCGAGGGCCAGGAAGGGGATCCCCGCGAAATGCCTGCGTGTCATGGTGCGCAAGGGTGGAAGGACGCCTGAAAAAGTCAAACCACGGCCTGACTCCGGCGGGGTCCGATGCGGGTGGGAACCGCGGAGGGTCACCGCGCTTTGCACCAGAACCGTTGACAATACGTCTTTGGGCGTAATAAAAAGTCGTAGCAAAGATGCACTGAGTGATATGTTCTGCGCTCAAATACCTACGAATCTGGGGATTTTCATGGCGGAGTTCTCGGATCGCGGGCTGGTGGCGGTGACGTTTCCGAGTCGCGGTGAGCGGGAGGCTGGGCTGGAGGGGACCCGGGAGCAGATGGCCTGGCTGGACACGGCGACGGAGGC
>CALNYA010000068.1:0-24024 GCA_942490575.1 uncultured Verrucomicrobiota bacterium
AACTGGGCGAACCCGTCCGAAACCCGGATTCGACCCATCGGCGAGTGCGTCTTGGGCTACTGCTCGGGGCGGGTCTCGCGCTTTGCCTGTTGGCGGGTTGGGTACGGCCGCATCTGATGGAGACGTTCAGGACCCGCTCCCTGCTGGCGTCCGACACTCTCGATGCCGACACCCTCGAAGCGCACTTGGGCGAGGTCCCCGAACCCGAAACCGCGCTCGACGCCTTTTGGAACTCGGGGAAGATCGGCCTTCGGCGCGCCGTGCTGGGGCACGTCACCCGGCCCGGAGCCCAGACCAACTCCTTTCGGGCCCGGATCGTGGCGGACGCGATGTTCGACGCCGACCTCGACATCCGCAACCGGGCGCCCGGCACCTCCATGGTCGCCGGCTTCCCTCGGCACCACCTTCGACCGACTACCTGACCAAAACGCCGACCCTGACCCCGAGGTCCGGCGCTGGGGATTTCAGCACTTCGGCGCGCGCCAGCACCTGGCCGACGCCTGAGTGATGCCGTTTCAGGCTGACCCCTGGAGCTGGAGCAGCGCCACCTTCGGCGCCGACCGGCCCTGCGCGCGACGGCCAGAGATCGGCAAGGATCCATGACCGCCGGCCAGCACGGGATCCTCCCCGCCGACCACGCCCTCACCCCGGAGACCCGGGAACGCCTCGCGGGGATTCGGACGTATTGGGGGGAAGCTTTGGCGAAGATTCCGCAACCGGCGAATCCCATCGATCCGGTGAACGCGCCACCGCCACCGCGGCACGCGGTCGAGGACTTCGCGCTCCCGGATCTTCAGGGCGCGCCCGACGCCTTTCCGAATTCCGGGGCCGGGTGGTTCTTCTGAATTTCTGGGCGACCTGGTGCACCCCGTGCGCGGTCGAGATGCCCGCGCTCAACGCGCTGCAAGGCTCGCACACCAACGAACTGGTCATCCTGGGTATCAGTCTCGACAGCTTTCAGGAAGGGCCCCTGGCGACCTCGCCGGAGAAACAGGCCGACCCCGCGGATCAGGCTGCGGCGCTTCGGCGGATCGTGGGCTCCTTGGCGGCCCGGCAGCGGGTCGCCTACCCGATCCTCCTCGACCCCGCCGGCACGGTGGCCCGGCGCTTCGAAGGCAACGAACTTCCCACCCAGGTCCTCATCGATCCCGCCGGCCGTCTCGTCCGGCGGTTCGTGGGGGGACGCTCTCCCGACGCGTGGGCGGCGCTGCTCCGATTCGCGCTCGACGGATCCGCGGCGATTTCCGGGAAGCGCGGTCGGAAGGAATCGGGTGCCCCGCGTCGATCCGGGACCTGCTCACCGAGGCGGAATCCTCGGGTTCGGGCGCGCGGATCGGCCCGCCCGTCAGTTCAGGCGGGCTGAAACCTCGTCGAGCAGGCCCTCGTAATTGCGGACATGCCGGCGGCCGAGCGTCTGTTGGTCCTCGGCGTTCGTCCCGGCGTCGCGGGCGATGTGGCTGCGGCACCGCAGGAAGATCACGCGTTCGGGTTGCTGGAAAATCTCCACCCGAAGCCGGACCCGGGCATCCTCGCCGAACCACGACCCGTAGGCGCCACGCTCCCGCCGGGTGGCGGGACGCTCGAAGGTGACCTCCTCGGAACTGCGCTTGAGGAGAGCCAGGCCCGCGCCGATGAACACGGATTCCAGGGTCTCCTGCACCGTCACAAGGGGTTGTCCGTGAATTTCGACCGCGGAAAGAAAACCCCGGGCCATGTCCTTGTTTTCCTCGCTGAGTTGCGGCGTGGTCGAAATCTCCTCCTCCAGGCTGGTGCCGGTGTCGGAGCTCGCGCAACCGCCGGACATCCAGGGAAGGACGGCGAGGGACAGAACCGCGGCGAGGTTCAGTAGGATTGACGGGCGTGTCGCCATGGGAAGGAGCAAGGAAAGCGGGTCGACGACTCAGCCCTTGGGCCGCAGCTGGATGACCTTCAGATCCGAGGCTTCGACCTCGATGCTGTGGGTTTCGATGTCGGGGTCGTCCCGGAGCGCCCGATGCACGAGACGCCGATCGAAGGCGTTCATCGGCTCGAGTTCGATCACATCGCCCCAACGGCGGACCTTTTCGGCGGCGGCCATCGCCTTCTTGACCAACTCCTCCCTCGCGGCCATGCGGTAGCCCGCCACGTCCAAGGTGATCTTCTGAGCGTGATCGTCCTCCTTGTAGAGGATGCGGTTCAGCACGAACTGAAGCGCCGCCAGCGTCTGGCCTTTCCGCCCGATGAGCCGCCCGGAATCCTCGGTGAGGATGTTCAGCATCGGATTCTCCTCGAACTGATGCTCTTCGATCGTCGCGTCGAAGCCCATCGCCTGAAGGAGTTCCGCCAGTTTCGCCTTGGGATCGTGCGTCATAGATAGAAAATCAGCCTTTTCCGCCGCCGCCGCCACGGGGCGTCTTTCGGGCGGGAACGCCGGGGCCGGACTGGGACGGACGACCGCCCGGGCCCAGGGTCGGGGTACCCGGTCCCGCCGGTTTGTCGTCCATGGCCTTCGTCATCCTCATCTGCAAAATCGACAGGAGGTTTGACACAGTCCAATACAGCGTCAACCCGGCGGAGAAGTTGTAGAGGAAGACCATGAACATGAGCGGCATGTATTTCATGATCTTCTGCTGGGCCGGATCCATGCTCGGCGACATCGGGGTCAGGCGCGCCTGCCAGAGCATCGTCACCCCCATGAGCAGAGGCATCGGGTTGATCGGAAAGCCGAAGATCGTTCCCACCGTGTCGGACTGCGACAGGTCGCAGGCCCACAGGAAGGACTGGCCGCGGAGTTCGATCGCGGTCTGGAGCATCGAATAGAAGCCCAGCAGGATCGGAAACTGAACGAGGATGGGCAGGCAACCCGAGGCCGGGTTCACCTTATGCTCGCGCCACAGCTCGAGCATCTTCTGGTTCAGCTTTTGCGGGTTTTCCTTGTACTTCGCCTGCAACTCCTTGATCTGCGGCTGAAGCGCCGCCATGCGCTTGGACGTCCGGGCGGACGCCTTCATGAGCGGCCAGAAGAGCAACCGCACGAACACCGTGATCGTGATGATCGCGAGGGCGTAGGGCAGCCCCACGGAATGCAGTCCGTTCATCGCCAGCAGGAGCATCCGCGCGAAAAACCCGCTGAACCGGCCCCCGAAGTAACTGTCGAACCCCATCACCACGTCGGCGTTGTTCCCCAACCCGGTCAACGCCCGGTATTCCTTCGGCCCCATGTACAGTTCGAACTCGCGCACCCGCTCCTGTTGGGGGGGGATCGCGTCCGCGGGATACACCAAGGCCGCCTGAAAGCCCGGCACGGGCGGACGACCCGCCGGACGGTTCGTCATCGGCAGCTCCACATGCCGCGCGAAGAGCCGGGCCGACCGGTCCGAAGGCATCACGACCGTGGCGAAAAACTGGTTGTGGGTCGCGGCCCAGACCGTGTTGGTCTTCCCGCTCAGGTACTCCGATCGAGGCGTCCCCGGAATGCAGCCCAGCGTCCGGTTGGCGAACCAGGACTCGCCGAAATGCTCGTTCGAACTCCCGTCGTACTCGTAGAAACCCAGGTACATCGGGTTCTCGTCCGCTTTCAGGGGTTCGGCCGTTCCGAACACCCATTCCTGCGGCGGGACGGCGCGGACCTGGGCGCCCCAGTTCTGCAGGCGGGTGGTGACCTTCACCAGATGGTTGGTCTGCAACCGGAACTCCTTGATCACCCGAAGGCCCTCCCCCAGGTCCCGCCGCGCCACCACCACGTCGTTGCTTCGACTGAGCCGGTACTCGGCTTCCGCCCCTGGACGGTCAACCCCCAGCAGCGCCATCACCGGGACCACCGCCGCGCGATTCAGGACCGCCCGCGGCAATGGTTCGCCCGACTTCCGGTCGCCGCAGACAAAAGCGCCCTCGTACTCCTTCAGGGTGACTTCCCGGATCCCTCCGCCCTGCGAGGTCACGACGAACAGGGCTTCCTCGTTCTCCAGAACCAGTTCAGTCCCCGGTCCCGCCGGCGGTCGCATCCCGGGATCCGCGATCCCCGGGCGCATCGGCGTCACCGAGGGCGCCGTGATCGGCATCGTGGTGGGGGTCTGGCCCGCCGCGGGATTGGTCGCGCCCACCACCGTGGTCGACCCGATCTGATTGGTCGCGGGCAACGGTTGGTCGGGATAGATCCGCTTCATCAGCGGGTGCCAAACCAGCAGAAGCCCACAGGTCGCGACCAACAGGATGAGTGAACGTCGATCCATTTAGGAAAAGCTGTTGTGAACCGGCGGGCCCGCGGCCGGAACGGGAGCCGATGCCGAAGCCGGCGAACCCACGGGCGAGTCCGGCACCGGGTCGTGCCCGCAACCACCCCAGGGATGGCACCGGGCCAATCGCCGCAAAGCCAGCCAACCACCCCGGCGGGTGCCGTGACGGCCCACGGCTTCCAAGGCGTATTCGGAGCAGGAGGGCTCGAACCGACACCGGGCGGAAGGTCCGGCCAGCGCCACCTTGAGGGGCGAAAGGACCCACCGATAACCCTGGATCAGCACGAGCAGCACCTGGCGCATGTCATCCCTCTCCAGTCTTGGCTCGCTCGATCCAAAGCCCCGCTTCCCGCAAACACCGGCGCAGGTCGCGTTCCACCATCGGCAAGGTCTTCCCCACGATCGAGGGTCGCGCGACCAGCACCAGGCGGACGGGACCCGAGATCTCGTGCTGGTTCAGTCGGAACGCCTCGCGGATCAGGCGGCGAACCCGGGAGCGAACCACCGAACCACCGACCCGGCGGCTCGTCACAAGCCCCAGCCGGACTTCGGATCCAACCCCGGAACGATGCCAGTTCAGAAGCAGCCCACCGCACGCCCGCCGTTCCCCGTCCTTCTTCAGCCGGGTGAATTCGCGGGAACCGCACAACCGCTGCGCGCGCCCAAAGCCGAATCCACGCCGCTGGCCGGGAAGCGACACGACCTCAGACCTCAAACCGCCGTGAGGCGCTTGCGGCCCTCGCTGCGGCGATTGCGGATGACACTCCGGCCACCCCGGGTCGACATGCGTGCGCGGAATCCGAGCTGGCGTTTGCGCCGGATCTTCGAAGGTTGATACTGACGTTTCATACGTTGCTTTGAAATCGGTTGATCCGCGGGACCACCGTCATATGACCCCCACATGACACCCATCCCATTCGTCGGACGGACTCGCTCGCGCTCAAGGCGCCGCCCCCGGTCCCGCAACCGGTGGCGCAGAGCCCGCGACGCTATCAGCGAAGGGGGGAGTGTCAAGAAACCCGTCGATCCAAACCACACTCCGACTCCGACTCCAAGTTGGCACCGCCGAGGTCGCCGCCGCCCTTCCCTGCCGATTCCGCCTGTCCGTCCTCCATCGCCCGCTTTCAGGGGCTTCCCAGGGCCGCCATTTCCCGGCGCAACAACTCGGCCAACGGCTTGAGCGCCTCCCGGTCCAGCGCCAAACGGCATCCGGCCTCCTCGAACAGTTCCGGGAGCCGGCGCGATCCTCCCAGGGACAGCCCTTTCCGATACGCCGCCAACGCCGCGTCCGGATCCTTCTTCGAGTTCATCCACACCTGCAACGCCCCGATCTGCGCGATTCCATACTCCACGTAGTAAAAGGGATACAGAAACACATGGAGCTGGCGATGCCAGGAATGCGCGCGAGCCTCCTCCCAACCGGTCCAGTCCACGTCCCCGCCGAACCGTCGCACCAACCCGTTCCACGCGGCCTGCCGTTCGTCCCGCGAATGTTCCGGATGGGTGTACAGCCAGTGCTGGAAGGCATCCACGGTCGCGATCCACGGGAACGTCTCGACGATGCCCTCCAAATGATCCCGTCGCGCCCGACGGAATTCATCGGGCCGGTAAAAAGCGTCCAAGTGCTCGCCGCCGATCAATTCCATGCTCATGGAGGCCACCTCGCAGAATTCGATGGGCGCCTCCCGGTAGGCGTAAAGGTCCTCCTCCTGGGTCGCCAGGGTGTGGAACGCATGCCCCGCTTCGTGCAACAGGGTCTCGACATCCCGTTGCTGACCCACCGCGTTCATGAAGATGAACGGCTGGCGCGCCTCCGGAAGCGAACTCTGATACCCTCCAGGCGCCTTCCCCTTCCGATTTTCGAGGTCCAACAGCCGAAGGGAGCGCATCGACCGGAATTGTTCGGATAGGTCGGCGTTCAGCCGATCGAACACCACCTGGGAACCGTCCAGGAGCCGGTCGACCGTCTCAAACGGACGGAGCGGCGGACGGTTCAATGGGTCCACCGACAGATCCCAGGGTCTCAGGGATTCGAGGCCCAATTGGCGGCGGCGCTCCGCCTGCAGGGATTTCAACAGCGGCACCACCTCCGCCTCGATCGCGTCGTGGAAGGCCTCGCAATCGGCCGGCGTGTAGTCGAACCGCCCCCGCGCCTTGAAGGCGTAGTCCCGGTAGTTCGGGAACCCCGCGTTCCGCGCGATGCGATGCCGCAGCTTCAACAGCGCATCGAACTGATCATCGAAGGCGTCGCGTTCCGCCAACCGCCGCCGGGCCACCAGTTCCCAGGCCTCCTCGCGCATCGCCCGGTCCGGTTCCTCCAGGTAGCGCCCCATCTGAGCCAGGGTCTTCTCCTCGCCGCGAAATTTCACCGCCAACGATCCGCTCAGTTTCTGATATTGCTGTCCCAGCCGCGCCTCCTCCGTTTCCAGCGGCACGTTCTCCTCCCGATACAGGTCCACATGCACGGCCGTGAACCGGTCCAGCATTTCGTAGCGCGACGTCGGCAGGCGGGCGCGAAGCGGGTGCGCGAGGTACTTCTGTTCCAAGGCGAACTGCCGCGGCTTCAACCGCGGTTCGATCTCCTCGACGAACTGCAGGTAGGCCTTCTCGGCTTCCGCGTCGTTGGTGTGGCAGGTCATCGCGATGTACCGCTTCGAACTCGCCTCGTTCAAGCCCGCCGTCAGTTCACCCCAGTCCACCAGCCACGTCTCAAGCTCCGCCTCCGTCGTCAACCGGCCCAACCGCGCCTCGAGTCGGTCCAGGAGCGGCTCGATCGCGGTCCAATCCTCCCAAACCACGCGCTCCGGGAGGAATCGACGCGGCCGGTACGGTGCCAGTTCGCCAAAGGGCAGCAGACTCATCCCGGCGATCCTCGCCGGAACCGCGCCCGCCCGGCAAGGCCCACGGCCCGCTGGGATAAACCGAGGTGACCCCGCCACGCCCCGCTGATACCTTGCCGCCACGTTGCGCCGCCCATCGCTCAGCCCCGTCGTCCGTCTCCTGCGTGAACTCATCGCGCTGCCGAGCGTGAATCCGGCGTTCCTCCCGGCCGGCGACGCCCTCTCGGGCGAACATCGGGTCGCCGACTTCGTCGCGTCGCTCGGCGCCCGCGCGGGTTTGTCCGTCGACTTCCAGGACGTCCTTCCGGGACGCCGCAACGTGATCCTGCGCTGCGCGCCGAGCGGACCCGTCCGCCATCGCATCCTTCTCGCCCCCCACCTCGACACCGTCGGCAGCGTCGACGGTTCCCTCGAAATCTTCTCGCCCACCCAGGCCGCCGGCCGCGTCTGGGGTCGGGGCGCCTGCGACACGAAGGGCAGCGTCGCCGCCATGCTCACCGCCCTCTTCGCCGTGGCCGACAGCCCGTCCCGCCCGGCGGCGACCGAGATCGTGTTCGCCGGCCTCGTCGACGAGGAGAGCAAGCAATTGGGCTCCCGCGCCCTGAGCCGATCCCGACTCCGGGCCGACTTCGGCATCGTCGGGGAACCCACCCGCCTGGAAGTCGTCACCGCCCACAAGGGGAATGTCTGGATCCGCGCGGAAACCCGCGGCAAGGCCGCCCACGGGGCTCGACCCGAACTCGGCGTCAACGCCGTCCGCGCGATGGCCCGGGCGGTCGAACTCCTCGAAGGCCCCTACGCGGAAGACCTCGCCCGACGCCCCCGTCATCCGCTGGTTGGCGGCCCGACCGTCAACGTCGGAGTGATCCGTGGAGGCAGCCAGGCCAACATCGTTCCCGATCGGTGCGTCATCGACATCGACCGCCGGACCGTCCCCGGGGAGACGGAGGCCGGGGCCAAGCGCGAGATCCACGGATTCCTTCGCCGAAACGGCGTGAAAGCGACCCTCCTGGACCTCAAAGGCGTCCCGGCTCCGCCCCTCGAAACCGACCCGAATCTGCCCTGGGTCCAGGCCTTCCTGAAGGCGACCGGGCGCAAGACCGCGCGCGGGGTGACGTATTTCTGCGACGCCGCGATCCTCGCCCAGGGCGGAATCCCGTGCGTGGTGTTCGGTCCCGGGGATATCGCCCAGGCGCACACGGCCCGGGAATGGATTTCCATCGCTTCACTGGAACGGGGAACAGCCCTGCTGAAACGTTTCCTCGAACGGCTTCCGTGAGCGCCTCCCACCCCGCCGCACTCCACGAAGTGCGCCGCGAACACCTCTCATTCTTCCGCCAAAGCGGCTGGATGCTGCTGGCCAACGGGATCGCGGGCGCCATTTTCTCGCTCGTCCACACCCCGGCCGGCCAGATCGCCGCCATCCCGGGCGTCGGCAAGGTCGAGTACGCGTCCTTCGGAGCCCTGCTGGATTCGCTGATTCTCCTCGGGATTCCAGCGGGCGGCCTTCAGGCGGTCTTCGCGCAGCTCGCCTCGGGGGCCGTCGATGTCCCGCGTCAGCGCCAACTGCGGAACACGATCCGCAGCGTCTCCACCCTGGTGTTCGGAACCTGGGCTTTGGCCGCGGCCGGGGTCTGGCTCGTCCGCGGGCGGATCCAGGAGACGTTCCAGATCTCCAATCCCTGGGCGGTGGCGTTCACGTTGGGCACGGTGCTGATCGGGCTCCTGTACCCGGTGTTCGCGGGTCTGCTCCAGGGAACCCAGCGCTTCTTCTGGCTCGGCAACGCCGCGATCCTTTCCGCGGCTGGACGGTTCGTGGGCGTCACGGTGGCCGTGGTCGCCTGCGGTTCGCTCGCCGCCGGGGCGATGGCGGGGGTCATGTTGGGCGCCGCGACCGCGCTCGGCCTGACCGCGTGGAGCAGTCGGTCGGTGTGGTGGGGTCCGGGCGCCGGCGCCCGGGACTCGTCGTGGGTCCGTCCCTGGCTGGCCCTGACGATCGGTTTGATGGCCGGGAACATCATGCTCGGCGCCGATCCCCTCTTCGTTCAATCCACGTTCAGCGACGACGAGAAGGCGTTCTACGTGGCGGCGGGACGGGTGGGCCGCGCCCTGGTGTTCCTCACCATGCCGCTCGCCCTGGTCCTCTTTCCAAGGGTCGCCCGGAGCGCCGCCACCGGCCTTCCGACGGAGGCCCTGAGACTCGCCCTTGGAGCCACCCTGGGAACCGGCATCGCGGCCGCTGTGTTCTGCTCCATCGCCCCGCGACTTCCCCTCCGGGTCCTTTACATGGGCAACCCCGTCTTCCTGCCGGCGGCCCAGCTCGTTCCCCTGTTCTGCTGGTCCATGCTTCCCCTGACCGCCGCCTACACGCTGGTGAACAATCTGCTCGCCCGGAAGCGGTTCGCCGCCGTGCCGTGGCTCATCCTCGTCGCCGCGGGCTACTCCCTCACCCTCGCCTCGATGCGCGACGGCATCGCCCAGCGCACCTCCCCGTTGTTGGAACCAGCGGAAATCGGCGTGTCCTGGATCCGGCGCCTCGCCGAGCCGGGGAGTCCTCTGGAAACCCACCTCCACGACGCCCTCCCGGCCGACGTGCTCGCCCGGATCCCCGCCGGCGCGCCTCCCGACGGCGAACCGTCCCCCGGCCTCGCGGCGCGCGTCGCGGAGGCCATCAATCCGCTCCTCGGCGGTCCATCGCTCCACGAGCCGGAACGCTTTCAAGGCGTCCTGTTGCGGGCCGAAACCCGGACGCTCCTTGAGCGAAATCCCTCGGGCCGGGATCTCATCCGACTCAACCGACTCCTCCTCGAGGACGCATTCCAGGACGGCATCGCGCGGCGCTCGCCGCAACGGCTTTTCGACGAATTCCGGCGGGTCATCCGCACGCTGGGCTGCTTCAGCGTCCTTCTGCTCGCGGTGTCGGTTCTTTTTTCCCTGCCGCGACGGGCGGAAGCGAAGGCGGCGCCCCCAGCTTGAAATAGAGCCACTTTTCGAGGGGACGCAGCGGCCCGAGCATCCGGTAGAAGGGCGAGTAGACCAACCGCAGCCGCACGATGCTCAGGAGCATGGTGAACGAACTGCGCCCGAGCCGGATCTTGGACCCGATCTGATCGGTCCACTCGGTCGGCACCTCCCGGACGCGGAATCCCGCGCGCTTGAGGCAGTACAGCAGGTTGATGTCGAACGCGAGATCCGCGGTCCGTAGGTCCTTGTGGATGGTCTCCACCGCCTCGCGCCGCATGACCTTCGCGCCGCATTGGGTGTCCTGGATTCCCATCCAGAAGAATCCCTCCACGAGAATGTGGAAGATCCTGCTCGCCACGCGCCGTTTCCAGGGTTGCTCCTCCCCGAGTTTCGAGTCCGGCAGCCAGCGGGAGCCGATCACGCAGTCATCGCCCCGCATCCGCCGGATCAGATCGTGAAACGCCTCCGGCGGCGTCGCCCCGTCCGCGTCCACATACCCGATCAGATCCGTGCCGGGCGCCAGTTTCAGCCCCTCGATCAGCGCGCCGCCCTTCCCGATCGGTTCCGGGAAATCAAGCCAACCAATCCCGCCGCAGGCGGCCGCCACATCCCTCACCACGTTCAGCGTGTCGTCCCGGCAACCGTTCAGCACCACCACCATCAGGAACGGCCCGCGGTAATTCGCCTTGAAGTACTCCGAATAGGCGCGGAGGACCGGACCAATCCGGGCCTCCTCGTTGTAAGCCGGAATCAGCAGCAAGAGTCTCGGTTCCGTCGGGGACACGCGACACGGTTAGCGGAGCCCCCGCCCGAAGGCAATCTCTCCGCCGCCTAGGGGAGACCCACGGGCACCACCTGGCCCCGGATCTCGCCCGACTTGTTGGCATCCGTATGGATGTTCACGTACGTCAAGCCGCCCGTCAGGGCGGCCTTCTGATCCGGGGTCAGCGCGACGGAACCCGCGAACCCGCCCGCCACGCCCAGCGGCCCGAGGTGGAAGGGCGCCAGGTTGATCATCACGCCCGCGTTCGCTCCCGCCGCCGCCGCGCCATGGATGTGCGCCAGCGTCGCAGGCCCCGGCAATCCGCCGTAGAGGATGTCGAACGACAACACATCACCTTCCAGGCGCAGGCTCGCCCGCCCGGTCCCGGGCGTCGTCACCGCCGGCACTTCGGCGTCGCCACTCAACGTCGCCTCCAGCGGAAGTCCCGTCACACAGGGAAGTATCTGCCCGCGGATCTCGCCCGCCTTGTTCGCGTCCGTGTGGATGTTCACGTAGGTCAGCCCCGAGGCCACCGAAACCAATTGGTCGGCCGTCAGCGCGATCGTCCCGGAAAACCGCCCGGAGGTTCCCATCGCCCCGCCATGGAAGGGCGCCAGGTCGATCATCACGCCCGCGCCGGCCCCAATCGCCGCCGGTCCGTGGATGTGCGCCAGCGTCGCCGCGCCCGGAAGTCCCGAGTAGGTGATGACGAAGGTCAGTTGATCCCCCTCCAGCGAGAAATGCCCGCTCCCGCGCCCGGGAGTCGCCACCGGCACCGGCGTTTCCTGCGCTCCGCTCAACGTCGCGCCCATCGCCACGGGAAGCACCTGACCCCGGATCTCCCCGGGCTTGTTGGCGTCGGTGTGGATGTTCACATAGGTCAGCCCGCTCAGGATCAGCGCTTTCTGTTCCACGCTCACGACCACCGAGCCCGCCAGCGTTCCGGAGGTCCCGAACGCGCCGCCGTTGAAGGGCGCCAGATTGATCATCACCCCCGCCGCCGCTTCCATCGACGCCGGCCCGTGGATGTGGGCCAGGGTCGCGGGCCCGGACAGCCCGGAGTATTGGACGCTGAAGGAAAGGGTGTTGCCCTCCAGACGCAAGGTCCCGGATCCCGTTCCGGACGTCTCCACAGCCGTCGGCCGCTCGAAGGCGCCACCCAGCGCGACCGCGAGGGGAATCGAACCGCTGCCCGCCAGATCGACCACGCGATAGATCCCGCGGTCCGCCCGCGCCGTCACGCGGGCCGTCAACCCCGTCGTCACGCCGCCCGTCGCGCACCAGGGATCGACGAGGTCCACCTTGCTCTGCACCACGTAGGGGCCGCCACCCGCCGTCCAGTCCACGTCCACGTCGCCACCGTCCCGAACGAGTCGGGTCACCCGCGTGGCCGCCGGCGGATTCACGGTCATCGTGACCGATGCCGAGGTCGTCGTCGTCCCCGCGTCGTCCGTGGCCTTGGCCGTGATCGCGTGGGCGCCCAGAGCCCAGTCCACCAGGAGGCTGTACGGCGCCTCGAGGTCGACCCCCAACAGCCGTTCCCCATCAAAGAATTCCACCCGCGCCACGGTCCCGTCCGAATCGGTCGCGGTCACTTCGACCGGCGCCACCGCGGGCGCGGTGAGAGTCGAGCCATCCGCCGGGGCCTGGACCGACACCTCCGGCGCCGCGTTGGCGGGCGGCTTGCTCGTGGCGTTGCCAGGATTCGTCACCCGCGCACCGGGTGTCGCCTGGCCGTCGCCCTCCGGATCCCCCAGTTCGGCGCCATTCGCCGTGCCGTCGCCGTCCGAATCGAGCGCCGCCAAGGTCGGCGACCAGAACGCGATGTTCGCCGGCCCGCCGACGATGGCCTGCACCGCCAGGCCGAACGGATTTCTGGGACCGCTGCCAAATTGGGAAACATGGCAATTGGCGCAACCGAAGTTCGCTCCGTTCGGGATCCTGGAGACCCGAAAGTCCCGCGCCGACGCCACCATCGGCACGGTCAACATCGCCAGCCAAGCCACGCGGGCCGCCAGATTCCTGCCTCGAAATCGGTAATCAATCATGGGTTCGTAAAGTTCTGGGATTCTTTCACCTTGGACTTCCTGAAGACCTAACTGGGGATAGGATGCCCGAATCGGCGACCGGGTTCCCCAGAAAAATAATTCGCTCGCCCGATTGGGGCGGCTCCCCGACCTTTTCGAGGCGACTCACCGGAGCCGGGAACCAAGCCCGCCCTTCGTGACTCCCACCCGTAACCGTTGGCGACGACCGGCAGCATGCGCAGCGATGTGGATTTCGAACGCCTCGTGCTCGAACACCACGAGGCGCTCTACCGGTTCGCCCGAAGCCTCGCCCGCAACGAATCCGATGCCCGCGATCTCGTCCAGGAAACCTTCCTCCGATGGGCCCAGCGCGGCCATCAGTTGTCGGATGTCTCGAAGGTCAAGTCGTGGCTCTTCACGACGCTCTACCGGGAATCGGCCGCCAAGGCTCGACGGGCCAACCGCTTTCCCCACGACTCCATAGAATCCGCGGAACCCGATCTCCCCGAAATCCCTCCCGAAGCCCCAAGACTCACCGACGGCCTGCTGATCGTCGCCGCGCTGGGTCGATTGACGGAACCTTTCCGCGCGCCCATCGCCCTGTTCTATCTCGAAGCCTGCACCTATCCGGAGATCGCGGAGATTCTCGACATCCCGGTGGGCACGGTGAAATCCCGCCTCGCCCGAGGCATCGCCCAAATCCAACGCGCGCTGGCCATCGCCCCGAGCCATCGGACGCCCCAATCCCCAACCCGCCCCCATGGAGCCAGCCCAAGCTAAGTCCATCCTCGCCCGCTGGCGGCCCGGCGAACCCCTGGACTCCGATCCCGAGATCCAGGAGGCCATCCGCATCCTCAACCGCGATCAGGACCACGCCGAATGGCTCCGGCGCCATTCGGAGTTCCAGGCCGCCACGGCGGCGGCGCTTCGCCGCCTCCCGGTCCCCACCCACCTCGCCGCCGGGATTCTCGCCGCCGCCCGGCCCCGAGTTCTCATGCCCTCGTTCCGGTGGAGGCGCTCCCTACGCCTCGCCGCCGCCGGCGTCGTCGCCGCGCTCCTGGCGGCAGGGGTCCTCCTTCGCGACGGAACCACCACCGACCACACCACCTTCCGCGGCCGAATGGTCCGGGCCGCCCTCCGCGAATACCGGATGGAAATCACGACCAACGACGTCCCCGCCATCCGCGCTTACCTCGCCCGCAAGAATGCCCCAGCCGATTTCAATCTCCCGCCGGGCCTCGCGGTTCTCCCCGCCCTCGGCGCCGGAACCCTGAGTTGGAAGGACGGCCGCGCGTCGATGGTCTGCCTCGACGGCGGACCCGACGGAATGCTCTACGTGTTCGTTGTTCCCGAGGCCGAGCTGTCGGGCGCGCCGCCCGCGCGGACCGAATTCGCCCGGGTGAACCGCCTCGCCACCGGGACCTGGACCCACCAGGGCCGAACCTACGTGGTCGCCTCGTCGGCCAGTCTCGACACGATCCGGAAGTACTTCTGATCGCCGGCTCGATCGGCTCCACCGGCTCGATCCGCTCCACCGGACCCGAAGTCCCTCCGACCGGAGCTCAAGGGGCGCTGGATTCGGCGGATGGGGCCCACCGGCTCGCCCGCCACATCAACCACCGGAAATCCTCGAGTTCCTCGTCCGGAATCGGGATCGGCAGGTCCGCGGCATCCGGCCGCGCGACGGGCCGGGTCAGATCCCGCCGCCACCGATGCTGTTCGGCGTGCCCGTCGAGGAACGAAAGGACCACTCCGCCCCCATGGTACGATCCCGGCAGGTCCACCCATTCGCGCCGGCCCATCCGGTTCAGGAAATACCCGTCGTTGATGCTGTCCGGGTGCTCGTCGATGAAGGTGAAGATCGACGACGCGACCCGGACGTCGCCCAACCGGAGATACTGCCGGTACGTTGGATTGTTCGTGTTCCGCCCCGCCTGGAGGAACTCGCCCGCGTCCCCGACCATGGCGTTCAGCGACACGCTTCGGGCTCGGCCGCTCCAACCCGCCGCGCGTTGGATCGGACTCAGCACCCGATCGGACGGGCATCGGTGGACCCCCAGCCCGCCGGACAGAAACGGTCCCAACCCGCCGCCCCGCAGCCAGGCGAGGTTGGTGTTCGACGGGTCCAGCTCCCAATTGAGAAGGCTGGTCGCCCAATTGTCGTAGCGTCGGTTCTCGATCGCTTCCAGGATGCCGCCCGCGCCGAGGTTGTATGGCAGGCGGTCCTCGGCGTCCCCGGCGTAGAGGTGCAGCGCCAGGGAAAGCTGGCGGTGATTGGCGAGACAGACCGCCGCCTGCCCCTTCGCCCGCGCCTGACCGAGGGCTGGGAGCAGCAGGGACGCCATGATCGCGATGATGGCTATCACCACGAGCAGTTCCAACAAGGTGAACCCCCGATTCAAGGGAGAGTCCGGCAGATTCCTGGAAACCCGTGCGCGCACCACTCCCGGGAATGCCCCAAAGCACCACGGCCTGGCGAGGCGATTCTTCCAAGGGCCGATTCGCCCCGGAATTCATCCATCCCACCCCGGCGAACCGGCATTTGGCCCCAAACCCCATGGTGTTCAGCCAACGGTTCCCATACTCGTCGCCCGTGTCCCCGGATGAGGTGACTGAATCACACGAATCATGAGTTCTGAAAAGCCCCCGCCGGCCCCGAGCCGACGCGCCTACGTCCGGTCCGTCGGTCCGCGTTTGCGCGTCGTCCTCCTCACCGTCTTCGGTCTCTTCGCCCTGCTGGGAGCCAATTCCGCCTACCTGTCCGCCATCACGTTCCTGGAGTGGCTCCACCGCCCCACCCTGTACCAGAACTACTTCTACCAGGTGATGTTCGGGCTCCATCTGGTGGTCGGATTCGTGTTCATCATCCCCTTCCTGGTGTTCGGGTTCGTCCATCTCAAGAACTCCAGGCACCGACCCAACCGACGCGCGGTCCGCGTGGGCTACGCCCTGTTCACCGCCGGAATCGTCGTTCTCGTCACCGGAGTCGCCCTCACCCGCATCGACGTCTTTCAGTTCAAGAATCTGGGGCTCAAAGATCCGCAGGCCCGGTCCATCGCCTACTGGGCCCACGTCGGCGCCCCGCTCCTCTGCGTCTGGTTGTACGTCCTCCATCGCCTCGCCGGTCCCCGAATCCGCTGGAAACTCGGGCTCGGCGGCACCGCCGCCGCCGCCGCGGTCGTCCTGGCCATGGTGTCCTTCCACTCCCTTCATCCCCAAAAAAGCCAGCTCGCCTCCACGGAGGGCCGCCGCTACTTCCACCCTTCCAGCGCCAAAACCGTCTCCGGCAACTTCATCCCCGCCGAAACCCTCATGATGGATGACTACTGCCGGAAGTGCCACGAGGACGTCTACACGGGCTGGTTCCACAGCTCCCACCGGTTCAGCTCGTTCAACAACCCGTTCTACCTCTTCTCCGTCAACGAAACCCGCCAGGTCAGCCTCCGCGCGGACGGCGACGTCAAACGATCCCGCTGGTGCGCCGGTTGTCACGATCCCGTTCCGTTCTTCAGCGGCGCCTTCGACAATCCGCAATTCGACATGACGAACCACCCGACCGCCGGGGCCGGGATCACCTGCACCGCCTGCCACGCCATCACGTCCATCGACAGCCCCATCGGGAACGCCGACTACACCATCGACGAACCCATCCACTACCCTTTCGCCTACTCCACCAACCGCGCCCTCCAGTGGATCAACAACCAACTCGTGAAGGCCAAGCCGGAGTTCCACAAAAGGGTCTTCCTCAAGCCCTTCATGAAGACCCCGGAATACTGCGGCACCTGCCACAAGGTCAGCCTTCCCGGCGAGGTCACCCACTACAAGGAATGGCTCCGCGGCCAGAATCATTACGACGCCTTCCTCCTCAGCGGCGCCGGACATGGCGCGCGTTCGTTCTACTACCCGCCCAAGGCCGAGAAAAACTGCAACGACTGCCACATGCGGCTCGAGCCGTCCGAGGATTTCGGCGCCAATTTCTTCAACCCCACCAACTCCTCCCAGCGGTACATCCACGACCACCTCTTCCCGTCCGCCAACAACGCCCTGCCCCACCTCCGCGGAGAAGATCACATCGTCCAGCGCCACGCTGAATTCGGCACCAACTCCCTCCGCGTCGACATCTTCGGGATCAAGGAGGGCGGCACCATCGACGGCCCACTCGTCGCCCCGCTCCGCCCCGAAGTCCCCACCCTCCGCCCGGGAACCACGTACCTCCTCGAAGTCGTCCTCCGCACGGTCCGCCTCGCCCACCTCTTCTCCCAGGGCACCGTCGATTCCAACGAGATCTGGGTCGACGTCCTCGCCCGCAGCGGCTCGCGCGTGGTCGCCCGCAGCGGCGGACTCGGACCCCACAACGAAGTCGATCCCTGGTCCCACTTCGTCAACGTCTACATGCTCGACAAGGACGGCAACCGCATCGACCGCCGCAATCCCCAGGACATCCTCACCCCGCTCTACAACCACCAGATTCCGCCCGGCGCGGGATTCGTCGTTCACTACTCTTTCACCGTTCCCGAAGGCCTCGACGCCCCGCTCGACTTCGAGGTGAAGCTCAATTACCGCAAGTTCGACACCCTCTACTACAACTACGTCTTCGCGGAAGGCTTCACCCGGGACGCTCCCTACCGACTCACCAACGATCTCCCCATCCGGATCATCGCCACCGATTCCCTGCGCTTCCCCGTCGAAGGCGCCGCCGCGCTCCCAGGGCCGCCAACACCGTCCGCCATCCCCGTCTGGCAGCGATGGAACGACTACGGCATCGGCCTGCTCAACAAGGGCAACTCCGGAAGCGAGAAGGGAGAACTCATCCAGGCCACCGGCGCGTTCGAGGAGGTCGAGAAGCTCGGCCGCTTCGACGGCCCCATGAATCTCGCCCGCGTCTTTTACAAGGAGGGCCGACTGACGGATGCCGTCGCCGCGCTCCAGCGCGCCGCCGACACCAATTCCTTTTCGCCGCCCGTTCCCCGCTGGACCCGCGCGTGGTTCACCGGCCTCGTCAACAAGCAGAACGGATTCCTCGACGAGGCGATCTCCGAGTTCACTTCCATCCTGGAGGATCGCTACCCCGAACTGGACCGGCGCGGATTCGACTTCAGCAAGGACTACGAAGTCCTCAACGAACTCGGACAGACGCTCTTCGAACGCGCCAAGATGGAGCGCGGCGCGCCGCGCAAAGCCGAACGGGAACGCTTCCTCCGCGAAGCCGTCCGTCGATTCGGACAATCCCTCGTCATCGATCCCGAAAACGTCACCGCCCACTACAATCTCGGACTGATCCACGCCCAACTCGGCGAGGAAAACCTCGCTGGGGAACACCGGCGGTTGCACGAGAAATACCGACCCGACGACAACGCCCGGGATCGCGCCGTCACGGCGGCCCGCCTCCGGGATCCGGCCGCCGACCACGCCGCCCAAGCCATCGTCATCTACGACCTGCACCGCGACGGCGCGCCCGGCCTCCCTCCCCCTCGCCGTCAAGCATCCGCCGGCACCGGAATCCGTTAGATCGGCGGTTGGATAAGGCGAGATGGCTCTTCACGGAGGCGCGAAGACACGGAGATGAACGGAAATGGGGTAGCTGAACCACCGATCGGCCGGCTCAGTTGTGCTGGCCGGCGAGTCCAGCCCCCATCGAGGTGTCCACGACGAATTCCTCCACTCGGCTTCGGTGCAGCGCGAACGTGAACCGGAGTGTCGTCGCTCCCGGAGGCGGAACCAGGCCGAAAGCGTATTGCTCGCCGCTCCAAAGTCCCGTCCTCACCTCCGCATGCCGCCCCTCCTCATCCACCGCGCTCACGAGGGTCAGGCGCCGGTCCATCCCCTCGGGCGAAACTTCCACCCAAAGGGTGAACACCCCGGATTCGCCGGTCCATTGGTTCCAAAGTTCCTGAAAAAACCCTGGAACCGTTCCGCCTGGAACCGTCAGGGAATGAAGCCGCAGCGTCGCGCCGTCCAGGGTCGTCGACGCCACCGGAATCCCCCTCGAAACGCCGGGTGTCGGCAGATCCATCGGCGCTAGACCCCAGAGTTCCTCTTCCGAAAAGCCCGCGACCCGGGTGAACTCCACCCGCAGGCGGCAAACCGGCTCTTCAATGGTGACCGGAAGAAAGACGCGCCCCACCTCCCGGGCATCCTTCCGCAGCGCCTCCACCGCCCAGACCGACTTCGCGCCGCTTCGCAGGCTCAGCACCTCCACCGTCTCGGCGCGCCAGTGCGACATCTCCTGGCCGGGCTTCCCAAGGCCGAACCGAAGTTCCACCCCGCTGTCCCGTTCCCCAACCGACTCCAACCGGAGCTCCGGCCCATCCGCGTCGATCGCCCCCCGGGCTGCTTCGCCGCTGTTTTCAATCACCCGCCTCCAAAAATCCGCAGCCCCTCGGCAACGGCTGTCCTTTTTGCTCCCACCCCGGACCCTTTCGTGATTCGCATAATTTCGCTGCATACGGCCTCCTTGGTACGCAGTGTTTAGTATCTCTTTGAATTATATTGTCAACAGTGCTTTTCTATCGTTCGTATTCAACTGTTTACAAACTTTCACACGATAGTATCCAGCACAGAATTCGTGGCGTTCTACGCAAATTCACCATGTCAGCCAGGAAGTTCCAGGTAATCGCCGTCCTTGACCGCCGCTCCATGGGCCGCCCTTACGGAAGGCTTGGATGTGTCGGATGGATTGCTGCCACAGACCGGCCCCCGGGACGGAACTGAACGTGGGAACAACTGCAAGCGAGGGCCGTTCGTGTGCTGCTCCTTGCGTCCCCTGGCCCGCCACTCTAAAGAATCGCCGAAAAGTACCCGCCTTACCCCTAAATGCCCTACCAGCTGATCCCCACCCCGGAGCGCAGCCCGCATCACGACGCCCTTCTCGCGCCGGCGATCCTCGCGGTCGACAGCCCGGCCTACGATGTCCGCCTCCGGGTGTGCGACAAACCGGGCTGCCCCTGCCCCGATATCCTGATCCAATGCACCCCACACACCGGCACCCCCGACGGTGATCAGGATCCGGAAACCGAGCCGGTCCTCGCCTTCTTTCTCGATGTGGCGGAACGGCGTCGCGTCGACATTGACGAGTACTCGCCGGAGGAGCGCCGACTCTCCGATTCCGTCACGGAATCCCTCACCGACGACAACTGGACCTGGCTGCGCGAATATTTCGGCAACTCCAAGAAGCAGCTCTTTGAGAAAATGGACGTCGACCGCATCGACGTGAAGTTCCCGCCCGACATCGTGGAGGACCCAGGCAGGATGATGGCCTACTCGGAGATGTTCCCATGGGCGAAATCCCTCGAGTTTCATCACCAGGGCGGTTTCTGGTTGTTGGACGACCAATACTGCACCAAGCCCCACTGCGATTGCTCCGAAGCGCGACTCGAATTCATGCGCATTCCCACCGAGGAGGCTCGCTCGCTCGGAAATGGGCCGCACGAAGTGTCCTCGGCGGCCTCCATCTACCTGAACCCACGAACCCTTCGAAGCGCCGAGGCTGTCTCGACTCCGGGCAACCCATCGCCCCATGCGCTTTTGAAATCGGCTCGCGCGGCCCACCCCAACCTCGAAAAGACCTTCCTGCGGCGTCAGAGCCACATCCGCCGCCTCGCCGACCGCCTGCTATTCGAGGAGGACAACGCGGACTCCTTCTCAACCACCTACATTCGCGACACCCCCAAGACCGGCCGGAACGACCCCTGCCCCTGCGGAAGCGGACGGAAGTTCAAGCAATGCTGCGGAAAACCGGCCTGAGATGCGAATCCACTTGGCACGACAGGCATCCGACAGCCCTGGAATTGGAATTGCCGAGGATGAATGAGGACGGTTTGAAGGGCTTCACTTTGAAACGAAGGTCCTTTCTCGATGCCAACGTCCTGTTTTCCGCCGCGTTGCCAGGAAGTCGGATGAGTGGATTTCTGGGCTTGGTTCGCAAGAGCGCCGAATTGGCGAGCAGCCAAGCCGCGGCCGACGAAGCCATGCGGAATCTGCAGCGGACAACTCCGGACGCACCCCGAGTGGTCCAAAACCTACGTGAGTTGCTACGAAACGTGAGCCTGACCTCGTTGGTGGCGGAACTGCCAGGTGTTCAGCTTGTCGACAAGGACCGGCACATCCTTGGAGCCGCCGTGGCCTCGCGGTGCTCCCATCTCCTGACCAGGGACGAGCGACATTTCAAACATCTCTTTGGCCAAGTGGTGGGCGGCGTCCGAGTGGTTCACGCCGCCTTGCTTGCCGAGGAGTTGTGGGACGAATCCGTTGAAACTGAAGTGGTGCCCCGGTCAGGACTTGAACCTGAAACCAATTGATTAAGAGTCAGTTAAACCCAGACTTGTCACCGATTGTGTCAAGTTGCCTCCAATGGCGCTATTCGACTTGAATACCAATGCTTTAAAGTCATACTCTTGCCATCCGATGACACCCGACACAACCTCGTCCAATCCAAAAAAGTGGCGGAGAAGTGGCGGAGCTAAAGCCTCGCCCCGCCACAGCCGGTGCCTCCAAGTTCTCCTCGAAATACTGGGAGCCTCGCCTGTTCCGGATGCGCTGGACCGATGGCGATGGGCTCCGCCAGTTGGCCCAGGAATGGTGCTGCCGTATCCAAGCCGCCGGCGATCGACGCGAGGTTCCACTCGGTTCGAACACCAAGAACGAAGCGGCACGCAAGGCTGCGCTCCTCTATCAGCGGGTTCGAACGGTGGGCTGGGAAGAAGCGCTTCGCGAATTCGCCCCTGACCGCGCCAACCGACGAGGGGTCCCCACCATCGGCGAGTTCATCGCCGCCGTCGAAGACGCCGCCGATGTTTCACCGCGAACCCTCCGAGGTTACACGGTTGCCATGCGTTGGATTGCCGGCCACGCCTTCGGAGTCCAATCCGCCGGCAAGCAGAAGTACGACGCCAAAGCCGGCGGGAATGTCCGCTGGCGAAGCCGCATCGATCGGATTCATCTCAGCCGCCTGACCCCCGATCGAGTCCAGGCCGCCCTCCACCGGTTCATCCGCCAGTCCAAAGGCAATCCGCTCCTGGAAAAGCGGGCTCGTCGATCCGCAGCGTCGATGCTGCGCCAGGCGAAATCGTTGTTCTCGTCGAAGTGGAAACTTCCATTCACCCAGCTTCCGAATCCCTTTGAGGGCGTCCGCGTGGAGCACGCCCGACCCGACCGGTACCACTCCACCGTGGATGCCGCGACGCTCCTGCAATCCGGCCGCGAGGAAATGGCCACCGCCGACCCGGATGCGTATGTCGCGCTTCTCCTCGCTTTGGGCGCAGGCCTAAGGCGCTCGGAGATCGATGGATTAACCTGGTCCCAGATCGACGCCGCGACCTGCACCATCCGCATCGCCACCACGGACACCTTCGCCCCAAAAACGGACGGGTCCGAAGGCCAAGTCTTCGTCGATCCCGGTCTGATCGCCGAACTGGAGCGATTCCGGGGCCGGAATCCGACGCTCTTCGTCTTGGCGGGGCGCCCTCCAAGGACAGACAGCGCCGTGCCGTACTACCGTGCCGAAAGCACCTTCGAACGGTTGAACCAATGGCTTCGCCGGAACGGCGTCCTGGCAAGCAAACCGATCCACGCGCTTCGCAAGGAGTTCGGATCGATCGTCGCCGCCTCGTCCGATATCCATGTCGCCAGCCGTCAACTGCGCCATGGCAGTATTGGCGTCACCGCGATGTACTACGCCGATCACCGCCGCCGCGTGGCACCGCCGGTGGGGGATCTCCTCGGATTGACAGCAAAAGCCTAACCGAGCGCCAACCCCGGAGTCGACACCCGTGCCCCAAGGATCTGACTGCCGGTTCCAGTTTCCTCCGGGAAGCACCCCTCGGTCCAAGGATGCGATCATCGGCAATCTGGAGCTCTGTTGCGCCTATTGGGACAAGACGATTGCTCCGCATCTGGCACGCCCCCTGGCGCACCTGGAATGGGCGATCGCAGAGGACGCCCACTTCTGGATGGTGGCGGCTCAGTCTGAAGCCTGGGCATTCAACCAAACCGCCTCGTTGGATCAGAGGATCGAGCCGGTTGAATCGCGATTCACACTGCCGGTCTGGGCCAAAAGAAGCCTCCATGGAGCGACCGCGATCGACCTCGCCCTCATCGCTTCCCATCTCTCGAAGGATGCCGGCAAGCTCTCCGCGAAAGACGCCGTGGCCAAGGCTCACGAACTCCTGGATACCGTCCAGGAGTACATTTCGTGGTCGATCGGCGAAGGCTGGGATCCGAAAACACGCGAATCGCTGGAAGCAACTCGGGCCCTCGGGATTCGATTCGGCGATATTTTGGCTGGGCCGAATCAACCCGCAGGTATTCCGGCGTTGTCCCCCAACGCCTGCACGATGGCTGCGCTGCGATTGTTGATTCAACGCTCCACCTGGATGCCGGCTATCGATCGCCAGAGGCGTTTGCAGGCCAAGGTACTGGCGCTCGGCGAATTCCTGGAGCTACGAAAACGCAGGTTCAGCAGCTACCGCCTCAAGCAGGCGCGGGGCGCACGCAAACGCCACGGGCTCAAAGCCAAGGCGAAATCCGCGGCCGCCACCCCGACAACGTCCGGGCACGGTTGGGCACCACCCGGTGCGTAGGGCCGCAACCTGCGTCAACCCCGATTGTTCGGTTTCCACGGGCCGATCGCGCACCCGGGCACATTCAACTCCGACCTGGGCACCGATTCTCGCACTGCGGCGGCCGCATTCACCCGCCGGACGGACCCCTTAAATCGGGGTGATAACACGTCCATGCAAAAGGCCTCTCCTTTCACGGCTGATTCAGTTCACCTTCGCGGCTTCTCGACCGACTCCGCCGCCGCCGCCCTCGACCGCCACCCCGAACACATCCGTCGACTGATGCGTCTCGGGATCATCCACGCCGTCAAAGTCGGGCGAGCTTGGCTCGTTCCAGCTGACGAAATCGCCCGCATCCTCCGGGAGGGCGTCCCGTCGATCAACCAATCGAAATGAGCCGCCAACAGGGTCCACACCGTGTCCAATCCCAAGGCACGCCAAGGCCGGTACTTTCAGGTGCCTCTCTGCATCTTTGCGTTCGGCAAATCGGAACAGGAGCGACTGTTGACTCTCATCGACTACGGATGCTTTCGCGCCGGCGAACGTCGGTGGGCCCGAATGACTGAATTCGAACGGGCCGCTTGGCTGAATCAGTTCTCGGAATCGAATCGCAAACCCAAGGGATTCGATTCGCGACAACCGCTGGACATATTCCTCAAC
>CALNYA010000069.1:0-200589 GCA_942490575.1 uncultured Verrucomicrobiota bacterium
GCGGAGGTGTTTGTCGAGGTTGCTTTCGACCTTTCCCCTGTCGCTGTCGCTGAGGCCTCCAAGTTGCCGGAGGATGAGGCGGTTGTCCAGGGTGAAGAGCTTCAATCGGACGATGCAGTGAAGAGGTAGGCCGGTTTCTGCGAGGTCGGAGATCGTGTGGTCGCCGGGCCATGGGTGGTGGCCTTTGGTCGTGATCATCGCCAGAACGGTATGTCCGGCGGCGTTGAAATTGCGGTTGCTGATCACGACTGCCGGCCGACGCTTGCTTCCGGCTTGCTCCGAAAAGGGGAAGGGGACAACGACGACGTCGAATCGATCACAGGTCACGAAAAGCCTCTTCATCCTCCTCTGAGCCCCACTCCTCGAGGGTCTCGGACACGGCCAGGTGAAACGACGCGTCGTAAGGCTCGACCCGGCGGAGAATGGCGGAGTCGTTGTCGGCGATCTCGTAGGTGACGAAGTCACCGGGTTCGAGGCCCAGGCTTTCCCGTACCTCCTTTGGAATGGTGACCTGGCCTTTGGATGAGAGTTTGCTGTGCACGATGCCCTCTTTGATTCTTTACGCTTGACTTCTTGAATGTAAAGCCAGATGGCGGGTGTGTCAAGGGTGGATCGGCGCGGCTGTCCCCGGGGTTCGGCATCGGTTTGTGGGGCACGCGTCTCGCGTGCCGGGTGGGCTGGGGCGTGATTTACCGGGGGTCACTTGACCACCCGGCCGGCAGCCGGGACGGCTGCCCCACAACGGAGGCTGGACGGCGTGCCGAAACCACTCCCCGGCAGGCGGGACGGCTGCCCCACAATTCGGCTACCGACTGTCAGCGCGAATCAGGGGTAGCGGAAGACGGTGGCTTTCTGGTCCTGGGACCACTCTTCGAGGGCCTGGAAGAGCGGCAGGTTGAAGAAGGGGTCGAGACTGTCGGCGCGGCGGATCGTGACGGTGCCGTCGGTGACCTCGAAGACCACCGAGTCCCCCGGGCAAAGACCGAGCGCTTTGCGGACCTCACTGGGGAGCGAGACCTGACCCTTGGGCGAGAGCCTGCGCCGAACCTCATTTTTGTCTTCCAACGGAACCATAAGGCTTCGAGTATGTCCAATCTTGCGACAGTGTCAAGTAGCAATTCCCCGCGGACGGGGAATTGCAGTTTCAGGAAGCGATCAACCCTTCATTGACGAGGTCGGAAAGAAGTGAGGTGATCTCGTCTTGGAGGGTCGGAGATTCGACTTCGAACTCCCCGGACAGGCGGTCAATGAGGGTGTCGACGGAGACCCCTTCCTGGAGGAGCTCCCACACCCGGGCGCCGGTGGAGTTGAGCTCGAAGATCTGGTTGCTTTTCAGGTCGACCAGGACCATGCGGTCCTCGAGGCGTTTGAAGACCACGTCGGGGTTGAAGGAATAGGCTCGATCCTTCAAGGCATCGAGCCTACCATGTGTCGCCATCCCGTCGGTCGAGTGGTTCAACGTTCAAACGTTCCGGCGATCGCGTCCGGAGCATGCGTCTCCGGTCCTCGCGTTCCAACGTTCCAACATTTGCGGTGAATGGCGTTCAAACGTTCAACGTTCAAACGTTCCAACGTTCCTACGCCAGATCGCAGGCTGGGAAGAAGAAGCTGACCTCGATGGCGGCGTTCTCGGGCGAGTCGGAGCCGTGGATGGCGTTGCGCTCGATGGACTCGCCGTAGAGCTTGCGGATGGTGCCGGCGTCGGCGTCGGCGGGGTTGGTGGCGCCCATGACCTTGCGCAGGGTGGTCACGGCGTCCTCGCGCTCGAGGGCCAGCGGCCACACCGGGCCCGAGGTCATGTAGGCCACGAGGTCGTTGTAGAAGGGGCGCTCCTTGTGGACCGCGTAGAACGCGCGGGCCTGGGCCTGGCTGAGGTGCATCATGCGGCCGGCGACGATTGTGAAGCCTTCGTTTTCGAGGTGGGCGATGATCTTGCCGGCGTTGCCGTTCTCGACGGAGTCGGGTTTGATGATGGTCAGGGTGCGTTGAATCATGGTTCCTCCAGCTTGCGTCTGCCCGGGAAGGGGCGGGGGGATGATACACGAAAGAATAGGAATTTCGGATTTCGGAATTCGGAATTAGGAATTTCATCGCACCATCGTCACGCCATCACATGCAATTCGGATTTCGGATTTCGGATTTCGGATTTCGGATTTTCATCCACGTCACAACATCGCACCATCACAATTCGGATTTCCGGATTTCGGATTTCGATTTTCCGGGGGGTGATGTTACTGAAAGGCGTAGGCGGGTCGGCTGGGGCCCGCCACCGCTGTCGTGCTGGGCGGGCGGGTCGTCGACGACCCGTACTGGTTAGACTCGGCGGTGACTGGGTGCCGATGGTTGAGCGGAAGATCGTGCTGGCGGGGGACGTTGGTGGGACGAAGACCCGCATCGGTCTGTTCGAAATCGGGCCGGAAGGGGCGCGCACGATCGCGGAGCAGAGCTTTGGCGAAGCGCGGAATATGGGGGTCTGGACGAAATCGTCGCCGGATTCATGGCAGCTCGCGAGGTGGACTGCCGGGCCGCGTGTTTCGGGCTGGCCGGGCCGGTGAGGGGCCGCCGGGTTCGCCTGACCAATCTGCCGTGGGTGGTGGATGCGGATGCGCTCGAGGGCGCGACAGGGATTCCATCCGTCGTGCTGATCAACGACCTCGAGGCCACGGCGTGGGGTGTCGCCGCGCTGGCGCCGGACGCCCTCCACTCTCAACCCGGGCCGGCCGGGGCACGTCGGCAACGGCGCCGTGATTGCCGCCGGGACGGGGCTCGGTGAGGCCGGGATGTTCTGGGATGGCCGCGCGATGGTTCCCTTCGGCTGCGAGGGCGGACACGCCAGCTTTTCGCCGACCGACGAGCTTGGCGACCGCCTGCTTCGTTTTCTGCGCGATCGCTACGAAACGGTGAGTTGGGAACGGGTGCTGTCGGGACCCGGGCTGGCGGACCTCTACCGCTTCATGCTGGCCGAGGCCGGACAGCCGGAGCCGGAGTGGTTTGTCGAGGCGCAGCGGCGTTGGCGATCCGACGCCGGCGGTGTCGGCAGCGGGGCTGTCGGGCGAGTGCGAGGTTGTGTGCTCGGACTCTCGATGTTTTCGCGCAGGCTCTACGGCGAAGAGGCGGGCAATCTCGCCCTCAAGCTGATGGCCACCGGCGGGGTGTGGGTCGGAGGTGGGATCGCCCCGAAGATCCTGCCGGTGCTCGAAGGCGGCGCCTTCCTGGATGGGTTTCTGGCCAAGGGCCGGATGAGGCCCCTGCTCGAATCGATGCCGGTCCATGTCGTCCTCGACGACCGCGCCGCGCTGGCAGGCGCCGCCCGCCGCGCCGCCGTCGGTTAACGCCTGCGGCGTGTGCAGGCGGGACGCCCGCACCACAAGGAGGCTGCCATCGGATAACGCCTCCGGCGTGTGCAGGCGGGCCGACCACAACGACCTGCCTAAACGGCTTGTATCGGATAACGCCTGCGGCGTGTGCAGGCGGGACGCCCGCACCACAAGGAGCTGTAGGGGTCCTGACTATGGTGGTGAGGCCCTAAACGCCTACGCCTTTCCTTGTCACCTGCCTACGCCTTCACGGCGAGCGCGTTGATCGGGGTGCTCATCCAGGTGCGCGTCGGCGTGTGCAGGCGGGACGCCCGCACCACAAGATCGGATAACGCCCAGGCCGCGGCTTTCGGCGACGGGGTGGCAGGCTACGTAAGGACCGCCCGCACCACAAGGAGTGCCATCGGAAAACGCTAGGGCGTGTGCAGGCGGGACGCCCGCACCAAGAAGGGCTGCCCGGAAACCCGAAATCCGAAATCCGAAATTCAAAATTCAAAATTCAAAATTCATAATTCAAAATTTGTGCCTCATCCCGACACACCCTGTCCCAGCATCTGACACCGGCCGCGTCGCGTGCCTTGCCTGGGAGTTGGCATCCCACTTGCAGTGTCCCGGGTCGGAGGCGGAAATGGACGAACGCAGAGAACATCAACGGTACGACGTCAAGCGGCCCATCAAGGGCAGCGTCAAACCGAGGATGGAAATCCGGGTGGTCAACATCTCGGAGGGTGGCCTCATGGTCGAGGCACCGTTCGGTCTGCCGCCCGCAGGGATCTGCGAGCTGACCCTCAACCTCCCGACCGGTGAGATGGTGATCAAGGCCAGGGTCGCGCGGTGTCGCGCCAACATGGTGAAAACAGCCACGGGAGGAGCCGCGGTAGTTTTCCACGCCGGACTCGCCTTTGACGCGAAGCTCGCGGGGAGCCCGGAGATCAAGAAGCTGATCGCCACGATGTGCTCGCTCGAAAACCAGGCAGAGATGACCGGACAAGTGACACTCCACGAGGAGTTGGAACAAGCGATGTGATGTCGGGTTCGCCAGAATCCGCCCTCCAGGCGGGTCCGACGTCGAGAGCCGCGAGACCGTTGTGGTCTCGCGGACTTTTTTTATGCCCTTGGGGCGGCGTAAGATCGGGCGGTTGTGAAATCGTTCGAAGTCGATCACGGAACTCCGGCAGAGTTCATCGATCGCGTCCGGCGGGAGCTCGCCGATCGCGATTTGAACCAGTACGTGGGTCTTGACGGCGACGAGAGCGAGTTGTTGGTGACTTTTCACTGGATGGGCTCGACCGAGCTTCGCTACCGGCTCGAGCCCCGAGGCGATGGCTTCAGGGCCGTCCTCAGCGGCGAGAGGGTGTCGCCTTTCCACGCCGCATTCCGGCAGCGCTTCGATGACCGTTTCGACCAGGTCCTCGCCAAGGTCGGCGCACGGACGGTCTGAGGCTCGTAATTTTAATTTTGAATTTTGAATTTTGAATTTTCGTTTCGCCACATGGCAGCCGGGACGGCTGCCCCACAAACCGTTCGTCGCCGCTGCGATGGTTGTGGGGCACGCGTCCCGCGTGCCCAAAATTCAAAATTCAAAATTGAGAATTCAGAATTCAGTTCGAGGTAGCTGATCACATCGATGAGCTGCTCGACCCTGGCGGCGGAATCGTCGCCGGCCGGGTAGCGGTAGTGGATGCCGAGCAACCGGTTGCCGGCGGGGTGGATCATGAAGACCACCGTCTCTTCCACCAGTTCCTCGCCGTCCCTGTATTGGCCGCGGGAGTAGAAAGCGGTGCCGAAGTCGCCCTGAAGTTCCTGGCCGCCCTTGTAGTCGGCATCGATCATGCCTTCCATGTGGGTCTGGTGGGCCTGGACGGCGGCCACCAGGTTGACGCCCTCCTGCTCGGGACCGACGGCAAACCACAGGATGCCGCCCACCAGAGGGTCGGCGGGCCGCAGCTCGAGGCTGGTGCCCTGGTTGGAGGCGACAGCCAGTCCGTCAGGCAGCCCGGTCAGCGTGATCCCGAGATCGATGTTCTGGATGACGGTCGGTTCTGGAGGAGCCGACGGTCCCGCGCAGGACAGGGCGAGGACGGCGATGGCAACAGCAACAGCGAGGCGCCGGTACATCGCCGTCACTCCGAAATGAGTGGGACCGCGACGCTTTCGCCGAGGTCGACTTCGTGGTCGGTCGCGCAGTGCATGCAGCGGCAGTGAACCTTGGGGCCTTCGGTGCGGAAGTCGAGATCGCGTTCGCCGCAGGACCCGCAGATGAAGTTCCGGGCATAGCCCCAATCCATCACGACCTCCTTGTTGAACGACGATTCCTTGTCGAGGACCCACGACATCTTGGCGATGTTCTCGTCAGGGCCCACCGGCAGCGGCGAGTGGAATTTGGCGTTGACCCTGAACTTGCTCTTCTTGGTCTGGATGGCGCCGCCGCCGAAATCGACCTCGCTGATCATCTCGTAGGGAATCGAGAAGAACTTGCCGTCGTCGTTCTTCGTCAGAAGGCGGCGCGAGGTGAGCAGGAGCGGGCCCTCCGCCGATTCGAGCCGCAGGAACGGGAGCTCGTCCTGGAGCAGGATCGTGGCAAAGACCTTGGATGCGTCTTTCGCCAGGGGCTTGGTCTCGAGGAACTTCTGCGCGCGTTGCAGCCACTCCTCGCGGATCTGCATGGCCTTGATCATGGCCTGCTCGAGGGTGTGGTCCTTCTGCATCTTGAGAAGTTGTTCGCGCTCGTACTTCGAAAAGACGATGCCGCAACGCTGGCATTCGATGTTGGATGCCGACTGGTGGGCGTTGCACGCCGGACAGGCCCGCTTCCCGGCCTCGAGCTCTTCCTCGGCGTTGATCGGCGGCGAATCGCTGGGGCGGATCTCGACCAGGATCCCGTTGCTGTCGAGGGAATCGAGGATCTTCTTGGCCCGATCGAGATCCAGCGACTGGAAGACCGGAATGTGGGGCGAGGGGAACTGCTCTTCAAACTCGCTCCGGGGCCGGCCGGTCAGCCGTTCCAGCGTGCCCACGAATCGTTGGCGCCCGCTCTTCGAGGCGTCCTTGAGACCGAGAACGTGGATGTTGTAAGAAAGGTTTTCGTCCATCCCACACCTCGTTTCCAGACAAGTATATCCGAGGTGTCTGGAGGGGATTGCGGATTTCGGATTTCGGAATTTCGGATTTCGGAATTTCCGGCCACTCACCCATCGGAATTGGGAATTAGGAATTAGGAATGCCGGTCAATTGCTCAGATTTCGGATTTCGGATTTCGGACTTCGGATGTGCTGGTGGCTGCGGGCGCGGCGCCGAGAAAAGCAAGAGTCCGTGGCGGCGTCGGAATCTTAGGGCGTAAGATCTTTGTTTGCTGTACAATAAACCTCGATGAGAAGCGCTGTGCGAATCTGCCCCTCGACAGTTTTAGGTCTGCTGCTGGTGATCGGTTCGGCGGTGGGGGCATCCTCGCCGAATGATGATCAGTTGAACGCAGTCCAGAGCCGTATCGGGCAGCTCGAACAACGGCTCGATCAGCTGTCTCGGGAGGCCGAGAGCGCCCAGCGGGAGCGGCGGGAGCTCGATGCGCAGCTCGAACTCGCGGATGCGCGGGTCCGGGAGACGGAATTGCTCCTGGTCCAGAGTTCCGAAGAGGTCGATCGTCTGCGCCAGGAGTCAGCCGACCTGGCGACTCAGCTCGACGAGCGGCGGCAGTTGCTCGACCGGCACCTCGAGATCATGGCCCTGCTGGGAAGGCCGGGCCCGTTGCAGCTCTTCTTCGACGCCTACCAGGGTGGTGATCTGGAGGAGGCGGTGGGCACGGTTTCGGTGCTCGCCGGTGGCCAGATGCGGTTGGTGGAGGAATACCACGATGTCAGCCGGCAGCACAGCCTGCGGCTGGCGGAGCTCAGCCGAACCCTGGCGCAGGCGCGCGAGGAAGCCCAGCAACTCGAGGTGCGGAAGGCCGACCTCGAAGGAGTCCGCAACCAGGTGGCGAGGCGGCAGGCGAGTTTGGAGAACAGCCGCAAGACCACGGGTGCAACTCTCGAGGATCTGCGGGTGCGGGAGGCGGCGCTCCAGCGATTGGTGAACGTGTTGTCATCGAAGGAGCGTTTCACCGGCAGGGAGGACATTCGCGGCTATCGCGGAGCGTTGCCGTGGCCGGTGGAGGGAAGGGTGGTGCAGGGCTTCGGTCGCCAGCGGCTTGCCAAGTACAACACCTACACCGTGTGCAACGGTCTTCGCTTCGACGCGCCCGGTTCGTCGCCGGTCACGGCGGTTTTTCCCGGAGTCGTGGCATACGCGCGCCACTTCAAGGGTTATGGAAATATGGTGGTGCTGGACCACGGGAACAATGTGTACTCGCTGGTTGCCGGTCTTGGTACAATTCACGTTCGGGTCGATCAAAGCGTCACCATGGGAATGCGCCTGGGGCTGGCGTCGCCGCCCGCAGAAGGCGGCAACGTCTATTTGGAGTTCCGGGTCGGTGAGAAGCCGCAAGACCCGCGGCGCTGGCTGCAGTTGAAAGGGGAGTCGTCGTCATAATGAAAGTCACCCGAACGGTGTTTTTGTCGGTCTCGGTCGCCGTGGTGTTGCTCTTTTCCGGTGTCCTGATGGCGAACCGCAGCAACCAGGACGTGCTGTTTCGCGCTCTGGGCAACCTGGCCGAGGTGGTGCACCTGGTGGAGACCGAGTACGTCGACGAGCTCAACCAGGAGGCGTTGTCGATGTCGCTCGACGCCGGGCTGGTGGAGCCTCTGGACCGGTCGGCGGCAGTGCTCCCCGGCGATCGGATCGACCAGTACCTGGAGTTTGTCGATTCGCCGCCGCCCTTCGGTCTCGGTCTGGCCACGCGACTGGGCTCGGCCTCGGTGTATTTTGTCCTCCAGGGCTCGCCCGCCGAGACTGCGGGGCTCGACAGGTGGGAAGTCATCGAACTCGTCGAAGGCGTCAACAGCCGCGGGCGGCCGTTGTGGCAGATCCGGTTGGACCTGATGGAGCACGAGAATCTCGGCGAACCGATACGCTTGACGGTTTTCGACCGCGAGGTCGACGAACGGCGCGAGGTCATTCTCGAGCCGACGCCGTGGACGGTGCGACCGGCGACCGTCGAGGTGCACAGCGAGGCGACGGTGATCCGGATCGAGGCCCTCCCGGAGAACAGTGTTGCCTCGGTCACCGCGCTCGTGCCCACCGACGGACCTCTGATTCTCGATCTGCGCGATTTGCGGTGGGGGGTCGAAAGCGAGGCCATCGCGTTGGCGGACGCCTTTGTCGAGGCCGGGGTTCTCGGCGGCTGGCAGGGGCGCCGCGCGGGGTCGAAGACCTATGAGGCCACCGCGGGCAGCGTGGTGGCGTCGGCCCCCGTTGTCCTCGTCGATCGAACGACCCAGGGCGTCGCCGAGATCCTGGCCGAGGCCCTTCAGCGCAACGGCGCGGTGGTCGTGGGCGAAAAGACCGTGGGTCACGCCTCCTACATGAGCCTGGTCCGCGACGGTGATGTGGCGGTGTGGATGCCGGTCGGTCAGTGGCTGCGGGCGGACGAGAAGCCGATCAACGGCAACGGCGTCGAACCGGACGAAGCGGTCGAAGTCGCCGATCCCGAGGCCGACGACGATCCCGTGCTCGCGCGCGCGCTCGAGCTCGTCAGCCGGGAACTCCCCAAGGCGGCCTGATCGATGCCGTCTCGCAGAACCGGCAGGAAGAAAAGCGGTTCCTTCCCCGTCCGTCGGGAGATGGTTCCCTGGATCGTGGTGGCGCTGGCCGCGATGGTGGTCGTCCTCGTGTTCATTCTCCGTCCGGGGCCCGAAGTCGAGGATTCACCGATCGAAGCGCGTCTGCTGGAATTGGCGGCGGCGAGAGGGGTTGCTCCCGGGACAGTGGTCGTCGACGATCCGATCACCAAGATCGACGACGTCTTTGTCCGCACCTGGCGGCTCGAGTTCGGCGACCGCTCCGCCCGCGACGGGTATGTCGGCGATCTCGAGATCGAGGGGGCCGCCCGGCAGGCACGAGTGGTCGTACCGCCGGACCTCGCCGCCGAAGAGATCAGCCTGCTGATGGACTTCGGGCCGGAGGCCTTCGACCTCAAAATGACCGTGGCCGAGCCGAAGGTCGCTGCCGTTGTGCCGACCCCCGTTCCCACCCGAAAGCCCACCGCCACGCCGCGGCCGCAGCCGAAACCCGACGCTCGCGGCAGGTTGGCGATTCTGCTCGACGATGCGGGTCAGAAGGAGGACCTGGTGCCCGCCGCCAGCGCCCTGCCCACCCAGGTCGGTATCGCGATCCTCCCGTTCCTGCCGAGATCGGCGGAGACCGCAAATGCGGTGCACGCGGCCGGTCACGAGGTGTGGTTGCACCTGCCCATGGAACCGGAGGACTACCCCGCCAACAAACCGGGCCCGGGAGCCGTTTTGGTTGAGATGACCACGGACGAGCTGCGGACAACCGTTCACTCCGCCCTCAACAACGTTCCCCACGCGGTCGGCGTCAACAACCACATGGGGTCGAAAGCGACCGCCAACCTCAAGACCATGACCTGGATCATGCAGGAGCTGTCGGCGCGCGGTATGGCCTTTATCGATTCCCGCACCACCATCAAGACGGTGGCGGAAAAGGCGGCCCGCGCCCAGGGCGTGCCCACCAACCGCCGCCACGTCTTTCTCGACAACGACCGCAACGCCGCGGCCATCCGCAAGCAGCTCGACGAGGCGGTCTACCGGTGCCGGATCGATGGCGAAGCGATCGCCATCGGCCACCTCGACCCGGTGACGGTGCAGGTTCTTGCTGAAGAACTCCCGAGCCTTGCCGCGAGAGGTGCGGACCTGGTCAAGCCGAGTGATCTCGTAAAGTAACAATTCTTAATTTTGAATTTTGAATTATAGGAAGGATCTGTAGGTGGGTCGTCCGCGGTCCGCCACCACCGCGGCATTTGGCGGGCTGAACGAGGTTTTGGTGCGGGCGTCTCGCCCGCGCTGTGCAGCCGGGACGGCCGCACCACAAGATTCTGTTCGGCGGTGAAGCGATTGTGGGGCAGCCGTCCCGGCTGCCGTGTGTGCGGGGCCGTAGACGTCCCCCCTTTTGTCATCCCGACCGAGAGAGCGAAGGCTCCTCACGCTCTGTCATCCCGACCGAAGGCCCAAAGGGCCGTAGCGGAGGGATCCCTCCGCTCGGTCGCTTCGCTCTCTCGGTCGGGATGCCAAGTCTTGGATTTGGGGCAGTGTTGTCCGAAATTCAAAATTCAAAATTAAGAATTCAAAATTTTCAGTTCTTCCTGTGCCACACCACGCCGTGGGGGGTGTCTTCGACGACGATGCCCAATGCGGTCAGTTCGTCGCGGATCTCGTCGGCTCGGGCGAAGTCGCGTTCAGCTCGAGCGGTGGTGCGGGCCTCGACCAATCGCTGGATCTTGTCATCCGCTCCCACGGCGTCGTCGGCGGACGGGATGATGTCGAGCACCGCCGCGACCTGCGCGAAGGCGTCATCGAGAGCGGGTCGGACCAGGTCCGAAATTCCGTTGCCGTCGAGGGCGGTGTTGATCTGCCGCAGCAGGGTGTGGAGTGCGCCGAGGGCGCGGGCGGTGTTGAGGTCGTCGGCGAGCGCATCCCGGTATTCGCGGACGAAGCTCTTCGACGGTGTCGAGCGCCAGATCGCCGGGGCCGTCGGCGGGAGGCGTGTTGGCGAGGCGGCGCAGGGTGTTGGTGATGCGGTCGATCGCCTGGGCCGCCGCGTGGAGGCCGTCCATGGTGAAGTTGAGCTTCTGGCGGTAGGGCACCGAGATCAGGAGGTAGCGGATCGCCAGCGGGTCGTGGCCCTGATCCAGGAGGTCGCGAAGGGTGAAGAAGTTGCCCTTGGACTTGGCCATCTTCTCGCCCTCGACCACGAGGTGTTCGGCGTGCAGCCAGTAGCGTGCGAACGGCTCACCGGTCGCGCCCTCGGACTGGGCGATCTCGTTCTCGTGGTGGGGGAAGATGTTGTCGACACCGCCGGTGTGGATGTCGAAGCGCTCGCCGAGCAGGGCCATCGACATCGCCGAGCACTCGAGGTGCCAGCCGGGCCGGCCGGGGCCCACGGCCGTCTCCCACACCGGCTCGCCCTCGCGCGCGCCCTTCCACAGGACGAAGTCGCGGGCGTCGTCCTTTTCGTACTCCTCGTTGTCGACCCTGGCCCCGACCAGGTTCTGCTCCGGTCGAACGCCCGACAGCTTGCCGTAGCCGGGGAAGGTGGAGATGCGGTAGTAGATCGAGCCGTCGCTGCGGTAGGCGTGGCCGGCGGCCTCGAGCCGTTCGACGAGCTCGACCATCTGCGGGATGTAGTCGGTGGCGCGCGGATAGTGCTCGGCGCGTTCCACCCGCAGGGTGTCCAGATCTTCGAAAAAGGCCTCGATGAACTGCTCCGTGTAGTCGCGCAGGGCGAGACCGGCGGCGGTGGATTCGCGGATGGTCTTGTCGTCGACGTCGGTGAGGTTCATGACCTGGGTCACTCGGAGCCCGCCGAGCTCGAGGGTCCGCCGCAGCACATCTTCGAAGAGAAAGGTGCGGAGATTGCCGATGTGGGAGAAATCGTAGACGGTGGGACCGCAGGTGTAGAGACGCACGTGGTCCGGCTCGATCGGTTCGAAGATCCTCGAGCCGGCGCGTCAGCGTGTTGTACAGGCGCAGGGGATGGTCGGGCATCGGTCCTCCGGAAGGTGGATTGTACCCTGAGAAAATTCTTAATTCTGAATTATGAATTTTGAATTATCGGAAGGATCTGTAGGCGGGTCGTCCACGGTCCGCCTGCGGTCTTCATAAAGCCTGCTCGCCTCTCTGAACGCGACTCATCTCACTCTGGGTGAGAGTTGTCCGAAATTCAAAATTCAAAATTGAGAATTCAAAATTCGAAAATCTATTGGGGTGACCGCCGGAGGCGTCACTCCAACAGATTTTCGCGGATGTAGGTGAATTTCCCCTTGTTCACCAGCCCGAAGCCCTCCTCGAACTCGTTGATGAGCCGGGAGACGGTTTCGCGGCTGGTGCCGATGGAGTGGGCGATGTCGGAGTGGGTGGGTCGTTTGACCACGACCCAGCCGTTGCCGAGCCGTTGGCCGTGATCGAGCGCCATGTCGAGAAGATAGCGAGCCAACCGACCCGCCACATCCATGTAGGCGAGCGACTCCATCTTCGAGTTGGCGCGCCGCAAGCGGCGCGACAGGATGGCCATCAGTTTTCGGGAGATCGTCGGGCTGGATTCGATCAGGCGATCGAAATCCTCGCGTTTGATGACCATCAACTCGACCTCGGTGATGGTGATCACCGCCGCCGAACGGGGCGCGGCCTCGAGCAGCCCCATTTCGCCGAAGACCTGGCCTGCGCCGAGCACGGTGAGAATGAACTCCTTGCCGTCAGACGAGGTGGTGACGACCTTGACCCGCCCGTTGACCACGACAAACACCGCGTCCGCCGGGTCGCCTTCGTAGAAAATGGTGGTGTCGTTGGGAACCTTGCGGATCTGGGCGTGGGCGGCGACCTCCTGCAGTTCGCCCTCGTTCAGCTCCGAAAAGAGTTCGATCTCAGACAGCAGCTGCGGTGCCCTGCCGCTCATCCAGCCTCCTCAGACACCATGCCGATGACGACGTCGGCAACCTGGTCTCCGGCAATCGGTGGGGTGAACGAGACACATGGATCGGTGGTGCTTTCGTCGCACCAGAGCGGCGCAGGAATCTCCAACAGACGCCCGAGCACCGTGATGGCGGATCGCACTTCCCCGGCGGTCACCTGCCGAAGAGGCTGGAAGCGGTGCTCGAGCCGATCGATGTCGATCAGCCCGAGTCTGGCCGCAGTGATGATCTCGCGTTGTGACGGCATATCTACAATGTCTGACAACAATGGTACCTGTTTGGATGGCAAAGTTTCCACCACCGGCGCCAAAGTGACGATCACCACCGCCAGATCGGAACGAGTCATTTCGCTGGTGGACAGCGCCTGGCGGACATAGTCGGGCATGACCGAGACCCGCCACCGGAGCTTGGCCGCGCGCAGACCGCTCGCCTTTTCGGGGTGGTCGTCCGGCAGCGATGAGTAAAGCTCCATGGCCGTCTGCCAATTTTCCTCCACCTCGGCGAGAGCGATCGCCAGCAGGGTGGCCTCGGGATCGTCGGGAAGGGAGGAGTAGATGCGGATGGCAGCGTCCGCGTCGCCGCGGCTCTCGGCAATGCTGCCGGACAGGAGTACCACGTCACGGTCTCGCGGAAGCCCGGCAAGCACCGCCTCCGCGGTGTCGAGCCTGTCGATGGCGATCCAAGACCGAGCCTGGAGCAGGACCGCGTCGCGATTGTCCGGGTCCAGAGCCAGAGCCGGTTCCAAGGTTGTGAGCGAGGCTTGCGGGTCGTCCTCCGCCAGAAGAGTCGTTGCCGCCTCGACGCGATCGTCGACCCACCGCCGGCGCAGGGACTGAGTTCGTTCGACCCACCGTTTGTCGGGCCACAGCGAGGCCCCACGGTCGGCGGCCTGGAGCGCAAGCGCCTCGTTGTCGGCCCGTTCGGCCGCGACCGACAGCGTCAGCCAGGCGGCAGCATACTCCGGAGCCGTGCGCGTGAGCCCCTCGAGGTCGTCAACCGGGTTTTTCCCGCTGACGATCGCGGCCTGAAGCTCGAGCAGGTGGGACGCCGTGCCGGCGCCGGCCTGGGCTGCGAAGGTCTTCGCGGCGGTCGGATCAGAGCGGCGAAGGGCCTGCCAACCGTCGTCGATGTGGCGCTCCGCTCCCTTTTCAAGAGCCGGGCGCCCGGGCCCGGAGTCCGGCGAAGGGAATTCAAGCTGCACCTCGGCCACGTCGGCCGGCGCCGTGGCGCAACCGCCGAGGCCCAGCAGAGCGACGATCGCTGCCGCCGACGCAGCCGCCCCTGCGACCCACCCTCTGCGTGCCGTGTGCCGGCGTTGTCGCAGGCTACTCATCATTTGGTGGCGCTTTACCCTCGAAACCGCTCAACGGGGCGATGCTGGCGACGGCGTGCTTGTAGACCAGCTGTTCCTGGCCGTGGTTTTCGAGCACGACGGAGTAGCGGTCGAATCGCCGGATGATGCCGGTGAGCCGTTTGCCGCTGACCAGGTACACGTGAACCGTTTTGGAGTCCTTGCGAAGCTGATAGAAGAATGGATCCTGGATGTTGATGGTACCGCTCGCAGGTTTGTTCATTGGTCGTGTCTTCCCTTGGTGTGTTGATGCCATAATCCGATGGCTGCCGACGCTCCACCTTCACCGGCCGGCGCCACCCGGTGGACCGTGCCCTCACGCAGCCTCCTTAACCACGTGAGCTGGCGTTTCGCCAGATTGCGGCTCGATTTCTTGGTGTTTTCGATGGCTGTTGCCAGGTCGCACAAACCCCGCAGCATGTCGACCACCTCCCGGTAGCCGATGGCCTTGAGAGCATGGGCGTCATGAGGAACACCGGAGGCCAGAATCCGCTCAACCTCCTTCACGAGTCCGGACGAAAAAAGATGATCCGCGCGCGCGTCGATTTTAGCATAAAGCTCGTGTCGATTGAGGTTCGGTACGACGAACAGGGGATCGAACCGCGGGCTTGTCTGGTGTCGTCGCCAGTGGCTCGTCAGTGGTTCGCCGGTGAGCTCCCAGACCTCGAGGGCGCGCAGAATCCGCTGGCGATCGTTGCGGCCGATTCGTTGTGCGGCTTCGGGGTCAATTGCGCCGAGGCGGTCGAAGACCGAATCCGGATCGGCCGTCCATTGCTCGGCCAGCCGCGCGCCGATCACTGCGTCGCGGGGAGGCGCCGGAAACAAGCCGACCACCAGCGCACGGATCCAGAAATGGGTGCCGCCGGCCACCACCGGCAACTTGCCGCGGCCCTCGATCTCGGAGATCGCGGCCCGCGCGGCGTCGGAGAAGGCCCCGGCCGAAAAGGCCTCCACCGGATCGGCGACATCGACGAGGTGGTGTCGAACGCGTTGCCGGTCCTCGGGAGAGGGTTTGTCGGTGCCGATGTCGAGCCCGCGGTAGACGGCAAATGCGTCCGCAGACACGATCTCTCCGTCCAGCCGTTCAGCCACCGCCATCGCCAGCCGCGACTTCCCCGACGCCGTCGGCCCGGCAATGATCAGGAGGGGAGGGAGCCGCGCTTTATTCACAGTGAAGAGAGTAAGTGGGTCCCGGTGGGATGTGCAACGGCAGGAAAAATTTTGAATTATGAATTTTGAATTTTGAATGAAGGCGGGCCCGCGCCTATCTGCGGCTAGGGAATGAGATGAACATTTTTGGGGATCCGGCGTAGGGTGGGCCTTGGCCCACCTTCAGAGTCGTACTCGTGTCTTTCGCGATTCTGGACGGTGTGTCCTTGGAAGAGCCATTCCGAATTCAAAATTGAGAATTCAAAATTCATAATTCAGCTCGATCGAACGCACCGTCAGGTGCGGAAGATCGAGCTGCCGACCATCTGCGGAGGTTTGGCGACGCCGAAGAACTCGAGGATGGAGACCGGGAGATCGAGGATATTGGCGTTGCCCTTGGCGACCTTCTGGGACGACAGCAGGGTGCCGGGCACCAGGTCGCGGGCCATGGAGTGGTCGCCCGACCACGCCCACGGGTTGAGGTTGATGGTCGGTTTGCCGGTGGATCCGAGGACCGAGGCCGAAGCGTTGCGATAGCCCGGGGTGTAGCCGACCAGCAGCTCGGGCATCATCGGCGTCGACGGCCCGGTGTACATGTCTTCGCGCCGGTAGACCTTGGCGATCGGGCGCTGCCCGGTCTCGAGGTCGACGACGGCCTCGAGGTCGCGGATCAGGCGGGCGCTGATCTCCTCGACCTTGTCGGGGGTGACGATGCCGTCGCGTTCGCGGCCCTTGAGGTTCATGTAGAGCCCGTTGAAACCGACCCCGTAGGCCACGGTCCGGTTCCAGTCGACATCGAAGATGGAGGTCTCTTCCTTCTTCTCAGCACCGTCCTTGAGCACCAGGTAGCCGTTGTCGCGGAGCCAGGTGTTGAGGTGGAACTGGCGGGCGAACTGGGCGAAGCCGTGGTCGGAGCACACCAGGACCAGGGTCTTGTCGTCCACCGCGGGCAGGACCTTGCCCACCAGCTTGTCCATCTCCTCGTAGAGGTGGGGGATCCAGCCGGCAAAACGGATGTCGGACTCCGAGTGCATGGGGTGGGTCGGGTCCATGTTGCGCCACAGCATGTGGGCGTCCTGGTCGGTTGAGGAGACGTAGAAGTAGAAGAGCCCGCTCTCGAACCGCGACCACTGGTGGTCAAACAGCGCCATCCGCTCCTTGAGGATCAACTCGGCCTGCCCCACGTACTCCTCGTCGTTGATGACCTTGTGGTCGAAGGCCTTGACGTCCGCCGGCAGGCCCTTGGTCCAGAAGGCGCCGATATCGCGCGCGATCTCGGCCCCGAACTCGGCCGGGTAGGTGACCGGCGCCGCCTGCACCCTGGGGTCGATGTTGATGGGCGTGACGTAGAGCTGAAAGTGGGGCGCCACTCCCTTCAGGAGGAAGCGGGCGATGCCCTGCACCGATCCGACGACGGGCAGGAGATCGAAGGTGACCGTGACCCACGGCGAGTACTCGCCGCGTTTGAGCAGGATCGTCTGGCCCTGGATGTCGAGCCTGGCGCCGTCGGCCTTGGGATCGAGGTAGACGGTGAACGGGATCTTGGCGGTGTTGGCGTAGGGGTCGGAGCTTGTGTCCTTGAGGGTTCTCAGGGAGTTGACCGGGCCGAGGAGGTTCGAGCGGACGACGTTTTTGTTGACGTCCACGTAGAGGATCTCGCCGCCCTCGAGGTTGGGGTAGTCCTCGAAGGGATCGGAGGTGTAGTAGGAGAACACGCCGTAGGAGTCGACCAGATCCGGCGTGCCCATGCCGGCGATGGCCTTGGTGGCGGTCTCTTCCACCGGGAAGTTGGTGGGGATCTTCGAGATCCAGGCCGGGATGTCGCGCTCGGTGAGATAGGCCCAGAACGGCTTGCCCTGGCGGTTGTTGACCGGTCCGCCGCCCTTGATCGGCAGGTGGACGTCGCCGATCGAGATCGTCATATCGGGTTCGGTGTTTTCGTAGATCGCGAAGACCGGGGTGTAGGTCTCGGGATCGCGGGCGACGAAGTCGGCGATCCCGTGGCCACCCGGCGTCATCCCGGTGATAAAGCTCGACCACGCCACCGGGCTCAGAGCCGGCATGGTGGTGCCCAGGGGCTGCAGCGACCCCATGTCCGCGAGCTTCTTGAAGTTGGGGAGGCGCCCCATCTCCATCAACGCGCCGAGGATCTTCGGGTCGAGCCCGTCGAGACCGAGGACGATGACTTTCTTGTCGGTCGACGAACCGCCGCACGACGCCAGGGGCAGCGACATCCCCGCCGTGGCGGCGGTTCCAGCCAGCATGCGCATGAAATCCCGGCGGTCGACGCCGGTTCCGAATTCTGGTTTTCTGGGCACTGAGTCTGTTCTCCCGTTCCGCCCGAGCACGGTTTATATCACCCGCGGCCGAGCGTTACGAGTTGAGACAACAAAAGGGACGATCTATTCCAGCACCCATCCGCGATCGAAGCCGCGGACACGCGGTACGCCTTCCGTGATCATGGGTTCCCCCACATTCCGAGCGCGAAGAAGATCACGATTCCGAAGACCACGGCCAGGACGGGCATGAGGATGGTGAAGAGCTCGGCCAATATCGTGCCCCGGACGCCGCCGGCGACCGAAGGGTCGAGGGTCCGGCCGAATCCGTAGCGGTTGGCGATATAACCGAGGGCCACCACCATCAGCAGGGCCAGGACCCACAGCCCCCGATTCGACGAGATGCCCTGCAGCCTGACGGCGAGAAGTGCCGGCCACAGGACGGCCCACGCCACCAGGTCGGCGAGCCCGACCCAGACAAACGCCCGGACACCCGGGCGGTGGTCCCGGAAGCGCGGGCGCGAGAGCACCGCGCGTTTGATCGCGGCGGCGGCCAGCGCACCGAGAATCGCCGCCGGCACCGCCACCCACACCAGCAACTGAGCGAAGTCTTCCGGTGGTCCGATCGGGGAGCCGGCCGGCGGCGCCTGCAGGGCGATGGATGCAATCAATGTCATCGTGCGAACCCTAGCACTTCACCAGACTTAGCGTCGCAGGCGGTGGAAGAGCTCGATGCACCCGATACCGAGCACGAGGACCGCCACAACCCAGAGCGTGATGCGACCGGCAAAGGAAAACTCGCCCGGCGCTGCGAGGAGCCAGACGACGACGGTTCCGGCGCCGCAGATATTGATGGCGATGGCCCCGTCGAGGCCGAGACCGGCGGTACCTCCCCGGTACGTCACGAAAAGCGCGACTCCGATGCCGATCAGGACGCCTCCGAGCACGCTGGCGAAGAACCTCGTGATCATCATCGGAAAACCGAACATGGAGATCAGTAGCTGCGGGTAGAGGATCAACAGACCACCGAGCGCCAGATTGATGACGGCGTCGGCGAAAAGCAGGGCGCGAGAAGTCGAGTCAGGGATGGCTGAATGCACCGTCGGGCTCAGTACGGGTCGAGCGTGATGGATCCGTCATCCGTGACGTCGATCACGAGGCGCGACTCGGTGTCGTGGGACCGGGCGGTCACGGTCAGACGCGAAGGTCCGGGCAGGCTGAGATATTCCACGGCGTGGCCGTCGACGGTCCTGGTCTCGATCAGGCGGGACCCGTTTTCAAAAGCGCCGAACGACGTCTCCAGGGCGACAACGGTTCCATCCGGCGCCATCCTCGAGAAGTCCGATCCGGTGCGAACCTCGATTTCGATCTCCGCCCGGTCGCGGGCGTCGGAAGCAAGAGTCACGCGCTTGAAGAGCACCAGATTGTCCGCGTCGTGCTTGAGGAGCCCCGGACCCCCGTCGCCGCATGCGGTGACGGTCGAGATCGCGATACCGACGAGAAGGATCGACCAACGGATCTTCATGTCTCGCCTCCCAGGATTGGTGGATTATACGTCATCTCGGGAAAGATGTTCGAGTTGGTGGGCGTGGTCTTCCCAGTTGCGGCCGTCGAAATCGGTGATGTGAATTCGGGAGATCGTGTCGGGCTCGAGGCAGCGGGCGTTGACGCTGATGCCGTCGGGGTTGGACCGGGGCACGTAGAAGGACTTGATGCCGCAGGTGGCGCAGAAGTGGTGCTGCGCGACGCCGGTGTTGAAGGTGTAGGTGGTGAGTTCGTCGTGCCCCTCGAGCAGGCGGAAGCGCGCTTTCGGCACGATCAGGTGGAGGTAGGCCGTCATCGCGCAGATCGAACAGTTGCACAGCTGGACCTCGAGTTCAGCGGGCGCGTCGACTTCGAAACGCACCTTGCCGCAGTGGCAGCCGCCGCGGTGCGTGATCATGCGCCGTCTTCCTCGCCGTTGCGGTACCAGCGGACCTCGACTCTCTCGACCGTCGCCAGGCCTTCCTTGATCGCGCCGTCGATGTGGGGGAGAAAGGCCTCGATCTTCTCCTCGCGATCGACGATTTCGATGATCACCGGCTGATCGGTGGACAGGCGGAGGATCTTCGAAGTGTGGAGCCGGCTCCTGGCGCCGAACCCTTCCAGCCCCCGCAGCGCAGTGGCACCGGCGAGCCCGTGCTTGCGGGCCTCGCGAACGATCCACTCCGAAAGCGGCATGCCGTCATGCCTGTCCGATTCACCGATGAAGATGCGCAGGAGCTTGCCTTCAATCGATTCAGCCATGCTGACCTCACATTCCCCTGGCGACCGAGAAACCGAACCACGCGGCGGCAAGGCCGAGGACCACCTGCAATCCGATGTTTGCAAGGGCCCGGGCAACGTCGGCGCCGTGAGCGAACGCCAGAGTTTCGTACGCAAAGGTCGAAAAGGTCGTGAAGCCGCCGAGGACACCGATCATGAGAAAGAGGCGGGTCGCGGGCGCGAGCACCTGCCGGTGTTCCGCCCAGCCTCCGAGAAAGCCGAGCAGCAGACAGCCGACGACGTTGACCACCAGCGTGCCGTACGGGAATGCGCTGGTCCCGGGCAGACGGTGGACCCAGCCCGAGACCACGAAGCGCAGGCTCGAGCCCACGAACCCCCCGAGCCCGACCCACAGCACGTCGACAACGCCCTTCACAAGGAGAGATCCTTCATGAGGGCGACAAGCCTATCGGAATTTTGAATTTTGAATTATGAATTTTGAATTTCGCACCACAGTTCCCCAACTCAGAGGCGGCCAATCCGGTAGAACGTGAATTCGCCGGCGACTCCTGACGACATCTCATCAGCGGGCGAGGGTCCGGAATTCAAAATTCATAATTCAAAATTTAGAATTGTCTAACGGTAGTCGTCGCGGACGGGACAGAAGACGTCGAGGATGCGGCAGTCGGTGATGGAGCGCCCGGAGTGGACGGCGTCCGGCGCGATGACCAGGTAGTCGCCGGCGTGGAGACGGATCGGTTCACCGTTCACCGTGAGTTCGAACTCGCCCGACAGGATGTTGGTGATCTGTTCGTGGGGGTGCGAGTGCTCGGGCAGCAGAGATCCCGGGGTCGAAATGCCAGTGGGCGACGGTCATGCGGTCGCCGTGGACGAAACGCACCGAGGTTCCGGGAATCAGTTCACGCGGTTTGAGGTCTTCGAGCTTCATGGGGTCGGTCCTCGATTCTTCTGATTACGGTGTCTGGGCGTGGCTGTCCTTGGCGTGGGCCCGCGGGCGGGCGACCAGCACTTCGGAAGGGACGCCGCGCGCCACCACTGTTGTCGAGTACAGGATCTTCCACGATGCCGGGCCGAGAAACGAGGTGATCGTTATCGGCCGGCACCCTCCCAACAGCGAAGGATTCCGTTCGTGGAGCTTCTTCCAGACCTTGACCACATTTCTGGACAAGAACGTCGTGCCCTCGGTGAGGCTCGTCAGACACAGGAGGCCGCCGGGGCGAAGGAGGGTCCACGCCTGTGAAAGGAGCTTGGCGATCTCCTGGCTCGGCAGCAGGTCGAGCACATAGGTGCTGATGAACCGGTCGCACGAACCGGGCGGAAGCGGGACCCGGGCGCGGCCGTCGGTCCTGGTGACCGAGACCCGCGAGCCGAACTGGATCAGTCGTTTGCGGGTCAGCTGGACCATCGTCTCCGACAGGTCGAACCCCGAGTAATTGGCGTAGATCGGAAGGTGTTCCTCCATCAGTTTCTGCGCCAGCCCCCCCGCCCCGCAACCGAATTCGACCACCTCCGAAGCGGTCCCGAAGTCGCCGGCCTCGAGCAGCCGGGCGATCGCCTTGCGGCCGTAGAACGACTGGTTGTCCTCCCACCGGCCGCTCTTGTCATAGTGCGACCGCGCCTGCTGCCGGGTCAGCAACGAGTGGGTTATTCGGGGCGGTGGCATACCGCTTCGATGTTGTTGCCGTCGGCGTCGAGGACGAACGCACCGTAGTAGTTGGGGTGGTAGTCCTCGCGGAGCCCGGGCTTGCCGTTGTCGGTTCCGCCGGCGGCGATTGCGGCTTCGTAGAACGCGTCGACCGAGGCCCGGTCGCGGGATGCGAAGGCGACGTGGACCGGGGGCGTCGTGGCGTCGCCCTGGCGGATGAAAAAATCGGGCTTCTGGAGAATGCCGAATCCGCACCCCCCTCGAAATCCATCACGATCCGGTACTCGAGAGGCGCGAGTGCCTGCTCGTAGAACTTCTTGCCCGCTTCGATATCGCTGACACTCATGATGATGTGGTCGATCACCGGTCACTCCTTCGTATCGATAGTCCTTTTTCGGTCACGAGTCTCTCATAAACCTGCCGCCGGCGCGCCGTTCCGGTTCTTTCGATACGATAGAAGGGACGATGGGTTCCAATAATCTCCCCACTTGCCGGTTTTCTCTCGTGATTCCTGCCTACAACGAAGAGCGGCTGTTGCCCGCGCTGCTGCAGACGATCGCTGTCGCCCGGGAGCGCTACCGATATGGGGCGGATGCCGTGCAGGTGATCGTCGCCGACAACGCCTCGACCGACTCGACGGCGGCGATCGCCGAGGGCCACGGCTGTGAGGTCGTCAGGGTGGAGGAACGGTGCATCGCAACTGTCCGCAACGGTGGTGCACGCTCCGCGGTGGGCGAGATCCTGGCCTTTGTCGACGCCGACTCGAAGATCCACCCAGAGACCTTCAACGCCATTGATGTTGCTCTGGGCACCGGCAGGGTGGTGGCGGGAGCCTCGGGTGTACGGCTCGATCGCATGTCACCCGGGATAGCGGCTACCTATGCACTCTTCATACCTTTCGTGTGGACGATGCGCATGGACACGGGGGTGGTCTTCTGTCGCCGCGACGATTTCGAGACGATCGGCGGCTATGACGAGCGGCGTTCGTTCGGTGAGGACGTGCAGCTTCTGTTCGACCTCAAGAGGCTAGGTCGGGAGCGCGCGCAAAAACTCACCCGGCTGCGGGGGGTCAAGGCGGTAGCTTCAACCCGGAAATTCGATACCTTCGGCGACTGGCACTATTTCACCGAGCTCCGCCGTCTGCTGCCATTGCTCTTGCACTCACCGGACGCCACTACCGATTTTGCCGAGCGCTTCTGGTACGGCGACCAACGGCCGCCGGGCACGCCGGACAACAAGACGGTAGAACGTTAAAACGTTGGAACGTTCGAACGTTGGGTTCATCAAGGGTTTCGTGGGGTGAGGAAGGTCTACGAGGTCGATCGAGGACGAACACGGCCATCAGATTCTGCCGTAAGCCGCGGAGCGGCGACAGTGAATAGCCCGGGGCGTGAGCCCCGGGAACCGCGTTTCATTTCCTTATAAGCCCCGGAGGGGCGACAGATCAGGCCGTGATGGGGATCTTCTTGTCGATGTTGGTCACCTGTCGCCGCTCCGCGGCTTGGCGGATTATTCGTTCCCGTGGTCCAGGGGCGGGGTGAGTCGCTCCTCGGTCACGTCGGGGAATCCTACGGTCTCGCCTTCCCGAATGCACCGAACGTTGGAGTCGTTGAGGAAGAGGTCGTTCCGGATTCAGCTATTTCTGGAAGAAGAGATACCCCGCCAGACCCACCAGCACGCCGGCGAAGATCTTCTTGAAGCTGCCGGTCGACACGTGCTCGAGCAGCCGCGGGCCGATCTGGGCGCCGAGGATGCCGCCGAGACCGAGCAGGATACCGATCTTGAAATCCACGTTGGCGAGCTTGTTGTGGGCGAGCAGGGCCGAGGCCGAAATCACGAGGATGGCCAGAAAGGAGGTCCCCACGGCCTTCTGCGCGGAGTAGCCGAGGACGAGCAGCAGCGGCACGATGAGGAAGCCGCCACCCAGCCCCGTAAATGAAGCCCCGACTCCGACCAGGAAGCCACAGAGCACCATCAGGAAGTAGTTGGGATTCTCCATAACGTCCCTCCTCGAAGGCACGGTAGCAAAACCGTATCCGAAGGCTCTTCCCGTGAGGAGCCACCCGTCACAATGTTTGCTGAAAAGGGAGGGGATAAACCCCTCCCCTACGGCTTTCAGAGATGTTCGGAGCACCGTAGGGGCGGGGTTTATCCCCGCCCATGTTGAAGAGTGCAAGAGGCTCAAATGGCACCTCCGCCGCACATTGTCCCACCCACTTCGAGCACTCGGACGTTCAATTGTCGGTGGGAGGCGATGGAAATTCCGAATTCCGAATTCCGAATTCCGAAATTCAACTCTCTTCTTCTTTCGGCTCCCACAACTCCACCTTGTTGCCTTCGGGGTCGACGAACCAGCCGAAACGGCCGTAGGGCTCGTCCATGATCTCGCCCACGACTTCGGCGCCGCCCTCGACCACCTGCGCCAGCGCGCCGTCGAGGTCGTCCACCATCAGGTTGATCATGAACGAGTTCGTCGAGGGCTCGAAGTAGGTGGTGTCCGACTTGAAGGGCGCCCACGCAGTGAAGCCGCCGGGCGGCACGGTGTCGGGGGTGAAGCTCGCTCCCCATTCCGGGTGGGCGGGAACGCCGAGCCATTCCTTGTACCACGCACCGAGTTTCTTCGAATCGTCCGATTTGAAAAACACTCCACCGACACCCAGCACCTTTGCCATCGAAATCCTCCCTTGCTTTCCCAAACTCTAGCAGATGGCGCAGGAATCCATCGCAACCGGTCCGCAAACCGCAGACCGGCCCGGACGCAGATGACGTCAAATCCATCGCACGCGGCGGACCAACGCAGAGGCGCAGAGACGCAACAGGCGCCGAAGCACCGTCCGGCGAGGTCATCGACCGGGAGGGTGATCGGGCGGAAGGCCGGTGATCTCGAACGCGGCGTTCGAAGCCTCGACCTACGGGATGCGTGTCCGACGCAAACCGGCCGACGCATCCCAGGGGCGGTCGGAACCCTCCCGGCGGGACCAGACGCGCCGGGCGTCGGTCCGCTCCAGTTCAGGTGGTGGGTGGGCCGTAGGGTGGGCTTCAGCCCACCTTCAGAGCGTACGAGCTACGTGGCAACCACGGACCCGATGTATCCTGAAGTGGTCGGCCTGACGACCCGCCGCCCACGACGATGAGGGATAGCTCGCCGGAAGATCACGGTACATCGGGTTCCCTCTGTGTCTCTGTGCCTCTGTGGTTTGTCTGTTGCGATGGATCGGCGTGGGTGGGGAAGCGTCGGCTGGGCTAGAATGACAAGGTGCGGCATGAGACGTTTCAACGGGTGTGGGGAGCGCTGCAGGGTGCGCGGGTGTCGGTGCGCGACATCGGCGGTGAGGTGTCCCACATTCGGATGCGGACCCTGGGATCGCGGGCTCTCGGGATGGACGTCAGCGCCTATCTGGTGGGCGACATCCTGGTCGACACCGGTTTTGCCTACGTGAGAGAGCCGCTGCTGCGGGCGCTGGATGGGCGATCGATTTCGATGATCTGCTGCACCCACAGCCACGAGGACCACACCGGCAACGCCGCGGTGCTGTCGGACGCGCACCGGTGCCCCGTGTATCTCCGCCACGCCGATCAGCTGTGGGACGAGGGCGTGAAGACGCTGGCGCCCTACCGCCGAGCCTGGTGGGGGCATGTGACGCCGTTCAGCCCTCTGGAAATGCCGGAGGTGGTCGAGTCGGGTGGCCGCCGCTTGCGGGCGGTGGCCGCACCGGGGCCACTCCTCGACCCAGGTCGCCCTTTTCGAGGAGGCCACCGGCGACGTCTTCACCGGCGATCTCTTCGTGTCGCCGGGGGCGACGGCGGTGCTGACCTGGGCCAACCCCTGGGAAGAGGCGCGATCGCTTCGCCGGGTGGCGGCGTTGCGGCCGCGGCGGATGCTGACCGGCCACGGTCTGATCATCGACGACCCTGCACGACTTCTCGAACGCAAGGCCGACCGGATCGAAACCGCCGCGCGGTCCTCGGTGGAATTGGCCGCCGAAGGCGTCGCACCGCGCCGGATCGTGCGCAGGGTGTTTCCGAAGGGTCGTTTCAAGGACCGGTTCTTCGAATTCCTGACCAGCCGCCAGTTTTCGCGGCTCAATTTTGTCCGCACGGCCGTCAGGCTGGCGCCCTTCGACCGGCGATGCACCGGTTCTGCCACAATAGCCCGGTGCCGACGATCGACGACTTCCGCGCGGCTCTTGCGGGCCACACACCGCAGGAAATCCCGGACTTTGAAGGTTTGACGAGAGCGGCTGTGGCAGCGATTCTGCGTCCGGCACCGGCCGGCCCCGAACTGCTCTTCATTCACCGCGCCGAGGACCCTCGAGACCCGTGGTCCGGTCACATGGCCTTCCCCGGCGGCAAGGTCGAAGCAGTCCGACAACGGCCTGTTGGCGGCCGCGTTGCGCGAGACCCGTGAGGAGGTGGGACTCGACCTCGAGAGAGATGCGGCGCCGGTGGGCCGGCTGTCGGATGTTCGCGCGGTGGGCCGGGGCCGCCCGCTGTCGATGGTGATCAGCCCCTATGTCTTCGAGCTGCAGACAACTCCGGAACTCACGACCAACCACGAGGTGGCAGCGGTCGTCTGGGTCCCGGTGGCCTTCCTCGCCGACCACGGCAATCGCGAGACCATGCCCTACCGGCGCTACGGATTGTCCGTGGATCTTCCCTGCTATCGTTACGACGGCCATCTCATCTGGGGTCTGACCCTGGGCATGGCGGACGATTTATTGCGTCTCGCAACACGTTGAAGTGAGGAATTTTCACCGGTATGAAACGATCCCGTTTACTGATCTTCATGGCTGTCCTGTGGGCGGCGGCAACTGCGGCCGCGCTGGAGTGCCGGGTGGTGACGCCCGATGGATCGCCGTTGGCGGGGGCCCGGATCACGGTCGTGGGCCGCGGCGATTCCCTGCTGGCCGACAAGGACGGTCGTTTCAATCTCGATCCGGTGCCCGCGACCCCGTTCGTGCTCTTTGTGGCCCGGCCCGACGGGGTGGCCCTGCGGCCGGTGCCGGTAGTGGCGGTCCCGGAGGAGGGCCTCCTCACCGTGATGGTGGCTCCGGCGGGGGAGACCGTCACCGTGGTCAGCGGGGTCGTGCCCGACCTCGAGCTGCCGCCCGCTGTAGCAACCACCGTGATGGGCCGCGGCGACCTCGGGCAGCGCTTGCCCGCCCAGCTCTTCCAGACCCTCGAGAACCTCCCGGGGTCGGAAGTCAGCGGCGACGGCCACGCGGCGGTGCCGAGCCTGCGCGGGTTGCCGCAGCACCGCACGCTCTTGCTGCTCGACGACGGGCGCGTCAGCTCCGAGCGCCGCGCGGGGCCGTCGGCGACCTACCTCGACCCGGAGACCATCGAGGAAGTCGAGGTGGTCCGGGGCCCGGGCTCGGTGGCCTACGGCTCCGACGCCTTTGGCGGCATCATCAGGTCGCGAACCCGGCTGCCGGACCCGCAGGGCACCCGATCCCTGCGGTGGACTCTGGTCGGCGGCACCGGGCTCGACGAGGTCGGGGCCGCGGCGGAGTTCACCACCGGGCTGCTCGGTGGCGGAATGATGGTTGGCGCACACTACCGCGACTACGGCGACTACGAGAGCCCCGAAGGAACGGTCCTGGATTCGGGGTCGGAGATGGCCGGTTTCCGCGTCGGGTGGCAGGCGGCGGTTCTCGGCGGAGTGGCGCACGTCCTCTGGCGCACCGACGAGGCCCGCGACGTCGGCAAACCGGCCCCCGACTCGGCACTTCAGAGTGTTTTCTATCCGATCGAACAGTCGAACCGGCTGGGCCTCGGTTTCGAACGACCCGGCCCGGGCTCGTGGAGCCGGATCGGAATCAGCCTCGCCTGGGATGATTACCGTGTGGATCTCGACAAGGACCGCTTCGCCACCGGCTCGGCTCCCCGCAAGCTTGCCGAGTCGCGGGTCGACGCCAACGATTTCTCGATCAGGGCTGACGCCGAGCGTCCTCTCGGAGAGTGGCGGCTGGTGCTGGGGCTCGATATCAGCGGCCGCTACGACCTCGAGGCGGTGAATCAGTCCACGACCTTCGATCTCGACGGGCAACCTGTCGACACCGAGAGCGAGGTCAGTATCGAGTCGGCGAAGGGCAACGATTTCGGTACGTTCGCAACCCTCAGCCGCGGACTCGGGAGGTGGTATTTCAACCTCGGTGTGCGCGGCGACTCCGTGACGAGCCGCAACCAGGGCGGCTATTTCGGTGATCTCAGTACCTCGAACTCGGCTGTTTCCGGTTTCGCCGCGGTCGGAATCGACCTTGGCGGTGGGCTCGACCTGACAGGCCAGGTGGCGCGCGGCTTCCGCGACCCGCTGCTCTCAGATCGCTACTACCGCGGAGTCACCGGACGCGGGTTCATCACCGGCAATCCGGATCTCGATCCCGAAACCAGCCTGCAGTTCGATCTCGCTCTTCGCTTTTCGGGGCAGCGAACGGCAGTCGGGCTCTACGCCTACAGCTACCGTATCGACGACCTCATCGAACGCTTTCGGGTCGGCGATGACTTCTTTTTCCGCAACCACGGCGATGCGGAGATCACCGGACTCGAACTGGAGGGCAGCCTGGTGATAGGGGACTCACTGGAGCTTCAGTTGGGCGCTCAAGCGCTCCAGGGCGAGACCCTCGAGGACGGGGCGCCCACCGACGGGGTGCCGGCGCCGGGTGTGTTTGCGGTGGTTCGTGGGACGCCGTCGAAGAGGTGGTGGTGGATGGCGCGCGGAGCAGTTTACGCTCAGGATGACCGGCCGGGCCCCACCGAACAGGACGTGCCGGGTTATGCGGTGCTCGATGCCGGCGCCGGCTTCACCGTGTCCGAATGGCTCGAGATCTCGCTGCTCGCCCGCAACCTTCTGAACCGCAGCTACCTCGCATCCTCGGACGAGGATGCGGTGCTCGCCCCGGGACGATCGATTCAGCTCGTGCTGCGGGGAAGACTCTGAGTTGAATTCTGAATTTTGAATTTTGAATTTTGAATTTTGAATTCCACGCAACCACCCGTGGAAAACCCAATTATTTTCAGGAGGTCATCCCGACGGAGAGAGCGGACCACCTCCTTCTCATGTCATCCCGACCGAGGGAGCGGAGCGAGCGAGTGGAGGGATCCCTCCGCTTCGGCCCTCCGGGCCTTCGGTCGGGATGACAGGAAAGAGAACTCGCTCGCTTGAAATGATAGTCGTTGAGCAGCCTTGAAACCCGACCACGAGGGCACCTCCGCCGGAGGACGCCCCACCCGCCCTGAGCACTCAGGATTTCAAGATCGGAGGAGCGTTGTGCTGAAATTCAAAATTCAAAATTCAAAATTGAGAATTCTGTTCGGTGTACTCTGGCGCCGGAGGTTCCGATGAAGCGTTTTTCGATGCTCCTGCTCGCGATGTCGGTGTTGGCCTGTGCGCCTTCCGAAGAGCCCGCCGACCTGGTGCTGATGAACGGACGCATCGTGACCATGGATGCGGCCAACCCGGTCGTGGAGGCGGTGGCGGCGCGCGGCCAGGAGTTGGTCGCGGTCGGCTCCAACGCCGAGGCCGAGGGGTTGATCGGTCCCGAGACCGAGGTCATCGACCTCGCCGGGGCGCTCGCGGTGCCGGGTCTGATCGAGGGCCACGGCCACTTCCTCAGTCTCGGGCGGGCCTCCATGCAGCTCGATCTGCGGACGGTCGTTGATTTTGATGAGATCGTTGCGATGGTGGGCGCGGCGGCAGCCGAGGCCGAGCCCGGGCAGTGGATCCTGGGCCGCGGCTGGCACCAGGAGAAGTGGGCGGCGACGCCCGAGCCCAACGTCTCCGGTCTGCCGTACCACGACGCCTTGAGCGCGGTGTCGCCCGACAACCCGGTGATGTTGACCCACGCCAGCGGTCACGCGTCGATGGTCAATCAGCTGGCGATGGAGATGGCCGGGATCGACGACGCGACGCCGGACCCGCCTGGAGGCGAGATCGTGCGCGACGCCTCAGGCCGTGCGATCGGCGTGCTCCGCGAGACTGCGGACGAACTGGTCGCGGCGCAACTCGACCTCGGGTGGGACGAGGCGACCGTGCGACGGATGGCGGAGCTCGCGAGCGAGGAGAGTCTGGCCAAGGGCATCACCTCGTTCCAGGATGCCGGCTCGTCCTTTCGCCAGGTCGAACTGCTGCAGCGGATGGCCGAGGCCGGCGAGCTGCCGATCCGTTTGTGGGTGATGCTGTCCGAGGACAACGAGGAGTTGGCCGAGGGCCTGCCGGATTACAGGGTCTACCGCGAAGGCGGCGGCTATCTGACCGTCGGCGGGATCAAGCGCTGGGTCGACGGCGCTCTCGGTTCCCACGGTGCGTGGATGCTGGAGCCCTACACCGATCTGCCGGACAGCATCGGTCTCAACATCGTCACACCGGACGAGCTTCGCGAGTCCGCGCGGCTGGCTTCCGAATACGGGCTGCAACTGTGCTCCCACGCCATCGGCGACCGTGCCAACCGGGTCACCCTGGATATCTACCAGGAGACCATCGACGCGCGGCCGGACGGTCGCGACCTGCGCTGGCGGGTGGAGCACGCCCAGCATCTGCACCCCGACGACATCCCCCGCTTCGAGGAACTGGGCGTGATCGCGGCGATGCAGGCCGTCCACTGCACCTCCGACGGGCCCTGGGTCCCGCTGCGGATCGGCGACGAACGTTCCGAGACGGGGGCCTACGTGTGGCGCAGCCTGCTCGACTCCGGCGCGGTGATCGCCGGCGGCACCGATGTGCCGGTGGAGATCGGTCGACCCGATCCCGGACTACAGCGCCGCCGTCACCAGGGTGATGAACAACGGCGTCGCCTTCTATCCGGAGCAGAGCATGACCCGAGAAGAAGCGCTGCGGGCGAGGACCCTCGATGCCGCCTATGCCGCGTTCGAGGAGGACATCAAAGGCTCCCTCGAGGTCGGCAAGCTGGCCGACGTCACGGTGCTGTCGAAGGACATCCTCACCGTCCCCGACGACGAGATCGCCGACACGACCGTGCTCTACACGATCGTCGGTGGGAAGGTGCGGTACAAGGCGAATTAGGAATTCGGAATTAGGAATTCGGAATTTCCACCGCACCCCACCGAGGCTAGAATCGCCTAGGTGTTCAGATAGTGGGTGTCGGGATCGCGTGGTCGGAGGTGCCATTTTTTGCATTGTCTGACGCCCGCAGTTCGGTTGGCGGATCGGATCGGGCAGACAATTCGAAGGTGGCTCCTCCCGGAATCCGAAATGGAAAGTCGGCTTTGCACTGCATCCCACCAAACGGGCACGCCATCCGTTTGCTAAGCTGGTAGGGACTGGAAAAAGGTGCATGCCTGGCTACATCCACACCTGTGAGAAATGCGGTTCGCACATGCAGGTGCACGAGCGATATCTCGGCCGCTCGCTCCGGTGCACCTCCTGCCGGACGGAGTTTCTGGCGATGCTGCCCGCCGACGCTCAGCTCGCGGAAGCGGTGCCGGTCGAGATCGAGACTTCCCGGGCCGCGGCGCAGCTGGACCCGCCACCTCCGGTGGCTTCTGCTGCTGATCCCGATCGCGTTGCTGGTGTGGTGGTTGGGTCAGGATTCCAGCGGCCGGATCATTTCACATCAGCGATCGACGGGTGAGATCGGCGTCCTTGAAAACGACCACGAGGGCTCGGTGGTGGTGGCCCTGGACCCGGACTCGGCAACGGTCCTGGTGAAAGCAGGCGACGTCGCCGAAGGGTCCGAGCTTGCCTTCCTGATCGAACAGGGACGTGCAGTCGAGGTGGCGCGAGGCACCACCGTCCGCGTGCTCGGGACCGCCTCCCGGGGCCGCGTGACGCACGTTCGGGTCATCTCGGGGCCCTGGGAGAGCCGCAAGGTCTGGGTGCCGACCCGCTGGGTTCGATGAGTCGTTAGTACGTAGGGCTTACCCGGTATTCCGTGAGGTGAAGAAGGGTCGATGACGTTCATCGTGGACCAACGCAACCATCAGATTCTGTATGAGCCGCGGAGCGGCGACAGGGAGTAGCCCGGGGCGTGAGCCCCGGGGTTTTCGGGCCCCCTTCTGAATCAAGCCCCGGCGGGGCGACAGATCTCGACTGCGATGGCGATCTTTCCCGTCGATACTCAACGTCTGTCGCCGCTCCGCGGCTCGGTCTCTGGTTTGATGCGGAATCCTGGGGCTCACGCCCCAGGCTACAACCTGTCGCTCCTTCGGAGCTCGTCTCGAGCAGTCCTCCGACCTCATATTTTCCGGATGAACCGATTTTGGAACGTTGAAGGTTGACGTTGTGATCCCGGCGCCGGGGCGGTAGACTCGGTCTGCTTCGGGTGTGGGGAAGACGGTGCGAGTCCGTCGCGGTCCCGCCGCTGTGACCGGGGACGAAGGCCGACAAGACCACTGCGATGTCTCATCGTGGGAAGGGTCGGCTGGTAGGACGATCCGGAAGTCAGAAGACCCTGCTCGAAGACGGTGGTGCCGACCCTCGCGGACGGGGTGGCAGTCACGATCGACAACCGTGGATGAAATACGGCATCCCGGGCCCGAGTGGGCCCGGGATTTTTGTGTGGAGGAGTCATGGTCCGCCGCCGACATGCCGCAGTCCTCACCATTGCCCTGGCAGTGCTCGGCGGATGCTCTGGCGGTGGAACGGTCGAGAGCGCAACTGAAGGCCGGGGCGCTGCCGCCGCGAAGCCGCCACAACGAATCGTCTCCCTGGCGCCGAGCCTGACCGAGACCTTGTTTGCACTGGGGGTCGGCGATCGCGTGGTCGGGGTCACCCGCTACTGTGCCTATCCTCCCGAGGTCCTCGATCTGCCGGTCATCGGCGGCCACCTCGACCCGAACTTCGAGGCCATCGTGTCGCTCGAGCCCGACCTGGTGGTCCTGATTCCGTCCGGCGAAGCCAACGCGCGCCGGCTGGAGGCGCTCGGGGTGCCGGTCCTGCAGATCGACCAGCACGACGTGCGACTCCCTGTTGGAGTCGATTTCGATCGTGGCCGCAGCGTGCGGGGTCGAAGACGCCGGGCGAGCGGCTGCGCACCGACGTCGAACGACGGCTGGCCGCGGTCTCCGCCGTCGTCGAGGGCGCACCGCGCCCCCGGACGGTGGTGGTGGTGGGTCACGACATCGGCGGCGGAGTGGTGCGCTCGGTGTGGGCGGCGGGGCCCGGACACCTTCTACAGCGGGGTGCTGGAGATCGCCGGCGGGGTCAATGCGGTGGAAGACGGCCTGGTCCGATACCCGGAAATTTCCCGTGAGGGGCTGACCGCCCTCGATCCCGATGTGGTGCTCGATGTGGTGGCGGGCATCGAGGAACGGGGCGCGGAGATCGACGAGATCCTCACCGGGTGGCGGCGGTTGACGGAACTGCGGGCGGTGCGGGAGGACCGGGTCCGGGTCCTCGAGGGCGATCTGATGGTGGTGCCCGGGCCACGCCTGCCCGAAATGGTGCGCGAGGTCGCGATGTCGCTGCACCCCGAGCTCGATTGGACGACGCCGTGAATGCCCCGGCGATCCTTGTCGAAGGCCTCTGCGTGCGTTTCGGAAACGCGGAGATCCTCCGCGAGATCGACTTCCGGGTCGAAAGCGGTGGCTTTCTGGCCGTCATCGGGCCCAACGGGGCGGGCAAGTCGACCCTTCTACGATGCATCGACGGTATTGTCGAGCCATCGGCTGGCGGGATCGAAATCTGCGGAAAAGGCCTCCAGATGTACGGCAGGCGTGAACTCGCGCGCACCGTGAGCTACGTGCCGCAGCCGGATGCCGGAGTCGCTGGACTTCACCGTGCGGGCATTTGTGGAGATGGGGCGGTTTCCCTACCTCGGGGCGTGGGCTGCGCTCACCGAGGCCGATCAATCCGCGGTGAGCGAGGCCCTGGATCTCACCGAAGTGACGGAGTTCGCGGACCGGCCCATGGCCTCGCTCTCCGGTGGTGAACGCCAGCGAGCCTCGATCGCGGCCGCCCTCGCCCAGGGGGGCTCGATCCTGCTCCTCGACGAGCCCACCAGTTTCCTCGACTACCGCCACCAGGTGCAGATCCTCGATCTCCTCGATCGGCTGCACCGGGAGAAGGGGCTGACGGTGGTGGCCGTCACCCACGATCTCAACAGTGCGGTTGCATCTGCAGACACGGTCCTCGCCCTCAAGGAGGGGAGGGTCGAAAGGGTCGGTCGGCCCGCAGATCTCCTCGACGAACGAGTGCTGGCGGAGATCTTTGACGCGGAGTTCCGACTGGTGGAGGGCGGTCGTCGCGGACTGCCGTTTGTGCTTCCGGCGAGGAACGGTTCGTGAGGCCGGGGGTGCGTCTGGTCCTGCTCGGAGCCGCGGCGGTGGCCGTGGTGGCGGTGATGCCGATGGTGGGCATGCAGCCGCTGCCGCTGTCCGTTCTCTTCGACCCGCGCGGGACCGATCCGGCGGCCGTCATCTTCTGGCAGATCCGGGTGCCCAGGGTTCTGGCAGCCTTCGTCGGCGGCGCCGGTCTGGCCCTGGGCGGGGCGGTGTTTCAGGCGGTGTTTCGCAATCCTCTGGCGACTCCGTACACCCTCGGTGTGGCCAGTGGGGCGTCGCTCGGTGTCGCACTCGCGAGTCGGTTGGGTCTGTCGTTGGTGGTGTTCGGTCTCTCGACCAACGTCGCGGCGGCCTTTGCCGGCGCTCTGTTGGCTGTGGGCGTGGTGTGGGTCCTGACGAAGCTCCGGCCCGATCTGTCGTCCACCATCCTCCTGCTTGCCGGCGTGGCCATGAACTTCTTCTTTTCGAGCGTGATTCTCTTTGTCCAGTACACGGCATCGCTCGGCGACTCCTACCGCATCATTCGCTGGCTGATGGGCGGGTCTGGGAGCGGTTGACCTCCGCACGGTCATCCACATGGCGCCGGTGGTGCTGGTGGGCGCTCTCGTGATTTCGTGGCGCGCGCGCGAACTCGACCTCCTGGCCACCGGCCCGGAGATCGCGGCCAGCCGCGGGGTCGCCGTGGCGCGTACCCGGACCATCCTCTTTCTCGCCACCTCGATCATGGTCGGAGGGGTCGTTGCGGGTTGCGGCCCGATCGGTTTCGTGGGCATGATGGCGCCCCACATCTGTCGTTTGCTGGTGGGCCCCAACCACCGCGTTCTTCTCCCCGCGTCTCTTCTGTTCGGGGGCGCCTTCCTCGCCGTGTGCGACACCGCCGCCAGGGTCGTTCTCGCCCCGGCCGAGCTGCCGGTCGGGGTCATCACCGCCTTCCTCGGCGCACCGTTCTTCCTGTGGTTGCTGGTGCGAAGGGCACCCGGTGGGGCGAAAGCCTGATCAATTTGAGTTAGGATGTCGCCGTGCACATACAACAAATCCCCGGGTTGATGATCAGAGTCATGCTGTCGGTTCTGGCGGTCCTGGTGTTTTTTGCGCCGACGGCCGGCGCCCAGAGCCCTCCGCCGTGGCCGACGGCGGTCACGACGCCGACGCCGGCCACGACTCCCGTCGTGACTTCCGCACCGTCGCCAACGCCGGTCCCGACCGAGATCCCTTCGACCCCGTCGCCGACGCCGGTTGCACAGGACGCGGAAGAGCCGACTCGAGAGACCGCACCACCTGCAGATGTGGAAGGGGCCGAAGAACCCTCGTCTGAACCTTCGCCGACTCCGGCCGCCGAGAGCGGGGAGGGCGAAGAAAAACTCGACAAGGGCGACGTCGTGACCAACCCCGGTGAAATGGCCTTTACCGACTATCAGCCCTTCGATCTCGACGAGATCGAGCCGGAGCCGGTCAAGACGAAATGGGGGAATTTCGTCGCCGCCATGCGGGGCCTCTCGCGTTACAGTCTGTTCGACGGCAAGCTCAAGTTCAGGATCGGCGGCAAGCACAGTTTGACGGTACGGTCGGCAGCGGCGACACAAACTATGACGAGAACTATGGACCGATCGAGACCGATTTCGGTGTGCGCCGTTTTGGGCTTTATGCGGCAGGGCGTGTCAACAAGTTCAACTTCAACCTTGCATTCGACTTCGGCCCCGATTGGGGGGTGAGCGATGCATGGATCGAGGGATCCGAAGGAGGACTCGAGGTCTGGGGGGCCTACCTCGGCAAGCTCAGGCTGGGTTTCATGAACGAGCCCTTCAGCCTCGAGCGGCAGACCAGCTCGTACAACATCGGTTTCATGGAACGGTCGCTGCCGGTGCAGACCATCGCGCCGGGATCCAACATCGGCTGGATGGTCCACGACTCCGGCCGGAAGGGGCGTTTCAGCTGGGCTTTCGGGATGTTCTCCTTCGGTCAGTCGAGCGAGCAGAACGCCTCCAAATCAACGTTGTCGCTGACCGGTCGCTTCACTCATTTGTTGAAGTACCGAAACGAAGGGCGCGAGCTCATCCACGTCGGTGTTTCCTTGAGTTCGAGGTCGCCGACCGGGGGCAGCCTCCAGTACCGGTCGCGGCCGGAGGCGCGTTTTGTGGATTTCCTGGTGGACACCGGAGATCTCGATGTCGGCCATATCAGGCTGTGGGGCCTCGATTTCGCGACGGTTCAGGGGCCTCTGTGGGTGGCGGCTGAGTACATCGTTAGCGATATCTCGGCCCAAAACTACGGCGACCCCAGATTCAGTGGTTCCTATATCCAGGTCGGTTGGTTTCTGACCGGAGAGAGCAAGCCCTACCGCACCAACAGCGGGACCTTCGACCGCCCGCGACCGACCAAGAAGTACACCAAGGGGAACCCTTTCAAGAAGAGGAATGGCGGCGCCTGGGAAGTGGTCGGACGTTTTTCCACCATCGACCTCACCGATGGCCTGGTCGAGGGCGGCGACCTCACCGACATCAGTGCCTCTTTGAATTGGTACGTCAACGCCACCACCCGGGTCGAGTTCAACTACGTCCTTGCCAACCCGAAAGACCGGGGAACGGCCAATATCTTCCTCATGAGGCTGCAATTCCAGCCGTGGTAGCTGACCAGCGATTCTGAAGGTGTACGCAGCATGCGGTGTGCCGAGGAGGCCCCACCCTCGGGAGCGCCTACTCGCAGCTCGTAGGTCGATCCATCCCCGCTTGCTGATCGGCGAGCTCGACCAGCCGCCATCCGCCACCTTCGAAACGTACGCCATGACGGGACCTCGCGTTTGCGTCGGCGAGGTGTCGAGGTGGCATCCGCCACCCTCGCGTCGGCTGACAGTCGTCGTCGCCGTCGGGCAAAGCCACACGGTGTGAAGATGGTCGGCGGGACTTCACGGCGACGCTCGAGAGCACGCCTCGCCGCCACGACCCCATTCGGCGTGTCGACCGTGAAGAAGCACGCACCTCGACCGGAGGGGGGTCAACGCGATGATTGTCTCCTGCCTGTCGAGCAGCGAGGCTGGCGCCAAGGCCGGATCGCGGCGGGATTGCTGTGGTGGGATCCTGAACGACGCTGAAGGGGGCTCAGGAGTGGATCACCGATCGGAATCGATGGGCCTTCGGCCCAAGGATTGCAGGACCCGTTTGACGGCGTGGCCGTCCGCGGTCTCACCGAAGTGTTTCATGATCGGACCCATGGCCTGCATGGTGTTCTTGAACGCTGACAGGTCGATGTTCTCCCGGATGAACGCGGTGATTTCCTCGTCCGTCACCATCTTCGGCAGGTAGGCCTCCACGGTCCGGATGAACGCCGAGTCGGGCTCCCCCTTCAGTTCGAGGGTCTCCCGTTCGGATTTCGCCAGTTTTCGAAGGACTCCGGCGACCTCTTCGTCGGTCAAGGCCTTCGTGCCCTGCCGGTCGAATTCGCCGAGGACGACGCGCAGAGCCTCTCTTTTGTCGACATCCTTCGCCTTGATCGCATCGATCAGGTCTTTCTTGATCCGTTCCTGTGACGTCATCTTTGACCTTTTCCTCCCAGGCCCACGCTGCCCAGCTATGTTCCGAAGATCCTCAGGATGGATTCAGCCGCGGCGGATGGGGTTGTTTTGCCCTCGAGGACGTCGGTTTCAACGGAGCCCAGGGTCTCTGCGACCTCAGGGTGTTCGCGAACGGTATTTCGCAGCCCCTCGTCCACCATCTCCCACATCCAGCCCAGGAGCTGTTGTTGGCGGTTGCGTTCGAGCCGTCCATCAGCCTCCATCACCGCACGGTGTTCTTCGATGAGTTGCCAGACCTCGTCGAGACCTGCGCCGGTGCTTCCGGATGACGTCACCACCTTTGGCGTCCACCCGCCATCGCCCGCCGGCCGCAGGATGGCGAGGGCGCGTTCGAGCTCTGTGCGGGCCCGCTCGGCGGCTTCGGTGTTGGCGCCGTCGGCCTTGTTGATGGCGATCACGTCGGCAAGCTCGAGGATGCCGCGTTTGATGCCCTGCAGCTCGTCGCCGGCGCCGGTGAGCATCAGCAGCAGGAAACAATCGACCATCTCCGCCACCGCCGTCTCCGACTGGCCGACGCCGACCGTTTCCACGAGCACGACGTCGTAGCCCGCCGCCTCGCACACCAGGATCGACTCGCGGGTCTTGCGGGCGACGCCGCCCAACGACCCGCCGGTGGGGGAGGGTCGGATAAAGGCCCCGTCGGACACGGCGAGCTTCTCCATCCGGGTCTTGTCGCCGAGGATCGAGCCCTTCGAGACCGATGAGGAGGGGTCGACGGCCAGCACGGCGACACGGTGCCCCTTGTCCACGAGGCTGCAGCCGAAAGTCTCGATGAATGTGCTCTTGCCGACACCGGGAACGCCGGAGATGCCGATGCGCTGAGCGCTGCCGGTGAGAGGCAACAGGGCCGTCAGGAGTTCCTGTGCGAGACGCCGGTCGGTCGCCAGGTTCGACTCGACCAGGGTGAGCGCACGTCCGAGCGCCGCCCGGTCGCGGTCGCGGATTCCGCCCAGAAGTCGTTCGATGTCAAGAGATGTGTGCGGCATTCTGTGAACAGCTTCTCCTCGCTTGAGTCGATCATACGTGGTCTGATCGGCGCTCGCCAACCGGGATGGTTTGGGCGGTGAAAATCGCGCGCGCCGAGGAGCCGGCGGGCTGCTATGATCTTGATCTCAAGAAGGAGTTCAAACTATGCGCGAACGACACTCTGTTGGCTGGTTGGTGATCCTGATGGCTGTCTGTGGGATACCGTCACCTACGTTTTCGGCCGAGCCCGGGAGCCGGCCCGAGGAACGCTTCGAGTTCTCATCGTACGAGGAAGTGCAGACCCTGTTCGACAAGCTCAAATACACGCCCGAGGTGTGGCAGGCTGGAATTCGCGAAGTACCTCGCGTGTACCTCACTGAAATCGCATCGCGGTGGCGGGACACCGTCTCCAAGGAAGTCACGGTGCAGACCAAGAAGCGGATCTTCTTCCGCGCCCTGGCGCCGCTCGCCCTGAGATCGAATGAGCTGATCCTGCGCGACCGCAGCCGGTTGGTCGATCTGGCGAAAAAGCATAGTGCAGACGGGGAGCTCGGTGGTGACGACAGCGAGTGGCTCGCGAAGCTCGCAGTGACCTATGGGGTGGTGAAGGACGAGGGCGCCGTCATCGACAGCAAGGCCCTTGATGAGCTGATGGTGAGAGTCGACGTGGTCCCGGTGTCGCTGGTTCTGAGCCAGTGCGCCGAGGAGAGCGGTTGGGGCACCTCGCGGTTCGCCGCCGAGGGCAACGCCCTCTTCGGTCAGTGGTCGTGGGGCGGCAAGGGCATCAAACCGGAGCAGCAGCGGGAGGGCATGGGGGACTACCGGATCGCGGCATTTGAAAGCCCCTTGGGATCGGTCATGGCGTACATGATGAACCTCAACACCCACGCGGCCTACGCCGCTTTGCGTGCGCGGCGCGCCCAGATGCGGGCGGACGGCAAACGGATCAGCGGCTGGGAGCTGGCCGAGACCCTCGACAAGTACTCCGAGCGGGGTGCGGCCTACGTGGATTCGCTGCACGGCATCATGCGGGTCAACAAGCTCGACCCGGCGGACGACGCCTTCCTGGGTGACGGTCCGACGATCTTTCTGGTTCCGGTAGGTGAAGGCGCACAGTGATCTCGTGAGGGCCGCTGCCATCGCCGTCGGCCTCGTCCTGGCGGGCGGGGCGGCGTTCGCGACGGACGAGGCCGTCGTGCTCATGTACCACCGTTTCGGGGAGGACCGGTACCCCTCGACGAGTGTTCGGGTCGAGCAGTTCGAGGCCCACCTCGAGTACCTCGAAGACGCGGGTTACACCGTGGTTCCCCTGGGCGATGTGGTGGCAGCCATCCGTGGTGAGACCGAACTGCCCGACCGGGCGGTGGCGATCACCGTCGATGATGCCTATCTGTCGGTGTACGAAGTGGCGTACCCGCGTCTCAAGGCGCGCGGCTACCCCTTTACGATCTTCGTTGCCACCGATACCGTCGACGCCGGCCGCGAGACCTACATGACGTGGAGCCAGATGCGCGCAATGGCGGAGGGCGGCGCGACCTTCGCCAACCACGGTTCGAGTCACCGATCCTACGTCGAGTGGCCGGGGGTCGTGAGCGAGATCGATCGCCTGGCCCGGGTGCGGGCGGACATCGAACACGCCGAACGGCGGTTGGCGGAAGAACTGCAGCCTCTCCCCGGGATTCTCGCCTACCCCTACGGGGAGTACGACACCAGCGTGGCGGAGCTGGTGACGAACCTCGGCTATGTGGCCTTTGGCCAGCAATCCGGCGCCGTCGGCAAGACCAGTGATCTGCGCGCCCTGCCCAGGTTTCCGATGGCGGAGGTCTACGCGAACATCGAGGACTTCGCCGTCAAAGTGGCGACTCGGCCCCTCCCGGTGGCGGCGGTACAGCCGTGGGACCCGGTCACCGCGTCTCTTCGGCCCGGCATCGAGGTCACCCTCGCGGACACCGACGCCGACCTCGAGCGGTTGGCCTGTTTTGTCGGCGGTCAGGGCGAGGTCGCGGTCGAGTGGATCGAGCCGGGCCGCCGGTTTGCGGTCTCACCCAAAACAGACCTTCAACCCGGCCGCAACCGGGTCAACTGCACCGCACCGACGGCCGACGGCGGTGCCTTTCACTGGTACAGCCACCCGTGGATCGTCAGGCAAGGTCGGCAACTGGTCCGCCACGACTGAATTGGTGGCCGGCGCTCCCGCTTCGTGGTGATTGGAATCAACGAGGGACAGAGGCTTCACATTCGAAATGGTATTCTCTGGCCACTGGACTTCGGGAGGTTGGCGACAATGAGAATTTCGCGACGAACGGCACTTTCGTGTGCGGCGCTGGCATGTGTCGTGGGTTGCCGGACCTTCAGCCCGACCCCGATGGACGAGGTCGGTTTCAAGCAACGGGCCGAGACCCAGACCCAGCAGGGAGTCACGGCTTCGATCGTCGTTCTGACCGCCGAGGAGGCCAAAGCCGCCTTCGACTGCAAGCTCTACAAAAAGAAGATCCAGCCGGTGTGGATCGAGATCACCAACGACACCGACGACGAGATGTTGTTCATGCCCCGAAGTATCGACCCCGAGTACTTCGCCCCCCTCGAAGTGGCGCAGAAGACCCACTGGAGGTGGTCGAAGAAGGCCAATACCGAGAAAAAGTATTTCTACTACGAAAACCAGATGCCGTTTCTCATCCCGCCGGGGGAGACGGTCTCGGGCTTCGTGTTCGCCAATCGAAGCCGGGGCGTCCGCTGGGTGCTGGTGGAGGTCTTCAGCGAACACGACGCGATCCACGTGGAGTTCGTCACCGAGATCCCGGGCTTCAACGCCGACTTCCACAAGTTCGACGATGGCGATCTTTATCCGGTCCTCTACCCGGACCAGGAGATCATCGATTTCACCGAACCACTGGCGTTTCTGCAGTGGGTGAAGGAGCAACCGGCCACCGTCACCAACGCCGACGGCAGCAAAACGGGAGATCCGCTCAATTTCGTGATTGTCGGCGACGCAGAGGCGGTCTGGCCGGCATTTCTCCGTTCCGGATGGGACCCGACGGCGGCCATGGGAACCAGCTCGGCCCTCAAGACAGGGATCTTCGGCATCTTTGGCGGCGCCTACCGCTATGCACCCATCAGCAATCTCTACGTCTACGGCCGGGCTCAGGATGTCGCGCTGCAGAAGGTGCGCTCCAATATCCACTACCGCAATCACCTGCGGCTGTGGCTGGCACCGGTGACTTTCAAGGGCCTGCCGGTGATGATGGGTCAGATCAGCCGAGACATCGGCAGCCGCTTCACCACCAAGAGCAAGACCCTGACCACCCACCGCATCGACCCCAACGTGGACGACACCCGCGCGACCCTGGTTCAAGACTTCATCTACGCCCAGGCGCTGAAGGCCTATGCGAAGGCCGGCGGTGTCGGGTTTCGTGTCGCCGGAGGAGCCGCGCGGCAACCTCACCGGTGACCCGTGGTTCACCGATGGCTATCGCGCGGTCATGGTGCTCACCGACGAACCCACCAGCGTGATCGAGATCAACTGGTTCGATCGCACACAACCTCAAGGGCCGGTCGAAGACTGATCAGGCTTTTTCGTCAGTCCGTGATTGGCGGCACCTCGGTGCCGTAGACGTAGCGGTCGAACCAGGGGTGGTAGTCCTTCTTGGTGATCACGTCTCCGTTCGCGATGGAGACGTGTCTAGCGACCCTCGAGGTTCGGTTGAGCTTCGATGAGCTCGATCGCCGCTCGGGATGTTGGTTCCCGGACCGAAGATGAAGGCCGCGCCCGCCTCTCGGAGCGCCTCGTGGTCGGTGGGTGGAATGACGCCGCCGACCACGATCACGATGTCGGGGCGTCCGAGGCGCACGAGCTCCTGACGGAGCATCGGCACCAGGGTCAGGTGGCCGGCGGCGAGCGACGACACGCCGACGATGTGGACGTCGTTCTCGACCGCCTGGCGGGCGGTCTCCTCCGGGGTCGTGAACATCGATCCGATGTCGACGTCGAACCCGAGGTCGGCAAAGGCGGTGGCGATGACCTTCTGCCCGCGGTCGTGCCCGTCCTGGCCGACCTTGGCGACCAGGATCCGCGGGCGGCGGCCGTCGCGGCGCGCGAACTCATCGGTCAGGGCTCGGGCCCTCTTCACGTCCTCCATGTTCTCTCCCAGCTCGGCGGCGTAGACACCGGTGATGGCCTGGATGGTGGCGCGGTGACGCCCGAAGACGTTTTCCAGAGCGTCCGACATCTCGCCGACGGTGGCGCCGGCCCTCGCCGCCTCCACGGCGGCGGTGAGCATGTTGCCCTCCTGTCGTTCGGCGCAGCGCGTGATCTCGCCGAGACTCGACTCGACCACGCCGCCATCGCGGTGGGCGCGAATCTGCTCGAGCCGCGCCAGCTGCGACTGGTAGACCGCCCGGTTGTTGACCGCCAGGACCTCGAGTTCGCTCTCTTCGGGCAGCTGGAAACGGTTGAGCCCGACGATGGTCTGGCGTCCGGACTCGATTCGGGCCTGGGTGCGGGCGGCCGCCTCCTCGATGCGTCGTTTCGGCAATCCTTCGGCGATGGCTTTCGCCATGCCGCCGAGGCCCTCGATCTCACGGATGTGATCCCACGCCCGGAGCGCGAGATCGTGGGTCAGGCGCTCGATGAAATACGAACCGCCCCAGGGGTCCGCCACGCGGCAGATGCCGGTCTCTTCCTGGAGTTGGATCTGGGTGTTGCGGGCGATGCGCGCCGAAAAGTCGGTGGGGAGGGCGAGAGCCTCGTCGAGAGAGTTGGTGTGGAGCGACTGGGTGTGGCCGAAGGCGGCGGCCATCGCCTCGATCGCCGTGCGGGCGACGTTGTTGAAGGGGTCCTGGGCGGTCAGGGTCCATCCCGAGGTCTGGCAGTGGGTCCGCAACGTCAGCGATCTCGGGTCCTTGGCCCCGAAACGCCGCATGATCTCCGCCCACAGAAGGCGGGCCGCCCGCAGCTTGGCGATCTCCATGAAGTGGTTCATGCCGATCGCCCAGAAGAAGGAGATGCGCGGCGCGAAACCGTCAACTCGGAGGCCGGCGGCGAGACCAGTCCGCACGTACTCGATGCCGTCGGCGAGGGTGTAGGCGAGCTCCAGATCGAGGGTCGCGCCGGCCTCCTGCATGTGGTAGCCGGAGATCGAGATGGAGTTGAATCGCGGCATCCGCTCGGCGGTGTAGCGGAAGATGTCGGCGATGATCCGCATCGACGGTTCGGGCGGATAGATGTAGGTGTTGCGGACCATGAACTCCTTGAGGATGTCGTTCTGGATGGTCCCGGCGAGCAGCTCCGGCGGCACGCCCTGTTCCTCGGCGGCAACGATGTAGAGCGCCATGATGGGCAGGACCGCGCCGTTCATGGTCATCGAGACGCTCACCTGGTCGAGGGGGATGCCGTCGAACAGGATGCGCATGTCGAGGATCGAGTCGACCGCCACGCCGGCCATGCCCACGTCGCCCCTGACTCGCGGGTTGTCCGAGTCGTAGCCGCGGTGGGTCGGCAGGTCGAAGGCGATGGACAGCCCCTTCTGACCGGCCGCCAGGTTGCGGCGATAAAAGGCGTTGGAGTCTTCGGCCGTCGAGAACCCGGCGTACTGGCGGATGGTCCAGGGGCGGACCGCATACATGGTGGGGTAGGGCCCGCGAACGTAGGGAGGGAAACCGGGCATGCCGTGGAGATGGTCGATCCCCACCAGGTCCTCGATACCGTATCCCGAAGCGACCTCGATCCCCTCGGGAGTGATCCACGGGCGGCGGCCGGTGTCGCGGGTCGGTGGGGGGTCGGAGAGCGCGAACGGCACGGCGGAAAAATCCGGGACGGACGGATCAGCCACGGCGCACCCCCTCCACCTCCTGGATGTCCATCAGAAGATCGATGGCGTCGCAGCCCGCATAGAGGTAGCCGTCGACTCCCTCGATGCGCCAATGGTCCTGCTCCGGGCCCGGTCGGCCCGCCACCAGGACCCGGTGGGCGCCGCGGCTCTTGATGGTGCGGGCGAGCCCCGGGATCAGCTCGTCGGGGGCGCACAGCACCGCGGTGCGGCTGCCGCTGGCTTCGTAGGCGGCGCTCGAATCCTCGACTCCCTCGAGGCCCTCGCCGCGCACCGCGGTGACGCCGCCGGCGGCCAGCAGGTTGACGACCGAGGAGACGTCCCAGCCGTGGTCGGACGGCTGCCCGACGGCGGCCAGAAACGCGTGCGGTCTGGCTCCGGTCTTGTGGAGCTGTTCGATCGGAGGCGTCGCGCAGGCGCTCGAAGGCCGAGGCCTCGCGTTCAGCGGGCAGGGCAGCCATCCGTGCGGGTTCGTCGTGGCCGGCGAAGTGCTCGATCAGGTCGCGCACCGAGACCCCCTCGGAGGCGTCTTCGATCGCGCCTTCGAAGGACACGCTGGAGCTGCCGACGGCGCGATGAACGGCCGTCGACTCGTCGTCCGGCAGCGGCCGTTTGCCGCGATCGCTGCGGCGCCGGGTGGGCCGCTTTTCTTCGAGGTTGGGGTAGGAGCTGACGCCGGTCACCAGGTCCCGCCGGATGGCGAGGTCGCGGCGTTTCTCGGCCAGGGTCTCGCCGAGCTCTCGGGCGATGGCGCCCGACCGCACCTGGTTCGCCATGCCGCCGGCGATCTCGATGCCCTGGAACCGGTCCCAGGCGGCGGCGGCGAGATCGTGGGTCAGGCGCTCGATGAAGTAGCTGCCGCTGGCGGGATCGTGGACCTTGTCGAGGTGGCTCTCCTCGCGCAGGATGTTCTGGGTGTTGACGGCCATCCGGCGCCCGAGTTCGTCGGGGGCGCCGAGCGCGGAGTCGAAGGGCAGCACGGTGACGACGTCGGCGCTGCCGACCACCGCGGCGTAGGCGCCGGTGGTGCCGCGGAGCATGTTGACCCAGGGGTCGCGCGCGGTCAGGCAGCGCGGCGAGGTCACGGCGTGGATCGAAATGCCCCGGTCGACAGGAGGCAGCCCGCAGGCCTGGGCGATTCGCGCCCACAACAGCCTCGCCGCCCGCAGCTTGGCGATCTCCATGAAGAGATCGCGCCCGACCGAAAGGACCAGACGGATGCCGCGGCAGGCGCGGTCGGGGCCGATACCCGCGATTTCCAACCGCCGGAGGTACTCGGCGCCGGTGGCCATCGCGATGGCGAGCTCCTGCACCGCGGTGGCGCCGCTGCGGGCGTAGGGGAGGGTGGAGACGGCGATCGCCCGCATCCCGGGCGCCCGCTCTTCGCTCCACACCACCATCTCGGACATCAGCCAGAAACAGGCTTCGAGGTTCCACGGGAGGTGGCCGTCTGACGCGATCGTTCCCAGCGGGTCGAAATCGAAGCCTCCTCGAAGGTCTTTGGCCGGGTCGCCGACCCGCCGCGCCGACGCTGCCACCACCGCAGCCAACGCCGGGGTGACGGTCCGCCCGTCGAGATAGATCGATGCGCCGCGTGCCGCCTCGAGGATGCGGGTGATCATCCCCGCGGTGAGCCGGGTCCACGAGCTGCTTCTGCGGTCGACGGTCAGCCACAGGGCCGACGCGCCGCCGTCGACGGCGACAACGGCTTCGCCGACGGCGGTCTCGGGGCCCCGCAGATCGACGATCGAACACGCTTCCCAGGACCCGCGGTGGTGCGACCTGATCTTCGCCGTGTCGAGGGGAAGGTCCTCGGCCGTGTAGACGGGTTTCATGGGAATGCCCTCGTGACTGGCCACGGTGAGCGTTTCCAGCGGCCGCGGGCCGAGGGTGCGCTGGGCTGCCAACTTCCAGGCCTCGAGGGAGGCTGTCGGGAAGGCCTCGGTTATCCGTGGCAGATCGTCAAAGGTCGGGGAGCCACCGCCATTCGCCATGTTGATCCCATCCCGGCGCCGTTGCACCGCGTGAGTCAATCCTACCCCGGACAAGGTAAAAATTTCTTCGGTCCACCCGGGATTGCGTGAGGTCGAGATCGGACGGATGAGATTACAGCGTCCGCGACGGCGGCGAGTCGGGCAGGACGAGCGCGCCAGACGCGACGCCTCAGCCTCAGCACTCACGGCGACCAGCAGCGACCGGGCATGGTCACCTCGGTCGTTTTGCGGGGGTAGCCGGTGGGCAGCCGATGTCAAGGGCGCCTCGTCCGAGCCCGGTGCGGCCGACATCGGCTGCCGCAAGGACTCGTGAAGGCATGAACGACCCGGAGGGCCATGTCCAACGCCGCGCCACACCCCTCATCGCCCACGAAGGCCCTCGCGGCACGGGTAATGCCATTGCGCTTGTCCTCGGGTGCCGGCGCCTCAAGTCGATTGCCGATCAGGTATCCGCTCTGCGATCGTCCCGGCCAACCTCGCGGAGGCCACGGCCGACCGGCGCGACCGCGCATTTCTGGAGGTTGCCTACGCATCTGCCAAGAGGTCGACAGCCACCTGCGGCTCCTGGCCCGGGCTGGAGTCATCAACGCCGGTATGCCGAGTGGCTCGAGAACTTCTTCGTCCATGCATGGCGCTCATCCCCGAAGCGTGAATGATCACGATGCGCACCCGCCCGTTCGGCCACTGTCGGGGCGTCGCTGACGTGTGCTGTCGCTCGGCGTCCCCGGTCGCCGGCCCCGGTCGCTGTATTCCTGGATGTCGACCTCGGTCAGTGTCCATCTCGTCGGATTCCGGATGAGCCCCTCTTGCAGGTCTGTGCCGTCGCCGAGTATCACTCCTGTGAGATCTCAGGCGATTGCTCGTCAGTCGAAAGCTCGAGCAGGCAGATCTCGCGGCACAGTCGGCAGGTGGTGTCGGGCGCGCAGGATGCGGTTGAGTGCCTGAAACGGGTCACGAAGTTGTTGTACACTTCGTCTTCGGAGTTGAGGAAGCGGATGAACCGCACCAGCGCCGCGCCGGATTCCTCGGAGACCAGGTGTTCGATCTTGCAGGCGTCGCGTTCCGCGACCTGGGGATCGACGCCGAGCACCTGGTGCAAGAACTCTTTCAAGACCTCGCGTTTCGACGCGATGCGGGCCACCAGGTCGGCGCCGTGGCGGCTGAGCTTGAGCCGGTTGTCCTTGCGCACGTGCACCAGGTCGTGTTCGCGCAGGGTCCGGAGCTGCATCGAAACCGCCGCCCTCGACACCCCGAGTCGGCGCGCGACGTCGGCCGCCCGGGGCCGGTCCCCGCTCTCGGCCAACGACGCGACCGCCAGCAGGTAGTGGGCCGTCGAGTGCGTGACCTCGTTGTTGTCAAAGGCACGCCAGACTCTTTCGTACTCGCTCATGATCTCAATTCTGGGTCGGGCCCCGGTGATTGTCAATTTTGATAACTGATCTTATTTTCAAGTACTTGCCATCAGCCTGGAGGCGACCATCTTGCGGTGCGCCTCGATCAGGGTCTCGACCACCGAGGGGTCGGCGAGGGTGGTCACGTTGCCCATGTCGGAGTACTCGCCGGCGGCGATGTTGCGCAGGATGCGGCGCATGATCTTGCCGGAACGGGTCTTGGGCAGGGCGTCCACCATCAGGATCTCGTCGGGGGTGGCGATCGGCCCGATGACGTGCCGGACCTGCTCCTTGAGGGCTCCCGTCAGCTCCTGCGGGTCGGCCGTCGCGCGGATGTCGTCGTTGAGGAAGACGTAGGCGAAGATGCCCTGGCCCTTGAGCTGGTGGGGGAAGCCCACGACCGCGGCCTCGGCCACCGCCTCGTGCTCGACCAGCGCGCTCTCGACCTCGGCCGTGCCGAGCCGGTGGCCCGCGACGTTGATGACATCGTCCACCCGGCCGGTGATCCAGTAGTAGCCGTCGGCGTCGCGGCGGCACCCGTCGCCGGTGAAATAGAGGCCCGGAAAGCGGGTGAAGTAGGTCTCGTGGAAGCGTTCGTGGTCGCCCCACACCGTGCGCGCCTGGCCCGGCCAGGTGCGTTCGAGACAGAGGTTGCCGCTGACCTCGTTGCCCTCGATGAGCTTGCCGTCGTCGTCGACCAGAACCGGTTTGATGCCGAAGAAGGGGAGGGTGGCCGAGCCCGGTTTGAGCGGCGTGACGCCGGGCAGCGGCGTGATCAGGATGCCGCCGGTCTCGGTCTGCCACCAGGTGTCGACGACCGCGCAGCGGCCGTTGCCGACCACGTCGTGGTACCAGGTCCAGGTGTCGGGGTTGATCGGTTCGCCGACGGTGCCCAGCACCCGGAGGCTCTCCCGCGAGTACTTCGTGACGTGGTCGTTGCCCGAACAGACGATGGCCCTGAGCGCGGTCGGCGCGGTGTAGAAGATGTTGATGCCGAGATCGTCCACGACCTGCCAATAGCGCCCCGGGTCGGGGTAGGTGGGCACCGACTCGAACATCACGGTGGTGGCGCCGTTGGCGAGGGGGCCGTAGATGATGTAGCTGTGGCCGGTGATCCAACCGATATCGGCGGCGCAGAAGTAGATATCGCCGGGGTGGTAGTCGAAGACCAGTTCGTGGGTCATGGCGGCGTACACCATGTAACCACCGGTGGTGTGGAGGACGCCCTTGGGCTTGCCGGTGGAGCCCGAGGTGTAGAGGATGAAGAGGGGGTCTTCCGAACCCATCCACTCGTAGGTGCAGGTGGAGCGCTGGCGGCGGCACTCCTCGTCCAACCAGTGATCACGGCCGGCCTTCATGGTGACCTCGGTGTCGGTGCGGCGGGCCACCAGCACGGTTTCCACCATGTCGAGGCCCTCGACGGCGCGATCCACCGTTTCCTTGAGGCGCAGCCTGCGGCCGCCGCGCAGTCCCTCGTTGGCCGTCACCACCAGGCGGGCGCCGGCGTCGATGATGCGGTCGCGGATCGACTCGGCGCTGAACCCGCCGAAGACGATGGAGTGGACCGCGCCGATGCGGGCGCAGGCGAGCATGGTGTAGGCGAGTTCGGGAATCATCGGCATGTAGATGCAGACCCGGTCGCCGCGTCGCACGCCGTGGAAGCGGAGGACGTTGGCGACCCGGCTGACCTCGTGTTTGAGCTGGCGGTAGGTGATGTGCTCGTACTCGCCGGGCTCGTCCTTGACCCAGATGATGGCGTCCTGGTCGCCGCGCGTCTGCAGGTGGCGGTCGACGCAGTTGTAGCAGGCGTTGAGGCGGCCGCCCAGGAACCAGCCGAAATCGACGTTGTTGTAGTCGTGGTCGAAGACGGCGTTCCAGGGGTGGAACCAGGAGATGCGCTCGGCCTGTTTGGCCCAGAACGTCTCGGGGTCGTCGAGGGAGAGCCGGTAGAGCCGTTCGTACTCGGCCATCGAGCCGATGTGCGCCTTGTCGGCGATCGCCGTTTTCGGGGGGTGCAGCGACGAGACATCTTTGGCCATGCTGGGTTCTTCTCCCTGGGATCGTTTCAGGCAATGTAACAGAATCGATTCCCGGTCCATTTCTGGTCGGTCGTTTCTTGAGACGGTGGACGGTCTCCATTGTGTTAAGTGAAGTTGACAAGATTATTTGATAAGTTCTTATTATTCATTACTTTGTGAAAGAGGTCTCGCTGGCGGAGACCCGGAGGCAACCATGACCGTGACGAACACTCGAGGGGCTGCGGCCCGGACATTCCAGACCAGGCACCGCACCACCGGCGCCGGCCGGGTGGCTTTGGTGTGCTTTCTCGCCGTGGGGCTCGCCGCCGACACCTGCGACCGTCGATCGCCGGCAGGTGGCCGCCATGGGCACGACCCTCCAGGTCTCGATCGAAGCGCCGGATCGTGCGACCGCGCTCGCCGCCTCCGAAGCCGCGGTGCGAGCGGTCGAGGCGGCGGACGCGCGGTTGTCCACCTGGGCCCGAGGCCGAGAGCTTGACTCGCTCAACCACAGTCCGCCGGGGACCTGGTTTTCGTTGTCACCAGAAATGGTCCGTGATCTCGAGACCGCCGGTCACTGGTGGCGGCAGAGCGGGGGCGCCTTCGATCCCGGCATCGCGAGTCTGGTTGCGGCCTGGGACCTGCGCGGCACCGGCAAGGTGCCGCGTGACGGGGAGCTGGAACGAGGCGCGGCGATCGGCCGGATTCGGCCACCTCGAGATCGAGGCTGGTCATGCGCGTCGGCTCATAGGCGGGTTCGGTGTCGACGAGGGCGCATTCGGTAAGGGTGTCGCGCTGGGCGACGCCGCACGGGCGGCGCTCGCGGCGGGTGCGACGTGCGTGGAGCTCGACTTCGGAGGGCAGTTGTTGATCAGCGGCGAGTGCAAGGGGAGGATCGTCGCCATAGCCGATCCCCACGATCGCAACCACGTGATCGCCACTTTTCCCCTTCGATCGGGTTCGGTGGCGACTTCGGGCACCTCGGAACGGTTCGTCTCGGTGGATGGCGAGGTCCTGGGCCACATTCTGGATCCGCGAACCGGCCGACCGGCGCCCTCCTGGGGCAGCGTGACCGTGAGTGCGGATGACCCCGTCGCCGCCGATTGTGCGGCCACGGCACTTTTTGTGATGGGCCCCGAACGCGGGCTCGCGTGGGCCGAACAGCGCACCGATCTCGAAGCGGTGTTTGCGGTGATTGCGGGAAACGAAATCCTCATCTTTTCGACCACTGGAGTTTTGGATCTCTCGGAACCGATGAAGCCACATGAATACAACGAGATGCGCGTTGGTCCGTCAGCGCGCGGAGGGATGTCTCGATGATGTCGACACGACAAGCTGCAAGAACATATCTGGTCCTTTTCCTGGTGTGTGCCGGGTGTTGGATGGCGCCGCCGGCGTTCGCGGCCGAGAGTGACGAGGAGCGGATCCGTGCCCTCGAGCGGGAGGTTGCAGAGCTCAACGCCGCGATCTCCGAGCTGCGCGCGATGGGTCTCGCCGAGGACCGGCTGGCGGAGGTGGAACGGCGGCTGGGTCTGCTCGCCGAAGAGGTGGAGGACCTCAAGCTCGCCGAGGCTGCGCCGGAGATGCCGCCGGCCGAGGGTGGAGAGCCCTACGGTCTCGGTCCGGCGGCGGCCAAGGTCTACAGCAAGGACCACGGGGTCTCGATCGGCGGCTACGGCGAGGCCCTGCTCCAACTCTACGACGACCAGAAGGACAACGGCAGCGCGAGCGCCAAGGTCAACCAGTTCGATTTCCTGCGGGCCGTGCTCTACGTCGGCTACAAGTTTTCCGACAGCTGGGTGCTCAACACCGAGATCGAGTACGAGCACGCCTCGACCTCGGAGGGCGGTTCGGTGTCGGTGGAGTTCGCCTACCTCGACTACCTCTACCGGGACCAGTTCAACATCCGCGCCGGTCTCGTCCTGCTGCCGATGGGGTGGCTCAACGAGCTCCACGAGCCCACTGTCTACCTGGGCGCCACCCGGCCCGTGACGGAGCAGGTGATCATCCCGACGACCTGGCGCGAGAACGGCGTCGGCGCCTGGGGCGAGTTCGGGGCCTTCGACTACCGGACGTACGTGGTCAACGGCCTCGACGCCGCCGGTTTCACCGCCCAGGGGCTGCGCGGAGGCCGCCAGAAGGGCGCCAAGGCCAAGGCCGAGGACTTCGCGTGGGTCGGGCGCCTCGACTTCACCGGCGTGCCGGGTCTGATTGTCGGCGCGGCCGGCTACATCGGCGACTCGGGTCAGAACCTGGTCAACGCATCGGGTGGGTCGATTCCGGTGGGCACCACCATCGTCGATCTTCACGCCGAGTACCGCCGCGGCGGTCTCAAGCTGCGGGGGCTCTACACCCGCGCGACAGTCGACGACGTCGCCGAGCTCAACCAGGCGCTCGGTTTCACGGGCAACCAGTCGGTCGGCGAGAAACTCGAGGGCGGGTATCTGGAGGCCGGATACGATGTACTTCTCCGGCAACCGCCGCAGCTCGCTCATTCCCTATCTGCGGTTGGAGCAGCTCAACACCCAGGTGGAGGTCCCCGACGGCTGGAGCGCCAACCCGGCCAACGACCAGACCCTCGTGACCCTCGGCGTCGCCTACCAGCCGATTCCGCAATTGATCTTCAAGGCCGAGTACCTGAACGTGGACAACGAGGCCGGGACCGGCGTCGATCAGTTCAACCTGGGTCTGGGATACATCTTCTGAGATGACAGTGATCAGACCCTCACTGGTTGCGGTTTGTGCGGCGTTGCTCGTGGCGTCGGCCGGGGCGACGGTACTGGTGTCGGTTGAGGAGGCCCTGGCCATGGCCTTCCCCGGCGCAACGACCGCGCGGGAGACTCTATTCCTCACCGACGAACAGATGGAGGAGGCCTCCGTACTGAGCGGCGTCGAGTTGGAGAGTGCGCTGGTGACAAGGTATGCGGCCACCGATGCCGGCGGCGCGTTGGTGGGCCACGCCTATCTCGACACCCACCGGGTGCGGACCCTGCCGGAGACGCTGATGATCGTGGTCGGCCCTGACGGTACCCTCGGCCGGGTGGAGGTTGTGGTCTTTCGTGAACCGGTGGAGTACATGCCGCGCGAGGGTGGTACCGCCAGTACGACGGTGAGAAGCTGGACGATGACCTGTCGCTCAAAGGGGATATCCGCCCCGTCACCGGCGCCACCCTCACCGCCCGGGCCACGACCGAGGCCGCTCGTCGGGTGCTGGCGATCCACCGGGTCGTGACCGTGGGGGAGCGCGCCGTGACCCGGTCCCAGCTGATCGTGCTCCAGATCGCGAATGTGGCGGTGGCGGGGACCGGTCTGGTTTATGCCTGGATGCGGTACGCGGTCGCACCGACCGACGAGTGGGCGGTGGTCAACCACCCGCTGCAACCCCTCGTCCAGCACCTCCACGTGCTGGCGGCGCCGCTGCTGGTCTTTGCGGTCGGGCTGATCTGGAGCGGACATGTGGTCGCCAAGCTGCACAACGGCCGCCGCAACCGCGCCGCCGGCATCGGTCTGATGGCGCTGTTTCTCCCGATGGCGGCTTCGGGCTACCTGCTCCAGGTGGCGGTCGATGAGCAGTGGAGAGATCGATGGATCTGGGTGCATGTGGCGACGTCCCTCGCGTGGACTGCGACCTTTGTCATCCATCAGGTCAGGGCCTGGTTTTCCCGGTCGCGGAATCAGTCGGAGATCATTGCCTCGGCAGCGGTCATCAGAGGCAGCCAGCTCTCGGCAGCGGCGTCCGAGTCGTCGTCGGCGGTTGCGAGTGGACGCCAGCGCAGGGTCAGTTCATCGGCGGGAACGAGTGCGGAGAGCAGGGCGGATTCCACCTCCGCGGATGTCGGGGCGGCAGCCACGTAACGCAGGCGGGAAGCGAACTCTACCGGATCCGGTTCGGGCTGCAGGTCCTCGGGCGCCGGCGACACCATGGCCGTGACCAGGTCCGGAGCGAGCCACCGGCCGTCCAGTGATAGGAGAGCGTTCCACGCATCCACCGCCGGCCGTTCGAAGAACCCGGAGTCCGCGATCCACCCATCCGATTGGAGCACCCGGCCGTCGACCGACACCGTCAGCCTGGCCGGGAACGGGTCGTAGACCAGGCGCGTGAGTTCGTTCATCGAGAAGGACTCGCCTTCGGGCACCACCAGCACCAGAACAACGGCATCCAGTGCGTTCTTGACGCGCAGGACAAGCTCTTCCTCTTCCGCCTCGAGAGGGCCTGATGCCGCGATTCCGGCGTGAGTGTCGAAGATGTGCGCGAAGCACGGCACAGCGCGATCGGGTCGGCTTCCGAGGTAGGCGTAGAGGTCGATCACGGATTCGAAATACTCTGCCAGCGTGTCGGACCACTCGACCAGCAGTCGTTCCGCCTCCTGTCGTTGGATGTACGTGGCCCGCGAACCCCCGGTGGGGAAGAAACTGATCCCGGCGACGCCACCGGCCACCGCGAGATTACCGGTGAGGCCGTCCGCCGCCACCATCTCGACCACCTCGTCAAAGGAGGTGAGAACTGCGCTGTGGACCGAGCGACGCAGATTCCCCTCCACCCACTGCGTGCTCCGGTGTTCGGCAAGAGGCTGCTGCAGCGCAAACCGACGGCTCCACGGATCGAGGTTGCTTTCGATGGTGGTTCGGCTTTCTTCCATGCGGTCGGCGAGTTCCTCGTTGCTTTCGGCCAGGCGGGGGTCCGCGACCTCCTGCACGACGGTGACGATCACGGGTCCGGCGTCGCGAAGCGTGAGATGAACGTGCTCGCGAACCGGGTCCTCGAAACAGCCGAAGAGGGGCAGACACAACATCAAAATGAGGGCGATCCTGCAGTCGATGCCGATATCGCATCGTCCTCGCGAGTCGCGGGCGCCCCGATTATCCACGCAAACGGCCACGGGATGGGTAACCGTGAACCAGCGACCATACACCCGGCAGCCGGGATCCGGCTGACAGCCCCGGAGGGGCGACAAGGCCGTCCTGGAGTGACGGCGTGTCCTCATGCGGGGCACTTGCGTCCCGCGTGAACCCCGGGGCTGACGCGGAGTCTGTCGCCGATCGACTTGAACGATCGATGTTCGCGGAAGCAACCGATTAGAATGGACAAATGGTGAAAGCGTGACACTCATCCGCTCCATGCGCCCCGAACAGTGGCTCAAGAACGGTTTCGTGCTGGCGCCGATCGTGTTTTCAGGCCTCGTCGGCGACCCCCACGCCTGGCTCCGGAGCCTGCTCGCATTCGCAGCCTTCTGTGCCGCCTCCTCGGCCACCTATCTCGTCAACGACGTCATCGATCGCGAGGCCGACCGGGCCCACCCCGAAAAATGCAGACGTCCGATCGCAGCCGGCGAGGTGTCGGTCGCGGCGGCTCTCTGGCTTTCGCGGCGTTCCTCGTGGCGGTGGCGATCGCCATCGCCCTCTGGCTCGGCGGGTGGTTCCCGGTCATCCTGATCTCCTACGTGGTCCTGGTTCTGCTGTACTCCGCCATTTTGAAACGGGCCGTGTTTCTCGACGTCCTGGTGGTGGCGGCTGGCTTCGTCCTCCGGGTCGTGGGTGGCGCCGTGGCCATCAACGTGCCGGTGTCGAGGTGGATTCTGGTGGTCACGTATCTTCTGGCCCTTTATCTCGCTCTCGGCAAGCGGCGAACCGAGCTCGCGTTGCTCGGCGAAGGTGCCGGCCACCACCGCGTGGTACTCGGCCACTACACGCTGCCGATGGTGGACAGCGCCATCAGCGTGGTGCTCGGCGCCACGGTTCTCGCCTACGCGCTCTACACGGTCGCACCCGACACGGTGGCCAAGGTGGGTTCGGAGGGGCTGCTGGCAACCGTCCCGATCGTGCTCTACGGGCTCTTTCGCTACCTCTATCTGCTCCACAGCCACGATCTCGGCGGCAGCCCGACCAAAGCACTCCTGACCGATCGCCCGCTGCTCGTGTGCGTCGTGATCTGGCTTGTCGTGTCGGCTGTCGTGATCGGCGCGGGACGATGAACACAGTTTTGAGTTCTGAATTTTGAATTTTGAATTTCGGCCAGCCGATTCGAGACCTTCTGGGTGGTGGGATGGAATTCAAAACTCAACACTCAAAATTCAAAACTCAGGCAGGCTCGAGGCGCTGCGCGATGCGTCGCGCAGCGCCTCGAGCCTGCGGATGCAATCGTTGACCGACACGCCGCGGTAGGGAGAGCCGGCGATTCGACGCCTGCGGCACCGACGGCGGCTTCGGCAGCCGCAACCCGGTCGAGGTGGCCCACCGTGTACTGCGAGATTCCGTGCTCCCAGCGCACGATCCACACCCGGTCGGGCTCGGGGTCGGCGCCGTAGACCTGCGCGAGACCCGACCGGACCCGTGCCAGCAGGGCGTCGTCGTCGAGCGCCGCCGCCTCCGGCTCGCGGGCGCCGCCGACCATGGCGCGCAGAAGAAGAGTTCCCGCCGGTGCCTGGCCCGGGAAGATGTCGTGGCAGTAGAGCGTGCCGAGGAGGCCGACCGTTTCACCGCGCGGCACCAGGAAGCCGAAGCCCCGAACCGGCCGTCCAAAGGCATCGGCGTCGTCGTATCCGAGCATGACGACGGCGATCGGGGCGGTGGAGATCCCCGACAGCGGCGCAACCGCATCGGGCGCGAGGTCGGCCACCAGATCAGCGGTCGATCTCGCCGGCAGACACAGGAGCACGGCCTCGGTCGAGATTTCTCCGCCGTCGGTGGTCACCACGAATCCCCGGTCTTGCGCGACAGCTTCAGCGCCGAACTGTCGAGCATCAGCCGGTCGCCGAGGCGTTCGCTCAAACTCTGCGGGAGACGGACCATTCCGCCGTCAAAGGTGGTGAGCCGACCGCCGGGCCCGCCGGGCCGCCGCTCTTCTTCCCGGCCCGTTTCGCCTCGCGGATCTTGGCAAAAAGAGCTCGGGTCAATGACCCGTGTTCGGTCTCCATCGCAGCCATTTTCGGAAAGGTGGCGGCGAGCGAGAGCTGCCTCGAGTCGCCCGCAAACACCCCCGTCACCATGGCGTCGACCAGCACCTCGGCCGCCTGCGGTCCGATCCGCCGGCGCGCCGAAATCGAGCACGGTCTCGTCGTGGTCGGGGCGTTTTCGCGCAAAGGGCTCGCCGAGCAGCCGCAACCGGCCGGTGAGGGGAAGAATGTCCGACATCATGAAGGCGATCAGGGAGGTGGCCACCCGCCGCAACCGGCCGCCGCGGAGGATGAAACGATCGGCCGCGCTCTCGTCGGCCTGTACCAGGGCGTCTTCGAGGCCGACGAGTGACGCGAGTTCGAGGGTGTCAGGTGCGTTGTCGAGGAAGCCCTGCGGCCCCTCTTCGAGGGTGGAGCCGGCGTCCACCTTCGAGCGGATCTTGACGCCAGCGGCACTCGCCGCCTCGACGACGAGGACGTCATCGATGCCGTGATCCCGTTCGAGCCAGACGGCGGCGGCGAGCCCGGTGATGCCGCCGCCGATAATTGCGACTCGGGTTGTTCTCATTAATTCAAGAGGGCTGAAACCCCGGTGGACAAGATCGTCTCCGCACTTTTCTTCTGTGATCGGCTCACCACTTAACGGGTCACGTTTTTCACCACCATTGTCTGCCAGCTGGGGAATCTGCTTGCAGACTTTCCTTTGCACTCCCTGCAGTTCAATAAGCGGATGAGGCATACCTACGTTTTCAAACAACAGGTTGTTGACGCCAAATGGCCGTTTGTCGTCTTCATAAAACACGCGCATGTAAGTGTAAAGATACTCGGGACCACCCTTCAGCATTGTGTACATGGTGAGGTCTGGTGGTACTGACCCGAACCACTGCTTTGCATTCTCTACAGACAAAGCGTTTTCCATCAGAGAACCAATCCGTACGGAAGGATCAAAAACCATGTGTTCCATCATCAGGTCTACCGGAATACCAAGGTCATCTGCGGTCCGCTGGTAACGCTGGTATTTCAGGGTGTGGCAACCCATGCAGTAATTGATGAAAGTCTTGGCACCACGCTGCAGCGATGCCTGGTCTCTTATGTCAGGTTGCATTTCATCCAACGGATAAGGTGTTTCACCACCCGCAGCAACTACATAACCAGGTAGCAGCAACAATACGGTCAACAAAACCTTCTGCAAATCGTTCAGTCCAGACTTCATGGCATCGTCACCCTCAAAGGTACCGGCTTTGTCTTCTCAACGCTGGTGTACCAGGGCATCAGCAGGAAATAGCCGAAGTAGATGGCAGTACAGACCTGCGCAAGCAGTGTCCTTCCTGGTGTCGGATGCTGAACACCCAGGTAACCCAGGATAAAAAACGCCACAATGAACACAGCGAGGAACAACTTGCTGCCTAATCCTTTGTATCTGATGGACTTAACCGGTGACTTGTCGAGCCATGGCAGAACTGCCGGCAGGACAATCGCACCAGCCATGACGACCAGCCCCCAGAATTTTGCATCAAGGCCAAACAGCGGAAACGTTGCGGCTCGAAGCATCGAGTAGAAAGGTGTGTAGTACCAGACAGGTGCGATGAGATCCGGTGTCTTCAGGGGGTCAGCCGGTTCATAGTTCGGATGCTCAATCAGGTAGCCGCCACCATCAGGGAAATAGAACATGACGACACAAAAGAAGAACAGGAACGCAACAATCGCCGGCAAATCATGACCAATAGTGTAATGGGGATGAAACGGGATGCCATCGAGAGGCTTGCCGTCTTCGTCGACAGTCTTTTTGATATCAACGCCATCCGGGTTGTTTGAGCCCACCTCATGCAACGCCAGGATATGCAGGAAGACAAGTACAATCAGCACCAACGGAATCAGTACAACGTGCAGGGCAAAAAAGCGGTTCAGGGTTATTACGGAAATATTGAAGTCACCACGAACCCAGGTCGCAAGCGCGTCACCAACGATAGGAATGGCACCGGCGAGAGAAACAATGACCTGGCCGGCCCACAAAGACATGTTGCCCCAGGGCAGCAGGTAACCGAAGAATCCATCCGCCATCAGTGCCACGTAAATCAGCATACCCAGAATCCAGATGAGCTCCCTTGGCTTCTGGTAAGAGCCATAGGCAAGCCCGCGGAACATATGCAGGTAAACCACAAGGAAGAACGCCGATGCACCTGTGGAGTGCATATACCGAAGCATCCAGCCGTACTCGACGTCCCGCATGATGTATTCAACCGAGGCAAAGGCACCATCAGCCGTTGGTACGTAGCTCATCGTCAGCCAGATACCGGTCAGTAACTGATTGACCAGCACCACGACCGACAGGACGCCAAAAAAGTACCAGAAATTGAAATTTTTTGGCGCGTAGTACTTGGAAAGATGTTTCTCGTAGGTTTCCGTAACCGGAAGCCTGGCATCCATCCAATCCATAAAATTTTTGAATGACTGTTGTAACGCTGACATCAAGCAGTCCCCTCGTCTTCTCCGATAATAATCACAGAGTCGCTTTCATAAGCATGTGGTGGCACTTCCAGATTTGACGGCGCAGGTACACCTGTGTAGACACGGCCAGCAAGATCAAACTTTGAACCATGACAGGGGCAGAAAAAGCCACCTATCCATTCAGGATCAAACTCCTCGGGTTCGATAACAGGGCGGAATTTTGGAGAGCAGGAGAGGTGTGTGCACAATCCAACCAGAACAAGAATCTCCGGCTTGTTCGATCGTGTTTCGTTTTTCGCGTAGTCGGGCTGTTGTGGCCTTTCTGATGCAGGGTCGGCCAGTCGCTCGTTTCTGGAGTTCAACCGGTCGAGCATTTCCTCGGAGCGCCTGATCACAAACACAGGTTTGTCACGCCAGGCTGGTATTGGCCCGAGCATTTCGCCAGGGGACAATTTACTGATATCTATCTTGATTGGCGCGCCTGCTGCCAACGCCTTGGCGCTCGGATTCCAGGAGCCGACAAAGGGTACGGCAACTCCCACTACTCCAGCAGCTCCAACTACAGACGTCGCACCTATCAGGAAGTTGCGGCGCCCTGTGTTGACGCTATTCTCACTCACTATGAAATCTCCTTACTATTACAACATCCAACCCCGGGTATCCCGGCCAGAAATAACCGCGAATTCAGGGTGAGTAAGGCCCCAAAATTGGCCGAGCGGAGTTTACCACATTCCATCGAGAAAATGTTGGCGAGCCAGCGTAATATCTGGAGTTTTTCCAATTCGGGGAAGTTGAGATCCTGGCGGTAAAACCGGTTACCGCTTGGAAAACTGGGGCTTTTTCCGTGCCTTGCGCAGACCGACCTTTTTACGTTCCACGGTTCTCGCATCACGGGTTACAAAACCGGCGCTTCGAAGCGCCGGGCGCAGGGTTTCATCATATTCAATCAAAGCGCGAGTGATACCGTGGCGAATCGCGCCCGCCTGGCCGAAACCGCCGCCGCCGCAGACGGTCACGTTAAAGTCAAATTTGCCATTGACGTCAGCGACTTCCAATGGCTGACGGACGATCATTCGCGCGGTTTCACGCCCGAAATATTCATCAAGAGTACGGTCATTTACCCGGATACTGCCATCACCTGCCGTCATAAAGACGCGTGCCTTGGCTGATTTTCTTCTTCCGGTTCCGTAATACTGGGTCATTTGCTGTTACCTGAGCGCTTGTGTGGGCTTGTGTGGGTCTGGTCGATTAGATATCGAGGGGTTTGGGTTGCTGGGCTGAATGTGGATGTTCACTACCAGCGTATACCTTGAGCTTCGCCAGCATCGACTGACTGAGCTTGTTCTTCGGCATCATGCCTTTCACGGCTTTCTCAATGATCTGTTCAGGGGACTTCTGAATCAGCTTATCGAAGCTGATGGACTTGATACCGCCTGGATAGCCTGTGTGATGGTAATACATCTTGTCGGTAGTCTTGTTGCCTGTAACAACGACCTTTTCAGCATTAACAACAACAATATAGTCACCGGTATCCACGTGTGGCGTGAACTCCGGCTTGTGCTTACCGCGCAGTCGAATGGCGATTTCCGTGCTCAGGCGACCCAGGGTCTTGTCTGTAGCATCCACAACATACCAACTGTGTGTGGCGGTTTCTTTCTTGGCGCTAACTGTCTTCATGCTGAATATTTAACCGTGATGTAGTGTTCAAATCCGCTTTTGACCCGATAAATACTATGGCCCGAAGCAGGATTTTGGGAGCGCGCATCTTAACCAAGCCAACACGCAGTTGCAAGGGGAAACACCTGCCAGCGCGGACTTAACTAATACCTTGATTTTCATGGTTTATTTTGTTGCTTCAGGCCGCCTCAGCAGGCCCGGAAAGACCCAAAAAGCCTGCCATGGATATCAGGGCTTGTGCTCCCTGGCGAGATACTCCTTGGACTGCATTTCCTGCAGCCGGCTTTCAGTCCTCTGGAATTCAAAGGTAAGCCGATTGCCGTGATACAGGTCCAGGATGTGGGTTTCGGCTGAAATGATCAATTTCACGTTCCTGTCATAGAACTCGTCTACCAGGCTGATGAATCGCCGCGCCTGGTCTTCCTTTTTCTCATCCATCCGGGGGACATTACCAACCAGCACAGTCTGGAAGAGTTTTGCCAGTTCAATGTAGTCGTTCTGGCTGCGCGGGCCGTCACACAGGGCAGAAAAATCAAACCAGGCTACACCATCCCCACAGCGTCGGGTGGCGATATTCCGCCCCTCGATAGGCAGAATGATATCAGGCTTGCCCTCATCAGGTGAAAGGCTGCGAAACGCTGAGACAAGCCCGCTTTCCGCGGTGTCATCAAGGGGAAAGTGATAGATTTCGGCAGACTCAAGCGCCCGCAGGCGATAATCGACCCCACCGTCCAGATTATGAACACGGGTGTAGGTGTTTAACAGCTCAATGGCAGGGAGGAACTTGCGGCGCTGGAGCCCGTTTTCATACAAGTGATCCGGCGCTACATTCGACGTCGCAACGAGGGTGACACCCAATCGAAACAGTTCATCCAGCAATCCCGCCAGCAACATGGCATCGGTAATGTCACTGACAAAAAACTCATCGAAACAGATCACCTTCGCCTCTGCTGCGAAACTGGCGGCTACCTTCCTTAGGGGATTGGGTTCTCCCTGGAGATCCCTCAACTGCCGATGGACTTCACGCATGAACCGATGAAAGTGCAGGCGTTTCTTCTGAGTCGTCTCAAGTTCCTCATAGAACAAATCCATGAGGAACGTTTTCCCTCTGCCGACACCTCCCCAGAAGTAGAGTCCTTTGATGGTCCGGGTCTGTGCTGAACGACCAAACAGCGCGAAAATACCCGCGGGAGGTGCAGCCGGGACGACGGAGAGCTCGCGATGTAGTTCCTGCAGCATCTGCAATGCCTCCAGCTGGGCAGCATCTTCGTGGTAGTCGCCTCGAGTGACTTCCTGTCGATAGCGCGCTAGAGGTCCCGACATAAGTCCTGAATCAGCCTTTTAGCCTGATACGCGCCGACTCGGCGTGAGCATCCAGGCTTTCCGCGTCTGCCAGTATTGCTGCGGCCCGGCTTAGCTCTATCGCGCCCTCTCTGGAACACTGGACCACCGAAGTCCGGGTCTGGAAGTCATAGACGCCAAGCGGTGAGGCGAAACGGGCGCTGCCACTTGTCGGTAGCACGTGGCTGGGTCCGGCGGTGTAGTCACCAACAACTTCTGCTGTATCTACACCGACAAAAATCGCGCCCGCATGCTGCACCTTCGGCAGCCAGGCTTCAGGATCCGTCAGTGCCAGCTGCAGGTGCTCCGGCGCGATGCGATTTGAAACCGAAAACGCTTCATCCAGATCACTGACTTTTATCAGGGCACCGCGACTGGAGATCGCCTCTGAGATGATCGACACCCTGGTCTGCTGTTTCAGCATGACTGGCAGCAGCTCATTGATGGCATCGAGCAATGCGGCGCTGGGAGAAATCACAATGGCCTGCGCCATCTCATCATGTTCAGCCTGGGCAAACATGTCCTGGACCACCCAGGCCGGGTCAGCGGCGTCATCTGCAACGATGACAACTTCCGAGGGACCGGCAATCATATCTATACCGACTTTTCCAAACACCATCTCTTTCGCGGTCGCAACAAAGATATTGCCCGGACCAACAATCTTGTCGACGCGTGGCACAGTGTCTGTACCGAACGCCATGGCGCCCACTGCCTGCGCACCGCCCAGCGCAAAGACGCGATCAATGCCACACAGATGTGCCGCAGCAAGCAAGGTCGGGTTAAGTTCACCCCCCGGCGTCGGGACGCACAACACAATTTCCCTGACCCCCGCCACACTCGCGGGGATTGCCGTCATGATAACTGTAGAGGGATAAGAGGCTTTGCCGCCGGGGGCATAAATACCTACCCGGTTCATCGCCCTGATGTTCTGGCCCAGCCTGTTGCCGAGGCTATCGGTATAGTGCCAACCGCCAGCGGCACCTGTCGCTGCCATTTGTTTTTCGTGGTATTCCCTGACACGACTGGCAGACGCCTGCAGCGCCTCGCGCACCAGCGGATCGATAGCCTCAAAGGCATCCTGCAGTTGCTGCGAGCCAATCACCAGTTCCTGCATGGTTGTTACTGACTGACCGTCGAATCGATTGGTCAGCGCTACCAATGCTTCGTCGCCTCTCGTGCGAACATCCTCAAGTATCGCCGCCACACTGGCCCTGACTTCAACCTGGCCGGCTTCCGGGTAATCAAGAAGGGACCGCAGCGCTTCATTGAAAGCTGCTTGACTGCTATCGAGACGGGTAATCACGTGGCCAGTTCCAGCGCATCAATGATTGACTTGATGGGTTCATACTTGGTCTTGAAGGACGATTCGTTGACGATAAGTCGGGTGCTGATATTGGTAATCAGTTCCATCGCTACAAGCCCGTTGGCTTTGAGCGTATTGCCCGTCTCAACGATGTCAACAATCCGGTGCGCCAGCCCCGTAACAGGTGCCAGTTCCATTGCGCCGTAGAGTTTAATAATGTCTACCTGGATACCCCTGGCGGCATAATAGCGTTTGGCAGTATTGGTAATCTTGGTCGCTATTCTCAGCCGGGATGGCAAAGGTGGTTCGTCCTTTAGACCCGCCACCATAATGCGACACTGACCAAGGCCCAGATCAAGCGGTTCATAGAATCCGGTGCCCGTATGCTCAAGCAGCACATCTTTGCCCGACATACCGAGGTCTGCAATGCCATGTTCAACGTAGGTAGCCACATCCATGCCACGCAGCACCATAATTTGCACGTCGGCGCGATTTGTTTCAAACACGAGCTTGCGTGAGGTCTGCGGGTCATCCCTGGGCTCAATGCCTATCCGAGCGAGAAGCGCGAGCTCATCGGCCAGAACTCGACCTTTAGTCAGGGCAAATACCAGGTTCCGTGACATTGATCACTCCGAGGCGACCCGACGGATATTTGCGCCGAGGTTTTGAAGTTTCTCCTCGACCTGCTCATATCCACGGTCAATATGGTAGATCCGATCGACGATGGTATCGCCCCTGGCAACCAGGCCCGCAATAACCAGCGAGACAGAAGCCCTTAGATCATTGGCCATGACAGGCGCGCCGGTCAGAAAAGGTACACCTTCAACGATTGCGGTTGTGTTGTTACCTTCCAGGCGAATTTTCGCACCCATCCGGTTCATTTCATGGACATGCATGAAGCGGTTCTCAAAAATCGTTTCCTTTATCGTACTGGTTCCTTCTGCGACTGAATTCAGGGCGATGATCTGGGCCTGAAGGTCGGTGGGAAATGCCGGATACGGCGCCGTAACCAGGCTGACCGCCTTTGGCCTGCGGCCTTCCATATCAAGTTCAATGGTATTGGCGTCGGTCTTAATAAGCGCACCGGCTTCCCTGAGTTTGCTGATGACGACTTCAAGGTGCTCCGGGTTCGCATCACGAATTTTAATCTTACCGCCGGTTGCCGCCGCAGCAATCAGGTAGGTACCCGTTTCCACGCGGTCAGCGATAACCCGATGTGTGCAGCCTTTCATCGACGTGACGCCCGTGATGGTGATGGTAACCGTACCGGCACCTTCTACTTTCGCACCCATCTTGTTCAGGAAGTCTGCCAGATCGACGATTTCCGGCTCCCGGGCACAATTTTCCATCACGGTCGTACCTTCCGCGAGGCAGGCAGTCATCATGATGTGCTCAGTCCCGCCAACGGTGCTGAAGTCGAAATACACATGGCCACCTTTCAGACCACCATTCGTCGTGGCGTTCACATAACCGTCGACCATTTCTATTTTGGCGCCCAGTGCTTCCAGCCCCCTCAGGTGCTGATCGACAGGTCGCGGGCCAATCGCACAACCACCCGGCAATGAAACCTCAGCCTGACCGTAATGCGCCAGCAGCGGCCCAAGCACGTTGAACGAAGCCCGCATTGTTTTCACCAGCTCGTAAGGTGCCTTGAAACTCTTGATCGTATTCGCGTGAATCTCGATGTTCATTTTTTCATCGATCACGACCTCAACACCGAGAGACCCGAGCAACTCGATCATCGTCGTAATATCTCGCAGGTGAGGGACATTACAGATAGTCACGGGTTCGTCAGCCAAAAGCGCGGCCGCAAACATCTTCAGTGCGGAGTTTTTGGCGCCGGAAGCCCGGAGTTCACCTCGCAACACTGCTCCGCCTTTAATCAGAAGTCTGTCCATAATCTACCGGTTTGCCTCATCATAGGTCTGCGTGACCATGGTCACGGCATGAATCTCGCCGGTCTTGATCCGATCGTCGAGCAACGCATAAATCTTCTGCTGACGCTTGACCCTGTTCAGGCCAGCGAAGGCATCGGATACAATTTTGACGCTAAGTTTGTTGCCTTCTGCTGCGAGTTCGAGCTCACATTGCGGCAAACTTTCACGCAATTGCGCTTCTATGGCGGATACATCCATTGGCAGAACTCGATTGGGTGACAAAGGCGCGACATATTAGCACGCAAGTCGGGGTTTTCTTAAGCGGTGAGGCCCAGGAGTTCATCCAGCTCGGCCAGACTGGCCATTTTAACCAACCGGTCACTCGCCCCGACAAACTGCACCCGGCCACCGCCGGTTCTTGCCCGCCGGGCTATGTGTACAAGCAGGGCCAGGACAGCAGAGCCCTCAAACTCGAGTTCGCTCAGGTCAAGCGAAAGCGAGCCATCCTCCGGAAAAGATTTCTCAACTTCTCGTTTGTAGGACATCAGGGAAACCAGGTCCAGCTTCCCTGTCAGTTTCACATCGTTGCCATCAAGCCTGATTGTCGACATCTACTGACCAGTTCTCGATGACCTTATCGATGTTCTTCTTATATTTTTGCATGTAGGCGTTGAATTGAGACCTGAATTGCAACCCGATATTAATGCCGTTGATAATGACATTCCGTAGCATCCACCGCCCGTCAATCAGTTCCAACTGGTACTGTACCGGATAGATCGTGCCTGATTTAGTATGAATTTCCAGGTCAATGGTAGCCCTGTCATCCGTTTGTTCCGGCGTTGATGGAGGGACCACAACAACCTTCTCATTGTCAAACTCCACCAGTGCACTTGCATAGGTACGAACCAGCGCATTCTGGAAAGTCGTGACAAATTTTGCCTTCTGGACATCGGTGGCATCCCGGTAGTGCTTGGGAAAAGAGGGGGGGAGGGGGGGGGGGGGAGGAGGGCGAGAATGAAATCTACTATGCGGATGAAGGTCTTAAACTGGACCAGATCGCTGCTGGCGATGAGTTCAACTATCTGACTGAGAGCGGCTACAACTGGATTACTGTTGTTGATGCAGTTCCCTCCAGGGAGCTGGCCGCAGCTGATTTTGCAGCCATCAGCCGTTCTGATGAGACTGGCTCCAACTTTGTGGCCTTGACTCCCCAGGATCTTTTGCAGGTTAATGTGATTGATTTTGAGGATGATCCCTACAGCCGTTATATGAAGGTCAGGTGGGAGAATCCCATTGATCGCAGTTCACAGAGAATCTCATTAAAATCATATGACCAGAATGGTTGGCAGAAGTTCAGTGACGATAATGAGTATATCAGCGGTAACAGTGAATATATTTTCTGGAACCTCGATAATATCTGGGGTGGTATCGACTCCATCCGCTTTGAACTGCAGTGCAGCGATGCATTCAATTCCAATCAGCGCTACGTAAATGTCATCGAGGCCAGTCAGGCTGATCAGCCGGTTAGCCTCAACCTGGTCAACGGCCCCTGGCAGCGTTCAGCTCCGGTCAATGAGTGGGAGCGCGCCCGCCAGATGAGCCTCAGCTTCAGGGTCAGCGGCAACACCATCTCCGAGATTCATTATGAGAGCCTGCCGTCTTATAATATTAAGGGAGACTGTCCCGAGGTGGTAAGCATCGCGGCCGGCGGAACATTTGAGTTTCCGGTAGCCAGACTCGGTGTGATCAAGGGGCGTTTTACGGCAGGTGATAGTTGTGAAGGTTCTTTACGGGTGAATAGCGGGCTTTCACTATCATGGAAATCTGAACCCTTTGATTCGGCTGCTGTGGTTGATGAAGATATCACCAGTGGGCAGTGGCAGGGTCTGGAAACATCGACCTATGTAAAGTTTGAAGTTGTGGATGGTCAGCTGGTGGCGGTCAGGTATTCTCTAAATGGCTCAGCTGAAGTTGTGCTTGGAGATGTTGAGGTTGACGAGGACGGTAACTTTGTGGCCGGTAACGGTCAGGTAACCATCAGCGGACGTTTCATTGACGGCAGTGTTTGTAACGGTAGCATCGAATCCGATGGAGAGACTGTTACCTGGCAGAGTGCCCCGGCTACAATGCTGACAGAGATTAAGACAATCTTGAACAGTATCAATCTGGCCTATGATGGCGGCTATCCTCAGTCTGATACGGATAAGGATCTGTTGCGCGGTATGGTAAACGATGCCTACCTGAACAGCATGATGGATAAGACTGGCGTTGTTTCGGATGAGGGCGAATGGTTTAAGAGTAATCTTGATCCGATTTTTGTCAAGATTTATCCTGAGATGGGTATCCCGGTCGCTGATATTAAACTGAGATTGAAATCTTTGCACCGAGCCATGGGACCGGTCTACCGCAATGAGATCTATCTGGGAAATGAGCTGGAAAATGAGCACGGCCTCTATCCTGCCGGCGTTTGGGCGATTGTGGAGTTTGGGGTTGGCGATCATCAAGGTGAGTTTCTGACCAGTTTTGTTAAACCGAGCAAGATCCTTGATAAGTGGGAACTCTACGGCAACCGCTCTCCCATGGGCGGTTTTGGCAGCCCGTTCGGAAAGGTTAATCGTATAGAAAATCTTACCACTGGCAGTGTGAACTATGAGTCTGCTCTTGCCTATATGCTGGGCTCCGGCGGCAGCGGGTTTGCTGACTTTATGGCTTATAATCCTGCCTTCAAGGGTGATTTTAAAATGTGGCCCATGCTGAGTGACGGCTGGCTGAACTTCACCATGCAGGATTGGAGCTACACGACCTCGCCCTGGATGCCCAATGACACTGAGTTCTTTGATTATGAAGGACTCGATATTGAACTGCTCAGAGAGAATCGGGAAATTGTCTACTCGGGTATGATCAATAACAGACTGCATACCTGGACCGAGCTGCTGGCAGATGAAAAACTGCCCATTAACCGAGATGCAGCAGCCATGCTCGATTGTGGTGATATCGTCTCGCCGGTAGATGTTGCCGGGTTTGTTGTGCATGCGGACGGTTCGGTAAATGTTGAATGGCAGGAACCGGTTAATGGCTCTATGGGAGCTGTGGTTGTCAAAGCGACTACTGTTAATGGTGTTCAATATGAGGGATCGCTCTGGAATCCGGCTGCGCCTGTAATTGAAGATTATCAGGGTTGGACCAGTGCTGTGATACCTTTGGCTTTTCAGGGTGAGGCTATTGATCCGGCAGCGCAGATCGTTTCCTTTGAGATTGAACTCCTGCCCATGGTTGACGGAAATAAAAACTGGTTTAGCAGTCGCTATATATTTAGTTCGGGCACCTGGCTGACCGGCAGCGTAATTGCCGATGGACCGGTGGGTAACCTGGTTACTCTGGTGGATGCCGAAGGCGCAGTGGCTGTCTCATTCGCGATCCCCAGGTCGGATGAATCCCGGCGCCACGGAAGCTGGACGGCGAGAAGGCGTCGGCCTGACGGATCAGACCGAACGCGATCTGGAATGTCGTGTCCGGCGACTCGGTGGCGATGTCGTCGAGGACCAAGCCGCACCTGAAGCGGAACGAATCGGCGCGGGTCAGGACCGTGGGGAGCGGGAGGTGGAAGAATGCGTTGGGACGACGTGAATCCCAGGTGACCGCCAGCCGAGCCCGGGTGGCGTCCCAGGCGAAGTGGCTCGCGTCGCCCTCGATTCGCCAACCACGGGACGAGGGGTCGGAGGAGAAGTCCTCGCGCCAGAGCACCCGCTCACCCGGCACGGATCCGGACTCGGCGGATCCGGCGACGGAGACCGGGATCCGTGCCAAGTCCAGGGCGAGGAGGATCGCGATCGCGCGGAGCAGCGCGGCGAAGGGACCCCGAACGGCGCCCGCCTGGATACCGGCTTGGGTGCCGGTGGACCTTCGGATTCTCACGGGTTGGTTTCCTGGCTCGGCTTCCGGGCGAGCCTGCGACGGGCGACTCCGACGAGGACGCCGAGCAGCGTGAGAGCTTTCGCGGAAGGTTCCGGGACGGCGCTGAATCCGTCGATCTCGGCGCGGTCCTCCAGGACGTCGATGCGCACAAACTGGATCGAATCGAGGTGGGCTTGCGAGCCGTCGGGATTGCGGGCCCAGCCGATGTCGAATCCCGTGCCGCCGCCGGAACCGTCGTAGAGCGCCCGGATGCCGGCGAGATCGAGACCGTTGAAGTCGGCTTCGCCGAGGGTCGGTGGCACCGGGCGGAAGAAGTCCCCGGATCCGTCCGTTGGGAAGTACCCGTCGACCGTTGGAGCCAGCGAGAGGTCGAGGGGAAAGAACTGGGTGCCGTCGGCGCTCACCCCGACCCGGGTGGGGCCGGTCGAGTCGCCGAAGAGCGAGCCGTCGGTGATCCCACCGCCGGAGAAGTCCCCATTGGTGATGAGGAACGCGGCGGCCCCGAAGACGAGGAAATCGAGGCCGTGGGGATTCCCGGCGAGATTCAGGACGGGGTACTGGAAGCGGACGGTGAGGGAGCCTGATTCGCCGATCGAGACGATCTGGTCGGATTGCCACGGGGCGCTGAAGGGATCGACCGGGCCGCCGAATTCGCCGGGGATAACCCGGGACGGTTGGCCGAGGGCGGACGAGGGATCCTGGTAGCCGTTGGCGGCTCCGGTGCCGGGGGAGTACCCGAGGATCTCGGCGGCGTGGTTGGCGGGCGTCTGAGCCGGGGTGGCGAGGGACAGGACGAGGGAAGTGGCGACGGCGAAGCCGGCCACCGACGGGACGGGGCGGATGGTGTTCATCGATCTGGTCTGCATCACGGACACCGCGCGCCCAGGCGCGGAGTTTGGACTGCGAGACCAGCGCGGAATCGAGGGCGCCTGGGAAGGCGACCGGGACCCGGAATCGGGAGCTCCGAGGAACTCCGTGAAGACGACCGGCCGACAAGCCGGTGCCACTGGCCTCATCCTTCTCTTGGGCGGAGAAGTGTCCCAACCGACCGAACGGATGGAGTTGGGACGGACGAGCATGGATGGACCGGTCTCCTGACTCCGGGCTGCGAACCTCGCCCCCGCCTTCCCAGCGTCGCCGCTAGTGGCTTGTGGGGGTCTGTCACCCGATACAGTGGCGCTACCGTCCCCGATTCCCACGGGGTTCCCGAGCATCTATCCATGTGGACCGGGGAAAGCCCCGGGACTTCAAAGAACGCGGTCTACGGGTAGCGGGTCGCGCCGGGTACGCGCAAGCCATTTCCCGGAAACGCCGGATCGATCGACGGGCGGATTCCTCAGTAGGCGATCAGGGAACGGACCGCCTTCCCGGGCAGGCGCGCGCGGCCGTCGAGAAAACCCAGTTCGATCACGAAGGCGAGTTCGAGGACCTTGCCGCCCAGACGTTCGATGAGCTGGACGGTGGCCGCCGCGGTGCCGCCGGTGGCGAGGACGTCGTCGACGAGCAACACCCGCTCACCCGGTTGGATGGCGTCGACGTGCATGGCCAGGGTGTTGGTTCCGTACTCGAGGCTGTAGCTCTCCTCGATGGTCTGGTAGGGCAGCTTCCCCTTCTTTCGGACGGGAACGACGCCCGTGCCGAGTCGGAGGGCGACCGCCGAGGCGAACAGGAAACCCCGCGCGTCGATACCCGCGACCACGTCGATTTCGCCGGGCTTCCAGGATCCCACCAGAAGCTGGATGCAGGACGAGAAGAGGCCGGGATCCGCGAGCAGGGGTGTGATGTCCTTGAACTGGATGCCGGGCTTGGGGAAATCCGGGACATTCCGGATGGAGGCCTGGAGGTCGGTGGCGGAGTGCGAAGACTGGGGAGGCATGGGGGGGGATGGGTGGTGACGACGGGGAAGGGTAACCGCCGGAACCGACCGGGGTCACGCCCCTGTTGACGCCGACGGTGACGACTCGCTTCCAACGGAGCGTTCCGTGGTGGTCGCCTTCGGAGTGGAGATGGGGCTTGAACGGAGGCGGGTCGTGGCGACAGCTTGGGCGGCCATGGCCGCGCCCTTGGAGCCCGACATGAATCCGACGGGTCCAGTCAGCCGACCGGAGTCGTGTTCCCTCGCGCAGGTGAGCGCCGGGGAGTGTGTGCGGGTCCTGGAATTGAACGCGCCTCCGGAAGTGGCGATACGCCTTCGGGAACTCGGCTTCTGCGAACAGCAGCGGATCCGGTTGCTGAGCAAGCACACCCACGTGATCTGTCAGGTCTGCAATGTGCGCCTGGGGATCAGCAAGGACCTGGCGGGCATGATCGTGGTGGAGCCGGCGGGGCCGCGGGGAAGGGAGACGAGATCATGAGCGGGGAGAATCTTGTGTTGAGCGCCATGGCGGCGGGAACGCGCGGCCGGGTGGCGGAGATCCGGTTGCCCGGGCCGGACAAGTCCCGGTTGATGGAGATGGGGCTGCTGGTGGGGACGCCTGTGGAACTCGTTCGATTCGCGCCGTTGGGCGATCCCGTGGAAATCAAAGTGCGCGGCTACCACCTCACCCTTCGCAAGCACGAGGCGGATCTGATCCTCGTCCGGCCCGCGTGATGGTGGATCGGGTGCGCAAACCGCCGACAACCAAGCGCAAGCCGGCGCAAGCCCCGGGCGTCGGAACGTCCCAGATTGGAGGGGAATGACGTCCGTCCCGGCGACCGGATCCCTGCCGACGGCCCCGCGAGAGCTTCTCGTGGTGCTGACCGGCAATCCCAACTGCGGCAAGACGACCCTGTTCAACGCCCTGACCGGGCTGCGGGCCAAGGTGGGCAATTACGCGGGCGTCACCGTCGAGCGGAAGGAAGGCCGCCTCCGGGGCACGCCGCCGCACCTGAAGATCACCCTTCTGGACCTGCCAGGATCCTACAGCCTGAGTCCCCAATCGCCCGACGAGGCGGTGGCCCGCGACGTGCTTCTCAGGCGTTCGCCCGAAGTCGGCGCGCCGTCGGTGGTCGTCATCCTGGTGGATGCCTCGAACCTCGAACGGAACCTCTATTTCGCCACCCAGGTGATCGAGTTGGGATACCCGACGGTCATCGGGCTCAACATGGTCGATGTCGCGACCGAAAACGGGACGGACGTGGATTCCGAAAGTTTGGCCGATGAGTTGGGAGTTCCCGTGGTGCCGCTGGTGGCGAGCCGCGGGGAGGGATTGGAAAAGCTGCGGGCCGAGGTCCTCCGATTGGCGTTGCACCCGCGGGAGACGACGGTTCCCGCGCCCCGCCGGTTCGTGGAGGTTCCGACGGCCATGGAACGGGAATGGACGGACCTGACGGGCCGCCGCTTGGGACCGATCGAACCGGGAATGCCCTCGCCCCGTTTGGAGGCGTTGCTGCTTCTGACCGACGACAAGGCCCTGAACGGACTGACGGCCCACTGGCCCGCCGACACCGCGGGTTGGGTGGCCTCGGCCCGGGGGCGCCTGGCGACGGCGGACGTGGACTGGACGAGCGCGGCGATCGAGGGGCGCTACGCGAGGGTGTCGGCGATCCAGGAGGCGGTGGCGACGGCCCCTTCGATGGTGGGCGAGACCCTGAGCGACCGGCTGGACCGAGTGGTCACGCACAGGATCTGGGGGCCCGTGATCTTCGTTGGTCTGATGTTCCTCATATTCCAGACCATGTTCACGTTGGCGGAATGGCCGATGGGCTGGATCGAAAGCGGTGTCGGATGGCTGGCCGACGCCGTTCAGGGAGCGATGCCCGAGGGGGATCTGCGGGATCTGCTGACGGACGGTGTCGTCGCGGGCGTGGGCGCGGTGATCGTGTTCCTGCCGCAGATCCTGCTGCTGTTCCTGTTTCTGGCGTTGCTGGAGGACACCGGCTACATGGCGCGCGCGGCGTTTCTCATGGATCGGCTGATGAGCAAGGTGGGCCTGCACGGGAAAAGTTTCATCCCGCTGCTGGGGTCCTTCGCGTGCGCCATTCCGGGAATCATGGCGACCCGGACGATCGAGACGCCCAAGGACCGGTTGGTGACGATCCTCGTGGCGCCTCTGATGAGCTGTTCGGCGCGTCTGCCCGTCTACACGGTGCTGATCGCGGCCTGCATCCCGAACGTGGTCTTCCTGGGGTTCCTGAAGCTCTCGGCGCTCACGATGCTGAGCATGTACCTCCTGGGGATCGTGGTGGCGCTGGGAATGGCCTGGATCTTCAAGCGGACACTCCTCAAGGGACACGCGCCACTCCTGATCATGGAACTGCCGCCGTACAAGCGCCCGGGCGTGCGGGTGGTGCTGCGCCACATGCTGGACCGGTCGATGCTCTTCCTCCGTCGGGCCGGCACGGTGATCCTGGTGATCAACATGGTGCTGTGGGTCCTGGCGACCTACCCGCGCAGCGGGGAGCGGGAGGCGGCGTTCGCGGAACAACTACGGACCGTCGCGGCGGAAGGCGGCCCGACGGCTGACGAACGGGTGGCGGCGCTCGAACGGGAGCATGCCGGGGAGCGGTTGCGGCATAGCTTCGCGGGCGTCCTCGGACGCGCGATGGAGCCGTGGATCGCCCCGCTGGGATTCGACTGGAAGATCGGCATCGGGCTGGTGGCGTCCTTCGCGGCCCGGGAGGTTTTCGTCAGCACGATGTCGACCGTCTACAACGTCGGGGAGTTCGACGAGTCGGAGGAGGGGACCCGCGGATTGGCGGCGGTGTTGCAATCCCAGCGACGGGAGGATGGGAGCCTGTTGTACACGCCCCTGACCGGCGTGACCCTGATGGTGTTCTACGTCTTCGCGTTGCAGTGCGTGAGCACGATCGCGGTGGTGCGGCGCGAGACCAACGCCTGGAAGTGGCCGCTGTTCCAACTGGCTTACATGACCGGGCTGGCATGGATCCTGGCGTTCGTGACCTACCAGGGCGGACGGTGGCTCGGGTTTTCGTGACGTGACGACGCGGAAAGGGGTCGGTCAATGGTATTGGAGTATTTCGCGGTAGGGCATCGGCGGAAATCTGCCTGCCCAACCCGATATGCCAATACGCCGATACCATTGACCGACCCCTTTGCGGCGACCCCTTTGCGGCCCCCAACTGGCTTACATGACCGGGTTGGCATGGATCCTGGCGTTCGTGACCTTCCAGGGCCTACCAGGGCGGCCTTTGGCTGGGTTTCAGCTGACCTCGGCGCCCGATCAGCGGCCCTGCCGCGCGAGTTCGGGCGGCGTCGACTGGAGCGCGCGAACGAAGAAATCCCCGCGAAGGCGCCGGCCGTAGTCGGATTCGATCGCGCCGTGACCCGCCCCCGGGAATGGCAGGAACTCGAACGGCTTCCCGGCTTTGATCAGGGCGTTGACCACTTGAAAGGTGCTGGACGGATCGACGTTTCGGTCCAGTTCGCCAACGGTGAGCAGGAGTTTTCCCCGAAGCTTGTGGGCCTGGGTGACATTGGACTGCTCCGCGTAGTGCGGTCCGACCGGCCATCCCATCCACGCCTCGTTCCACCAGATCTTGTCCATGCGGTTGTCGTGGCACCCGCAGTCCGCGACGGCGGCCTGGTAGAAGTCCCCGTGGGCGAGCAGCGCGCGCAGGGCGTTTTGGCCGCCCGCCGAGCCTCCGTAGATCCCCACGCGTGAGAGATCGAGTTCGGGAAACCGAGCCGCCGCCGCCCTGAGCCAAGCGATCCGGTCTGGGAAGCCGGCGTCGCCGAGATTGCGCGATGCGACATCATGGAATCGCTTGCTCCGCCAGTTGGTTCCCATGCCGTCGATCTGCGCGACGACAAACCCTCGGTCGGCGAGCTCCTCCTGGCGTCCGTAGGTCGCGCGGAAGGACTTGGGCACGTGCTGGCCGTGGGGGCCCGCGTAAATGTGCTCGATGACGGGGTACCGGCCGGCGGGATCGAATCCTCGGGGCCGGTGCAGGATACCCCAGATGTCGGTTGTTCCGTCGCGGCCTTTGGCGACGAAGCGTTCCGGAAGGCGCCCGCGTTCGGCGACGACCTCCGACGCGTCGGCGGTTTCCAGGAGGCACACCCGGTTGCCCGTCGCCGCGTTTCGCAACTCCGAGATCGGCGGCAGGTCCACGCGGGACCAGGTATCGATGAAGAACTCGCGGTCGGGGGACCACTCGATTTCATGGGTGCCATCGCCTTCGGTGAGCGCCACGAAGCCGCCGCCGTCGAGGTTCACCCGGGCGAGATGAACGTGGTACGGATCCTGGTTCGGCCAGATTCCGGACACGCGAATCCAAACATGCCTCGCCTTGGCATCGAGTTTGTCGACACCTCGGACCACCCAATCTCCCCGGGTGATGGGATTCCTGATCGCGCCTGAGCGGGCATCGACGAGGTGGAGGTGGTTCCATCCGCTTCGCTCGGACATCCAGACCAGCTCGCGGTCGGCGTCGAGGAATTCGAGGAACGTCTTGTTCGAATAGTCGATGAAGGTCGCGGACTTCTCCTCGACGAGGCTTGTCACCTCGCCCGTGGTTCCGTCGACGGCCAGCAGTCGGAGGACCTGATGTCCGCGCTGGTTGTGGAGGAACGTGAAACGCCCCGGGTTGTCGGGCGACCAGCGGAATTGTCCAAGGGACCAAGGATTCGGGAACAGATCCGTTTGGATGGGGATCTCGCGGGGTTCCGCTCCGTCGACGACGAAGAGGCGCGGGTTGGGAACGGGCAGTTCATCCCCCGCCTTGAGGTACGGGTACGATGAGGCCTTCGGCTGAAGCTGATCGGAGGGCGACGACTCGATGAGCTGGACGTGGCGTTCCGGGATGGTGCGAGTCTGAAGCGCCACGACCCGGATGGAATCCGGTGACCAGTGGGCGTCGGGCAGCGTGGGAGGCGCCTCGGCGGCGTCGTAATCCATGCCCACGAGGCGCGCCCTCTGGGAGTCCTTGTGGAAGGTATGACCCGGACTGCCGTCGTACGACAGTTGGGTTTCGGCGGCGGTCTTGATGTCGCGCACCCAGAGATTGTGATCTCGGACGAACAGGGCGCGGGCGCCGTCGGGGGATCGGACATCGCGTTGGAATTGGGTGGCGTCCGCCTGCCGGCGGCGTTGGCGTTGGCGCGGTTCAGGCTCGCGATCCTCGATGATGGCGCGGCCTGATGCGCGAGTGGCTTCGAAAACCCGCTGTCGGGAAGCATCCAACTCAGCGGCCCAGACGTGGCCGGCAAAGGTGTGCTGGCGGCGGGTCGAGCCCGCCTTGAGGGTTCCGTACGGCTGCCGATTGCCCTCGGCATCGATCCAGTAGAGGCGCACCTCCGCGCCGGACCGGTTGTCGAAAAGGATGCTGGTCTCGGGTCCGTTGCCACGCGACGGACGGACCTCGGGTTCGGCGGGAAGCGAGTCGGCTTCGGACGGTTCCGCGGCTTCGAGTTCGTAGCTTGCGAGATTGAGGCGCCAGCTGCCGTCGGGGCCCGAGAGGGTGACGACGGCGAGGTCTTCCGAGAACTCCAGGCGATCGACGGGAAGACGGTCCTGGGAGATCTCACGATCGAGCCGGATCGAAAGGGCCGCGGCCGCGCGGACGTGGTCGAAGGCGGATTGGCGGGAGCCGTTCCGGGTATCGATCAGGATGAACTCGAGGGTTTCGGCGGGGAGGCTGTTGCGGTACCAAAACATCGAGTTCGTCGCGAACCAGTTGGGTTCGATCTTGTCGCCATAGACCCGTGGCGCGGCTGAAAGGGCCGACAAGGATATCAACCCGACGAAGGCGGCCCAGGGGATGATCTGGAGGAGCCGGCGGCTCGGGGGGATGGGTGGGCGCATACGGGGAGCGTGCTCGAAAGCCGTGCCGGGGGGAAGCACCCGGGGGTTAGGGGTCAGTCAATGGTATTGGAGTATTTGGCGGTAGGGCATCGGCGAGAATCCGCGTGCCCAACCCGATACTTCAATACCATTGACCGACCCCTTTGCCGCAATCACCGGAATGGGGCTTCGCCCGTGTTGGGGAAGAGGCTAGGATCGTTGTCATGGAACGGGTGGTCAGGCGATTTGGGTCCCACGCGGAAGCGGAAGCGGCGGATGCGGAATACTACAGGAACTTGACCCCCGAGGAGCGGCTTGACCTGTTGCTCCAGATGGTTAGTCGGGAGACCTCGAATGAACCTGAGCAAAGACTTGAGCGAGTTTATCGGATTGCTCCGCTCCACGGGGGTGAACTACCTGATCGTCGGGGGGCACGCGGTGGCGTTTCATGGTCACCCGAGGTTCACCGGTGACATTGATTTTTTCGTCGAGCGTACCGAGGCCAATGCCGCCAAGCTGGAGGCAGTCCTTCGGGATTTCGGATTTGGCGGGCTTGGTCTGAAGGCGTCGGATTTTCTGGAGCCTTCGGTCGTCATTCAGCTGGGGCGCCCGCCCGGGAGGATTGACCTGCTGACATCGATCGACGGGGTGGAGTTCGGGGCCGCCTGGGCGAGCCGTGTCTCGACTGAGATGGGAGGGCTACCTGTTTGGGTCATCGGGAAGGAGCACCTGATTCTCAACAAACGAGCCACGGGCCGGGCCCAGGATCTGGCGGACCTTGAGAAGATCGAGGGCGTCGGGCCGACCGGGTTCAAGCCAGGAGTTCCTTGACCACTCGGGCGGGTTCGACGCCGGTCAGGCGGCCGTCGAGGCCCTGGTACTTGAAGGTGAAGCGTTGGTGATCGATTCCGAGGAGGTGGAGGATGGTGGCGTGGAAGTCGCGCACGTGGACGGGGTCCCGGACGATGTTGTAGGAGAAGTCGTCGGTTTCTCCGTGGACGGTTCCACCCTTGGCGCCGCCTCCCGCCATCCACAGGGTGAAACAGCGTGGATGATGATCACGTCCGTAGTTGTCCTTGGTGAGGCCGCCCTGGCTGTAGATGGTCCGTCCGAATTCGCCGCCCCAGATGATGAGCGTGTCCTCGAAGAGGCCTCGTGACTTGAGATCCTGGATGAGGCCGTGGATGGGTTGGTCGACGTCCCTGCATTGGGACGGCATGCGACCGTTGACGTTGGCGTGGTGATCCCAGTTGTTGTGGTAGATCTGGACGAAACGGACCCCGCGTTCGAGGAGGCGCCGGGCCAGGATGGAGGTGTACCCGAACGAGCCGGGGTTGCGGGCGTCGTCGCCGTAGAGCTTGTAGGTGGATTCCGGCTCGTTCCGCACTTCCATGAGTTCGGGGACGCTGGCCTGCATGCGGTAGGCCATTTCGAACTGCTGGATGCGCGTGTGGGTTTCGGGGTCGCCGACGGCGGCGTAGTTCGATTCGTTGAGGCGGCGGAGGCCGTCGAGTTGGCGGCGCCGGAGGGCGGTGGGGACACCCGGCGGGTTGTTGATGAAGAGGATGGGATCGCCGCTGCTGCGGAACGAGACGCCGGCATGTTCGCCGGAGAGGTAGCCGCTGGACCAGAGGCGGGCGGAGATGGCCTGGAGCTGTTCCTTGTTGGTGGGTTCGGCGACGAGGACGACGAACGTCGGGAGGTTGGCGTTGATCGAGCCGAGGCCGTAGCCGACCCACGAACCGAGGCACGGCCGGCCCCCGATCTGGTTGCCGGTCTGCATGTGGGTGATGGCCGGTTCGTGGTTGATCGCCTCGGTGTGCATCGACCGGATGAAGCACAGGTCATCGACGCACCGGGCGGTGTGCGGAAGAAGCTCGGTGTTCATCCACAGTCCGCACTGGCCGGCGGGACTGAACTTGTATTTCGAGGGTGCGATGGGGAAACGGGCCTGGCCGGAGGTCATCGTGGTCAGGCGCTGACCCATGCGAATCGAGTCGGGGAGATCCTTGTCGTACCACTCGGCCATTCCGGGCTTGTGGTCGAAGAGATCCATCTGGGAGGGGCCGCCGACCATGTGGAGGTAGAGAACCCTCCGGGCTTTGGGAGCGAAGTGCGGAAGGAGTGGACGGGAACCTGAGTCCTCGCCGGCCCAGGCGTTGAGCCGGTTGCCGAGAAGGGAGGTGAGGGCGGCGTAGCCGAGCGCGTTTTTGCCTCGGGCGAAGAATTGCCGGCGGGTTTCCAGGAGGCGGTTTTCTTGGATCGGGTTCATGGCGGGTGGACGGTGGAGGTGGGCGTCGTGGGGCCGCCCCTCACTTGGTGAGGGCTTCGTCGAGGTTGAAGAGTTGGTTCGCCACGAGAGTGAGGGCGGCGAGTTGGGCTGGTGGAACGGACGGATCCGGAGCCGATTCACCGACATGGAGGAACTGGGCGGCCTCATCGGGATGCTCGGCGTAGAACGTCTGGGCCGCGTCGAGCATGGAGGCCACCTCGGCGAGTTCGCCGGGCTGAAGCGGGCGGACGAGGATGCGATCGGCGAGCGCATCGAGCGCCCCCGCGAGTCGGCCGTTGGCCCCGGTGTAGGCGTGTTCGGCGAGGACGCGGGCGGCCTCGATGAACTGGGGATCGTTGAGGGTGGCGAGGGCCTGGAGGGGGGTGTTGGTGCGCTCGCGACGGACCGTGCAGGACTCCCGGCTCGGGGCGTTGAAAAGGTCGAGAAAAGCCGGCGGCGCCGAGCGCTTCCAGAACGTGTAGAGGCTCCGCCGGTACAGGTCGGGTCCCGAGTCGCGTTTGTAGTCGCGGGTATTGCTCTCGCGCATGGCGACGGCTTCCCACACGCCGTCGGGTTGGTACGGCTTGACGCTGGGGCCGCCGATCCGGTCGCCGAGGAGTCCGGAGGCCTGAAGCGCGTAGTCCCGGAGCATTTCCGCGTCCATCCGGAATCTTGGACCGCGGCTGAGCAGGCGGTTTTCCGGGTCTTTTTCGGCCTTCTCCGGCGTGATGACCTCGCTTTGCCGGTAGGTGGAGGACAGGACGAACATTTCGAAGAGGCGCTTCACGTCCCACCCGCTCGCGGTGAATTCGACGGCGAGCCAGTCGAGCAACTCGGGATTCACCGGGGGTTCGCCCATCACGCCGAAGTCCTCGGCGGTCTTCACGAGGCCCACTCCGAAGACCTCCTGCCAGAACCGGTTGACGGTGACGCGGGCGATGAGCGGGTTCCCCGGGGACACCAGCCATTGGGCGAGGCCGAGACGATTGGTGGGGGCGTTCGACGGGAATGGATGGAGGGCCGAGGGCGTGCCCGCGACCACCTTGTCGGTGGGACGATCGTATTGTCCGCGGGCCAGCATCGCGGTCATGGGGATCGAGTCTGGTTTTTCGCGCTGCACGTGGGTGACCGGGTACCGCAGGCGAATGCCCTCGCTCTCGCTTTCGAGTGCGGCGAGGTGTTTCCGCGCATCCTGAAAGGGTGCGTGGTGGAGGAGGAAGTAGTCGAAGGCCTCCTGACGGGCTTCGGGTTTCCAATCGGCCAGCGGAGTCGCCAGGAGCTGGCGGACGTCGTCGATCTTGGCGAGGGTCCGCACTTCGGGGGGAGCCAGGACCCGGGTGTGGATTCGGAGATCCTGAATCGAGCCACCCACAAAGGAGGATCCCGTGCTGCGCCCGCCGAGTCGGAGCGGCGTCTTGGTCCGAAACGATTCGCGGACGCGACCCGGCCCGTCCCGTTCGGTCTCGGCGGCGGTTCCGTCGACGAAGATCCGGACGCCTTCGGGACGGCCCGTGCCGTCGTGGGTGACGGTCACGTGCTGCCATTCGCCTTTCCGGGCGACGCGTTTCTTGGTGCGGACCTTGACGGCGTCGTCGGGCCAGCGATGCACGAGGTGGGTGGCGAACTGTCCCTGCTGAATCCAGAGGTCCCAGCCGCGGTGATCGTCGGCCTCGTCCATGCGGGCGACGAGCGCGGCCGATTCGTTGTAGGAGGGTGGAACAAAAACCCAGGCGGAGACGGAGAATGGTTGGCCGAGGTCGAAGTCCCCGACATCGCCCAGGTTGACCGTGCCCTCCTTTTCGAAATGGAGGGAGGATCCCAAGTGGCCGTTCGTGGCCCAATGCACATCGCCCTCGGTGGTTGCCGTCACCCGGGTTCCGTTGGTTGTGATGTGGATCGGATGGTCCGACCCGTCATGGAGTGGGGCGTGGACGGCGAGGTCGGATTGGAGATCGCGCTCGATATCGGCGAGTGTGAGATGGCCGACCCAAGCTTCAAACGGCGTTTCGGCGTCCTTCCGACGGGCGTCGACGTCGGCCTTGGCGGTGTGGATCAGGGGCGGGAGGGCGCTCCAACGGGCGCGGTCGGTGGGATCCGTGATCACGGACATGTTGGCGTTCGCGCCGTCCTTCACGTTGCCGTCGAAGCCGGACTGGGTCGTGTTCCGGAAGAACGCGGCCATGGAGTAGAAGTCGCGCATCGTGATCGGGTCGAACTTGTGATCGTGGCACGCGGCGCAGTTGGCGGTCAGGCCGAGCCAGACCCAGGAGGTGGTGGTGACCCGATCGTTGGCGTAGTTGACTTGGTTCTCCTCCTCGATGGTGCCGCCTTCGTTGGTGGTGGCGTTGCAGCGATGAAAGCCGGTGGCGACGAGTTGGTCGTCGGTGGGATCCGGGAGGAGATCCCCGGCGATCTGTTCGATGGAGAACCTGTCGAAGGGAAGGTTGCGGTTGAACGCCCGGATGACCCAGTCGCGGTAGGGCCACATTTCGCGGTAGTTGTCGAAGTGCAGTCCGTGGGTATCGGCGTAACGGGCGGCATCGAGCCAAGCCCGCGCCCGCGCCTCGCCCCAGCGGTCGGATGCGAGGAGCTTTCGGACCGCCCGTTCGTAGGCGTCGGGGCTGGTGTCGTTCGCGAAGGCTTCGACTTCGGCGGGGGATGGGGGAAGTCCGGTCAGGTCGAGGGCCACGCGGCGGAAGAGCCTGCGCCGATCCGATTCGGGGGCTGGTGAGAGTCCGCCGGCATCGAGGCGCGCCAGAACGAAGGCGTCGATGGGACTGCGGATCGTGAAATGGGGATGGCGTTTGGCGAGTTCGATGGTGTCGGGCACGGCGGGCCGGCTGGGAGCGTCGAAGGACCAGTGGCCCTGCCACGGAGCGCCTTCGAGGATCCAGCGTTTCAGCAGGTCCCGCTGGGCTGGTTTGAGGTCCTTGTGGGAATCCGGGGGCGGCATGACATCGTCGGGGTCCGTGGTGACGATGCGTTTCCAGAGTTCGCTGGACTCGGGTTTTCCTGGAAGGACGATGGCGGGGCGCTTGGGAGTGGCTTCCAGGAGGCCTTCCCGGGTGTCGAGCCGCAGGCCGCCCTTGCGGGTGCCCGGGTCGGGGCCGTGGCACGCGAAGCACTGGTCGGAGAGGATCGGCTTGATGTCGCGATGGAAGGCGATGTCGGCGGACGAGGCGGCCGGGACGATCGCGGCGAGCATCGCCGCGAGGAGGAGGGTGGCGGCCGGTGGTGTGCGCATGAGAATTTGGGGGTGGACCGGGGCTTTCGGGATGGTTAGCCGCCTGACGAATCTCCGCAAGGGCGCGCAGGAGGCCCGCATTGCGGGAACAGGGCTTGGCATCAGCCTCCCTGGCGTGTAAGTCGTGGCGCATGGAGGCGAGCATTAGCCAGGCCGGGGCGTTGTCCCATGTGTCCCATGTGTCCCATTGGACCCGGCAAGACCCGCAGCCCCAATGAGACCTATGAGACCTATGGGACATATGAGACTTGGAGTGGCGGTTTGGGCTTTGAGTGTCGGGGCTTGGGCGCAGGCCTTGGGCGAGGGCTATCGAATGACCGCCCAAGTCACGGGCGGCGGAGGGGTGTCGCACGGGGGATCCTACCGAGTCCGAGGTTCGGTCGCGCAGCCGGTGATGGGACGCTCCAGGGGGGGCTCGGGGGAAGGTGAAGCCGCGGTCTCGTACACGCTGGTCGGGGGCTGGCTGGGACAGATATTCCCGTCAGGGGATCCGGTCCAGCCGAGCCTACGAGTCCGCATCACCGAGGACTGGCTCATGGAGTTGTCATGGGACGGAAACGTCGTGGGTTTCGTCCTCGAATTCTCGGGGTCGATCGGACCCGACGCGGACTGGCAGCCCGTGAGTCCGCAGCCGACGGGCTCCGGGTATACGACGCTTTGCGAGCAGCCGACCTGTTACTTCCGACTGCGTCGCCTCTGAGGCGCGCGCGCTCAGGTGGGACGGGACTCCCGGAATCGGGCCGGTGCGGGCCGGTGGTTTCTTTTGGCGCGGCTACTTGGTCATCGCCGGGCGGGGGCGGGGTTTGTGGAGGGCCAGGACGTCGGTCTGGTGCCGATCGCCATGTCGGTGTCCGCCATTCTTGGCGTGGCTGAAATACGGTGAATTGTCCGTGTCGGAGGGTTTGCCGGTTCTCACCTCGTCGACCAATTCGGCGACGCTGTGGAGGATGCGGCTGGGTTGGTAGACGTAGTCGCCGACATCTTCGAGTTGGGTCGAGCCGGTAAGGACGAGGTAGGCGAGCAGCCCGGTTTCCACGGCGCCGCGGATGTCGGTTTCCATCGTGTCCCCGATCATGGCGACGTTCTCGATCCGGTTGAGGGCGGTATCGGAGAGGCGCTGGCGGGCGCGGTGGAACATGTAGGCGTTCGGCTTGCCAAGGTAATAGGCGCGGCGCCCCGTGCTGGATTCCAGGTAGGCGGCGATCGCGCCCGCGCCGGGCCGGGTTTTCTGGCTGGCGACCGGGCACCAGTTGTCGGGGTTGGTGGCCACGAGTCGCGCGCCTTTCTCGATGAGCTCGTGGGCCTTGGTGAGCCTCTCGGTGGTGGCGGCGCCCTCGCCGACGACGACGTAGTTCGGGTGGATGCCGTCGCTGGCGATCTTGCGCTCGTGGAGGGCGGCGAGCAGGCCGCCTTCGCCGACCACGAAGGCGGTGCAATTCGGGTGTGTTTCGCCGAGGAAATCGGCGGTGTTCATGGCGGATGTGTAGAAGTGCCTCGGGGTGAGACCCTGCACGCCGAGATGCTTCAATCGGACGGTCAAGTCCTCGCCGGTGGGAGCGGAATTGTTCGTGAGGAAGAGAAACGGCGTGGCCGTCGTTACGAGCGCCGTGACGAAATCGGCGGCCCCGGGAATGAGTTGATTCTCCCGGTAGATCACGCCGTCCATGTCGATCAAGTATCCAATCTTCATAAGCAAGTGCTTCTCCATGCGAGACGGGGGGTGGGGCGATCACCTCGAACTTGGAATCGGGTGAGCGGCCGGGCCAGCGGGATTGGCGCCCGGCGCGGGGAAGATGGCGGCTCGGAGGCGGGGATGCAACCGACGATCTCGCGATGGTGAGTGACTATCCGGAATCACCAGCGCGTCGAGGGCGGAACAGCGCCGCGGCGCCGACGATCCCGGCGGTGTTCCCCAGGCGGGCGGGGACGATCTCCACAGCCGAGGAGGTGAACTGAGTGGCACGAGCGAGGCGTTCCCGCATCGGGCCCGCGAATCGCTCGAACTCGGTGTCCATGATGCCGCCGCCCAGGATAAGTCGCCTTGGAAGCAAGGCGTGGAAGATCGTCCAACCGGCGGTGCGGGCGGCGTCCACGGCGCGTCCCACGATGGTTTGCGCCGCCGCGACGCCCGCGTCGGCGGCGGCGAAGACTTCGCGCGCGTCTTTCATTCCCAGCGCCTTTCCGGCTTCGCCGATCGCGGAGCCCGAGGCGATGGATTCGAGGCAGCCCGGGCTGCCGCAGTAGCAGGCTGGACCCTGGGGATCGACGGAGACGTGTCCGAGTTCCGGGTGTTCGCCCGCGACACCGCGCGCGATTCGGCCTTCCACGACGGTGGCGCCGCCGACGCCGGTTCCGAAGGTGAGCATCACGACCGGAGAAGCCTCCCGGCCGGCTCCGACCCAGCACTCGCCCAGGGCCGCGGCATCGGCGTCGTTTTCGAGACGCACGGGAACGCCGAATCGCTCCTTGAGGGGACCGACGATGTCGCACCGATCCCAGCCGGTGAGGGTGAAAGGGTTGTTGATCAAGCCCCGGAGGGGATCGACCGGGCCTGCGCATCCGATGCCGATGCCGGCGATGGGGCCCACCTCGGCGGAGCCCGCGGCTTGGGCGGCCACGTCGCTGATCGTTTCGGAAAGGCGGCGGACCGCCCTGTCGAAACCCAGTTCCGCCTCGGTGGCGAACTCCGCGCGGGCGAGAATCAGGCCCGAGGGATCCACGGCGGCGACGGCGATCTTGGTGCCGCCGATGTCGACGCCGATGAGGGGGCTGATGGGTCCGGTATTCATGGGATTGGCGCCTCGATGAAATGCCGTCGGTCGGCTTCCAAGTCGAGAACCCGGGTGATTTGTCCGCCGGGCCAGCGGACCTCGACTTCATCCACCCGGGTCGCGTCGCCCAGGCCGAATCGCGCCACCAGGGGCGCCTGGGACCGGTACCCGACGCCGGTGACCAAAGTCCGCGCCTGCCGACCGGCCGCGTCCCGGATTTGGACGGTGGCTCCGACGATGGCGGGCGAACCCCGGGGGGCGCGCGGTTGGATTTCCATCCAGTGTCCATCGCGCGGCAGGGTGTTCTCCAGGAGTCGGAGGGTCTGGCGAGGCGTGGGCCAGACTTCGAAAGTGCTGACCAGAAGGTCCATGTCGCCGTCGCCGTCGAAATCGTCGGCCAGCACGTTGCGGCAGTCGTTTTCCAACGCCAGGCCGAGGACATGCGATGCGTCGACGAAACGCGTCCCGCCGAGGTTGAGGTAGAGCCGGTTCTTCTCGTAGCCGCCGTACGACCAGCCTTGGGCGCGGGTGGTGGCGAATTTGGAGGAGAAATAGGCGTCGACGGACGGTTTCGGCGTGGAATCGCCCACGTAGATGTCGTGCAGCCAGAATTCCCGTTCGTAGTCCCGCACCGACGGCCGGGTTTCATGTCCATTGACCACGTGGATCTCGGGGAAGCGGTCGTTGTTGAGGTCGATGTCGGCGGCGCTCCAGGCCCACCCCGCCCGGGCGACTTGGGCGCTCACGTCGCGTTGGCGGAGCCCGTGGCCGTCACCGAAATAGAGACGATTGCCGAACGTGCTGCGCGCGCGTTCCGCCCGCCACGATTCGCGCCCCGGACGTTCGGCACCCAGCGCTTCGAGCCGGTCCGCGGTGGGTTGCGGCATGCCCGCCACGAAGCAGTCCAGCGCGCCGTCCGCGTCGAAATCGGAGAACAGATGGGACATTCCGAAGGCGCGCGGATCGTCGATCCAGGTCGAGGAACGATCGGTGAAACGGCCGAGTCCGTTGTTTTCGTGGATATCCACTCCGGCGAAATCGCTCGTGACCAGGAGATCGAGGTCTCCGTCGGAGTCGAGGTCGACGAAGGACGCGGCGTAACTGCGCCGGTGCCTCTTGGGGGAGAGTCCGGACTCCGAGGTGGCGTCATCGAAAGTTCCGTCGCCCCGATTGCGAAGCAGGAAGGCGGGAGGCCCGTCGAGGGCGTCGAAGAAGGGGCGGGGCATCTGCCCGCTTTCGTAGGGCGTCCGGTACTGGCCCAGGAAAACGTCGAGGTCGCCGTCGTGATCGATGTCGCCGCAGGTGATGGCCTGGGCGTAGAGGAGGCGCGCGGGCGCGGTCCAGGCGCGTAGGGCGGGTTGTTCGAATGCGAGCCCCGGGCCGCCGGGCAGGATGACGATGCCGCCGCGCACCACGCAAAGGAGGTCGTCCTGGCCGTCTCCGGTGAAGTCGGCGAGGAGCGCGGTGAAGATCAGGCCCGGATGGTGAGGGCTTAGTGGAACGGCCGCCCAGGCGCCATCCGCGCCGCGGAAGACGCGCAGATTGCGGGCGGCGAGGAGGAATTGGTTTGGAGCGCGGGAGTCGGGGAACGGGGATGCGGCGATGAGCGGATCGATCCAGGTGGTCTTGGGGAAGGGCGGGATTTCGAGGAGGGCGGATTCCTGAAAGGCCGCTTCGCCGTCGCGGCGGAGGACTTCCCAATGTTCGACCGTCCAGTCGCCCACCGGCGGGATGTCGGGCGCCGGGGCGGCGGCGGGCCAGTCGATGCGAAGCCTGGCGTCGATCTGGACCCGCGCCGGCGGCAATGGCCGGGTGAAGTGGAGCCTCACATCGAAGTGGCTCGCGGGGTTCCGGGAATCGGTTGCGGGTTGGAAACGGACGTGGCGCCACTCGCTTTGGTCGAGGCCCCAGCCTTCGGCGCGCCATTCGGCGATGCGCGGGTCCGAGGGGGAAAGGGGCGACGGCGGAGTGTTGGAGGCGGACGTCCAGCTGTTGATGCCCAGTGGCAGGGAAACTGGTGTGTTCGAGGATGGCACGGCCAGCGAACGGGCCGGCAATTCGAGGAAGGGTCCGAGTTCCCCGCGATGCCGATTGAGCCGGTCCCAAAAGGACTCGATCCCGGTGGCCCACGCCTGGCCGGCTTCCTCGGCGGCCCAGGTGGTGAGTTTCACCTCGTTTTCGCGAGTCTCGATGGCGAGGAAATCCTTGAGCACCTCGGGTGACAGCGTGGACGCGGGCGTGGACGCGGTGGGGGCGAGCGGACCCGGGGCGCCGGTCGCGGGCGTGGCCTGCCGGCGGAGGACGGCTCTCGCGCCGAGGAACGCCAGGATGAGGAGGACGACCAGGATGGGAAATCTGGGGGAATACCGGTCGTGCGGCGTCGTTGGGCGTCGGTCGCGCATGGGACCTCGCGGGGCGGGCGAATTCAGGCGGCGGACGCGGGTTTGGGAAGTCGGTTGGGCACCCGGACGACATCGACGGCGCGACGGAGCTTCCGGACGGCCGCGGTCATGTTGGGTTGGGCGAACAAACCGGTGCCGCTCACGAAGGTGTCGGCGCCGGCGAGCGCGCATTCACGCGCGGTTTCGGGAACGATTCCGCCGTCGACCTCGATTCGGTAGGCGAGTCCGAGCTCCTCCCGCCAACGCGCCGCCTGTTGGATCTTGGGCACCGTCTCATGGATGAAGGACTGTCCGCCGAAACCGGGATTGACCGTCATGACGAGGATCAGGTCGGCGAGCCGGAGGAACGGCTGCGCCATGCGCATCGGGGTGGGAGGGTTGACCGCCACGCCGCATTGGAGGCCGAGCGATTTGATCTTCCAGAGGAGCGGTTCGACGAGGTCGTTGAGTTCGGCGTGGACGGTGATGAGGTTGGCGCCGGCGCGGGCGAACGGTTCCAAAAGGATTTCCGGCCGCGAACACATCAGGTGGACGTCGAAGAACAGGCGGGTGAAGGGGCGGATGGAGCGGACGATTCCAGGTCCAAACGAGATATTCGGGACGAAGTGCCCGTCCATGATGTCGAGGTGGAGCCAGTCGGCACCGGAACGCGACGCGCGGGTGACTTCGCGTTCGAGTCGGGAGAACCGGGCGGCGAGGAGGGATGGGGCGACGATCACCGGCGTCAGGCTAGGGGCGGGGGCGGCGGGGGGTCAATCGGGCCTTCCGAGTGGGCGCCTTTCGCGCGCCGGACGACCCGAGGATGGCGCCGAAGTCTTCGACGAAGGCATCGACGTCGCCGGCTTGGGTATCCCAGGAGCACATGAGGCGGCAGCCCGTTTCGCCTTCGAACACATAGAAATGCCAGCCCAGTTGGCGGAGAGGCCCGATGGCGCGGGCCGGGAGGTCGACGAACACGCCGTTGGCCTGGGGTTGGTGAAGGAACTTGATTCCTGGAAACCGGCGGAGGGCGCGCGCGAGGCGGGAGGCCGTGGCGTTGGCGTGACGGGCATTCCGGAGCCAGGCGCCGGTCCCCAGAAGTCCGATCCAGGCGGCGGCCGCGAAGCGCATCTTCGAGGCCAGTTGCCCGGACTGTTTGATGCGGTAATCGAGTTCGGTCGCGAGATCGGGCTGAAACACGACGAGGGCCTCGCTCGCCAGACCTCCGTTTTTGGTGCCGCCAAGGCTGAGGACGTCAATGCCCGCCTGCCAGGTGAGGGTCTTGGGCGCGACGTCCAGGGCCGCGACCGCATTGGCGAAGCGGGCGCCGTCGAGGTGGGTGCGGAGTCCGTGGCTTCGCGCGATCTCGGAGAGCTCCTCCGTCTCCCGGGGTGTGTAGACGGTGCCGCATTCCGTGGACTGAGTGAGGCTGAGGGCGGCGGGTTTCGAGGCGTGGAGCGGAAAGTGATCCCGGATCCGGGCGTCGACGGCGCGGGGGGTGAGCTTGCCGTGCGAGCCCGCGATGGGGATGAGTTTGGCGCCGCCGCTGAAGAACTCCGGCGCTCCGCATTCGTCGAGATCGACGTGGGCCGAGGCGTGGCAGAGGACGGCGTGGAACGGACGGCAGATCGACGCGAGGGCGAGGGCGTTGGCGGCGGTTCCGTTGAAGACGAAAAAGACGGCGCAATCGGTCTCGAACCACTCCCGGATGAGATCGCAGGCGCGGGCGGTCCAGGGGTCCTCGCCGTAGCCGGCGACGTGACCGGCGTTGGCTTCGGCGAGGGCGTTCCAGACCTCGGGACAGATTCCCGAGTTGTTGTCGCTGGCGAATTGGCGCGGGCGATGGGTGGGGGCGGGGGCGGGGCTCACGATGCTGGGGTTCGCGGCCGCGACGCCGTGTGGACCGGGTCGCAGCCTGCGGCGGGGTCATTCTGGAGGGTGCGGCCATGAAGGAAAACTCTGGAGTGCACGAGGCGAACATCCGGTGGAGGAACGAATTTGAGGGAACAAATGGATTGCGCTGGCCCGTCCGTTTGGGCTACTTGCGAATTCAGATTCCCGTGGTTTGCGTGCTAGGACGCGATCATCGCGGAAAGGTTGGCCCTCGGTCGGGTTGGCGATTTGGAAACTTCATTCGATGCCGGGAAACCGAACAACATGATGATACAAAGACGATCGACACCTTGGATCATTTCCTTCCTGTTCACGTTGAACCTGGCCGCGAACGGCGCCGTGCCCGGCCTCCTCGGCTACGAAGGGCGGGTGTCCGTCGCGGGAGTGCCGTTCAGTGGCGTCGGGCAATTTCGGTTCGCGCTGGTGAATTCGGCGGGGGATCAAACGCACTGGAGCCACGACGGGACGAGCACCCTGGGGCAGGCGCCCACATCCTCGGTGGCGATCGATGTGGTGGACGGCGCCTATTCGATACTCCTTGGGGCTTCCTCGGTGGCCAACATGACCGAGCCGCTGACGGCGGGCGTCTTTGCGAACCGACCTGTCTCCTTGCGGATCTGGTTCGACGATGGTGTGGGCGGCATGGAACGACTCGTGCCCGACCAGCGGCTCACTGATGTCGGTTTCGCGCTGGTGGCGGGGTCGGTCCTTCCCGGTTCGGTGACAGCGGAGTCGTTGGGTGAGGATCCCCGATTTTTCGGGCGGGTGACCGCGGACGCCGCTCGGGTGACCCGGCTTTCGGTGGGTACCGACCGGGCGGATGCGCCGGTTCACGTGGCGGCGCGGGTCGCGGCGGGTTCGACGCCCGCGCCGGGCAACCATGTCGTGTACATCGAGAACACGAACGACGGCGACAACACCCACGGGATGGCGATCCGTCTGAACAATTCCCCCACGAAAACCTTCGCCGAACTGCTGGCGAACCCCGACACGCCGCGCCAGATCCTGGCCATCGTCCGGGCGCTGGCTTCGGGGGATCTGACGGCGATTTTCGATTACCAATCGCTGACGGTGGAGGAATTGACCCGGAGGGACGTGGAGGCGTTCGACACGGTGAATCGCAGCAACAACTACATCACGTTCTTCAACAACACACGGGGCTTCGCCAACACCGAGATCGCGGGCCGGATCGAGGGGTTCTCGCCGCTCGATTTCAACCGGCTCCAGGAGGAATTCGCCGCCAGTCGTTGGCGCGCGTTCACAGGGCTTTTCGGACTCTATCGGGTGGGAATCACGCTGGATCTGAACGACGACTGGTTCCACCCAGGCCGGTTGCCGGCCTTCGACTTCAATCCGGGACAGTTCCCGGTTTTGAGCGTCACGCGGGGCCAGTCGCCGTCCGTTGATTTCGATCCCGGAGCTCCGCCTTCGCTCGCGTTCAACGGCGGGGAGAATCCCGATTTCGACCACTCCTTCACCCGCGGTTCGCTGCCTTCGATCAATTTCGCCACCGCCACCTTCAACCCGGGATCCCTGCCTGGTCTTTCGGTGGACTTCGATCCTGGCGCGGCGCCTTCCGCCACCCTGAACGCGGGAAGATTGCCGGAACTGGAACTGAACCCCGGCGTGTTTCCCGTGCCGACGCTCGCGGGCGGTCGCCTTCCGAGCCTGGCCGCGACCCAGCCTGGGCAGTTGCCGTCCGTCGACGGGCTTCCGGTCACGGTGGAATCGGTGGCGATCGCGTTGGACGAGGAACGGCTCCGTCAGGTTCTGATGGATGTGAATCTCACTTTGGAGACCATGCCGATCCAGCATCGTCTCAACCAGGATCCGGCCTACGCGCGTCTTTGGGGTGGCATCACGCTGTTTCAGGGGGGTGGCGTCACCTACGAGTCCGGCGCGGGCGACTACGCCGAGTGGGTCGAACGACGGGACCCAGGCGAGGAGATCCGGGCGGGCGACGTGGTCGGCCTGCATGGCGGCAAGGTCAGTCGAGTCACGAAGGGAGCCGACCATCTTCATGTCGTCTCCTGGAATCCCATCGTGCTCGGCAACATGCCTCCCGGTGAGCGCAGGGAAGCCTACGAGAAGGTGGCCTTCATGGGGCAGGTGCCGGTTCGCGTGCGAGGCGTCGTGCTGGAGGGCGATTTCCTCGTGGCCAGCGGCGAGGATGACGGCGTCGCCCGGGCCGTGGGCGGGGATTCATTGACGCCCACCCTGCTGGATCAGGTGATCGGGCGCGCCTGGGAGACGTCGACGGAGGAGGGCGAACGGTTTGTGCGCGCCATGCTGGGCCTTCGACCGAACGAGGTCGCGCCGATGCTGGTTCGTCAGGAGGACGCCATCCGGAGACTCCGGCGGGAGACGGACGAATTAAGAAATGAGCTGCGATCCAGCCAGGCCCAATTGGTGTCCGTTCTTCAACGGCAGGACGCCCTGCTCGAACGCCTCGCGCGATTCGCCCCGGACCGGTCCGGAGAGCCCGAACCCACGGAATTCGCCCAAGGCGGCGAAGAGGTCTCCAACCTTCAGGACAACCCGTGAGCCGCGTGAATTCATTATCTGGAACCAGGAACAGAGGAACCGCGACGGCATCCGGTTGGAGCGGGGATCACCCCGCCCAACCGTCCGCGACTCCGAAGCCTGCGAACCCTCTTTCCGCCCAATCCGTCCTCCGGCACGCCGGCCGTTTTCGACGCGGGCCCGTCCTCCACGGTTTGGCGTGCGGCGCGATGGCGCTCGCGGCCTGGCTGGGGCCAGGCGCCTCCGGACACGCCGCCTCCTACGGACACTCCGGAAGCGTGGTTCTCAGCGCACCCCGCCGGCAGGCTTCGTCGGGGGGCGGTGTCACGCACTCGGGCGCCGTCGCGCTGGCCAGGAAACGCGCTCAGGCCAGTCGGACCTACTCCCAGGATGGACATGTCACACCGTCCCCCGCGCAGGACTCCATCGTGCTGCCGGTCGCCGCCCGCGAGTCGTTCCAGATCGTGTTCCCTTTGGTTCGAGCGTGGGAGGGGCGCACCGAATTCAGGCTCTGGCTGACGACGAAGCCGGGCGTTGGCTACCAACTCCATCGGAGCGAGGACTACAACGTGTGGACGGCGGTGCGGGAATTCATCGGACGGTCGGGGGCGGTGGAGGTGCATGATTTTCCACCCGCGGGGGGGAGGGCCTTTTTTTACCGGGCGATCGAGCGACCTGATTGAAGGCTCCCGGATTCATTCGCCGGATTGAGTTCGGGACCACGCCGTACTTTCCGGAAAGTCCCGGGTAGCCGGCGGGATCGGATGACGACTCCCCGTCGGAGCGCGTGCCTGGCCGCCTGGTCAGCCGTGGCGTCCGCGCCGATGGGTGCCCCGCCGTCGACGGGTATCTTGCGGGCTTGGGGCGGGGCGTCGCCCCGTGGATGTCCTCGGCGCTCGGGAGTGACGGGCGCGCCGTCGCGCATTTCTCACTCGACCAGATAGCTTCGCCGTTCCAGGGCGACGCTGCCGGTCGGATCGATCGAATAGACGGCGACATCGTCCAATCCGGGCGTGTCGGGGTGGTAGATCAGAACCTCTCCGTCCGACGAAACGTCGCCTAGCCTGGAAAAGACCTTGCGCATGACGCGGGGTCCTTCGGGCGGAGGAGCAAAGGATGCTTTCAGGGCTCCCGCGCGGGAACGCGTCCCGGGCGCGGCGGACGATGAGAGTGAAACGGCGTCGCCGACTTTGACCTTGGTTGCTGAAGCGCGGGCGCCGCGGGTCGAACGGGGCGAACGGGTGGAACGGGTGGAAGGCGTTGCCGGGGCCCCTGGGAGCGGGGTCGAGGTCGAGGGCTCCAGAACGATCCGCCGGTCGAGGCAGGTGGCGATCGGGCTCAACTCCGAGAGGGTCGCGCCCGTTTGCCGCAGCAGGAACACGAGATTGGCGCGGGCGAAGGAAACGACTCCATCACCGGGGCCGGAGAAGTAGACATCCCCGCTGGAGGACCGCTCCTTCAGCGTCATTCCCGGCAGTTGGAACTCGCCCAGCAACCGGATCAGAAGGTCGTGAGCCGACCCGCGGGAATCGCACTCGAAACAATCCGTGTGCAGCACAAGGGGAGGGTCGTCGCGCATCGGTCGGGAGGGGGGGGCAGCCAGCATTCCAGGCGGGCTCGCCGCGCGGGTCCGCGGCTGCCATACCGATTGGATATGGGGCGGGAATTCGGCCAGTCGAACGGGGCGGATTCGCAGGGGCGCCCAGCCTGGGATCTCGGATCCGGAAAGATGGAAATCGCGAACGAAGATTCGCCGTTCCGACCGGGTGCGATTCCGCCACTGATTGAAGGCATGGGCCGCCTTCAACGCATCGATCAATGGGGATTGAGGTGGGAGTGGCATCATGGCGGACTAGATGAGCATCCGGCGCTGACGGGTCAATGGCTGCGGGACGCAGTTGAGTAGGGAATCCGGCGCGGCGAGGCGCCCACGGTAGTCGTAGCCAAAGGTCCCGGCGAAGGGAAGATCGGCTGGGAGAAGGGGGAGATAAGGTGGGAGCGATGGATTGAAGGAGGCGCTGACCAGCACGCAAGCGTCCCAGATGGGGTCGTCGAAGCCGCATTCCCGTCCCCACGCCACCTCGTGAAACTGAAAACCCGTGGCGATGCCGCAGGGCAGGCTGAAATCCGGGTAGCCGATGACTCGAATGGGGTTGGTGTTGAAAAAGGTCCCGATGGCCGGCCCGATGCGGGACTGCCAGAGATCGCATCCCAGGATATTGGCGAACGAGGAGACGATCGTCGCGCAATCGCTGCAATTGACGTAGGGACCGTTGCCATACCCCCCCGCCAACCGATCGAGGAAGGCGGTGCAATCGAAATAGATCAGGGAATACTGCGTCAGCGCGAAAATGGGACAGCCGTAGGAAACGACCTTCGGACCCAGGCGGAAGACCGATTCCGTGATCAATCGCAGAGCGTCCTTGCGACGACGCGCTCCCTGGGCCCAATGACAGGCGTGATCGAGGACGTCGGTCCAGGGGAGCTGGGTGTTCGCGACGGAGAACGGGGTTTGAAGCCAGGGAAGCTTGGGCACCTCCAGGATGAGGTAGACGCGATGCCGGCTGACGGCGAAGTCGGTCCACGCGAGGCTGGTTGCCTCCCGGTATTGCCAGCGCCACGTGATGGTGTGGATTCCCACGCCCGCCGACCAAAGGCGGTGATTGACCAGCCTGAACGTCTCGAATCCGGTTTCGCCGCCTGTGGGGAAGGTGATCCAGCGTGGCTGCGCCTCTCCTAGAACATGGTCGTTCGCCGTGACGAGCGCCCGAAGCGCACGCACCCGCGGGTCCAGGGAAGGAGGGGTTCCCGTGGTCGGCAGCCACCGGTCCACCTCGGCCCACCGCGAACGCGCGGGTGAATCAGGAATGGCGCGGACCTCGACGGCGCGCACGCCGGGGCGGGGTGGGCGGAATCGAGCCTGGATCAAGATGGGCAGGCCCCATGTGCCGGACGTCGCATAGGCCACGGGGCTATGGACGCCGCCCGGGGTGGCGCCGGCCTGCCATTCCGGGAGCGGTAGGATCGTGGACGCGTTCCTGCGCAGGTTCAGGGCGGTGATTCCGGCGACGCCCGGCTGGCAATTGAAGAGAACGGCATCGAGGGTGATGCTCACGCGGGGCCCTCGGTTGGAATTCGGTATTCGTTTCGCGGCAGCGGGACCAATGCGGGCCCGTCGGCGACGGGCGCGGACCGGAGTCGGTCCACCTCGAGGGCGAGCGCCCCGACGGTGGGCGACTGAAACAGGCATCGCAGCGGCAATTCCACGCGGAATTCATCGCGGATCCGCGAGACCAGCTGCGTCGCCATGAGGGAATGGCCTCCCAGGTCGCGGAAGAAATGGTCATGAACTCCCACGGGTCGCGCCTTGAACAATTCCGTCCACAATCTGGCCATCACCACTTCGGTCGGAGTTTGTGGAGGCGCATACGCCACCTTCCTGGCCGGCTCGGGCGCGCCGAGCCTCCCGATCGCGTCGCGGTCAACCTTTCCATTGGGAAGCAACGGCAGGGATTCAAGGATCCGGAACGTGGGGGGGACGAGATGCGCCGGGATTCGACTCCCCAGCCAGGCGCCCCAGTCAATGGCGCCAAGATCGTCCCCGTTTCGGGGAATCAGGAAGGCGACCAGCGTGTCGGCCTCCCCGCTTGCATCCCGCGCCCCGGAGACCACGGCCGCGCCCAGGGAGGGATGCGTCGCCAGCACATTCTCCACCTCGGCGGGCTCGACCCGGTAGCCCCGGATCTTGAGTTGCTGATCGAGCCTTCCCAGGAATTCCAGGTTTCCATCGGCTCGAAAACGCGCAAGGTCGCCGGTCCGGTAAAGGCGCGCGCCGGGCCGACTTGAGAACGGGTGCGGCGCGAAACGCTCCGCCGTGAGTCCAGGCTGGTGAAGATAGCCGCGCGCGAGACCGTCGCCCCCGACCCAGAGCTCGCCCGGGACGCCCATGGGGGTGGGTCGGCGTTCGCCGTCGAGGACGTAGACTTCGAGATTCGGGATGGGGCGTCCGATCGGGACCGTGTCCGAGACGGGCGGTTCCCGCCGGGGATCAAACCACGTGACGTCCCAGGTTTCGGAGGTTCCGTAGAGGTTGAAGAGGGTGGCCGCCGGCAGCTGAGCCGTGAATCGGCCGTAGAGTTCGGCGCCGAGGGCTTCGCCGCTGCTCACCCAGAAGCGAAGATGCGGCAGCTGCTCGGCCAGGTCGGTTCCGGTATCCAGCATCGCGCGCAGCAGGGAAGGCACGAGCCACAGGCGGGTCACCCGCCGGCGGTTGAGTAGGTCGATGAGACTCCAAGGGTCCCTGACAATCTCATCGGGAACGATCACCGTCGGAATGCCGCGGAGCAAGGGGCCGAGCCATTCCCAGAGGGAGTCCACGAAATTCAGGGAGGTCTTTTGGCATCCGACTTCACCGGGTTCGAATGGGTACTCCTCCCACATCCAGGCCAGGCGGTTGAGGATCTGCCGGTGCTCAACGGCGACTCCTTTGGGCTGTCCGGTCGATCCGGAGGTGAAGATGACATACGCCAGCTGATCGGGCCGGATCCGGGAGGACGCCGAGGGCGGCGGCGGACGGCTCCGCGGTCTCCTGATCCACGAGGATGAGAGTCGCCCCCGAGGGACAAAGTGGCCGCAGGGACGCGCGCGAAAGGATCCGCTGGACGCGCGCCTCGACCGCCATGGACGCGAGGCGCGCGGCGGGATACGACGGATCGAGCGGCAGGTAGACACCTCCCACCATCCAGATGGCGAAGAGCGCGACGGGAACGTCCAGACCCCGCTCAAGGCAGACGCCAACGGGCTCCTCCGGGTTCACTCCATGTCGCCGCAGTTCACCCGCCAGACGCCTCGCCCGGCGATGGAGTTCCGCGATCGTGATCGAGGCCTCGCCATCCTCGAAAGCGATGGATTCGGGGGTCCTCGCGGCCTGGTCCTCGAGCCTCTCCACGACGCTTCGCTCATCCGGCCGGGATTCGCGTTCCCCGTTCCATTCGGTGAGCAGGAGGCGTTCCTCATCCGGCGTGAGGAGGTTGCATTTCGAAATGGGTTGGTCGGGGTCGGCGGCCATCGCCTCCAGGAGGCTCAGGTAGTGGGCCGCCATGCGTTCGATGGTGGGAGGGTCGAAAAGATCGCAACTGTACTCCATCTGGGCGGTGAGCCCGGCTCCGCTCTCCCAAAGGCTCACCGACAAGTCGAAGATGGCGGAGGGTGGTTTGACGTCGAGCAACGTCGTCGCGGCGGATTCCCCGGGGGCGGAGCGCGACGCGGTCGGTCCGGTCGGCATTTGGAAGACGACCTGAAAGAGTGGATTGAGACCGAGGTCGCGATCCGGCTGAAGCTTTTCGACCAGCATCTCAAAGGGCAGATCCTGATGGGCGTAGGCGGCCAGGGCGGATTCCCGCACGCGCCCCAGCAGTTCGCGAAATGTCGGCGAGCCGGAGGCGTCGGTGCGAAGAACGAGGGTGTTGACGAAGAAGCCGATGATGCCCTCCAACTCCGCGCGGTTGCGATTGGCGATGTAGGTCCCCACGACGAGGTCCTCCTGGCGCGTGTAACGGACGAGGAGCGCTTCGAAGGCGGTGAGCGTCGCGATGAAGAGCGTCACCCCCGCGGATTCACTCAGGCGTTTCAACGCCAGCGCCAAGGCGCGCGGACCATGAAATGTGTGCGTCGCACCGCGGTACGACTGCGCAGGCGGTCGCGAACGGTCGGTCGGCAGGCGAAGAATGGGCGGGTTCGAAAGCGCGCGAGTCCAGAATTCCAGTTGGCGGTCGAGGGTTTCGCCCCGCAGCCAGCGCCGCTGCCACACGGCGAAATCGGAGTATTGCAGCGACGGTTCGGGCAGGGGGGATGGGCGGCCATACGCGAAGGCGGTGTAGAGCGCCGTCAACTCCCGCGAGAAGATCCCCATCGACCAGCCGTCGCTGATGATGTGGTGTTGCGAGAGGAGGAAGAGGTGGTCGGCGGGCCCCAACCGCAGGAGCGACGCCCGCAGCAACGGGCCCGTCGCCAGGTCGAAGGGCCGCCCGGCATCCTCCTGGGCGAGTCGAAGGGCCTCCCCTTCGCGCGCTTCCGGCGGAAGGGCGCGAAGGTCGACCACCGCCAGTGACAGTCGGGCCTCGGGGGAGACGATCTGGACCGGTTGCCCGTCGACCACGCCGAACGTCGTGCGCAGGGACTCGTGACGACGCACGATTTCATTCAGGCACCGATCCAGGACCGAAACCTCGATGGGAACATTCAATCGTACCGCGATCGCGACATTGTAGAACGGGTTGCCCGGAGTGAGTTGATCCAGAAACCAGAGGCGCTGCTGCGCGAAGGAAACCGGGTGGGCGCGGCGCTGGCCCGATCGCTGTTCAAGCATTCGGGCGAGCAAGGCCCGCCGGTCGCCGGGGGAACCATTCGGCGGTTCGGCTTCGGAGGGGTTCATGACGTGGCTTCGTCGAGTTCCGTTGTTCCCAATTCCGCGAGGAGCGCTTCCACCTCGGCGTCGGAAAGACCCGCGAGGGCCTCCGGTGTGAGGCGATCGGCGACCGGGCGGATGGCCGGCGGAACGGCCGTTGAATCGGCGGGTTCCGCGCGCGCCGCCTCGACCGCCGCCGCCATGCCCGCGACGGTCGGCGTCTCGAAGAGGGCCCGGAGCGGAATCTCGACCTGAAACCGCTCGCGGATGCGTGAGATCAGCTGGGTTGCCAGGAGGGAGTGCCCTCCGAGTTCGGTGAAGAAGTGATCGAACGCGCCCACCCGTGGCACGCCCAAGAGGTCCGACCAAACCCCGGCGAGGGACGCCTCCAACGGGGTCCGCGGCGTCACACTCGCGGCTCCCGCCCGGTTGTGCGCGAAATCCGGCTCGGGAAGGGCCCGGCGGTCCACCTTTCCATGAGCCGTGACCGGCAAGGCCTCGAGGACCACGAAAGTCGCGGGGACCATGTGTTCGGGAAGTCGCTCCTGAAGACCACGCCGCAGACTGGGAACGAGTCGACGGCCGTGAAGTCCCTGCAAGGGCTGATTGGCGTAGGCGCCCCAGGGGCGCCTCGGGAGTCGCTGCGCCGCGGGCCACCAGGAAGGCGAGGCTTTCCCACCGGCCGCGCTGGTGAACCAGACATCGAGGCGGTCGTCGTTCCCCGACCCGGACCATCCCACCTCGGCCGTTCGGCCGAGGTCCGCGCCGAGTCGCCAAAGGGATTCCGGTTGGATGGCGATCGACGCGGGGCGGGTCCCTTCCCACGCACGCAGTTCGGCCACGGTGCGGATCTCCGACGCATCCTGAAGTCCCGCGAGTCGGATCACGTCCGGCCACACCAGGGCGTTCGGGATGCGACGGACGCCGATGCCATCCGGCCCCGCCTCCCGCACGCGCTCGCGAAGCCGATCGAGGTTGAGATCCGCCGATTCCCAGTCCAGCCATGGGCAATCGACGGTTTGGACTTCCGAATCTGCGTCTCCGACGGTCAGCGTGACGTCGTACCGGTATTGGCTGAGTTCGTTGAGGTAGCCGCCGCGTTTGGGTTCGATCCGGACGCTCCGAATCAGGGGGAAGGCCTGTCGCAACGCCACGAAGAACGCGGGGTCGAGCACCAGTTCCTCCTCGATCGCCGTGCGACGCCGCACCGCCTCGCGGACCGCTGCCAGCGTGGTTGTCGCCCCGCCTCGCTCCAATTCGATCGCCGCATGGAAGGGTTCCAGAAGGCAGCGGTTCCGGATATCCCCGAGGAAGACCGTCCCGCCGGGTCGCACCAGCTTCACGACCCCTTCGAGCACGCGCACCAGGTACTCGATGGTGGGGAAGTACTGGATCACCGAATTGAGGATCACCTGGTCGAATCCCGGTTCGAGAGCGTCGAGGTTTTCGGCGGTCCGCTCGAGGACGCGAACATGACGCCAGCGATCCGCCTGGCGATTCAGAATCCGGGACACGTATCCAAGCGCGGTGGCCGAAAAGTCCGTGCCGATGTACTCGCGACACGTCGGCGCCACGCGAAAAAGGAGCAAGCCGGTCCCGCACCCGATTTCCAGGATGCGTTGGGCCTCCGCCGAGCGGACGCGCTGGACGGTGCGCTCGACCCATTCCTTCATTTCGGAAGGGGGGATGGGTCGCCCCGTGTAGCTGCTGTTCCATCCGATGATGTTGAATGTCGGATCGGTTTCGGGCTCGGGGCCGGAATAAGTCGCCTCGTAGAGCGACCTCCAATGGTTCACGTGTTCGGCCACAAGCGCCGCGTCGTTCCCATCCTTTTCCGGGGATTCGACGGAGCGGGGAACCACGTAGGCCACCAACCGCTTCTCGCCGGACGGTTCGGACGACGCGGCCGCCACCGCCTCCTTGACGAGTGGATGCGCCCTGATGGCGGATTCGACTTCGCCGAGTTCGATCCGAAATCCCCGCACCTTCACCTGCTGGTCGAGTCGTCCGAGGAACTCGATGTCGCCGTCGGCCCGGTACCGGGCCAGGTCGCCGGTGCGATACAGGCGTTGTCCCGGCCGTTCGGCGAAGGGATTCGGGATGAACCGTTCCGCCGTGAGTTCGGCGCGACCCAGGTAGCCGCGGGCCAAGCCGACACCGCCGAGGCAGAGTTCGCCGGGCACACCAATGGGAACCGGTTGTCCGTGGGAATCCACGATATAAACCCGCGTGTTGGCGATGGGACGGCCGATGGAGGGCTTGCGTCCGTCGTCCGAGGGCCGGATCACGCCAGCCGTGCTCACGACCGTATCCTCGGTGGGGCCGTAATGATTCACGACATCGAAAGGCAGGCCGGTCCTGGGCGGGTGGTGCATTTCGTCGCCACCGGTCAGCAGATGTCGCAAAGCCAGCGTCGATGGCCAGGTTCGTTCGAGGGCGGCTTCGGCGAGAGGGGTGGGAAGAAACGCCACCGTGATCCGCTCGCGCGCCAGCCACGCCACCAAGGCTCCAGGATCGACGCGCACGTCGTCCGGCACCACATGCACGCTCGCGCCGGCGCAGAGATACGGCCAGATCTCCCAGACCACGGCGTCGTAGGAGGGCGCGGCCAGTTGCGTCGCGCGATCGGCCCCCGTGATCCCGTAAGTCCGGTTGTGCCACGCCACCAGATTGACCAGGCCATCGTGGCAAATCTCGGCGCCCTTCGGCCGGCCCGTGGAACCCGAGGTGTAGAGGACGTAGGCGATATCCTGGGGAGTGGGTCTTCCTTCCGGCGCCTCGGGACGCGTTCCGGCGGGCGGTTCCGGCGCACCGTCCAGTTCGACCACGCGAGCCGGACCGCCCGTCAGAATCGCCGCGCCGGTCGCGTCCGTTGCCACCAGTAGGGATCGACTGTCCCCCAGCGTGTACCACTGGCGGTCCTTGGGATTGTCGGGGTCGAGCGGAAGATACGCCGCGCCTGTTTTCCAGACCGCCCAGAGAGCGACCACCAACTCCACACTTCGGGGGAGACAGACGGCGACGACACACTCGGGACCCGCGCCCAAGGCCCGCAGACGGACGGCCAGGCGCGCCGATTCCGCGTCAAGTTCCGCATAGGTCAACCGTCGGCGGGTGTCGGCGACCGCGAGCGCCTCGGGCGTCCGCGCGGCCTGGGCGGCGACGAGGGAGGGCGTCGCCTGATCGCGGGGGTAGTCGGCGTTGGTCTGATTCCATTCCACCAGAACCTGCCGGCGTTCAGCCGGCGGAAGGCATGGAATCCTGGACAAGGGCAGATCCGGTTCGGCGGCGATGCCCCGCAGCAGCTGAAGATAATGCGTCGCGAGGCGGGCGATGGTCGACGTCTCGAACAGCGCCGTGCTGAATTCGATCTCCCCTTCGATCCCTCGTGGGCCCTGCGACAGGTTGAACGCCAAATCGAAGATCGCCGTGCCCTTCTGAAGCATCAGGGAGGCGCCGCCGCCGGCCCCCGTCGCGGTCGCCGGAGAGGTGCCCGCGAAGAGTTGAAAGGTGACCTGGAAGAGCGGATTCCGACTCAGGTCGCGTTCCGGTTGCAGTTCCTCGACCAGTCTCTCGAAGGGAAGGTCCTGGTGGGCGTAGGCGCCGAGGGCGACCTCGTTCACCCGCCGCAGGAGTTCGCGGAAAGGAGGGTCGCCGGAGAGGTCGGTCCGCAGGACGAGCGTGTTGACGAAGAACCCGATGAGGTTCTCCAACTCGGAGCGGCTTCGACCCGCGACAGGCGCTCCCACGGCGACGTCGTCCTGCCGGGTGTAGCGATGGAGAAGCGTCTTGAAGGCGGCGAGCAGGAGCACGAAGAGGGTGACTCCCTCCCGGCGAGCGAGACTCTGGAGCCCGGCGCTGAGCAATGGAGGCGCCTCGAATCGATGGGTCGCCCCGACGTAGCTGGAAACATCGGGGCGGGGCCGGTCGGTGGGCAGGTCGAGCCTGGGAAGATCGCGCAGGTGCCCCCGCCAATAGTCGAGTTGACGGTTCAGGGCGTCCCCCTCCAGCGAGCGCCGCTGCCAAAGGGCGAAATCGGGGTATTGCACGACCAATTCCTCCAGGGGAGAACCCCGACCCAGCGCCAAGGCGCCGTAGAGCGCGTTGAGTTCCCTTGCGAAAACCCCCATGGACCAGCCGTCGCTGATGATGTGATGAAGGGTCAGAAGGAAGAACTGATCGCGGTCGTCGAGGCGGAGGAGTTTGGCTCGAAGGAGGGGACCCGTCGTCAGATCGAACGGATGCCGGGCCTCCTCCGTGGCGAGGCGCATGGCCTCCGATTCGCGCGAGGCGCTCGGGAGGGATCGAAGGTCGACGACGGGCAGGGACAGGGTGAGCGTCGGAGCCACCACCTGTTCGGGCTCCCCGTCGGCGTGGCGGAAGGATGTCCGGAGCGCCTCGTGTCTGCGCACGATTTCATTCAGGCAGCGCTCGAGGATTCCCGGATGCATCGGCATCGAGATCCGGATGGCGCTGGTGACGTTGTAGAATGGGTTGCCCGGCGACAGTTGATTCAGGAACCAAAGGCGCTGTTGCGCGCAGGAAAGGGGGAGGCGCGCATCGGGGGATCGGCGGGGAATCACCTCCGGAGCATGGGCGGCCAATCCCTCCTTCCGCAGGAGGGAGGCCACCAGGGCCTGTCGGCGCGAGAGGTTGATTTCGCTTCGTGGGTTCCGGGGGGAAGTCATGGTCGGTCGTTTTCCGCGAGCAGGCGCTCCACTTCGTCATCCGACATTCCTTCGACGGCCAGCAGCAGCTCCGAAGTCCGCGTCAGGCGCCGTTCGGTTTCGGGATCCGTCGCCAACCGGACGGCGAGTTGGGCGACGGTTGGGGCCTCGAAAACGCGCCGCAAGGGGAGCTCGATCCGAAAGGTGTCGCGAATGCGCGACGCCAACTGGGTGGCCAGCAGGGAATGGCCGCCGAGTTCCGCGAACAGGTCGTCGTGGAGGCCCACCTGGCGCAGGCCGAGCACCCCGGCCCAGATTCCAGCGAGGACCCGCTCCACGGGGGTATTCGGTGCCACGAAGGACCTGGCTAGTTCGGGTCGGTCCGGGCTCGGCGAGGGCAAGGCGTGTCGATCGATCTTTCCATTCGGGGTCAACGGAAGGGCATCCAGCAACACCATGGCGGAAGGCACCATGTACTCCGGCAGATTCCCGCCGAGGAATTCACGAAGCAGGGGAACGAGGCGCTGCGAAAAAGCCGCCTGCATTGGGTTGTTGGCGTAGCTGGACCAGGGCTTCGCGGGCACGGCCTCGACAGGAAACAGGGCCGCGTGGCCGTCCCCTTCGGCGTCGTCCCGCCGACGGAGCATCAGCACGTCAAAGGCGCCAGGTTCACCCGCGTGGGACCACCGAATGTCGGTGTCATAGCTCAAGGCCCGTCCCAGCTCCCAGAAGTCCTCGGGGTCCGCGCCCCCGCCGTCGGAGTCGGAGGGTTCCGAGCCGTCCCGCGTCCCGGCCACGGTGTCGCCGTCCCCGGACTCGGCGAGTTCCCTCATCCGTCGCACCGCCTCGGCCAGGCGCGCGTTGGGAACCCCGCGGAACCCCACGAGAGGGGGTCGTTCACGCACCAGGTGTTGTCGAAGGGCGTCCAGGTTCGCCTGGGGGCCGGGCCAATTCCTCCAGGGAATCCCGTCGCCGGATTCCATTCCCGCCGTCGCTTCCGAACGGAGGATCACATCGGTCCGAAACCGGCTCAGTTCGTTGAGATACCGGCCGCGTTTGGGCCGGGTCTGAATCGCCGTGAGGTTGGGGAAGCGCCGCCGCAAAGCGTGGAAGAAGAGGGGATCGATCACCAACTCCTCGTCCCGCCCGATGGCGTTGGTGATCCGCCGTCGAAGTTCAGGAACCGCGAGGGAGGACGGAGCCTTGTCCCATTGGATGGCGGTGTGGAGGCATGGAAGGAGCGGCAACAATCGCACATCGCCCAGGAACAGGTTTCCTCCGGGGGCCAGGCGGGCCATGGCGCGGTCCAGGACCCGGATGAGGTAGGCGATATTGGGGAAGTACTGAACCACGGAGTTGAGAATGATCGTGTCGAAGGGGCCCTCCCCGACGCCTTCGAGATCCTCGGCCGCCCGGTGGGACACGCGGACGCGTTGGGTCCACGCTCCCTGGGCGGCCAGTTCGTTCCGGAGGTACTCGACCGCGACCTCCGAGAAGTCGAGCGCCGCGTACTCCTGGCAGTGGGGCGCCAGACGAAACAGGAGGAGTCCCGTTCCGCATCCGATCTCCAACACGCGGGAGGGATTCAGGGAGGCGATCGCCTCCACGGTTCGATCCACCCATTCCCGCATCTCCCCCGCGGGGATCGGATCGCCCGTGAAGGAGCTTGTCCATCCCGTGAAATCCGACTTCGCGTCCTGGGCGGGCGACCGTTTTTCCAATCCCTCGTAGACCACTTCGTCGTAGACCTTCCGCCATTGCCGCACCTGCTGGCGGCTCCAGGACTCCATCTCGAGTTCGGAGTTGGGATCGCTGGAATCCTCCCGCGCCCGCACGACATAGGCCACCAGCCTGCGGTCGTGGGACGGGTCGTCCGTCACGGTCGCGACCGCGTCCCCGACCGCCGGATGTCGCCGCAGCATCGCCTCGATCTCCCCGAGTTCGATGCGGAACCCGCGCAGCTTGACCTGATGATCGACGCGACCGAGGAACTCGATCTGGCCGTCCGCTCGGTACCGGGCCCGATCCCCCGTTCGGTAGAGCGGATCGCCCGTGGTCGGCTGGAATGGATCCGGAACGAAGCGTTCGGCGGTCAAGTCCGGGCGATGGAGGTAGCCGCGCCCGACGCACGCTCCGCCGATGTGCAATTCGCCCGGAACCCCGATGGGTACCGGTTGCCCGCGCCGATCCAGGATGTAGTTGCGGACGTTGGCGATGGGGCGACCGATGGGGACCCATCCCCGGCATCCTTCCGCCGACCACGTGAAGGTGGTGGAGTTGATCGTGCATTCGGTCGGTCCGTAGAGATTCGTGACGGCGACCGGGAGACGGGCGAGGAGCGCCTCGACGACCTCGGCGGAGAGCGCCTCGCCGCCGCAGAAAATCCGGCGCAACCGGCGGCACTCCGCCAGCCCGGGCTCCTCCAACAGGATCCTCAACAAGGACGGCACCAATTGGAGAACGCTGATCTCGCGCCGGAGGAGCGACTCGATCAGCCGCGCCGGATCGGGGTGGTCCTCCTGCGGATGCAGGACCAGGCGCGCTCCCGCCAGCAATGGCGCCCACACCTCCCAGACCGAGGCGTCGAAACTGGTCGCCGTGCGCTGAAGCACGCGATCCTCGGGGGTCAATGGGAAGTCCGCCTGCATCCAGAGCATGTGGTTGCAGATCGCGCGATGCGGTACCACGGCGCCCCGAGGTCGGCCGGTGGATCCGGAGGTGAATATCACATACGCGGCATCCTCGGGCGCGCTTTCGCCCTCGAGGTTTTCGTCCGGGGTATCGGCCCAGGAACGGGCATCCCGATCGAGGCAAACCGGGAGAGCGCCCCCGGGGGCGAAGCGAACGACCAGACGTTCGTGGGTCAGCAGGACGCCGACCCGCGCCTCGGCGACCATGAGTTCAAGCCTCCGCTTCGGATACGCGGGATCCAGGGGCAGGTAGGCGCCACCGGCCTTGAGCACGGCCAGGAAGGCGATCACGAGATCGGGACTTCTCTCCAGGCAGACGCCCACCACTTCATCCGCGCCGACGCCCAACCCCTTCAAGTGCCGCGCCAGTCGGTTCGCCCGGGCGTTCAACTCGGCGAAGGAGAGGAACTCGTCCCCCCACTCGACGGCCGGAAGATCCGGGGTCCTCTCCACTTGCGCCTCCACCAACCGGTGGAGCGTCGCATCGGGGGGATGGGGGCGGTGGGTCTGATTCCACTCGACCAGAATTCGCCGCCGCTCGGCGGGTCCGATCAACGGATACTCGTCGACGCCGCGGTCCGGATCCGCGGCGACGCCTTCCAGGAGCAATCGGTATTGTCCGGCCATTCGCTCGATCGTCGTCGCGTCGAAAAGGTCCGTGTCGTATTCCCACGTACCGACGAGGTCATCGCCGCCGTCGAAGAGACTGAACGCGATGTCGAAAATGGACGTTTGGCGTTGGATATCGACGGGTCGGACTTGCGCGGCACCGGATGGGGAAACCGCCGTGGGCGCGTTGAACAACTGAAACGTGACCTGGAAAAGCGGGTTTCGGCTGAGGTGCCGCTCGGGCCGCAGTTCGTCCACGAGCGTTTCGAAGGGCAAGTCCTGGTGCGCGAAGGCTTCCAGCGCCACCCGCCGCACCCTCTGGAGACATTCCCGAAACGTCGGTTCCCCCTCGAATCCGACGCGGAAAACCAGGGAGTTCACAAAGAAGCCGATCAGCCCCTCCAATTCGCGTCGGTTGCGCCCGGCGATGGGCGTCCCCACGACGACGTCGTCCTGTCCGGAATGCCGGTGGAGCAGCACCAGGAACGTCGCCATGAGGGTCATGAACAGCGTGGCATCCTCCGCCCCGCTCAATCGCCTGAGGGGCGCCACAAGGGAGGCGGGAAGGCGCATGGGCAGCGTCGCTCCCCGGTACCGCTGAACGTCGCTCCTGGGACGGTCGGTGGGTAGTTGAAGGACGGGCAGGTCGGCGAGTTGGCGCTTCCAATAGTCCACCTGGGCCCGCAGGACGTCTCCCCGCAGCCATCCCCTCTGCCAGACGGCGAAATCGGGGTACTGGATGGGAAGCTCCTCGAGCGGCGACGGACGTCCATAGGCGAACGCCGAGTAGAGTTCGGTGAGCTCCCGCGCGAAGATCCCCATGGACCAGCCATCCGCCACCACGTGATGCAAGGTGAGCGTGAAGATGAAGTCGGTCTCTCCCAGGCGCAGCAATCCGGCGCGCAACAGGGGTCCTGTCGCCAGGTCGAAAGGCTGGCGCGCCTCCTCCGTAATCCGCCGCGTCGCCTCCGCTTCGCGTTCCGTCTCCGCCAGTCCGCGCAGGTCCACGACGGGCACGGCGACCTTCAGCTCCGGCGCCACCACCTGCGCGGGGTCTCCGTCCGTCGACACAAGGGTCGTCCTCAGGCTCGCGTGCCGCCGGACGATCTCGTTCACGCAGCGCTCCATCAGGGGCGCGCTGACGGGGAAGGAGAAGCGCAGGGCCGACGGGATGTTGTAGAAGGCGTTTCCAGGCGCCAGTTGGTCCAGAAACCAAAGGCGCTGTTGGGCGAACGAGAGGACGGCGGGACCATCCTCCCGCCGGCACGGAATGCCGGGGTCGCGCGTGGCGCGCGCGGACCGCCCCTGGAGTCGCCGTTGAAGCAGCGCCTGCTTCTCGGAACTCAGGGCGGACCGGCGGGCTTCCGCGGGAATCGGTGGAATGGAGGGGGAGGCGTTCATGTTTTGGGGTCTCAAGATTCGGACGCGCCTCGTTCCGTTCTCGCGGGTTGATCTCAAACCACCAGTTGCGCCTCCGCCTCGGCATCGGACAGCGATTCGATCTCGCGGAGCACCAGTTCTTCAATCAGCACAGCCAAGCCCGCGACCGTCGGCGCGTCGAAGACCGCGCGAAGCGGCAGGTCGATGTCGAACGATTCCCGGATCCGCGAAACCAATTGGGTCGCGCGCAACGAATGGCCGCCCAAGTCCGCGAAGAAGTGGTCGTGAATCCCGACGCGCTCAAGACCCAGCACTTCCCGAAAAATGAGCGCCAAGCGCTCCTCGGGCTCCGAGCGGGGCGCGACCAAGGCGGACGTCCGCGCGATCGCGTGGTCCGGGTCCGGCAGCGCCCCGCGATCCAGCTTCCCGTTGGGGTTCAGGGGCATCGCCTCGAGCCTGAGAAGGCGCGACGGCACCATGAACTCCGGCAGATGTCCGCGCGCGAATTCACGCAGCCCCGCCAGCCACGCGTCGACCGTCGGGTCCGCCGTCCCGCCATCCACCGCGCGGCCGGCGGAGGCGTCGCCGACGACATACGCGACGAGGACTTTGTCGCCATCCGGACGCCGGTGAAGGACCACGGCCGCATCGCGGACGCCTTCCCGCCGTCGGAGCACGGCCTCCACTTCGCCGGGTTCGATCCGGTAACCGCGAATCTTCGCCTGATGATCCAACCGCCCCAGGAACTCGATCGCGCCGTCGGGTCGGTGGCGTGCCAGGTCGCCGGTCCGATAGAGCCGAGCGGCGGGGTCCGGCGAAAAGGGGTCGCGAATGAAACGTTCCCGAGTGAGGTCCGGTTGGCCCAGATAACCTAGGGCCAGTCCGTCGCCGCCCGTGAGCAATTCCCCCGGCACTCCGACCGGCACGGGTTGCAGGTGACGATCGACGACATGGACCCGGGTATTCCCGATGGGCCGTCCGATGGGCACCGTCGCTCCCACATCCTCCTCCCGCGTCAATCGATGGCAGCACGTGAACGTGGTGTTCTCCGTGGGCCCGTACCCATTGATCAGAACGTGACCGGGAAAGCGCCTTAGGAATCTCCGAACGTGTTCCGGGGACAGCACGTCGCCACCGGCGAGGAGTTGGCGCACGCCGGCAAGGCTTTCGATCGGACCATCCACCATCTGTTGGAAAAGGCTCGAGGTCAGCCACAGCGTGGTGACGCGGTGCTCGACGATGAACCGGCCCAGATCCTCCAGGGATGGCGTGTCCGGGGGGTGGACGACCAAACGCCCGCCGTTGAGAAGCGCGCCCCAGATCTCGAAGGTGGACGCGTCGAATGAGATCGGCGCGAATTGAAGGAAAGTCTCCTCCTCCGGCGCGTCGACGACGCCCCCATCGCAGACCAGGCGCAGAACTCCGCGATGCGGAATGGCGGCGCCCTTGGGCCTGCCGGTGGATCCGGAGGTGTACATCACGTAGGCGATGGAATCGGGAGCCGCGTCGGGTGGCGGAGGGAGCGGGGTCCCCTGTTCGTCCTCGAATTCCGCATCCTCGCCGTCCAGTGCCAACCAGGGTATCCGCGACTCGGCGAAGAGCGGCGACCCGCGCGAACTCGCGACCACCAGGACGGGTGAACTGTCCGCCGTCATGAACCGCAGGCGTTCGGCCGGGTACCCGGGATCCAGGGGCACATAGGCCGCTCCCGCCTTGAGGATCGCCAACAGCGCCACGACCATTTCGGCGCCGCGCTCCAGGCAGACTCCCACCAACGATTCCGGGCCGACGCCCCTCTTCCGCAGGCGGCGCGCCAGGCGATCGGCCCGAGCGTCGAGTTCGGAATACGTTAGCCGCTCGTCTTCGAACTGAACCGCAACGCGTTCCGGGAAGCGCCGGGCGATCTCCATGAAACGGGCGGGGATGCAGAGGTCCCGCGGGTAGGGCGTCGCGGTCCGGTTCCACTCCACCACGGCCCTGTGGCGTTCGGCCGCGGAGAGCATGGCCATGCGGGACACCGCGAGGTCGGGGTTGGCGACCGCGCCCTCAAGCAAGCGGAGGAAGTGCCCCGACAGTCTCGTGATCGTTTCCGCATCAAACAGCGCCGTGCTGAATTCGATCTGGCCCAGCAGGCGGTCCGCCGCTTCCCAAAGATTGACCGCCAGATCGAAGACGGCCGCGCCCCGCTCGACGCCGGGCACCGATTCCGAGTTGGCGGCCGGCGCCAGCGGCACACCCAGGTTGCTGAACAGTTGAAAAGTCACCTGAAACAGCGGGTTGCGGCTGGGATCGCGCCTCGGTTGGAGTTCCTCCACCAGCTTCTCGAAGGGAACGTCCTGATGGGCGTACGCGTCGCTTGTCGTCTCCCGCACCCGTCGAAGGAGTTCGCGGAACGACGGGTCTCCGCGGAGGTCGAGACGCAACACCAGCGTGTTGACGAAGAAACCGATGAGCGGTTCGAGTTCGCTGCGGTTCCTCCCGGCGGTGGGAGCGCCGACAACGACGTCATCCTGTCCCGAGTACCGGTGAAGCAACGCCACGAAACCCGCTAGCAGGGTCATGAAGAGGGTCGCCTCCTCCCTCCTCCCCAACTCGCGCAACCGCGCGCAGAGGACGGGTGGAATCACCAGAGATCGCGCGGCCCCTTCATAGGTGGCGATCGGCGGTCGTGGACGGTCCGTGGGCAGTCGAAGCACCGGCAGGTCCGCCAGTCGCTGGCGCCACCACGAAAGCTCCGAAGCCAGCCGGTCGCCCGTGAGAAACGAACGCTGCCAGACCGCGAAGTCCGCGTACTGGATCGGAATGGCCGGCAGGGGCGAAGGCCGTTCGAGCCCAAACGCCGTGTAGAGGGCGGTCAGTTCGCGCGAGAAAACGACCATCGACCAGCCGTCGCTGATGATGTGATGCAGGGTCAACAGGAAGATGTAGTCCGCGTCGCCCATCCGAAGAAGGGACGCCCGCACGAGGGGACCCTGAGCCAGGTCGAACGGGCGGCGCGCCTCCTCCTGGGTGAGACGGAGCGCCTCGGCGTCGCGCTCCGCGGGGGGCATGGTTCGGAGATCCATCACCGGGAGGTTGACCGGGGCCGGGGCCTCGACCTTCTGAACAGGAGCGCCATTCACCGCCACGAACCGTGTGCGCAACGATTCGTGGCGCCGCACCATCTCGGTGAGGCTCAGCTCCAGCACCCCCACGTTGAGCGCGAAGGCGAAGCGGAAGGACGCGGGGATGTTGTAGAAGGCGTTGCCGGGCGCCAGTTGGTCGAGGAACCAGAGGCGCTGTTGCGCGAAAGAGGGCGGGAAGGCGAAGGATTCGCCCGCCATCTCGGGACTCTTGGAGGAGGGAGGCATGGGCGGAAGCGGGGTTGCTAACGTTCGCCGTCGACCTGGTCCAGGGAGGCTCCGATCGCGGCCTGGTCCTCCAGAATGAAGCGCACCTCGGCGTCCCCGGTGGCCGGGTGGGTGATGACGGCCCGCAACGCCAAGACGGGGAGCCCCGGGTGTCGGGCCGTGTGATGAAGCGTCGTCCGCGAGACAACGCCATCCCCCGCCCTTTCCTGCGCCCGCTGGAGCTTGGCATTGTGCTCGTTGATCCGCGGCAGATCGAACGGGGTCGATCCGTTCCGGGACGCCGTCCGTCCCGCCCGGGCGGGGAGGCGACGATAGACCACGATGTTCGTTTCCGGCTCCGCCAGGAGCTCGAATTCGGGCATTTCGCGAATCATCCGCGCCATCGTTCCGGCCGTTTCGATGCGCCGATCAATCAGTCGCTCATAACCCTGTCGACCCATCAGGTTCAGGGCGGCGTGAAGATACAGGGCGCACGCCGGACGCGATCCCTCCAGCGAACGGCGCCCCAGGTCGAAGGAATCGCGATGGAGCATGTACGGAGCCTCCTTCTCGATGCATCCGGCGGCCGCGGGGTCGCGGCAGAGCAGCAGATTGCTCCCGGCCGGCAGGTGCAGCTGCTTGTGCCCGTCCAGCGTCACCGTGTCGGCCCGTTCGATCCCCTCCAGGCGACTTCGATGGCGGCGCGAGAAAAGCAGCGCCGTCCCCCAGGCGGCGTCCACATGGAAATGGATGCCTTCCTCCTTGGCGATGTCCGCCAGCGCCGCGATCGGGTCGATGCTTCCGCAATCCGTCGTCCCGGCGGTTCCAACGATCGCCACCACCTGCCGGCCGCGCTCCCGCGTCTCGCGTATGGTCCGGCGAACTTCCTTCGGCATCAGGCGTTGGGCCGGATCCACACCCAGCTTCAAAACCTGGTTCGTTCCCAATCCCAGCACCCCCGCCGCTTTGTCGATCGAATAGTGCATCAGGCTGGAACCGACAATCACGCCGGCGCGAAGGCCCTCGCGCCTCAGCGCCCATCCAATCCCGGACCTTTCCGTCGCCTCGGAGTTCGCCCCTCCGAACGCCCGGTTCCGCGCCACCCACAGGGCCGTGATATTGGCCACCGTGCTCCCGGCGGCCATGATCCCCAGGGTGCGCGAGGGATTCTGGACGCATTCCTCGTAGAACCCGTCCGACCGCTCGAAGACAAGCCGATGGAGGGTGCCGAGAACCTGTCGTTCAAGAAGGGTGAAGCTGCGCGACGCCTCGTGCTTCACCATGTTCTGGTTCAGGGCGAGCACCACCTCCCCGATCACTCGCACCCAGGGTGGCTGCCAGCCGCTCATGTGGCCCAGGGCCCGGGGGGAGTTCATGTTCACGCAATGCGGAACAAGGTCCCGCAACAATCGTCCGACGTATCCTTTCGGCGGAAGCGGTTCACTCGGCAGGCGGGTCTCCAAGAAGTGGGCGACACACCCCTCCGCCGCGGCTTGCGTGCTGACCCTCCCCGATCCCGTGAGCCGCCCCACGCCTTCCATGAGTTCGTCACGCAGCCGGCCCCAATCCGCTTCGGACTCGTTCGCGACGGGCGTCGTCGGGGTCGGCTCCCGCTTCCCTGAGACGCGCAACTCCTCCGTGGCACCTTGGATACCGGCGATCATTCGTGGAAGTGGAAGTGGAAGTGGATTTGTCGCCCCCTTGGATTGTCGACTCGCGCCGCGTGCATCCCGACGACGGGACGATGCCGCGGATCCGAAACGGATGGATCGAACCGATGGGTCCCGGGCTAGCCGGACTTGGTGATCCCCGCGCACGCCGCGACCACTCCATCGATATCCAGGCCCGCCCAGGCGGCCTGCAGACCCTTCAGGTAGCCGGCGTACAATTCGGCCCATTCCGAGGAGGCTTCCGCGCTCAACTTGTTCGCGCCTTCGACATACTGTCGCGCCGCCTCTTCATAGCGCTTCTGGGCCTCCGCGCGGGCCTCTTGAATGAGTTGCGCGTATTGGGAGTAGGCTTCCGTCCGCGATCGGGGTCCTCCTTGCGACCCCTCGATGTCAGTCAGCGCGGCGGTGTAGGCTCCCTGCGCCTCCTCGACATGTTTCCCGGTCTGCTCGACCAGGGTTTGCGTCGTCGCCAGGAAGATTTGGTACTCTTCGGTCCAACCCTTCAGCATCCTCTCCCCTATTCCGTACATGCCGCGGACAAAGGTATCCCGCGGCTCACGAAAACACTCCGCGGCCTGCTTCAGGACGGAATCAGGATTCCGCGCGTCGACGGTGGTTGGGGACGATTCCATGGCGTGATTGGTGGATCAATTAAGAGGATGGATAGTGACGGAATTACCTCACGGCATTCTCTGTTCGGAAGTCTCCTAGGCTTGGCTGCTTATAGGGGACAAAGAATCGTGGCGCAAGCCAAAATCTTGAAGCCAAAATCTCGCCTGCGCGACGACGTCGACGCTCTAGCGGGTGTTCGAGGTGATCGAATCGGACGAAGCCGATGCCACTCGGTTGCTGGAGTTGAGCCAAGGGTACTGGGTCATCGAGACCCGGCAGCATGGTCGGCCCAACCTCCGCTTTTGTGGGGGGGCCGCGGGAAGGGAACCTGGCGCGGCCGTCGAGGGGTGGAGAGGGACCCGACGGCCGTCACCGGGGCGGGGGACGCGAAAAAGCCGCCGGAGTGGAGGCCACTCCGGCGGCTTCGTGAAGGATCGCCGAACGGATCGGCGCGGCGTCCCGGTACTGGGACGCCCAAAGGAACGATCAGTAGCCGATCACCAGGTTCGCGCCTTGGAGGGTGACGGACTTGATGGTCACGGCGGTGGTTCCGCGGATGCGGTAGAACATCGCGTTGCCCGAGCGCGGGACGGTGATGGTCTTGGCGGTGTCGTTGATCACCGCGTTGGCCTGAACGGTGTACGGGCCGGTGACGGCGGCCGCGCCGTGCAGTTCGATGGACGGGGCGGGGCCGGACAGCGGGAGGCAGGCGCCCGCGCCACCGCCTGTGAGGGGCGGTCCGTCCGGCGTGGGTCCGCCGAGGGCCGCGACTTCCTCATCCGAGAGCGCGACGTCCCGGAACTGGAGCGCGCTGATGTGGACGGTGCTCTGCTCGTTGTCGTCGCCGTCGTTGAACATGAGGATCTCGGACGGGAGCGAGTAGCGGCCGTCGATGTTGGCGCCGTCGCCGGCGGGGTCCTCCCGGTGTTTGACGCCGTTGACGTATTTGGCGAAGCGCTTGGGCGTGGAGGTCATGTCCGCGACGAACACGATGCGGCCCCAGGCGAGTCGCTGATGGCTGTTGGCGGGGTTGATGCCGTCGTAGAGCGAGCAGCAGCCCTTGCCGTAGGAGCCGTCGGACGCGCGCCAGAAGAGGTCGGCGTCGTTGTTCTGGTTGAGGTCATGGGTGCGGAAGACGCTGCCGAAGCCGTGGCCTTCGCCCCAGTAGACATCCATCACCATGGACCAGACGTTCGCATTCTGTCCGCCGCCGCTGGCCGCGAGGCCGGGTTTCACGCGGATACCGGTCTTCTTGAAGTCCTCGCCGTTGTCGTTGCGGGGAACGGTGAGGAATCGGGTGGTTTGCCCGTTGATTCCGGGGACGTCGGCGGCGTTGCCCTGGCCGCTCGTGTCGAGGGAGTAGAACGACGCGATCGAATTGTCGAGGTACGTGATCGGGGCGCCCACCGTGGCGTCGAGGTTGCCGTCGAAGGCCCAGTGACCCTTGACGCTGGGCGAAACGGTTTCGGGCTCCGGGATCCCCGCGGCGGATGGGCCGCCCAGGGCGGCGACCTCCGAGTCCGTGAGGGCGAGGGGCTGGAACTGGATGGAGTTCACCAGCACCGTGCTCTGTTCGTTGTCGTCGGCGTCATTGAACAGGAAGATCTCGGACGGGAGCGAGTAGCGGCCGTCGATGTTGGCGCCGTCGCCCGCCGGGTCTTCGCGGTGTTTGACGCCGTTGACGTACTTGGCGAATCGCTTGGGCGTGGAGGTCATGTCCGCGACGAACACGATGCGGGCCCAGGTGAGGCGCTGATGGCTGTTGGCGGGGTTGATGCCGTCGTAGAGCGAGCAGCAGCCCTTGCCGTAGGAGCCGTCGGACGCGCGCCAGAAAAGGTCGGCGTCGTTGTTTTGGTTCAGATCATGGGTGCGGAGGACGCCACCGAAGCCGTGCCCTTCGCCCCAGTAAACGTCCATGACCATGGTCCAGACGTTGGCGTTTTGTCCGCCGCCGCTCGCCGCGATGCCGGGTTTGACGCGGAGACCGGTCTTTTTGAAGTCCTCGCCATTGTCGTTGCGGGGAATCTCGATGAACTGGGTGGGTTGCCCGTCGATCGACGGGATGTCGGCGTAGTTCCCTTGGCCGCTGGTTCCGAAGGAATAGTGGGCGGACAGGGCCGGGTCGATGTACTCGGCGGCGGCGCCGGTCTTGGCGGTCAGGTTGCCGTTGAATTCCCACTGGGCGGAGACACCGGTTGGAGCGGCGCTGGCGGGAACCGGGATTCCGTCGGCGGAAGGTCCGCCGAGGGCGGCGACTTCGTCGTCGGTCAGGGCGCCTTCGCGCACCTGGATGGCGCTGACGGCCGCCGTGCTCTGCTCGTTGTCGTCGCCGTCGTTGAAGACGAAGATTTCGGAGGGCAGTGAGAATCGGCCGTCGATGTTGGCGCCGTCGCCGCTGACGTCATCCCGGTGTTTCACGCCGTTGACGTACTTGGCGAGCCGCTTCGGATTGGAGGTCATGTCGGCGACGATCACGATGCGGGCCCACGCGGCGCGCTGGTGGCTGTTGATGGGGTTGATCCCGTCGTAGTTGGAGCAGCAGCCCTTGCCGTAGGAGCCGTCGGAGGCGCGCCAGAAGAGGTCGCCGTCGTTGGCCTGTTCGAGATCGTGGGTGCGCAGGAGCGTCCCGTTGCCGGTGCCGTCGCCCCAGTAAAGGTCGAAGATCATCGTCCACTGGTTGGCGTTCTGCCCGCCGCCGCTCGGAGCGAGGCCGGTTTTGAGGCGGAGACCGGTCTGTTTGAAGTCCTCCCCGTTCTGGGTGTACGGGATGTAGATGACTTTCGCGGGCTTGCCGTCGATGCCGGGAACGTCGGCGAGGGCGCCTTGGCCGGTCGTCCCGAACGTGTAGTTCGCGGAGAGCGAACTATCGATGTAGGCGAGGTCGCCGCCGACGGAGGCTTTCAGCGAGCCGTCGTCGAAGGTCCAGTAGCCGGTGGCCGCGGGGCCGGCGACATTTTCGCAGGCGCCGGGCGCGGTCGAGAACGACCACGATGAGGACACGGAATTGCCCGAGCCATCCGAGAACGAGAGGTCCACGGGGTACTCCCCAGCCGGGAGGCTGCCCGGGTGTTGGTAGCTGATGGTGGTGATCTTGCCGCTCTTGGTGACGGTCGGTTTCAGGATCGTGTCCTGGATTTTCAGGATGATCGACGCCTCCGTCACGGTGGTGGAGTCCTCGGTGATGGTGATGACGAGGTCGAGGTTCGCATTCGCTCCGGTCTCGCCCGGGCTGGGTTTCGCGCTGCTGACGTAGGGGGCCGGGGCGCCGCTGCGGTCGCGGTAGGCCTTGATGTGACCGGCGGTATCGCGGTCGTTGATGAGGATTCGAGTTCCGCTGGCGTTGACGGAGAAGAGTTCGCAGTGCGCATCGCCGGCGGCTTCGTACCAGACCAGGCGGATGCCGTAGATGCCGGCTTCCTCGACGACGAAGGAGAAGGTGGAGTTGGCCACGCCGTTCACGTTGCCGACCAGTTGGTTGCTGATGTCGCGGGCGTCGCCGCCGATGTAGACGCCGAAGCCGTCATCGCTTTGGACGCCGAGGGTCACCAGACCCGCGGGGAGGTCGATATAGGCGGTGCTTTCGATGGCGACGTTGTCGTAGGACTCGAGCCCGTCGGCGTTGTACCCGGGGTAGCCGGGGATCGGGTCGTCATTGGGGAACGTGCCGACGCCGGCCTGGTCATCGTCGAAATTGACGGTGACGAGGTTGAAAAGGCCGCCGGTCGCGGCGGTGAGATCGGCGATATTCGGTCCGGAGAGGCCGGCGAGTTGGCGTTCCGCGGTGGTGAGGCTGCTGGGGGAGGGCGCCTGCACCTGGTACACCTTGGCTTTGAACCCGCTGGAGCCGGTGTTGACGGTGCCGGGTTGGGCCTTGGCGGACGCGGGGATGGTGGCGTACCGGGCGACGGCGAAGTCGAAGGCGAAGGTCTTCGACGTGTCGTAGGTGAGTTCGACCTTGTGGGAGGTCCCGGAGGCGAGGAGTCCGGGCGGATCGTAGGTGACGGTCCGGGTGTTTCCCTGGCTGGTGACGGTGGGAGTGACGGCCGCGCCGTCGAAGGTCATCGAGACGGTGGCCGAGGCGAGGTTCTCGACGGTGATCGAGACCACCGCGTTGGCGGGCGCGTTCTGGGCCGCCGGCGATTTGGCGGAAACGTAGGCGCCCGTGCCGACCGTGGCCGTGGTGATGTTGACGTCGTCGATCCAATGGTTGTTTCGGATCGCGGCGGTCAGTTCGGCGGTTCCAGCGCCAAAGCCGAAGAGACCGGCGATGGGCGTGTAGCCGATACCGACGTTGTCATACACCTTCACGCCGTCGTAGGTGACGTCGAGGGTTCCGTCCGGGTCGATCCGGACTTCGACATCGGCGAATCGGGCCGCGGTGGAATTGGGCGGGTACGTTTGGAGGCCCTTGAAGGAGCGGGCGGCGACCTTGGCGCCTCCGATTTTGACGATGATGCCGGGGGCGTCGCCGGGGGCGTTCCCTTCGGCGTTGAAACCTTCGAGGTTGTCGATGGTGTCGAAGGAAATGATGAGCCCCTGGAGGTTGGCGCCGCCCTCGCGGAAGATGGTTTCGCCGATGTTGTCGTCGAGGACGAAGCTGAAGCCCTGGGCGCCGAGCGAGCTGCCGCCGCCGACCGCCGCCTTGAACGTCGCGGTGAAACTCTGGACGGCCGCGCCGTTGTTGAAGTCGGGCAGGACATACGAGCCCATCTGCGGAAGGGCCTTGGGCGGATCCGCCGGCGGGAGGTCCGCGAGGTCGGTGAGCTTCAGGACGCCGTCCTCGATTTCAGCGATGCCGAGGGGGTAGCCGCCGGGATCCGAGGAGAAGTTGGAATTGAAGGTGGCCCCGGAAGCCGAGACGAGCCCGGCGGCGGCGAGAGCGACGGCTGAAGCCCAGGCTCGCCGGGTCGGTATCCCCGGTCGGCCTGGCGGCGGCGGGAGTTGGGTTGGATTTCTCATGGTTGGGTTGTCGGATCCGATGGGTTGGATAACACGATTCCCGAGCCGAGGGGCGTCGGGTGTTGGTTGGAGGCCTACGCCACCCGGGTCGCGGACGCCGCATGGGACACACTTCGGCCAAGTCGCTTTGGAAGACTGCCGGAGCGAGACCCGAATTGAACGCAATAGGCGCTCGAACGATTCCTGAACCAGGGTGATGCGATCTGGTAGCCGACCGCGTCGGGGAGTGGCAAGACCATTCTGGTTTCCGGGCGGAAGAATCGCCGCGGGAGAGAATTGCGCTTCCTCTGGCAAACCTCGGCGGCGCACTTTGGTTGCCGGCCCGCCCGAACGTCCGCGGGACGGTTTCCCATGGTCGCTCGTGTCGCCCTAGATCTCGCGCTGAGGAAGGAATTCGATTACGCGATTCCCGAGGAGTTGCGCGGCCGGGTGGAGGTTGGCGCGCGGGTCAAGGTGCCGTTCGGCCACCGCGAGATCCTGGGGAGCGTCGTGGCCGTCATCGAGTCTTCGCCGCAAACGAAGCTCCGCGAGATCGTCGCCGTCGTGGGGCGCCAGGCCCAGTTGACGGCTTCCGTGTTGGAGCTGGCCCGGTGGATGGCGGGTTACTATTGCTGTCCCTTGGAAACAGCGCTGAAGAGCGTCCTTCCCGAGTCGGTCCGGAAGGAGCAGGACGGCTGGCGCGAGCGTCTCACGGTCCGGGTGGCGCCGGTTCATGGGACGTTTCCCGAACTGACCCCGCGGCAACGGGAGGTTTGGAATGTTCTCGAGGAATGGCGGGAGCTTCCCCTCCAGGAGTTGTTGAAGCTGGCCGAGACGACGACCCAGACCGTGCGTCGGCTGGAAGACAAGGGGTTGGTCGTCATCCGGAATGAAATCTCGGAACGCGATCCGTACGGCGAGGAGATCATCGTCCCGACCGAATCCCTCGAACTGAATGCCGATCAACGCGCGGCGTTGGACGCGGTGGTCGCGGCCCTGGATGGGCGGGCTACGGAGGATGGGGGCGGATCCGGGGACTCCCCGGCGACTCCCGCGACCAGCCCGGGTGGCGGGGGCGCGGTGACTTCCAGGGCGGTGGGGTCCGGTTCGCGTGCGCCGGTCTTCCTGCTGCACGGGGTGACCGGATCCGGCAAGACGGAGGTGTACCTGCAAGCGCTGGCCCACGCGCTGGAGCAGGGGCGGGGCGCGATCGTGCTGGTCCCCGAGATTTCGCTGACGCCGCAGACCGTCGAGCGGTTCAAGGCCCGGTTCAACCACGGGCCGGTCCGGACGCTGGTGGCGGTGCTGCACAGCCATCTTTCAGCCGGCGAACGGCACGATGAATGGCAGAAGATCCGCCAGGGCCGGGCCCGGATCGTGATCGGGGCGCGTTCGGCGGTTTTCGCGCCGGTCGAGCGGTTGGGGCTGATCGTGGTCGATGAGGAGCACGAGTCCTCCTACAAGCAGGCGGAGGCTCCGCGGTACCATGCGCGGGACGTGGCGGTGGTGCGGGCGGGCCGGGAGGGCGCGGTCGTGGTTCTGGGGTCCGCGACGCCGTCCCTGGAGAGCTATCATCACGCCCGGACCGGCAAGTACCGGTTGCTGGAGCTGAAGGACCGGGCGGACCATGCGAAGATGCCGATCGTCCGGGTGGTGGACATGCGGACGGAGGCGCGCCGGCAGAAGGGGCCGCCGGTGTTTTCGCATCCGCTGCACGAGGCGATCCTTCAGCGATTGGAACGGAAGGAGCAGGTGATGCTGTTCCTGAACCGCCGAGGGTACTCGAGCTCCCTGCAGTGTCCCTTGTGCGGGTTCGTGGCGGGTTGCCCCAATTGTTCGGTGGCGCTGACCTACCATCGGCAGCGCCGGAAGCTGTGCTGCCACGTGTGCGGTCACGAGGAGGGTGTTCCGAAGGAATGCCCGGACGCCAAATGCCGGAACCCGGCGATCCGCTACGCGGGTCTCGGCACCGAACGCCTGGAGGAATCCCTGGCCCGGCAGTTTCCGAAAGCGCGATTGGCGCGGATGGACTCCGACGTCCTCAAGCGGAAGTCCGACTTCCGAAAAATCCTGACGGACTTCCGGAACGGGAAAGTGGACATCCTGATGGGCACCCAAATGATCGCGAAGGGTCTGCATTTTCCGAATGTGACGCTGGTGGGGATCATCCACGCGGACCTCGGGCTTCACATGCCGGATTTTCGGGCGGGCGAAAGGACGTTTCAGTTGTTGACCCAGGTGTCGGGCCGGGCGGGCCGGGGCGATCTCGAGGGGGAAGTCATTGTCCAGGCTTTCACGCCGTTCCATCCGGCGATCCAGTACGCGCGTCGCCACGATTTTTTGGGGTTCTACGACCAGGAGATCGAGTTTCGGGAGGCGCTGAAGTACCCGCCGTTTTCAAGAGTGGCGATGGTGACGCTGCGGGGTCGGAACGAGGAGAAAGTCCAGTTCACCGCGGACCATCTTCGCAAGGACCTCGAAAGGTTCGGAGAATCCGTCCGGGACCTGGTGGTGGCGGGCCCTGGGCCGGCGCCGTTGGCGAAGGCGGAGGGCGCCTACCGGTTTCAGATCATGTTGCGGACTCGCGCGATGGGGCGTCTGGCGACGCTCCTGGATGCCTGGGCGGGCGCGGTCGAACTTCCGGACGACGTGCGGTTGACGCTGGACATCGACCCCGTGGACCTGATGTGAGCCGGGTCAGCGGAAGATCGGCCGGCTGTGGAGGCGGGAGAGCCAGGAGCGGCGAAGCGAATCGATCAGGACGGCGAGGAAGATGATCGCGCTGGTGAGCAGGGGAAACAGGTACGGATCCGCCTGCAACATCACGAGTCCGTTGAAGATCGATTTCACGAGCACGGCTCCGAGCAGCGCCCCGGGAAGGACGTTCCCCCGTCCTCCGAAGAGACTCGTGCCGCCCAGCACCGCGGCGGTGATCGCGTCGAATTCATAGAACTCGCCGAATTTCGGCGAAACAGCGCCGAGTTGCGTGAGGGCGACCATGCCGCCCAGTCCGGCGCAACCTCCGCTGATCAGATAGGCGGCGGCGAGATGTCGGCGGACGGGGATCCCCGCCTTGCGGGCGGCTTCGGGGTTTTGTCCGAGGGCGTGCAATTGCCGGCCGAACGGGGTGCCGCGGAGCACCGCGTGACCGAGCGCCAGCACGGCGCCCAGGACCCAGAGGGGCGCCGGGATCCCCAGCCAGCGATCGGCGCCCAGGCGGGAGAATTCGTCGGGAAGATTCATGGCCCGCGTCTGGGAGATCCAGAGACCGAGTCCCCGGCCGGCGTTCAGCGTCCCGAGGGTGGCGATGAACGCGAGGAGGCGAAGGCGGCTGACGAGAAGGGCGTTGATGGCGCCGCCGACGAGGCCGATCCCCAGCATGACGATCAGGCAGACCGCGGGCGAAGATCCCGTCAGCGCGAGGCGGCCGGCGACGGCCGCGCCGACGAACATGACGGCGCCCACCGACAGGTCCACGCCCGCTGTGATGAGGACGAAGGTCATTCCGACCGCGACGATCGCCGTCGCGGAGGATTGGACGACGATACCGAGGAGGTTGTCGGGCGACAGAAACCTGGGCTGGAGCATCCCGAAGACCACGAGGATGACGGCGAAGAGCAGGGCCCCCGCATGTTCGAGGGCCAGGAGGAGGAATCGGCGTGGCGCGTCTTTCATGCGGGGAGCGCGGCCCGGAGAATTCGTTCCTGGCTGAAGTCCGACCGCGGGATGTCGTCCCGGAGTCGTCCCCGCGCCATGACCAGGATCCTGTCCGACAAACCGATCAGCTCCTCGAGTTCCGACGAAATGACGAGAATCCCCGCCCCCTGGTCGGCCAGTTGGCGGATGAGTTGGTAAATCTCGAACTTCGCGCCGACATCGATGCCGCGCGTGGGTTCGTCGAGGATCAGAACGCGGGGCTTCGTCAGCAGCCACTTGCCGAGAATGACCTTCTGCTGATTGCCGCCGCTGAGGGTGCGCGCGGCCTGGTCGTCGCGTGCCGACGGAGTGATGCCGACGGACGCGCGGACGGTGCGCACCGCTTCGCGGAGGCCGGCGTGGCGAAGCCAGCCGAACGGCTTTCGCGCGAATCGCCGCAACTCGGCGAGCGTCAGGTTCTCCGCGATCGACGCGTCCAGGCAGAGGCCGTCGGTTCGCCGGTCCTCCGTCAGGAAAGCGATCCCCGCCTGGCGCCGCCGCCGAGGCCCCGGCGGCAGGGGACGTCCATCCAGCAGGACCTCACCTTCCCGACATGGGTCCAGGCCGAAGAGGATGCGCGCGAGTTCCGACCGCCCCGCGCCCATGAGTCCCGCCAGGCCGAGGATCTCGCCGGGCGCCAGTTGGAACGAGACGTCATCGACGATGCCCGGCTGTCGGAGGTGCCGGACCTCGAGAAGGGGTTGGATCCATGAACGGCCAAGCAGGGGACCCTCACCCGGCGCCGCGCCGCGTCGCCACCCTCTCCCGTCGGACGGGAGAGGGGCTGGGGGTGAGGGCCGGTTCTTGGAGAGTCCGAGATCGTCGGGAGGGTTCCGCGCGGGGAACACCTGGGCGAGATCCCGGCCGACCATGGATCGGACGAGTCGGGCGATGTCGAACGCGGGCGCGGGCCCGGAATCGGCGACGGCACCGTCTCGAAGGACGACGATGTCGTCGCAGTGGCCCAGCACGTCGGCCAGGGCGTGCGAGATGAAAAGGAGGGTGAGCCCGTCGTCGTGGAGGCGGGACAGGAGCTCGAAGAACCGGCGGGTCTCCCGGGCGGAAAGGGAGGTCGTGGGTTCGTCGAGGATGATGAGTCGCGCGCGCGAGGCGATGGCACCCGCGAGTTCGACGAGTTGCCGTTCACCCGCGGACAGCCTTTCGACCGGGGTCTCCGGGGGCAGTTCCAGTCCGACTCGATCCATGAGTTCCGCGGCCTGGCGATGGAGCCGTCCGCGGTCGATGAGCGGGAGAGGTTGGCGCGTGGGAAAAGCGGTCAGGAAAAGATTCTCGGCGATGGACAGGTTGGGGAAGAGGTTCAGTTCCTGGTGGACGAAGGCGATCCCCGCGCGGGTGGCGTCGGCGGGTGACCTGGGATCGTAGGGGGCCCCGGCGAAGCGCATTCGGCCCAAGTCGGGCGCGAGGTTGCCGCCGAGGATGTTCATCAGCGTCGACTTGCCGGCGCCGTTTTCGCCCACGATGCCGAGCGTGCGACCCTGGACCACGTCGAACGTCACCGAATCCAAGACCCGCACGGTGTCGAACGATTTTCCCACCGCATCAAATCGCAGGAGGGGCTGGGGAGCGTCGGTGTTCGGAAGGGACTCCATGGGGTGGGTGATGGGCCGGGACGGTCCCATGGATCAGTGGGATGGGGCGTTCGGTCGACGCAACCTCCACGCGTCGAGCCAGGCGGCGAGCACGATGGCGGACCCCTTGACGATCATGATCGTGAAATAGGAGAGACCGACGAGGTTCAGGCTGTTGTCGAGAAGGCGCACGAAGAGGACCCCGAAGAACGCCCCCAGAACGGAGCCCTTGCCTCCGAAGAGGCTGACACCGCCGATGACGGCGGCGGCGATGACGTCGAGGAGGAATCGCTGGCCGGTGACGGGGGAGCCGGTTTCCGCCTGACCGGTCAGGATCACCGACGCCAGCGCGGCGAAGAACCCGCTCGCGGCATAGGCGCCGACGCCCACCCAGGCGGTGGGGACCCCGGAAACGCGGGCGGTCCGCGCGTTGTGGCCCACGGCGTGGATCCAGCGTCCGAGGAGGGTTCGACGCAGGGTCAGGTGGGCGGCGGCCACGGCGAGGAGGGTCCAGGGGAGCGCGAACACGGCGCGGCCTCCCAGGACTGTGAAGGCCCCGGGGAGGTCGCCGATTCCCTTCGACTGGGTCAACCAGACGGCGAGCCCGCCGACGAACATCATGGACGTGAGGGTCACGATGAAGGCGGGCATGCGCAGCACGACCACGGCAAGGCCGTTGGCGAGGCCAACCGCGACACCCGCCGCCGCCATCAGCGCGATGCCGGCGGGCACGGCCCAAGGGGACGCGCCGAACCAGCCGCGTTCGAGGTTCATCGCGAAGGCTCCCAGGACGCTGGTGAGTCCCACCGTCGAGGTGATGGAAAGGTCGATGCCGCCCGTGATCAGCACGAAGGTCTGCCCGACGACCAGCAGGAGCAGGGGCAGGAGGGTGGTGAGGATGGATTCGAGATTCCCCGGGGTGGCGAGGCCGGGAGCGAAGGGCAGCAGCCCGACGAATCCGACCACCGACACGACGAGGATGAAGTACTCCGATCGCACCAGGCGGTCGAAGGACCGGGGAGGGGCGTGGGACGGGATCGCGGTCACCGGAGAATGGAACCTCGGGAGGGTGTCCGTCTCAGCGTTGCTTCGCCACGACGGCGCCCCACATGCGGTCCTCGAGTTGGGCGAGGTTCTCCTGGTTGACCGTGAAGCCCTTGTCGTCGAGTCGATCGGGGGTGGGCTTGCCCGCCGTGGCGTCCACGAGGACCTTCACGGCCATCTCCGCTTCCCAGAAGAAATCCTGGACGCCGGTGGCGTCGACGTAGCCTTCCTTGAGCCACTGGTAGGCGGTCGCATCGCCGTCGAACCCGCCGAGGATGACGTGGCCGGGTTCTCCGGATTTCTTCCAGCGGCCCAGGCTCGAGAGGACTGATTTGATGCTGGGAAACATGAAGTCGGACGACGTGAAGATGAGTCCGATGTCGGGATGGAGCTGGAGCGCGCTTTGTACGCCGGCGAGGGCCTTCTCCTGGTTCCACTCGGTGGGAATTCGCGACACGACCTCCACGGCGTCGCCCGCCTCCAGGACCGCCGCCTCGAAGCCATCCCGTCGACCGATGGCGTTGATGTCCCCCAGGTCGCCCATGAGGATCATCGCCTTCTGCTTCGCGCCCGTCTTCCGGGCGAGGGTGATCAGGTGGTTGACGGTCTCCTTGGCGAGCGAGAAATTGTCCGGCGCGATCACCGTGTGGGGCGCGTCGGTCGGGTCCGAGGGTCGATTGAAGAGGACCACGGGAATGCTGGCGGCGTTGGCCGCCTTGATCATCGGGATCACCGTCTTGGCGTCCTTCGGAACGATGATCAATCCGTCGACCTTCCTGCTGATGAACGTCTTCACTTGTTCGAGTTGCCGGTTGGCATCCCCGTCGGCGACGGCTTCCAGCATGACGGCGTTGTTCCTGGAACATTCCGACTTCAACCGTTCCCAGGCGGCGACCCACGCCTCGGTCTGGAGCGTCTCGAACGCGACGCCGAAGGTCAGGGTCGGCGTCGTGCCCGAGGGTCCCGATCCGGGCGAAGGGGGCGCGTCGCCCGACGGTCCGCAGCCCGCTATCGCCACGAGCCAGGGAAGCAGGAGGATTCGGAGGCATCGGCGCCCGACGAGGCGGGTCCATGAGTGAAGGGATGGTTTCATGGCGGGACGGACTGTGATGTCGGGATTGAAGCGGGAGCGGCGGGGCCTGTCCATGGACAGAACGGCCCGAGTCTTGGACGATTTCGACCTTCGATCCCGTGGGATCCAGGGGAGGGGGCCCTTCGCGTCACGTCCTTTCGCTCGTCCCATGCGCGAGTCCAAACGGAGGAAGTTCCAGAATGAGCGCGGATCCGGCAACCGACGCCGTCGTTCCGAGACGCGTCCGGTAGCGTTCCGGCTCTTGGGTCGCCTCCACCACAGTGGACTCGTCGAGGAGACGGACTCGAATCCCGGGGGCGAGCCCTTCCAGTCGGACCGATTGGGGGCGGTCCGTCAGGTTGGCGCACCAGACGGCGGTCCGTCCGTTCGCGCTGAGTCCCAGCGCGGCAAGCGTCGGAGGCGCCGATCCCTGGATGGTCAGGACGCGCGCCCGGGCGAAAGGGGCGAGATCGGCGAAGACGTGGTACATCGGGAACACATCGCCTGGGCGGGACGGGAAGAGATCGGGAGCGGGGGAGCCGCTTTCGGTTTCGACGATGCCGCGCCATCCGCTTGTTTCGAAGAAAGTGAGGCTTTCAACCGGCGTCGACGCCAGCGCGCCGAGCATTCCGAGGGTCCAGCCGGCTCCGAAGAGCGAGAGTTGACGGGGGTCGACCTCCGGAGGAAGTCCGGGAGCGCGTTCCGATACTTCGTCCGTCGCCACCGGATTGAAGCGTGGCTTGAGCGTGATCGGGGAGACCACCAGCGGGAGTCCCGGGTGGGTTCGTCCGACGGCCCGGACCTGGTGCGCGGCCGCTTCCGGTGTCTCGGCGATGCTGCGCGGGTCGGTGGCATGGACCTGTGGATTCATGGACCACGCGATGAAATCCGCGCCGGCCGCCGGCGGTTCCAGATGGAGTTGGTACAGGTCGGCGGCGGTTCCGGCTCCCAGGGGTGTCGCGAGATCGGCGAATCGTTCCCGCGCCAGCGCCAAGGCCGAATCGGGCGTCGACCGGCAACCGTCCTGGAGGACGAGGAGGCGGACGATGTCGACGCGGGCTTTTTTGAGAATCGCCACGAAACGTTCGAGCCCCTTCGCGTCGGAACCGCCGGACCGGGGGAAGTGGACGGCGAGTTCGAGTGGAAGCCCCAGTTCGAGGGCGTCGGCGGACGCGACGCGCAAGCCCTCTTCCCACGCGGCGCTGGCCAGTCGCACGTCGCGGCGGAGGTGGGAGAGTCCGAGCGAACCGAGTCGACGGAGCTCGGTCCCGCCCAGGGGTCGGCCATGCGAGGCCGAGGCGACGCCGATCTCGGGCAGGCGGGCTCCGGACCCGGGCTTGAACCGTATTTCCAGGGGCGGGGGCGGACCTGTGATCCCGACCCTTGGGCGATCCGGGGACGTGGGCGGGGACGGGCGTTTCGCCTGGGCTTTCAGCAGGCGCAACGTGACCTCCTGCGTGATCACCGTTCCCCGGGTGATTTCGACGGGAAACGGCAGGGCGAGGGGGGTGCCGTAGGTTTTGAAACTGGCGTCGATCCAGTTGCGCTGATCCTCCGTCTCGAACGACTCGCCCAGGAAGCCGACCTCGGCGAGGAAACCGTCGCCGACGTCGTGGGTGATGGACCGGATGTTTTGAAACCCCGGGATCGGCTGTTGGTTCGCGACGAATTCCGGGAAGGCCAGATCCGCGAGCGAGTCGTCCGCGGTCCGGATCCGGCACGGTTTTCCCGCGCATTCGCGGATGGGATGAAGCACGCAGAGGCCGATGCGATTGCGCGGGAAGGTGGATTCGGCCCGGCCAGAAAACCGGAACAGGACGGTGCCGTCGGGTTCGCCCTCGATGGTGGCATCCCACGTGAACTGGATCGGGCCCTGGTCATGACGGGACTGGCAGGTGACTCGAAACGAGTTCGCCTCGGACAGGATGGTTTCGTGGACGAGGGTTCCCGGGACCGTTCCCCAATTGCGATCGCGGACCGCGCCGAAGATGCGCCGGAGCACTTCGTTTTGGCCGAGGCGGATTTGGCGGAGATCTCCGTCCTGATAGACGAGGGCCAGGGGGCCGGCGCGCAGCGGGATTCTGGCGGGAGGCGGTTGGGATCCGCCATGGACCAGGAAGGAGAGGCGGTTCATCGAAAATGAATCACCCGGTCCCGGGCGGCGCTCGCGTAGGCGCCGAACACCAGTTCGAGGGTGCGCAGGTTGTCGGCCCCGGTGGTTTCGGCGCGCCCGGTGCCGCGAAGCCCGGCGAGGAGGTTTTCGTGGCAGGGGACGATGGACGCGTGGGCGATGTCGTATCTGGGATCGGCCCAGGCATAGCGGGGCGGCGGGTGGCGGGTGAGCAGGGTGCCCTTCGCGGTGGTGATTCGAAGGATGTAATCGTTGTCGAGTTCGATGGAGCCGCGGGGGCCCTCGACGAAGGCGCGGGTCTGGGGGAACGCCTCGCGGGCGCCGGCTTCGAGCGGCGTCCTGGCGTAGCCCAATTCGACCACCACGCTGGTCCGGGCCTCGCCCATGGAGAGCAGGAGGGTCGCGACGTTCTCCCCCTTCACCTCGGGGGCGAGCGTCCGGTGGAGTTGGGCGTAGAGGGATTTCGCCTCGCCGAAGAGGACGCGGGCCGTGTCGAGGACGTGGGTGCCGAGGTCGGTCAGGATGAATTGCTCGATCGACCGCAACGCCGGTTGATTCGACCAGCAATCGAATCCCGAGACCATGGTGAGGCGGGCTCGGAACGGCGTTCCGATCACGCCCGACGCGAGAGTCTTGCGAAGGGCCGCCAGCGGCGTTTGCCAGCGCCAGTTCTCGTGCACGAAAAGGGGTGTTTCCGCGCGTTCGAACGCGGCCACCATCCGGCGCGCGTCCGCGAGGGAGTGCGCGAGGGGTTTCTGGCAGATGCAGGCCACGCGGTGGCGGGCGCAGAGCAACGAAAGCGGCTTGTGACCGCCGATCTCCGTGATGTTGTCGACGGCGTCCGGTCGGATCTCCTTCAGGAGGCGCTCGGGATCGTCGAAGACGGCGGGTATCGAGAATCGCCGGGCGATGGCTTCCGCCTTGGCGGGGGACCGATTGTAAATCGCGACGAACTCGACTCCGCCGATTTCCCGCCAGGCGGCGAGTTGGAACGGCGCCCAGAATCCCGCCCCGAAGATCGCGAGGCGGAGCGGCTTCGTGCGGGAGATGGGGCCGGTCACGGCAATTCGCGGAGGCGAAGATTCCTGAACTCGACGGGGGCGCCCTCGGATTCAAGGCAAAGGAATCCGGTGTTCGGCTGGCACTGGGTGCCTCCCGAGACCTCCTCGCCATTCACCCAGAGCCGCACCTCTCCTTGAATGCAACGGATGTAGTAGTGGTTCCATTCGCCGACGCCGCGGCTGAGGTTTTTGCGCGGGAAGGCGCGCTGGCCGTTCGGCGCGACGGGCGGGAAGGGTTTCATCGTCGATTTGCCGACCGGAAAGACGTCGCCGTGGCTGGTGAACCAGTCCGCCTTCTTCCCGCTGCTCTTCTCGTATTGCTCGGTGTAGCCGTGGTCCAGGACCTGGACTTCGATGCCCCCCGGTGGCAACTGGCCGGGTTTGAGGTTTGTGAGCGCCTCGGGCGAGGCCCACACGAAGACGCCGGAATTGCCTCCGGAAGTCAGGTGTTTCCATTCGACCACCATTTCGAAATTGGTGAGGGGGGTCAGAGTACGGATGACGCCGACGGGTTTGCCGGTGCAGGAAACGCCCGCGGCATTCCAGGTCCAGGTGTCGGCATGGCAGTTGACGTTGGTGAAATCGGCGGCGCCCAGGCCGCGCCAATCGGGGCCGATTCCATCCACGAAGGCCTTCGGCAGCGGGGGCGCGGCGGCCGGAGGCGCGTCCGCCGCGCCGGCTTCGCGCGCCATCGCGAAGAGGACGAGGAAGGCCAGGGTCGCGCCAGCGCTGGGGAGTCGGTGCATGGGGCGAGCGTAGGGACTCGGGAAGGCGCCGTCGCGCCGTTTGTTCGCGCTGCTGTTCATGGTTCAGGTTTCAGGGTTCATCAGGGTCTTCAGGGTCGCCGGTGTCGGAGCCGCCTCTTCGACGCCGGCCCGGCTACCCCGGGATGAGTTGACGCAGCGCCAGGACACCTTCCTCCGTCCAGGCCCGTTCCCGTCGGATGGTCTCCTCCAGGGTAGGTCCCGGACTCACCCAGGTTTCGAGGATGGCGTCGACCGCGCGTCCGTTGGCGCGAATTCGCTCGAGAATGGACGCCAGGCGAAGGCGCCCCCGGCCCGCGGGACACCCCTCGACGACGAAGCCCATCTGATGCGGCGGACGGCTGATGGTGAAGTCCTTGATGTGAAGGCTCAGCGCGTGCGGCGCCAATTGGTCGATGACCGTCTCCGGGCCTTCGAGGGCGCCGAGGGAGTTCACGGTATCAAGGCAGATCCCGGCCCAGTCCGCGCCCAGTCTTTCGACGAGTTCGACCAGGGTCGCGCAGGTGAAGCGGTCGTGGTTCTCGATGGCGAGCCGCACGCCTGCGGCCTGAAAGGCTGCTTGAAGGGGTGCCAGGCGCCGGTGGGCCTCCTCGGGAGTCGGCTCGTCGGATCCCAGGTCGAGCACCACCCGAAGGAGGGGGGAACCGAGGGTCCGCGCGAGTTCGAGGTGCGCGCGCAGATTCGGTTCGGCGATGCCTCGGGTGCCGAGTTCGACCGCGATTCCATGGTCGCGGGCGGTCGCTCGAAACGTGTCGAGGTCCCGCGGTTCCAGTCGGATCAGCGGAAGGTTGTCGCAAACCTGGACGAGTTTCAGGCCGAGTCGCCTGGCTTCGGCAAGGAATCCCACCGGCGAGAGCGGGTCGGCGGGCGGGTGGCCCGGGAGGCCGATCGCCCAGGTGGCCGAAAAGGAACCGAGGCCAAGTCGCATGGGGAGCATCAACGAGTTGCGACTCGCGCGTTGGGTCCATGAACGGCCAGGCAGGGGACCCTCACCCGGCGCCGCGTTGCGTCGCCACCCTCTCCCGTCGACGGGAGAGGGGCTGGGGGTGAGGGCCGGTTCATGGACGATTGACTCAGGGTGGCGGAGGCAGTCTTCCGCTGACGATGGCCTGGCACTGCTCGCGGACCCGCTCGGGATCGAACAGACGGTCCCAATCGGGCCGCAAAAGTCGTTGGCGGCCGTATTCGGCGATGAGTTGCGCGCCGTCCGAGAAGGGGAATTCCACGCGGCCGAACGCGATGCCGAGGGGGACTTTGATATGTCCGTACATGAAATCCTCGGCCGCCGCCTTGGGGACACCCCGTCGGATGGCCTCCTCCATCACGGCGCGGAGCGCCTGAATCAGGGCGATGCCGCAGACTTCCGCCATGGTCGGCTCGAGGATGGCCATCTGTTCGACCGTGACCCGGTGGGAGCGGGTCACCGGTCCATAGAACTTGCGCGCCAGGGCCTCGCCCCGGGCGTAGTCGGATTCGGGCCCGTGCAGGAGCGCGCAAACGATCGCCTGCCGCGCATGGGTGCCCCCGAAAAAGTCGCCCAATTCCGCCTCGGTCTGGAAGTGGTCGAAGACGCTCGGGTGGCATGGATGGGTGACGAAGTAGGAGATGTCGGAACGGGTCGGGAGTTCGCCGGCATGAGCCGCCGCTGGGTCCAGCGTGATCACGAGCGTGCCGGGGCGGAAGCGGGGAACAATCTCCCGGGCGACACGTCCCAGGACTCGATCCGGGAGGGCCAGAATCGCAATGTCAGCCCCCGCGCAGGCTTCGGATTCGGGAACGGGCGCGAGACCGCGCTGGGCGAGGTTCCCCCTCCCTGCTTCGCCCACTTCGACGGGCAGGAGTCGGTATTCGGGGTCGCCAACAAGGTGGTCGAGGATGCGGCAGCCCATCTTGCCGCCGGCACCGAAGAGGGCGAGGGAGGTCATGGAGTTGAGTTGGTGGAGACGGTCGGATCAGGTGCTGGAGCGATATATTGCCGACTGGAAAGTCGGCGGTACCCACGGCATGGAGCGTTGCCGACTGGAAAGTCGGCGGTACCCACGGTGGAGCGTTGCCGACTGGAAAGTCGGCGGTACCCACGGCAAGCGTTGCCGACTGGAAAGTCGGCGGGACTCAAGGCGCGGAACGTTGCCGACTGGAAAGTCGGCGGGACTCAAGGCATGGAACATTGCCGACTGGAAAGTCGGCGGGACTCGCGGCATGTGGACAACCGTGGAGCGCCCGGCGGGCGTGCGCTAGAACCGGACTGACGGCGACTTGGACGATTCAGGCATGCCACCCTCCGGGCGGCGGTCGGGTCGCGGCGCACGCGATCCGCGGGCGGAATGTCCCGCTGCGCAAAGCGGCCTTGGAACCTGTTTCAATCGGGGTCTAAGTTCCGGCCATGAGAATCCTCGCCGTCCGGCGTCTTGTCTTCGCCGGTCTGATCCTGGGACTTGGCGCCGCGTCGATGCCGTCCCGTGGTGATTTATGGGATTTCCTGGGGATTCGGCGCAAATCGAAGGAAGTTCAATCCCTCACGGAGGCGCGGATCGCCGAAGGTCTCAAGGAGGCCCTGGACGTCGGGGTCCGTGGCGCGGTGGCTGCCCTCGGTCGCTCCGACGGGTTTCTGAAACACGCGGACGTCCGGATTCCGCTTCCCGCCGGACTTCAGCGGACGGAGGCCGCGCTGCGGGCGCTCGGCCAGGAGCGTCTGGTGAATGAATTCGAGACCTCCTTGAACCGGGCGGCGGAGCAGGCCGTTCCGGAGGCCGCCGAGGTGTTGGCCAATTCGGTGAAGCAGATGACCCTGGAGGACGCTCGGACCATTCTCTCGTCGACCAACACGGCGGCGACGGATTACTTCCGCCGAACTTCCGAAGTCGCGCTTCAGGAGCGCCTGCTGCCAATCGTCCAGGGCGCCACGTCGCGGGCCGGCGTCACGTCGGGCTACAAGGAACTCCTGGCGAAGGCCGGAATGGACCGACCGGGAATCCTGGGGAATCTCGGTCGATCGTTTCTCGGGAACGACAACCTCGACCTGGACTCCTACGTCACCCGGAAGACGCTGGATGGACTCTTCGTTCGGATCGCCGAGGAGGAGATCAAAATCCGGGAGAACCCGGCCGAACGAACGACGGAACTCCTGAGGCAGGTGTTCGGGTCGTTGACGAAGTGAACGCGGCGAGCTGCTCCGGCGTGTTCTGGCCTCGAGCGCGGCGTGACCCTGGCTAGGCCACGGTGCCGTCGGGAATCACGCCGTTCTTCGGGACCACGAGGATTCCGTCCCGGATGAAGTAGAGGGGGTGATCCATGTTTTCGGGCTTACCCTCGGGGGTCAGCACGCAGTTGGAACCGATGCGGGCGTTCTTGTCGATGATGGCGTTCTCGATGCGGGTTCCGGGTCCGATACCGACCGGCGGCCGGCCGGCTTCCTTGTTCTGTTGGATGGAATCCTTCGACTCGTAGTAGTCGTTGCCCATGGCGTAGACCCGGTTCAATTCGGCTCCCTCCCAGATCAGGCTTCGCACGCCGACGACACAATGCCGGAGCGTGGCGCGGGTGATGATGCAGCCGTCGGAGACGACCGCGTGGTCGATGCTCGCGCCGTTGATCTTCGACGCCGGCAGGAAGCGCGGCCGGGTGAAGATGGGATGCACCATGTCGAAGAAATTGAAGCTGGGCAGTTCGGAGGTCAGATCGATGTTGGCCTCGAAGAACGATCGGATCGTCCCGATGTCCTCCCAGTATCCCTGGAAGGCGTAGGAATCGACCTTCATCTGGCCGATGGCATTCGGGATGATGTGCTTCCCGAAATCGGCGAGATCGTTGTCGAGGAGTCGGAGAAGGGTGTTCCGGTTGAAAACGTAGATGCCCATCGACGCCAGGTAGACATCGTCGCCTTCGGGGAATCCGAGCGACTCGTTCATCTCCTTCGGGACGGCGAGCGTGTCGAGGACGGCGGGGTCCTTGGGCTTTTCGACGAAGCGGACGACGCGCTGATCGGAATTCACCTCCAGGAGCCCGAGGGAGGTGGCGGCCTCGCGGGAGACGGGCATGGTGGCGACCGTGACTTCCGCCTGGCTGGCCTCATGCTGCTGGAGAAGCTTCCTGAAATTCATCCGGTACAACTGGTCCCCACTCAGGATCAGGACGTAGTCGAAGGTGTGATTGAGAAAGTGGATGATGTTCTTGCGGACGGCGTCGGCGGTTCCCTGGTACCACGAGCTGCTCGAGAAGGTCTGTTCCGCGGCGAGAATACCCACGAACCCGCCCGAAAAGTGGTCGAACGTGTAGGATTGCGAGATGTGCCGGTGAAGGGACGCCGAATTGAACTGAGTCAGTAGGTAAATCCGCCTAAGGCGGGAGTTGATGCAATTCGAAATGGGGATGTCGACCAGCCGGTACTTTCCCGCCAGAGGCACCGCGGGCTTGGACCGATCGCGGGTCAGCGGAAACAGTCGGGTGCCCTGACCACCGCCCATGATGATGGAGAGGGTCCGGTCGGAAATGTCCGGTCGCGGGTTGGAAGACATAAGGAATGGTGGCGCGGCTTGCCGATTCAGACGACCTTTCGTAGCATCGCGGTCAGGGGAGGAGCAAGCCAAGGCTCCCCATCGACCTCAAGAATAAGTTTATGTGTGGCATCGTGGGTTACATTGGTCGGCGATCTTCTGTTCCAATCCTGCTCGAAGGTCTCCGCCGCCTTGAGTACCGGGGATACGACTCGGCCGGAGTCTGCATCCTGACCGAACAGGGTCTGGAGATGAGGAAAAAGGTCGGCCGCATCGACGCCGGCCTGGGTGGGGAATGCGCCGCCTCGCCCCTGTCCGGCTTCACCGGAATCGGACACACCCGGTGGGCCACCCATGGCGCGCCCTCCGACGAAAACTCCCACCCGCATCTCGACCGGTCGGGTCGGATCGCCGTGGTCCACAACGGGGTCATCGAGAATTACCTGAAGCTGAAGGAGCAGCTTTCCGCCGCCGGCCACGAGTTCGTCTCGGAGACGGACACCGAGATCCTGGCCCACCTGATCGGCGTCCATTACGAACGCGTCCAGGCGCGCGGCGTCGCCGGTGACAACCACCCCCTCGCGGCCGCGATCATGGCGGCGCTCAAGGAGGTGATCGGCACCTACGGAATCGCCGTCGTCTCCGCCGACCACCCGGGGGTCCTGGTGGGCGCGCGGCGCGGGTCGCCCCTGCTGCTGGGGGTCGGCCAGGGAGAGAACTTCCTCGCGAGCGACGCCAGCGCGATCGTTTCCCACACCCAGCAGGCGGTCTACCTGAACGACTACGATGTCATCACGGTGACCGGCGACGACTTCAAACTGGCCAACCTCGGCAGCGGGACCGCCCAGGCCCAGATCCAGCAAATCGAGTACGGCGCCGACGCCGCGGAGAAGGGGGATTTTCCCCACTACATGCTCAAGGAGATCTTTGAGCAGCCCCGCACCATCGAGAACGCCCTGCGCGGGCGCATCGACCGCGAGGAACTCTCGGCCAAGTTCGGCGGCCTCAACATGTCCCTGGCGGAACTCCGGGCCGTGGACCGCATCGTCATCGTCGCCTGCGGCACGAGCTGGCACGCCGCCCTGATCGGCGAGTACCTCCTGGAGGAATTCGCGCACATCCCGACGGAGGTCGAGTACGCGAGCGAGTTCCGTTACCGGAACGCGCCCCTCGACAAGCACACCCTCGTCCTCGCGATCACCCAGTCGGGTGAGACCGCGGACACGCTGGCGGGGTTGCGCGAGTCGCGGCGCCGGGGGCACAAGGTCCTCGCCCTGTGCAACGTCGTGGGGAGCACGATCGCCCGCGAATCCGACGGCGGCATCTACCTCCACGCGGGCCCCGAGATCGGGGTGGCCTCCACCAAGGCCTTCACCGCCCAGGTCTCCGCCCTGGTTCTCCTCGCCCTCCTCATGGGGCGGATCCGCATGCTCTCCTCCCAGCGGGGCGCCCAGTTGATCCGGGGGCTCGAAGCCCTGCCCGCGCAGGTCGAATCCATTCTGACCCGGAACGACGAGATCCGTCGGATCGCGCTCAAGTACGCTTCAGCGGAGGACTTCTTCTTCCTCGGCCGGCAGTACCTGTTCCCGACCGCGTTGGAGGGCGCCCTCAAGCTGAAGGAGATCTCGTATGTCCACGCCGAGGGATACCCGGCCGCCGAGATGAAGCACGGACCCATCGCCATGATCGACGAACGGACGCCGTCCGTCTTCCTGGCCCCGCGGGACTCCCTGTACGACAAAACCTTGGCGAACGTGGCCGAGATCAAGGCCCGCAAGGGACCGGTCATCGCCATCGCCACCGAAGGCGACACCGAGATCCGGGCGCGGGTCGAGGAGGTCTTCACCATTCCCGCCACCCTGGAACCGCTCGTCCCGTTGCTGGCCGTCGTCCCCCTCCAGTTGCTCGCCTACCACATCGCCGTCGCGCGGGGTTGCGATGTCGACAAACCGCGGAATCTCGCCAAGAGCGTCACCGTGGAATGACCCGGGAACCGGATGACCGGCCGGATTCAATCCGAGCTGGCCTGGAGGCTGGGAGGGTCCATCCTCCGTCCCCTCTTGTGACGCAGCCGGATGCCTTGAAATCGGAGGGACCCCTGGTCTGGTCCCCGGGCCGAGGAGTCGACGTCTGGGCCTTGTTTCAGGCCTGCGTGGCGGGCGATCTCGGAATCGTCCGCTCCCTGCTCGACCGGGATCCGTCCCTGGCGCGTTGTCAGCACGCCTACCGGACCCCGCTCTATTTCGCCGTCCGCGAGAACCACCTCGACATCGTGGCCCTTTTGTTCGAACGCGGCGCTGATCCCCTGGGCCTGGCTGTCGACGACAGCCTGGTCGAGATCGCGCGGGATCGGGGTCACCGGGAGCTCGAGGATTTCCTCCAGAAAACGCTGGCCGACCGTTTCGGGGCGGGTTCAGCGGGCGAATCCGTGGCCAGTGCCATTCGCGAGAGGGATCTCAACCGCGTCCGGGAACTGCTCGATGCCGATCCGGACCGGGCCCACGCCGGCGACGGACGGTCCAATCAGCCGATCCATTGGGCGGTGATGACCCGCCAGTTGGATCTGATCGATTTCCTGCTCGCGCGCGGCGCGTCGATCGACGCCCGCCGGTCCGATGGAGCCCGTCCGATCCATCTGACGAACGGGGACTATCACTATCGGGGATGGCGGGACGTTCCAGCGACGGCGACCACGACTCCGGACGAAGTCTACCGGCACCTTGTTGAAAGAGGCGCCGAGGTCGACCTGGGAATGGCCGCGGCCAAGGGCGACGGGGAGCGGGTTCGCGCGCTGGTGGAGGAGGATCCATCGCGGGTCAACCGAGTGGCCGAGTACGGTTCCTATTATCTGGGGTGCGGGGCGCCGCTGAAGAACGCGGCGGCGGCGGGGCAGTTGGAGATAGCCCGTTACCTGCTCGAACACGGGGCCGATCCGAATTTGCCGGAGGAAGGGATCGCTCCGCAGGGGCATGCCCTGTATTCGGCGGTCGCGGAGGGGCATTTCGAGATCGCGCGCTTGCTCCTGGAACATGGGGCGAATCCGAACGCGGCGGTCGAGAGTTCGGCGGACGTTCTCAGTCGTGCGATTGGCCTGGGCGACAAGGCCATGGTCGATCTCCTTTGTGCCCACGGGGCGGCGCGTCCCATCCATCTGCTGGCGTACTATGACGACCTTCAGACGGCGGCGGCGGTCTTTGCCGCGAACCCGACTTTGGCGGACGACCCGGAGGCTTTGGAGAACACGGCGAGCGAGGCGTTTGTGCGGCTGTTGTTGCGCCATCAGCCGGACCTCCCGAAAAAGGTCACGGTCGCCAAGGATCCCGCGACCACCGCGTTGCTGTTCCGGCACGGCATGGACCCCAGCCGTCGGGATTGGCTGGGTGGCACGCCGCTGCACGACTTCGCGCGGAAGGGTCGACTCGAGGACGCGGCGCTGTTCCTCGAACAGGGCGCCGACCTGGATGCGCGCGACGAGGTCCTACGTTCCACACCCCTGGGTTGCGCGGCCAAGTTCGGGAAGATCCGGATGGTCGAGTTCCTGTTGCGCCGGGGCGCCCGGATTCGCCTTCCCGATGATCCGCCATGGGCGACGCCGCTGGCTTGGGCGGAGCGCCGCGGGCATGTCGGAATCGCGAGTCTCCTGCGTCACCATGCCCAGTGGGGCGTCCTTCCGCGGAGTTTCGGCATGGACCACTACGAGTCCTTGGCGGCCGATTGGATCACAGCCTACGACTCAGGCGACACCGAAGCGCTGGAGCGTCTTGCGGCGCACTTCCAGATCGATCGCGTGCCGACCCCGGCGGAGGCTCGCCAGGACTTGAATCGGCGCATTCCCCGACTGAAGGAATCCGGAACCTTGGCGGCGCAGGAGGCGCGGACGCTGGTCGCGGCTTTGCACGGTTTCAAGGAATGGTCCGACCTCGGGAGGCACGTGTCCGATTTGGACCGGAACCACCAGAGGGTGTCGGTATGGCAGGCGGTCGATCAGGCCCTGATCGACGGTGACGCCGACACGCTCGAACGTCTCCTGGCGGGCGGAGGCGAACAGCTTCCGAAACGTCCCAAGGGCGCCTACCCGGCCTGCGTCCCGGTTCTGGATCCTGCGATCAGCGCGAGGGAACTCATCGTCCGCGAGCATCAGTTGGACAGTTGGGAGGAGTTCCAGGCTTTTCAAGCGGACCGGAATCGTCCTTCGACCGCCCTGGCGAATTTCGAAGACGCGGTCGATGCGGTGGTGTCGGGTGCCGCGGTGGCGCTCCGGCGGCTCCTGGACCTGCATCCTGACTTGGTCCACGCGCGGTCCAGGCGCGCGCACCAGGCGACGCTCCTGCACTATGTCGGAGCCAACGGGGTGGAAGGATTCCGGCAGAGGACACCCGCCAACGCCGTGGAGATCGTCGTGATGCTTCTAGAGGCGGGATCGGAGGTGGACGCGCCGGCGCGGATGTACGGCGGATCGACCGCGCTGGGACTCGTCGCCACGAGCGTTCATCCGTGGTTCGCGGGCGTTCAACTGGACCTGATCCGGACGCTGCTGGATCACGGCGCGGCGATCGATCATCCCCAGGGAAGCGGCCATGGACTGTCGGTGACTCTCGGATGCCTCGCCAATGGGCGGCGGGAGGCGGCCGAATTCCTCGCGGCCCGCGGAGCGGCCGTGGATTTTGAAGCGGCCGCCGGGCTCGGACGTCTCGACATCGTTCGTGAATCCTTCGAAGCCGACGGCGGACATCGTCCGGGGGTGTCGGAGGACCAGTTTCAATCGGGGTTTCAGTGGGCCTGCCAATACGGGAGGACGGAGGTGGTGGGATTTCTGCTGGAACACGGCGCCGACGCGACGAGCGTGCACCGGGGTCGGACCGGGCTTCATTGGGCCGCCTACGGCGGGCATCTGGAAATTGTCAGACTCTTGCTCGAACGCGGCGCGTCCGTGGATGTGGAGGACGGGACCTGGAAGACGACACCGCTCGGTTGGGCGGTGTACGGCTGGTTTCAGCCCCCGGGGGGAGTTTGCCTGGAGCTGTATCCGGCGGTTGTCTCGGAGTTGGTTCGCCGCGGGGCCAGGGTGAGGCCCGAGTGGATCGTCGACCCGAGGGTCCGGTCGAATCGGGCGATGGCGGCCGCCTTGTCGATTGGCGAACGGACCGGGACCGGCCTTCAGCGCGGTTGAACCTGGAAACGGCAGTTTCAACCACGGAAGGCACGGAACACACGGAAGAGGAGGGATTTGGAAAGGCGGTGGATATCCTCTGGAGGGTGACCAGCGCTCCTTCCGCAACTCACTCTCATTCCGTGCTTTCCGTTTCTTCCGTGGTTGTTGCCCCCGTCTTTAGGTTGAACCCGGGCGCGGCGAAATCGAATCGGCGACGTCTGTCGTGGCGGCGGTCAGGCGAGGATCTCGTGGATCACCCGGGCCGGTTTGGCGTCGGTGAGGGAGAGTTCCCGTCCGGCGCGACGGTAGATGAGTTTGCGGTGATCCAAGCCGAAAAGGTGGAGCAGGGTGGCGTGGTAGTCGTGATGCGTGACCACGTCTTTGACGGCCTTGTGCGACCACTCGTCGGTTTCCCCGAAGGTCATGCCGCCACGGATGCCGCCGCCGGCGAGCCAGACCGTGAACCCGTAGGTGTTGTGGTCCCGTCCGACGCGGTCGCGGCCGAGGTCGTTTTGCATGACGGGCAGGCGGCCCATTTCGCCTCCCCAATGGACGACGGTGCTGTCGAGGAGTCCGCGCGCCTTCAGGTCGCGGATGAGGGCGGCGACGGGACGATCGCTACGGCCGCAGACGTCGGGGAGGGCCTTGATGATGCCGGAATGATGGTCCCAGCTCTGGCCGTTGTTGACGATTTGGACGAAGCGGACGCCGCGCTCGACCAGACGCCGGGCGATCAGGCAGCGGGTGGCGTAGTCGCGGGTTCGATCGTCGTCCACGCCGTAAAGTTCGCGGGTCGCTTTGGACTCGCCCGAGATGTCGATGGCCTCCTTGGCGGCGGTCTGCATCTTGGCGGCGAGTTCGAAACTGGCGATGCGCGCGGCGAGGTCGAGTTCGGCGGGGTGTTGGGCGAGGTGTTCGCGGTTGGCTTCGCGTAGGAAGTCGATCTGACGTTCCTGGGCGGCGCCGCGAAGATGTTCGGCGGGGTCGAGATTGAGCAGTCGCGGCTCGCGGGGACGGATGACCGTGCCCTGGTAGATGGAAGGGAGCCAGCCGGCCGACCAATTGTGATCCGCAAGCAGGGGCGAACCGTTGGGGTGAGTCAGCGTGACGAAGGCCGGGAGTTCCTGGGATTCGCAGCCCAGACCGAACCCGAGCCAGCTGCCCAGTACAGGCGCGCCGGCCGTGATCCGGCCGTTGGTGAGCGCGTACAACGACTGCCCGTGGTTGTTGACCCCGGTTTGCATGGATCGCACGACGCAGATGTCGTCGACGACCCCAGCCAGCTCGGGGAGAAGTTCGGAAAGCTCGGTCCCGGATTGGCCGTGTTTCCTGAAGTCCCACAGCCCGGGCAGAATCCGGGCGCTGGCCTGGCCCGCGTTGTCGTACTTGAGTTCGCCCGGGAACTTCTCGCCCTCGAGTTTCTTGAGGAGCGGCTTCGGATCGAAGAGATCCATCTGACTCGGGCCACCGATCATGAGGATGGAGATCATGGCCCGGGCCCGGGCGGGATGATGACCGGATTTGGGGAGGAGATCGTAGTGGCGCTGCTCGAGTTCAGGGCGGGCGGGTTCGGCGAGAAGCCCCTCCTGCTGGAGCATCCAGGCGAGCGCCGTGGATCCAAGGCCGAAGGTACCCGCCCCGAGGAAGTGCCGGCGGGAACACAGGCCCGATGGGAGGTGGGCGGGCGGGATCATGATCGGGTCGGGTCAGTCGAGGTAAAGGAAGCGGTTGGACGCCAGAAGCGCCTGGCAAAGGCTGGAGAGCGCCTGGAGGGAAGGGTCCAGGGCCGGTGCGATCTCCGACGTCTTGCCGGCTTTCGCGCCGGAGTCCTTGGTTTCCTTTCGGGCGGCCATCTGGTTGAACGTGGCCCGCAGGGTCTCCGTCTGTTCGGCGAGATAGATCAGACTGCGCCGCATCTCGCTCTCGTCGGGCTCCACGCCGTGAAGGAGACGCCAGAGAAGCGTGATTTGGGCGCGCAAGCCGCCGGGCGATTCCCGTCGAAGCCGTTCGGCCAAATCAGTCGCCCGGTCGAGGACGAACCGATCGTTCAGGAACATGAGAGCCTGGGGCGCGACCGTGGAGACCGGGCGGATTTCGCAATTCGGGTTGATGGCTGGAGCATCGAAGGGTTCGAGCACACCGAGCGGCATGGTGCGCCTGACTTGGAGATAGACGCTGCGGCGGTGTTCCGATCCGCCCAAACCGGCGGCCCCGGTGGGATCTCCATTTCCGTCGCGGTTCTGGGAACCCACGACCACCTGGCCGCGGCCGTCGAAGGCGACCGGTACCGGGGGACCGTACATCTCCGTATTCAGGCGCCCGCCAACGGCGAGGAGGCTGTCTCGGAGGCTCTCGGCGTCCAGCCGGCGAAGACCGAAGCGGCCGAGGAGGCGATTGTCGGGATCAGCGGCCAGGGAATCGGCGTTCCGGTCGCCCTGACGGTAGGCGGCGCTCGTGACGATGAGGCGATGAAGCGATTTGAGCTTCCATCCGGACGCCACGAATTCGTGGGCGAGCCAGTCCAGGAGTTCCGGGTGGGAGGGCGGTTCGCCGAGCGCGCCGAAATCGCCCAGCGTGGGGACCAGCCCCCGACCGAAGTAGTGGTGCCAGACCCGATTCACCAAAACGCGGGGCGTCAGAGGGTGGGAGCCCGACGTGAGATTGCGCGCGAAGGCAAGACGGCGACCGGTCGTGCGGTGCTCCGAATTGGTGGCTGGGAAGTCGGCGGAGGCCGATCCGGGCAGGACGGAGAGTCCACCGGGCTGGATCCTCTCGCGCGGTTGGGCGGGGTCGCCGCGATGGAAAAGGAAGGTGTCGACGGGGTTGTTGGGCTCCTCCGTCAGGCAGCGGACCCGCGGGTTGGCGGGTTTGGCGCCTCGGATCTCGCCGGCCCGCTTGCGGACCTCGGCGACTCTTTTGGCGCCTGGGACATCGATTTCACCGAGGATGATGTGGTCCTGAAAAGTCGGGTGTTCGCGGAGAAGCTGTTGGTGGGCTTCGGTGCGCTGCGCGGCTGGGGTGCGACGGGCGGCCAGAACGGGTTCGCGCAGGTCTTCCGGCACCCGTTCCAGCTGTTTCTGGACGAATTGCTCGATGAGTTCGTCGTGGAGCGCCTGGGCTTCGCGGTCCACGGCGCCGGCGGCGTGATCCACGCATTCGGCGAGTTTTCGATCGTCGTCGGTCATCAGCGAGACGAGGCGCTGATCCGGATTCTTCCAACGCTTCCAGTCGAAGGCGGGCTCGAAGACCGCCCGCAGCCGGTAGTAGTCGCTTTGGGAAATGGGATCGTAACGGTGGTCGTGGCATTGGGCGCACTGAACGGTCAGACCCAGGAGCGAGGACGAGACGATCTGGAGGGTGTCGGAGACGACCTGGTTCCGGGCGAGATCGGCGTCCGGTGGATTGTCGCCGGTCGGATCGGGCGCCATCCGGAGGAATCCCGTGGCGATGAGTTTGTCGAGATCGTCGCCGGCGAGCGCCCCGAACGGAGGCGAGACGAGTTCGTCGCCGGCCAGTTGCTCGGTGATGAAGGTGTCGAAGGGTTTGTCGCTGTTGAAGGACCGGATGACGTAGTCGCGATAACGCCATGCCCATTCCCGGACGGAGTCCGCGTCCGATCCACCGTTGGAATCCGCGTAGCCGGCGACATCAAGCCAGTGGCGAGCCCATCGTTCCCCGTAACGGGCGGAGGCCAGGAGGCGGTCGACGACGTGATCGTGCGCCAACGGGGATTCGTCGCGACAAAACGCATCCACCTCCTCGGGTGTGGGAGGAAGCCCGGTCAGGTCCAGGGTGACGCGCCGGATCCATGTCGGCCTGTCCGCGGGCGGGGCGAACGCGAGCTCCGACGCTTCGAGTCGCGCCAGGAGAAACGAGTCCAACCCGGTGTGGATGGCGTCCTGATTCGCAACCTGGGGAGGCCGAGGGACCTGGACGGGTTGAAACGCCCAGAAAGCGCGCTCCTCCTCGGTGAGGAAGGTTTTCGGAACGGATTCGGGTTCTGGTCGGAGGGTTGGCGCTCCCGCGGTGATCCACTTTTCGATCAGCGTGATCTGGGCCTCGGAAAGTTTTGTGTCGCCGCGCGGCATGTCCCGGGAAACCACCATGTCCAGGAGGACGCTCTGATCGGGTTTTCCCGGGACGATGATCCGGCCGGAGTCGGATTCCCCGAGCATGAACCGCCGAAGGCGAAGGTCGACCTTGCCCTTCAGTTCCTCGCCCTCGCCATGGCACTGGAAGCAATGGGCCTTGAGGATCGGCCGGATGTCGCGTTCGAAATGGGGCGGCGAATCGGAGATGTCACGCCCCGCGGGAGCGCCCTGGGCGGGCCGGATGCCAAAGGCCGCCAGGCACAGAATCACCAGCGCTGCCGACACTGCCGGAAGAGGTCTTGAGGGATTAGGTGTCCCATGTGTCCCATTTGCCTGATGAGACCTATGGGACACATGGGACATATGAGACACCTGACACTCCTGAGACTTTCTCCGCCTCACCACCACTGCCAGTCGATGTCGACGGGGCGGCTGAGCCAGGAGGGGTCGTAGTTCGCCGGAAAATTGAAGAGGGCCACATGGCCATCGCCGTACATCATATTCCAGCCGCGTTTACCCCGGTTGTTGTGCCAGATGCTCTTCTTGGCGTTGGCGCCATGGACCCTGCCATCGCCGGAATCGCGTGATCCATGCCAGGGCCAGTCGCCCTGGATGATCTTGGTCGTGGGCCGGCGCGCGATCTCGGAGGTCGTGATCGGCTTGGCTTCGGCGGAACCCGGGCCGGCCTTGGAATCGCCCGTCACGTGCTTCACGCCGAACCAGTCGAGCGCCCACATGGGAAGATACGAGTTGCCCCAGGCATCGTAGCAGGTGGGCTTCGATTCGGCGGCCCAGTAGCTGTCGCCCTTGTCGGATGGGCATTGGAAGGCGAGGGGCGCCTGAACGTACGTGTTGAGCGGGCGATTCGTCTCGCCCTGGGTGTCGTGAACGATGGCGCGCGAACCATTGGTCCGAACACGGCCGCCCACCGTGGCCCAATCGCCGTGGATGGGAAAATTCTCGCGGTTGTCGTCCGCGTACATGTGGTAGCCGAGGTAGATCTGCTTCTGATTGGCGACGCACTTGATCGCCTGGGCCTTCACCTTGGCCCGTGCCAGGGCCGGGAGAAGCATGCTTGCAAGGATCGCGATGATCGCGATCACGACGAGCAGTTCGATCAGCGTGAAGGCGGACCGGGCCGCCGCCGGGCGCTCTGGGCGGATGGGCACGCCGCGATGGGGGATGGGATGCATGGGGCGGTTTCTGGGCTTGGCTGATTCGGGATACGTCGACCTACCAGATACCCGCTTTGGAAACAACCAGAAGCTGGCTTCATTTGAGCAATCAGCCCACCCCAGGGCGACCCGTCACTTCGTGGAGAGGCTCCACGGTTCGCGAACCCCGAGTTGAGACCTTGAACCCGTCGGGTCAGCGGTCGGACCGTAGCCGCCGACGTCAGTCGGCGCTGAGTTTCTGACCGGAGATGGCGCGGACTAACGTCCGCGGCTACGGGTGAGCGGCTCATGGGAGAGGGAAGCTTTCCGAGTTTTGGACACGAGTTGGGACCATGAACGGCCAAGCCGGAAACCCTCACCCGGCGCCGCGTTGCGCCGCCACCCTCTCCCGTCGGACGGGAGAGGGGCTGGGGGTGAGGGGCGGTTCCTCCCCTCCGTCCCCGCGCCAACCGACTCAGTGGGAACCCGGGTCGAGCGCCTTCGGGGGCTGGAGGATCGTCGAGACCAGCACGGCCTGCCGGATTGAAGCCGGGTTGTGGAGACTCCTCGCGAGCGCGGCGGCGGCGGCGGACGTTTTGGAGCCCAGCATCAGGGCGGTGGAAGGAGCCGGCGCGGAGGTTTTTCCGAAAGTGTCGCGGCCCCGGAAGGTGACTTTCTTGCGGAAATGGGAGGCCCGCTGGAACGACTGCGCGCCACGGCCGGAATCGCCCGCGCCACCCGGTCGTCGAGCGCCGATCGCCTCCTTCTCCTTCCGGGATGCCTTCTTGAAGGCGGCGCCCGCGGTCTCGGGCGACACCGGAGGACGGGTCGGGCCGACGGCGGTCTCCCAGGAAATCGTCTCCGGTTCCTCCTCGATCCGGGGCGGCGGCGCGGGAGGGAAGCCTTGGGGGGGCCTGGGGTGGCGGTTCGGGCGGCTTTCCAGGGTTCAGCAGGCGGCGGAGTTGCTCCTCGATGTCGAACTCCTCCGGGTCCGGATCCTCCCTTTTCAGAGTGGTTGGAGTCCGCCCCGCGTCACCCCAAGTCTCGGGAGGCATTTCGACACCGGACGGCGGCGCGGCGGATTTGCCCGCCTTGGATCGCTTTTGAACCCACTGGACGATTCCTGTGATGAGGAAGAAGAGAAGCGCGCCGATGATCTCGATCCAATCGCCGGCGGCGAAAAGGATCGGTGGATGGAAGCCTGGACCGGTCATGACGGGTGGGTATCAGGTCTTGGCCTGGTCGGAGGCGCTGGGACCCGCCCCGGCGATCGACTCGCGCATCGAGCTGTCGGCCTGGATGTTCTTCATCCGGTAGTAATCCATGACTCCAAGGTTTCCGGACCGGAACGCCTCCGCCATGGCGAGCGGAACCTGCGCCTCCGCCTCCACCACGCGGGCGCGCATTTCGGCAACGCGGGCGGTCATCTCCTGTTCCACGGCGACCGCCGCCGCGCGGCGGATTTCGGCGTGCGCCTGGGCGATGAGTTTGTTGGCTTCGGCCTGTTCCGCCTGGAGTTTGGCGCCGACGTTTTCTCCGACGTCGACGTCGGCGATGTCGATGGAAAGGATTTCGAACGCGGTGTTGGCGTCGAGAGCCTTGTCGAGGACGGTCTTCGAGATGCGATCCGGATTCTCCAGGACCTCCTTGTAGGTGGTGCTCGATCCGATCGTGGTGACGATGCCTTCACCGACGCGGGCGATGATGGTCTCCTCGGTCGCGCCGCCGACGAAGCGGTCGAGGTTGGTGCGGACCGTGACGCGGGCCTTCACTTTCACGGCGATTCCGTCCTTGGCGACGGCGTCGATCGTGGTCTTGCCGGGAACGGGGCTGGGGCAGTCGATGACCTTGGGATTGACCGACGTCTTGACGGCTTCGACCACGCTCTTCCCCGTGCCTTTGGTGGCGAGATCGATGGCGCAGGCGCGATCGAAGTCCAGGTGAATACCGGCCTTGCGGGCATTGATGAGGGATTGCACCACCATCTCCACGTGCCCGCCCGCGAGGAAGTGGGTGGAGAGATCGTCGATGGCGACGCCGCGTTCGTTCCCCGTTTCGTCACGCACCACGAGACCCGACTTGACCGCGTTGACCCGGCAATCGACGACCATGCCGACCGGGACTTTTCGCAGCCGGAGCGAGATCAGCTCCATGAAGGCGACGGGAGCGCCGGACGACCACGCCCGCACCCAGATGGCTCCGAAGTTGAGGAGAATGATCAGAAGGACGAACCCGACGAGTCCGGTGAGTCCGAGCAGTGCGAGTCCGATGAATTGCCAAGGCATAGGTTTGGGGAGAACGGGGTGGTGGGTGGGTGGATGTGTGGATGGGTGGGTTTCGACTCGATGGGGAGGAATCTTCAGGATTCGGTTTTTCGGACGACGACGCGCATCCCTTCGATGGCGACCACGCGGACGGGTGAACCGCGCTCCACCATGGGGCCTTCGGTCACGACGTCAACCCGATGTCCGCCGATCAGCGCCGCGCCGGAGGGGCGCAGCGGGGTCAGGGCGACTCCCGCCTGGTCGAGGAGTTCGGGTTTCTCGGCGCGGATCTCGCCCACGGTTCCCTGGGAGACAAACCGTTGTCCGAAGGAACTGCCGGGGAAATACCTGAGCCAGACGAAGAAACCGACGACCAGCGTGACCCCGGTCAGCCCCAGCGCGGCGCTGCCGGCAACGGGGCCGAAGTCCCGGTAGGCCAACAGGACACCGACGCCCAGGCAGATAATCCCCGCGATTCCAGCCACCAGGCCGGGGAGGAAAACTTCGAGCGCCAGCAGGAGAATTCCCGCCAACAAGAGTGCGACGACCGCGGCCATGGGGGGATCGTAGGGGCCGCCCGGAGCGGAAGCGAGGATTTGGGATGGAACGGTCCGGGGAGTTTGGAGTCCCCGCGCCTGGGCGGGGTCCGCGAGCGCGAAATTCAACGGCCCTGGCGGGAGACTCGCAAACCCTCGGACTCTCCCGCGAGTTGGGCGCGAACTTCGGCGGCCCGCCGGGTGATGAACGGCTTCAATCGGTAGCTTTCGCCGCCGCCCGGCCCGGCGGCTTTGGCATCGCCGGATGCCCGCGGCGCGGCAAGGGACTTCCTGAATTCGGCGTACTGATCCTCGGAATGCCCCTCGACGGCCGGGCCGATCACGGCGGCGATCTCGTCGATCCGGCGATGCAGACGTTCCGGGACGAAGGTCGAATCCAGGAGTCGGCCGAGTTCCGCTCGGTAGCGGGTCTGGAATTCCGGCACGGCGAAGATCCGTTCGAAGAAGCGATGCGGACCAACCCAGGGGTGGAACACATCGGCGCGAACACGCTGCTCGGCTGTCCCGAGCATGCCGAACTGCCCCCAGGATTGGTCGAGATCCCACGGACTGAACCCGAAGCGATCGTTCGTCGGATCGATCCAGAGGAGGAAGTTCTGTCCATTGGTGAAGATGCCGTCGTAGTTGGAGAGAAGGGTCTCGCAGGCGAGGAACCGGCACAGGTGCCCGATGTCGACGAATTCAAACACTCTCCGGGCGAACTCGGCGTCGTCGGCATGGGTCACCAGCCGGGCCAGTTCGATCAGGCGGCGCCGGTGCTTTTCCGAGACGTCGGACTTCGGGTGGTACATCGCGGCGTAGGCCTCCCAGTCGTCACCCAGATCCGAAAAGAGATCGAGTGTGACCGGTTTGAAAAGTGCTCCCCCCGGCGCGCCGAGGGACCCTGTCAGCCAGGATTCATCGGGATCCTCGATCACCGCGTAAAGTCCGAGGAACCGGCGTTCCCAGCGGCCTTCGATGGTCATGAAAAGGCGGGTGTACGTCGTGCGGGGCGCGGGAACGCCGGCGTCGCGGTGGAACTCGTAGCCCAGGGCATCGCGCACAAAGGACGGGTCCGCGGTCAGGTTGTGCAGATTGATCTCCGTCTGGCCCGCCAACGCCCGGGCCGGCTTGCGTTTGGCGAGGTCGAGTTTGAACGGACGGGTGTAGGGAGTCTTGGCGAAGACGAAGGTGCCGTTGCCCTTGAAGCGGACCGCGACGTTGGTGAATTCGAGACCGCCGAACTCGAACGCGACATGGGACCACGGTTGCGCCACGCCGAAGACGCCCGCCAAGCCGGGGCGCGGGGCTTTCGGATTGTTGAGGATCGGTGCTCCGTCCTTCTTGAGCCAGCCCCGGAGACGTGGAACGGACTCCGGCTGAATCGCCTCCCATCCGGGACCCGTGAAACGCAGGTGGGCCGACCAGACATTCGTTGGGATGAACAACCCGTCGGCCCGGGTGAGTTGGGACGCGTCGGGCTCCGGTCCGGCCGGCGCATAGGCGACCCGCGCCTCGCCCGGTGGCGCCCCGCCACGAGCCCACGGCTGGCTGGCGGTCTTGGTGAAGACCCATTCCTGGAACCAGGTTTTCTGGAACATCCCGCCAAGACCCATGGCGAGAAACACCACGGCGACCACGCCGGAGCCCACCGCCAGGACCGCGAGAACCAGGAGTCGCTGCCAAACCGGGACACGTCGATGGAGGATGGGCGGATTCGTGCGGCCAATGTCGTGGGATCCCGTTGCGGGTGCAAGCAGCCGATTCGCCAGGGCTTTATTGGGAAAGAACACCGGAATCCGAGCCCCGGCGGTTCGGGGCTGGCGGAACCCGAATGCGGGAGCGCTCGGCTGGCCCGGGTTCATTGGGAGAACGGTCGCCGGGGGAATCGCGTTGCTTCCGTTCGTCGGCTCGTCTATCCGGGACCCGATGCCGGGTAGCCGGGGATTCCGTCGATGCTGACGCGGTTCTTCTCCCTTCGATAGTCGGCGAGGCCTTCGGGACCTTTCTTATCCGACCACCGATCGAGCGCGTCGCGGTGATCGACGAAGTCGTATCGGGGCACCGAGTATCCGCAAGAATCGGAAATGCGCGTGACGGCAAGTCGGATGATCGCGCGGGCCCCGAGATGATCGGGAAACCGCTGGAGAAGCGCGCCGAACTCGAGATTGTCGGGAAGGACAACCTCGCTCCGGCCATGGAGTCTCACGATTCTCGGGGGTCCCTCGAAGGCGCAGAACATGATCACCATCCGCCGGTTTTCCCGAACGTGGGCGATCGTCTCGATCCCGCTTCCGGTCATATCGAGGTAGGCGACCTCCCGGTCCCCGAGGACCCGGAACGTGTCGCCACCCTTCGGCGAACAATTCACGTGGGCGTCGGCCGACAAGGGAGCCGTCGCGACAAAAAAGATCTTCTGCCGCGCCAGCCACTCCCGCAGATCATGACTCAGTTCGTGAAAGATTTTGGCCATTGGTTTGAAGATCAGTTTCCTCGTTGGAACATTCCGATTCCGACCAGCTGGAGTCGTCAGTCGACAACAACGCCACACCCCCGCCCGGCGTCGCCAGATTAGTCCCGCCCTCCCGGAGATTTTCGCCGGAAGACGAGTTGGACGATGCCATACACGACCAGCCAGGGAACGAGCCAGACCAACGAGTAAGCCCAGCCGAAGAACAGGGCGAACACCTTTGGAGCCCCGCGGTCCGGGGTTTCACTGAGCGCTGCGGCGACGAGGATCAACGCCCAGCCACCCAGGATGGAGACGGCCATCACAGCCCACCAAGGCATGAACCGGGGGCGAATGAATCGAAATGCAAGCGAGGCCAACGGCGGGAGCATGAATGCTCCCAAGATGAACAGCGCGGAGACCTCGGCCATTTCGGCGGAAGCTGGCAATCCACGAAGGTCGTGTCAACCCGTGGAAACCGCCGGTGGTGGACTCCCCTGAAGTTGGTGCATCCGGATGGACTCGAACCATCAACCTTCTGATCCGTAGTCAGATGCTCTAGCCAATTGAGCTACGGATGCTCCGTTTTGGGGCGGCGATTAAACGGGAACTGACCGACCGGGCGCAAGTGCGTATTTGGGAATTTCAACGGCATTTGGGAATTTCAACGGCATTTGGGAATTTCAACGGCGAACGGCCTTGGCGTGGGCTTGGATGGCCGAAGCCAACCGCCGGTCGGCTGGTTCGGACATTCGAGAAGTTCAACGTTCGGGAAGGGAACCGCTTCGTTCCGGGCCGATGACCGAACCCACCCGGAATCTTTTCTTTTTTTTCCTCATCGGAGGGCGGCCAGGCTGGCTGCGCGGAAGGTCAGGCCGGGAGCGAGGGAACCCCACCAGCGGGCGAAACGTCCGGCGGAGTTGTCGGAGTTGTCGGAGGGTCGCTGGGAACCTCGGGAGCCGGGGGAACCTCATCGGCTGAGTCGGTCCGCGGAACCGCGACCGCCTTGCCGCCGAGGATCTTGAACATGACGGCACCGCAGGTTGGGCACTTACCCTTCACCGCCTTCCGGCCATTCTTCATCTGCTCTTCGACCGCGTCCCCGATGGGGCGCTTCGCTTTGCACTTCACGCAGTAGCCTTCGATCATAAGCCGGGTCCGGGTGGCGGAGGGGAGCCTCCGTGACCGGGTCCGAGACCTTACGGAGGCCCAACTTTGAGCGTCAACCGGCAAAACCCCGCCTTCTTAGTGCATCCGCTATGAGGTTTTCGAATCCTTGAAATCACCCGGCCGGCTCCCAAGGCGAGATTCCGGTTGAAATCCATTTCAGGCGCCCTGGGTGGGTTGCCGATGAAGTCAGGATAGCCTGTCCCGGGTGCCCACCGGCATAGGACGGACCGTTCCATGGAGTGACGTGAAACGCTGCATTGACGCCCTGGAGAATTTTGCTTGGACGTGGGTGCGTAAATCACGTATAAGCATAACCGCTTAGCCGGATTGACTTATTTCAGGGGTTCCAAGGAGTGCGTATGAAGACTGATTCGATCCTATCCTCCAAGGGGTTGGCCGTTCTGAAGCCCAGTGGTTTTGGACTGCCGTCGCCGCAGTGGTCGCAGCGTTCGCGCTTGCCGTCCCTTGTGCTTTGGGTTTCCCAAAGTCGTTACCTCAGGGCTACGGACCGTTTCGCGAGGCTGTCGCGGAGTGGGTGTTGGGGTGGGCAGACCCGCTCCGGCGCTATTGAGGGTGGCGAGGGCGGTCGGTCGTCGGGGTCGGGGTTGGGGTGATTGGGACTTGGTGCTTTCGCGGCTAGGAATTCCGGTTGAACTCGGGCGGTCGGATGCTCAGTTTGGGGCGCAATCCATGAGCCGAGAACCCGCGAACTTCCATGCGCCAAGAGCCGTCGGGACTGCGAAGAGGTCGAACGAGGGGCTCGTGAACGACGTCGACCGAGCGCGCCGCGCGGCGATCCGCGAAAAAAGACGCCGTGTTCAGCCTCGGACGGACGCCTCGGCGCCGGCGGTTCCGGGCTTTCGGACGCGGGAGTTTGCTCGTTGGGTTTGGCTGGTTCTCATCCTCGCGGGGGCTGGATCGGGCCGTGACGCGCGGTCGGCATCGATTTCCTACAGCCGGGACGTGAAGCCGATTCTGTCGGAGCATTGCTACGCCTGCCATGGTCCGGATGAAAAGACGCGCAAGGCCGGGCTCCGGTTGGATCGGGAAGACGACGCGGGAAAGGCGTTGAAATCCGGGCATCGGGCGGTGGTCGGCGGGGATCTTTCCGCAAGCGCCTTGGTGGGGCGGGTGTTGGAAACGGATCCCGACGAAATCATGCCGCCGCCGGACATGAAGAAGCCGCTGAGTTCCGCGAAGATCGCGACCTTGCGGCGTTGGATCGAGGAGGGAGCCCAGTTCGAGGGGCACTGGGCGTACCAGGCGCCGGAGCGTCCTTCGTTGCCGGAAGTGAAGGATGCCGGGTGGCCGGTGAACGACGTGGATTATTTCGTCCTGGCGCGCCTGGAGCGGGAGGGCATGAAGCCGACTCCCGCCGCGCCCAAGGAGCGTTTGCTCCGGCGGGCTTCCCTCGATCTGACGGGCCTGCCGCCGACGGTGGAGGAATTGGACGCCTTCCTGGCGGACCGCGATGAGAAGGCCTACGAAAAGGTGGTGGACCGCCTGCTGGCGTCGCCGCACTACGGGGAGCGGATGGCGCAGACGTGGCTCGATCTGGCGCGATTCGGAGAGACGCAGGGGTACCATCACGACCGGCACCGGGACCTGTGGCACTGGCGGGACTGGGTGATCCAATCCTTCAACGAGAACAAGCCCTACGACCAGTTCACCACGGAACAATTGGCCGGGGATCTCCTGCCGAATCCCACGCGGGATCAATTGGTGGCGACGGGCTTTCATCGGAACGAGATGACCACGTCGGAAGGTGGCGCGCTGCCGGAGGAGTATTCGGTCAAGTACGTCGTGGGTCGGGTCGACACGACGGCCCGGGTTTGGATGGGGACCTCGATGGCCTGCGCCGAATGCCACGATCACAAGTACGATCCGATCACCCAACGGGATTTCTACGGGCTGTTCGCCTTCTTCAATCAGGTGCCCGAGAACGGACTGGACAGGGAGGAATTGAATCCTGTTCCGAAGCTCACACTGGAGTCCGAGGCGGAACGCCAGCGACTTGCGCAGCTCGATTCGGAGGTGCGGGCGATGGAAGCGGCCACGAAGCTGGCGCTGGAGGCGCCGCAGGCCGACTGGGACGCCGCCCAGGCGTCGTGGGAAAAACGGCAACGGGAAACGGAGAAGGGCGGATGGACCCCGCTCGCTCTGGAGTCGGCGTCCGTGGTGGAAGCTTCGCGGTTGGTGCAGGGATCCGACCAGGCGATCGGCCTCGAAGGCGGGGCATCGGGGAGGAACTACCAGCTCCAGCTCCGGGCGGACGAAGGCTCGTGGACCGGACTTCGGTTGGAAATCCTGCCGGACGAGGGTGCCGGCGCGACGAATTCCGCTTCCGCCGCGGGAACCGATGGGTTTTTCCTGGCCCGGATCGAAGCGGTGGTGAAGGCCCGGCAACCCGCCGAGGCGCGAGCGGCGGCTGGAAAGTCTCGGCTAGGTTCATGGCATGTCGCGGGACCCTTTCGCGCGGGATCGGCCCAGGAAGCCTTCGACAAGGCGTTCGGACCCGAGTCCGCTGCGGACACCGGGGGCACCTTTCGGGATGGGAAAGTGCGATGGGAGGAGAAGCCCGATTGGAACAGCGGCGCGGTCGTGGGGTTGAAAGGGGCGAACACGGCGCACTACCTGTTTCGGACGATCACCGTCGATGCGCCGCAGGTCCGCATGGCGCATCTGGGGAGCACGGACGGACTCCAAGTGTGGCTGAATGGACGGCGGGTTTTCGCGCGCCAGGGAGCGCGGGCGGTCGCGGCGGACCAGGATTCGGTCCGGCTTTGGCTTCGGAAGGGGGAGAACCGGATGATCCTCAAGACCAGCCAGGGAAGTGACGAAGGCGGCTGGGCCTTCCGATTGGGTGATGAGGCGCTCACGGAGGCGCCGATCGACTTCGCGGGGGTGGCGGCGGATGTGAATCCCGACGGGCGCTCCGTGAAGGGAGTGTTGGACGGCGATCCGGGAACGGGATGGGGCGTCGCCGATTCGCGGGCGCACACGGCCTGGTTCCGGACGCACGAGGCCTTCGGATTCGCGGGCGGAACGGACCTTCGCATCCGATTGGAATCCGGCGAGGGCGGGGCCGGCGGTGTTCCCACCCGATTTCGCCTGGCGACGACCCGGTCCACCGATCTACCGGAGTTTCTCGAACTGCCCGACGCCGTTCGGGCCGCCCTGATTGCGGAAGCTTCGACGGCGACCGAGGACCAGCGATCCCTCGCGCGGGGGCATTACCGCCGGAGTTTTGTCATGGAGGTCCAGCAAGCGGAGAAGCTCCTGACGGCGCGGCGCAAGGAGCGGGACGAATTCCGGCAGGGGTGGGCGTCGACGATGGTCATGCGCGATTCGGAGAAGCCGAAGGACACGTTCCTGCTGGTCCGCGGGCAGTACAACAATCGGGGGGACAAGGTTTCGATGGGCGTGCCGGAGAAGTTGCATCCGTGGAACGAGGATTTTCCAAGGAACCGGCTGGGTCTCGCGAAGTGGCTGCTGGATCCGGGGCATCCGCTGACGGCCCGGGTGGCGGTGAATCAGTTTTGGCAGCGCTATTTTGGAAACGGAATCGTGAAGACGGCCGAGGAGTTCGGGTCGCAGGGCGACTGGCCGAGTCACCCATTGCTGCTGGACTGGCTGGCGACGGAGTTCATCGCTTCGGGTTGGAACGTCAAGGCGCTCCAACGTCGGATCGTGCTCTCGGCCACCTACCGGCAGGACTCGAGGGTGAGCCCGGAGGCGTTGGAGAAGGATCCGGAGAACCGGTTGTTCACCCGGGGCCCGAGATTCCGGGTGGACGCGGAAGGGATCCGGGATATCGCGATGTCGGTGAGCGGACTGCTCGAACCGAAGGTCGGCGGGCCCAGCGTCTTTCCGTATCAGCCGCCGGGATTGTGGGGCCAGGTTTCGTTCGAAGGGACCCGGGATTACGTGCAGAGCGTGGGCCCGGACAACTACCGGCGCGGTTTGTACACCTACTGGCGGCGGTCGATTCCGTACGCGTCGTTCACGATCTTCGACGCCCCGACGCGCGAGACCTGCACGGTGCGCCGTCCCCGCACCAACACGCCCTTGCAGGCGTTGAACCTGATGAACGACCCGGTCTACGTCGAAGCGGCGCGGGCGCTCGGGTTGCGGGTGATGACCCACGGCGGCGGGACCACCGACACCCGCATCGCGTACGCGTTCAGGGTCTGCCTGGGGCGGACTCCGTCGCAACGGGAGCGCGACGTGCTCCGAGGGGCGCTTGAACGGGAAATGCGGCGCTACTCGGAAGACCGGGAGTCCGCGAACCGCCTCATCCACGTGGGCAATTCCCGGCCGCCGGTGGACGTGGATATCTCGGAACTGGCGGCCTGGACCGTGGTGGGCAGCACGCTCCTCAACTTGGACGAAACGATCACCAAAGGCTGACGCATTTGGGTTTCCGAATGGGAAGCCCCGCACCCCTCGACCTCCATGAACCACTCCCGTAGCCGCGGACGTCAGTCCGCGCCATCTCCGGACTGGAAGTCGGCGCCGACTGACGTCGGCGGCTACGGTTCCAGGCCGCAATCCGTGTCCCGAATTTGGAAAACTTCGCCACCCAGGATCGTATGTCGCCCGAATCCCAAATCCAAAACGCCCTGACCCGACGGGCCTTCTTCCGGCGCGGATCCATCAGCCTCGGTTCCATGGCTCTCGCTTCCCTCTTGGGACCGCGATTGGCCGGCGCGGCCGAGACCAGCGGTGTCCCGGGGGCCTTGTCCTCCTTCCATCATCCGCCGAAAGCCAAGCGGGTGATCTACCTCTTCCAGTCAGGGGCTCCTTCGCACCTCGACCTCTTCGACTACAAGCCGAAGCTCCGCGAGATGAGCGGCGTGGACCTGCCGGAATCGGTGCGGAAAGGGCAGCGGATCACGGGAATGACAAGCGGTCAGAAGAATCTGTTCTGCGTTGGGTCGGCCTTCGATTTCAGGAAGCACGGCCAGAGCGGACTGGAAATTTCGGACGCCCTGCCGCACCTGGGCAAGGTGGCGGATGACATCGCCATGCTTCGGGCGGTTCACACCGATCCGATCAACCACGATCCCGCGGTGACCTACCTGTTCAGCGGTCATCAGCAACCGGGCCGGCCCACCCTCGGCGCCTGGGCCAGCTACGGGCTCGGCAGCGAGAATAGCAATCTCCCCGCGTTCATCGTCCTGCTCTCCGGCCGGGGCGGGCAGTCCCTGCAATCCCGCTATTGGGGCAGCGGATTCCTGCCCAGCAGCCATCAGGGCGTCCAGTTCCGGGGCGTCGGCGATCCGGTCCTTTTCTTCTCGAACCCGCCGGGTCTGGGCGAAACGGCGCGTCGGGCGATGCTCGACGACGTGCAGTCGCTCAACCGGTTCCAATTGGAACGGGTGGGGGATCCCGAGATCGCGACACGGATCGAGCAGTACGAGATGGCGTTCCGAATGCAGACGAGCGTCCCGGAGTTGATGGATCTGTCCAACGAATCGGGCGAAACGCTGAACCTCTACGGAGCCAAGCCCGGCGAGGCGTCTTTCGCCAACAACTGCCTTCTCGCGCGGCGCCTGGTCGAACGCGGCGTGCGCTTCGTCAAATTGATCCATCGCGACTGGGATCACCACGGCGGGTTGCCGGACGGCATCCGGACTCAGGCCAAACTGACGGATCAGCCCAGCGCGGCCTTGATCCAGGACCTGAAGCAGCGGGGATTGCTCGACGACACCCTCGTCGTCTGGGGTGGCGAGTTTGGTCGGACGAGTTACTGCCAGGGCGCTCTCCGCAAGGAGAGTTTCGGACGCGACCACCATCCGCGCTGCTATTCCCTCTGGCTCGCCGGCGGCGGCATCCGGGGCGGTGTCGTCCACGGTCAGACCGACGAATTCGGGTACAACATCGTGGACGGCGCGGTCCACATCCACGACCTGCACGCCACGATCCTTCATTGCCTGGGCGTGGACCACGAACGGCTCACGTACCGGTTCCTCGGCCGCGATTTCCGGCTGACCGACATCGCCGGGAAGGTGGTTCGGGAAATCCTCGCCTGAAGGTCGCCCGCGCGGCCGGAGAGGATCAACGTCGCTCCGACGCGAGGAACTCGCGGAGGGCCTGGGTCATGAGTTCGGGTTCGACGGTGGGCTGGTCGTTGTGATCCCCGCGGATCTCCTTCAGGACCCTCGGCTCCCGGGCGGCGGCGAAATTGCGCTCGGCGTGGTGGAAGGGGATCAGCGTGTCCTGGCGGCTGTGCAGGATCAGCACCGGCATCCGGACTTGCGGCAGCTTGGCGGCGTTGTCGTAGCGATACCGCGCCACCGAACGAACGGGAAGGAACGGGAACAGTTCCGCCCCAAGATCGAGAAGGCTGGTGAAGGTGCTCTGAAGAACCAGTCCATGAAGGTCCGGATGGCGAAGCGCCAGTTCGGTGGCGACGCCGCCGCCCAGGCTTTCGCCAAACGCCACGATCCGGGATTCGGCGAATCCCCGTTGCCGAAGCCATTCCAGGGCGGCTTCCGCGTCGAGGTAGGTTCCCGATTCACTCGGTTTCCCTTCGCTCCGGCCATACCCGCGGTAGTCGTAGGCCAGGACGTTGACCCCGAGATCGAGGAGTAGGGAATAGGTCGGAAGACGATGGCTGATGTTGCCGCCGTTGCCGTGACTGATCAGAACCGCGAGATGCCGGAAGGGCGCGTTGGTGGCGGCTGGGAAGAACCAGGCGCTCAATTCCAGCTGATCCCGCGTCCGGAAGCGGACGTCCTCCCGCGGACGTCCGAGAGTTTCCCCGGTGTTCCACCAGTCCGCCATGGGATGGTAGACGTTCGCCTGTTCGAACCACCGCAGGAACCACACCAGGAACGCGGGCAATCCAATCAGAAGGAGGATCCAGTTGACCATGCGGCGACGGGAGCGGTTGGCCGGAGGTTTCATCTCACGGGCGCGGTTCCAAGGTCAGGCGGCCGCCCTGTTCCAGAACTCGATGGGGCTGATTCAGCGCACGACACGCCGCGACGAATCCATCCGGGTTGGCGGTGTTGAATTCGAACATGTCGTAGTGGCATGGAACCACCTGGCGCGCGCCGATGTCGTGAGCGAGTTGGGCCGCCTCGGCACCGTTGAGATTTCCGGCCACACGGCGTTCCGGCGCCCGCCCGTTGATCGGAAGGAGGGCGAGATCGATCGAATGTCCCCGGAGGATTTCTTCCATCCCGTCGAACCGCATCGTGTCGCCACTGTGGTAGATCCGGAAGGGACCGGCCTGAAGCACGAATCCGATGTAAACCAGCCGCCCGCTCGAATCCCGCTCCAGCGTCTCGTGGGCCGCCGGAACGGGCGCGAGCCGGAACGGCGTTCCCGGAACGGAAATGGCCTCCGGCGTCGCGCGCGCGGCGAGGTTTTCGGCGGAAACGTCGAGTCCCAGGATGCGCTCGTCGGAAAGACCGCTCCGCTCGCGGACCGTCTTCCGGTTCGCTTCCGGACTGACCGCCACCAACCCGGGATTCGCCCGAAGGAGCGGTTGAAGGGTCTCGGGATCGAGATGGTCGGTGTGATTGTGCGACGACGTGACGGCTGCGACGAAATCAAGCCGAGCCGGGTCGACGACCCGGCGGGTGACGCGGATGTGGGGTTTGTCGGTGGCGGCGTACTTGCGGGTCAGCGAATCCGATAGGTACGGATCGAACAAAAGGAACGAACCCCGGTACGCGACGAGGAACCCGCTCTGGCCCAGCCACCAGACATGCAGCTGTTGGTTGGCGGGATCGGGGCCTTCCGGCGACGCCGCCTGCCGGATTTGGGCCACGTCGGCGAGAAAGGCGTCGTCGGCGAGGAGCGGGGTTTTCATGGCTCACCCGATTCGCTGTCCGTCCTGGGTGTCTCTCGCGGCCACCTGCGCGGCGGCGGCGAATGCGCCGAGGGCGAGCCCGGCGGCGGTGAGGGCGGATCGGAACATCGTCATGCACCGCGACGCTAACCACGGGGCGCCAGCGGGAAAGCGGTAACTTCGGCTGGGCGGGTCTCAGGTCCTCGGACAAGGAACCACGAAGGACACGAAGCGCACGAAGCCAGAAGAATCACAATTCCCCGCCGGGCAAGGGGTTCACCCGATCGTCATCCGTCCCATAGGTCCCATTCGTCGCATTCGTCCCATTCACTGAAACCCTGATCCCCCGACCCGTCCGCTACGCGACGCCCAGGTTGATTCCCGGAGGTTGCATTGAGGATTTGAGCGGGAGCACGATGCCGGCGGTAGGCCGAACCAAATGCAGGACGAGGCTTCAACTTCGAAACCGGCGGGGGCTGAGCGGGGTGGAGGGTCGGCGATGTTGCGCGACACGAGTTACGTGAACGCGATGTCCCACTTCTACCGGGGCGAGCTGGGTCGGATCATGATCTGGCGGCAGCGGCTGGATGTGACGACCACCTGGGCGATCACGGCGACCAGCACCATCTTCACGGTGGCGTTTTCCCTGCGGGACGTGCCGCACATCATCTTCTTTTTCAACCTCGCGATCGTGAGCGTGATGCTCTGGATCGAGGCGCGCCGATACCGGTTCTACGATGCGTTCCACGCCCGGGTGCGGATGCTTGAGGCGCATTTCTTCGTCCCCATGGTGATGGGCCGGCCGGAGACGCTGGAAGGCGACTGGCGGAAACTGGTGGCGGAGGATCTCTTGATTCCGGCGTTCAAGATCGGGGTTCTGGAGGCGGTGGGGTGGCGGCTCCGTCAGAACTATATGTTCATCTACCTCATCATCCTGGGGGCGTGGCTGGCGAAGGTGTTCGTGCACGCCCGGGCTCCGATCGATTCCCCGCGCGCCCTGTACCACGCCCTGGCGGTGGGCCAGATCCCGGGTTGGCTGATCGCCATCGTGATGCTGGGGGTGTTCGTCGGAACCCTGTCGACGGTGACGGTGGTCGCGCGAAAGTTCGCCGGCGAGATCAACGAGTTCGGCGCCACCGCCCGCAGCCGTTGGAGGATCTGAGATGGTATGAATCTTGGGCCCTATTTCAAAGGCAACTGAAAGTGACCCGCGACAACTCCGGGCACCGTGATGTCCTCATCAAGCTCCTCCCACCGCGGAGCATAACCATTGAGCACGAGCTCAACTCGTGCCAATTGCTGTTCGGAAGCCTTTGAAAGGATCCGGAATCGGTCCGCCGGAAACCCGACGGTGCGTCCGTCATGCAGTTCAAGGAACACCATGCGGCCCTGCGTCCAGACGCGAACGCGGCGGACTCAACCGCACAGCTTCACCTCATTGACTGTGGAATTCATTGAATGCCTTCAGGAGTTGGTCGTCCGTTGGCACGGAGCAAGCGTAGGGATGATCCAGTCGCGCAGCCGGTATCGTATTCTCGCTCATCTCCGTGCCTTCGTGCCTCCGTGAGAGCCATCGCCTTTCATCGACCGCCGTTCGTAGGACACAATGCTCTATGCTCTCAAAGGTCGTTCTCCTCGATCCCAGCGATCTTCATGAGTGAACGAAGCAACCCGATCTTCAGCGATTTGTTTCCATGCACTGGTATCACAATCCGCTCTCGTCGCCCCTCCATCGCGTAGATGTGATGGCTCCCGTTGATCCGCGTGAGGACCCAGCCTCGCCGCTCAATTGCTCGCCCGAAATCTTTGCCCGCAACTTGCTTCACACAGCCAATTCGATGACACGAGCGCCCTGCTGAACATCGGCGTCGGAAATATCAACGGCCAGCCAACCGTCGATGGCCTCTCGAAGGTTCGCAGTCACCTCCTCGATGGAATCCCCTTGCGTCACGCATCCCGGCAAGGCCGGCACCTCGGCCCAGAATCCCCCTTCCTCCGCATCGTGGATGATCGCCTTCAAGTTCATGCAACGATGATGCATTCCAAGCCACCGGGCTCAAGACCGGAGAATTGGTGGCGTCGGGGCGACATCGAACGTCCCAAGCTCAGCGACGGCGGCTACGATGAGTCGCTAGGGTCAAACATGGACATTCAACAATCTCCGAATCTCCGTGGGGGTCGCAACGTAGGAAATCAAATGTCAATAATCAATGTTTGACCCCATTGCCCACATTGCTGACTTTCTCACACTGAAATGTGCAGTATCGCGGAACCCGCCACACTGCCCCGTACTCTTGCTCGACCTCAGGCGATGGATATATCTCCTGGAACCGGAACACGCAGAGCCCATGGGCAGCCAACGCCGAGAAGTAGAGATGCAAAGGGCGATGGTGGTATGGCACCCCCGAAATTGGAGCATTCGGCTCCTTAGTGATCGTAAAGGAAATCGTCCGCTCCATTTCCTTCATGTACTCGTATTCTTCTGACGGTATCAAACGCTTGTAGTCATTGTAGAAGCAGGGATGGGGAATGGAGAAAACGAATCGCGACTGAAGGTGCATGTGGCAAAGAACGGCAGCAAAGAAACTTGTCAAATCCGCCACAACTTGTGCACACAGGTGAGAGACAATCAGGTCGAATGAGGTTTGACCTCGTAAATCCTCGATGCTGACTGGCTCCAACTGAACAGATGTGTCACTGAGCACCTGACTAGCTACTTCATGCATCCCCGAGGACGGTTCAAGAGCGACAACGAAGTTTACATGGGGCGAGAGAGCGGCTGCAAGGTGTCCGGTACCACATCCGACCTCCAGCAGTGACGCCGGGGAGATCTGCTTCACAAGGTCCACATAGAAGGGAACGAAGAGTTTCGTGAAAGTCAGATCGAGCCCAGCGTCAATCTGACGTCTTCTAATGGCGGCGTTTTGGTTCCATCGATTAGGCATGCGCGTTCGCCTTGGATTTCCGTATTATGTCCTTGGCCATCCCAATCATCTGGGGGCCTGAGGTACTATCAAAAACAGTGACCTCATGGTCTGGGTGAGAGCCGCGTGCGATCGCTAGTCTCTCGGCACCGCTGCGACTACCGTTGATGAGGGTGAAGCGGGATTCGGGCGGCGCGTCTTCCCCCGTAACGAAGAAATTCACTCCAGCATCCTGCAACGGCTTGCGAATAACGGAGTCCACTTCGTCGGGGGTTACTACATCAACCAATCCGCCGCTTCTAACGGTGCGCTTAAGCACTTCTGCAAAGTCCGGTGCCCTCTTGATCCACGCTAGCCTGTTGCTGACAATCTGTATGGTGCTGCCCTGTGAGATGAACTTCGTCATGAATTCCACTGTTGCGGCCTCATGCTTATGCCTTTCGACATGCGGCAGGTATTTCGTGCCTTTGCGCGCGTAAGTAAACACAACCGCGAAAATCTCGACCAGCAGTGCTCCGAGGAGGTACTTCAGATGCGGCAGTTCCGCTACTTGATCCGTAGGCGAGAAAAGCCAAAGTTTCGCTAGAACCGCTATAACCAGCAGCGCCGTTAGAGCAGTGATTCCCAAGAATACGTACATTGTTGCTCGTATTGCGTTTATCATGCTGCGTCTTTTGCGGTGTTGTTGATGTGCGAACGTTGTATCGACGACCTAAATGCAGCCTATCCCGGTTGGGAGCGCAAGATCGTAGTCGTTCGTTGGATAGGTTGCGACATTTCGCCGGCCCCGGCACCGCTCACCACACGCGTCAGGCGGAGGTGGGATGGGGTGGTTGCTCGGGGTTCGTCTGGCGATCGACGATGACGGCGGTGACGATGTCGGCGGCGACGTTCAGGACGGTCCGGGACATGTCGAGCAGTCGATCGACTCCGATGACGATCGCGATGCCTTCGGGGGGCAATCCGAAGTTGGCGAGGAGTCCGACAATGAGGGGCAGGGAACCCCCGGGGATGCCGGCGACCGCGACCGCGCTGAGGACGGCGAGCATGACCAGGACGAGTTGCTGGCCGATCGGCATGGCGCCGCCGAAGACTTGGGCGACAAAGAGGACGACACACCCTTCGTACAGCGCGGTTCCCGCCATGTTCATCGTGGCTCCCAGGGGCAGGACGAAACCCGCGGTGCTGGGCGACACGCCGAGATCGTCGCGCGTTACTCGGATGCTCGTGGGCAGCGTGGCGCTGCTGGAACTGGTCGAGAAGGCGGTGACGAGGACCGTCGCGATGGCTCGGAAGACAGCCTTGGGAGAGCGCTTCCCGAGGACCTTCACCAGGATCGGAAGGGTGACAAACAGGTGGAGACTGATCCCGCCCAGGACGCAGAGCACGAAGACGAGAAGTTTTCCGAGGAAGAATTCGATGCCGAGTTTCACGGCGACGCTGAAGACCATCGCGGCGACGGCGTAGGGCCCCAGCATCAGGGCGTAGTGGACGATCCGCGTCATGAGGTCGCAGACGAGTTGCAGGGCGCGCTGGAGGCTGAGGCGTTCGGATTCGGGCAGTTGCGTCCCGGCGATCCCGACGAACATCGCGAAGGCGATCAGCGGCAGGAGTTGGAAGTCGACGACGGCCCGGGCGAGGTTCCGCGGGAAGAACATGTCGACCACGGTGCTGAAGGTGAGGCGAGGGGATGCGGCGGCCTGGGTTTTCGCGTCGGTCGCTCCCTGTTGAAACTCGGCGAGCAGCTGATCCCGGGTCTCGGCGTCGATCCGGCCGCCGGGTCGGACGGTGTTCATGATGACGAGCCCGAGCGTGACGCTGATCGCCATGTTCAATCCGAACAGGGCGAAGGTCCGCCCAGTGAGCGGGCCGAGGCGGTCCAATCGACCGAGTTGCACGATCCCGAGCGTGAGCGACGCGAAGACGAGCGGGACGACGACGAAGAACAGCAGGCCCAGGAAAATGCGCCCGACGGGATCGCAAACCTGGACGGCGAACGTGCGGGACCAGGCCAGAAGGGTTGGGGAACCGATCAGTGCGACGACGGCCCCCAGAGCGGCGCCGATACCGAGCCCGAAGAGGATTCGAACAGCGAGCTTGTCGGAAGAGGCGGCCATGGTCGGGACGAGCGGTTACCGGGAAGCACCGGGCGTGTCGAGGTTGGAGTTGGTTTTGGCGGGGTGCGACCTACGATGGCCCCATGATGTTTTCGTCGAAAAGCTGGAGCTCGGTCGTGTCGGTGCTGGCCCTGTCGGTGGCGCTGGTTGGATGTGGACGGTCCGATTCGGAGGCTGGCGCGAAGGAATCGGCGGCGGAACCCGCGCGGCAGCAGGGCGCGGGGAATCCGCTGACGGCGCCGGTGGACTATCTCGGGGCGGTGGGCGCCGCGCAGCGGCAGGCGGCGAAGACGGTTGATCTGACCTCGCTGACCCAGGCGGTCCGGGCGTTTCAGGCGGGCGAGGAACGTCTCCCCAAGAATCTTCAGGAACTGGTGACGGAGGGGTATCTGTCCCGGATCCCTGCGCCGCCGAAGGGGACGCAATGGAGCTACCAGCCGCAGTCCGGTCAGATCCGGGTGGTCCAGCTTCCTCCAACGCCCGGGGCGCAGCCTTGAACGCGGAATGGCAGCGAGCCCTTTCCGTGGCGCCGTAGTGCTGCTAGACATCCCGCATGCATAGCAGGAACGCGAGGACGGGTTGGAGGGCGGGGTTGTTGGCGATAGCGCTCGGTTGGGCGGGATTGGGCTTCCAGGCCCGGGCCGAATCCTCGGCCCTCGACATGGTTCGCCAACTCAACGAGGCCTTTGTCGAGGTCGCGGAAAGCGTCTCGCCGGCCGTCGTGGTCGTCCGGGTCCGGCCCCGGGAGGATCTCGACGGGGACCCGGGATCCGGCGTGTTGAGGTTTTTTCCGGAGGAAATGCGGAAGGAACTTCAGGAGCGCATGGAACAGGAGCGGAGCCGTCCGCGGCGTCCGATGCCGCCGGACTATTTTCCGGAGCAAGGTTCGGGGGTCGTGTTCCGTGAGGACGGCTACATCCTGACGAACGGCCACGTGGTGAAGGAGGCCGAGAAGATCGAGGTTCGACTCCGGGACGGGCGGCGTTTCGAGGCGGAGGTGACGGGTGTGGACACGGAGTCGGACATCGCGGTGCTGAAGGTGGACGCCTCGAAGCTGCCGGTGGCGCGGCTCGGCGACTCGGCGAAGGTGCGGGTGGGGGAATTCGCGATCGCGATCGGCGCGCCCTTCGAATTGGAACATAGCGTGACGTTCGGGCACGTGAGCGCGAAGGGGCGGCGGCTGATGTTGGATGCGGAGATGATGGACCAGGATTTCCTGCAAACCGACGCGAGCATCAACCCCGGAAACAGCGGCGGGCCGCTGGTGAACATCGAGGGCGAGGTGATCGGCATCAATTCGATGATCCGCGGATTGAACACGGGCATCGGATTCGCGGTGCCAGTGAACCTGGCCAAGGAAGTGGCGGGGCAACTGATCGAGAAGGGGCGCTTCACGCGGGCCTGGCTCGGCGTGAACATCGAGACCGTGGGTGCGACGCCGGACACGACTCCCGCCGACGTTCCCGTGAAGGAAGGCGTGGTGGTGGTCCGGATCCTGAGGGACGGCCCGTCGTGGGGATCGGACCTCGAGACTCAGGACGTGATCGTGGGGATCGACGGGCAGGAGGTTCGCGACGTGGTGGATCTCAAGCGGTTGGTGAGCCGGAAGCCCGTGGGCAAGCCGATCCGCGTGGACGTGTACCGGGGCGAGAAGAAGTTGGCGCTCGACCTGACCCCGGGTGAGTTGCCGATCGATCGGCTGGCGATGATGCGCCCGACGCGGCGCGCCCCGCCCGAGCCGGAGACGGCGTCGGGGATTGGGATGACGGTGCGGGCGCTCGACTCGGAGACGGCGAAAGCCCTGGATTTGGAACCGGGCGAAGGAGTGCTCGTGGTGGAGGTCGACGAGGATGGACCGGCGGCGGACCAGCAGATTCAGGCGGGGGACGTGATCACCAAGTTGAATCGCCGCCCGGTGCGGTCGCCGAAGGAATTCCGCGCGGTGATCCGGGACGGCGACCTGAAGAAGGGCGTGAGCGTCTCGATCGTCGGCGAGCGGGGGGCGGAGTTTCCGCATCCTGAAGGGGGCCGAATAGGGCTCCGGATCGAGGATCCCGATTGCGGGCGGGGGGTGGGTCGGATAGACAGCCCGGGCCATGCGCTTCATCGCGAGTGTCATCGACAAGCTCCAGCGGCATCCCAAGCGGATCGTGTTCCCGGAAGGGACCGAACCCAGGGTGCTTCTGGCGGCGCGCCAGTTTCATTCGCTGCGCCTGGGGGTGCCGATCCTGCTGGGGGACCGAGGAAAGATCAAAGCGCTGGCCGAGAACCTGAACGTCTCGGTGGAAGGCATCCGGATCATCGATCCGGAGCGGAGCGAGGACCTGGACGCCTACGTGACGCGCTACGAGCGGTTGCGTCGGCTGAAGGGTCTCGACGCGTCGGAGGCCCGGGCGGTCATGCTGATGCCGAACCATTTCGGAGCGATGATGGTGGCGATGCACGGCGCGGACGGGTTTGTCTCGGGCACGAGCGAAGTCTCCGGAAGCGTGCTTCGGCCGCTCTTTCAGATCATCAAGGTGGCGCCCCAGTCCACGACGGCGTCGAGCTGCATGATCATCGAAGTGCCGGACTCCCGATTCGGCGAGGACGGCGTGATGTTTCTGGCCGATTGCGGCGTGATTCCCGAGCCGACGGTGGAGCAGTTGGCGGAGATCGCGGTATCCACGGCGCGCCTGGCGCGGCAGATGCTGGGAACCCGACCGCGCGTGGCGATGCTTTCGTTCTCGACCAAGGGCAGTTCGCGGCACCCGGCGGTGGGCCGGGTGGTGGCGGCGACGGCGCTGGCGCAGAAGACGGCCCGCGACGAACGGCTCGAGGTGGACATCGACGGCGAACTCCAGGTCGACGCGGCCCTGATACCGGACATCGCGGTCCGCAAGCTTCCGGACAGCCGGGTGGCGGGCAGGGCGAATGTCCTGATCTTTCCGGATCTCGAGGCGGGCAACATCGCCAGCAAGATGGTGCAGCACATCGCGCGAGGAAACGCCTACGGCCAGATCCTGCTGGGCCTGGACCGGCCGGCGGCGGATGTTTCCCGAGGTTCGAACGCGCACGACATCCTCGGCGTGGCGGCCATCGTGGGCTTGCAGTCGATCGGGTACGCGAACCTCTATCCCGAAGCGGGCCGCTCGTTGCCCGGTGACCAGAAACCCCTGACCTGATGCCGAGCAACAGCAGCACCCCTCGGGTTTTCGTGGCGGCGACCCGGATGAACGACGGCAAGACGACGTCGGCCCTGGGTCTCCTTTCGGCGCTTCAGAAGCACCACCCCCGGATCGGGTACATCAAACCGGTGGGCCAGCGATTCGTCGAGGTGGAGGAGCAGAAGATCGACGAGGACTCGGTGCTGATGCAGCGCGTCTACCAGATCCAGGCGCCGCTGGTGGACATGAGCCCCATCGCGGTCGAACCGGATTTCACGCGGAAGTACCTCGAAAAGGCGAACAACGAAGTCCTGGTGAAGCGCATCGAGGAGGCCTTCGACAGGGTGGCGTGGGAGAAGGATTTCGTGCTGGTGGAAGGCACCGGCCATGCCGGGGTGGGGGCGGTCTTCGATCTCTCCAATGCCACCGTGGCGCGCCTGGTGAACGCCAAGGTGGTCATCGTCAGCCAGGGAGGCATCGGCAAGCCGATCGACGAGGTCGCCATGAACCAGGCCCTCTTCGAACGCGAGGGCGTCGAGATCATCGGGGTGATCCTGAACAAGGTGATCCCGGAGAAGATCGATTACATCCGCGACTTCGCGCGGAAGGGCTTCAAACGCCGGGGCCTGGAGTTGCTTGGCGTGATCCCGAACCAGCCCATCCTGTCGTGGCCGACGGTGGGCGCCATCCGGGAGGATCTGCAGGCCGAGCTGCTCAACTCGAACGCGGGCATCAACCACATCGTCGGGCGCGTCGTGATGGGCGCCATGAGCGTGCATCACGCGATGCACCACCTGACGAAGGGCGCCCTGGTCATCACCCCGGGCGATCGCGAGGACATCCTTCTGGCCGCGGGCGCGGCCCAAGGTTGCGCCGATGGCGCGGCGGCCCTTTCCGGCATCATCCTGACCGACAACATCCGCCCTTCGGCCCCGGTGTTGCGGATCGTTCGGGATCTGCCGTTCCCGGTCCTGCTGGCGGAAGGGGACAGCTACCAAGTGGCGTCCCGGGTGCACGACCTGAACGTCAAGACCCGGCCGGCGGATACCCAGAAGATCGAAATCATCCGGGATGTCGTCAGCCGTCACGTCGACGTCGCCCGCATCCTGGAACTGCTCTAGCGAGTCCATGCCGAAGCTCCCCTTGAACCCTGCGCTCCAGGGATTGCCGGTGTACCAACCCGGCCGGCCGATCGACGAAGTCGCGCGCGAGTTCGGCTTGCCGGCGGCCGAAATCATCAAGCTGGCATCCAACGAGAACCCGCTCGGGCCCTCCCCGAAGGCGCTCGCCGCGATGCGGGAGATACTTCCCGAGCTTCATCTCTACCCGGACGGAACCGCGTTCCACCTGAAGAAACGCCTCGCGGCGGGTCTCGCGCTGCAACCGGGGAACATCATCCTCGGCAATGGCTCGAACGAGATCATCGAGTTCATCGGCCACGCCCTCATGCGGCCGGGCACGGAGATCGTCGTGTCCGAGTATTGCTTCGCGATCTACCCGCTCATCGCCCGGATGATGGGGGCGTCGGTCGTGACGGTTCCCGCGCGGGAGTACGGCCATGACCTCGGCGCGATGCGCCGGGCGATCACTTCCACCACCACCGTCGTGTTCGTGGCGAACCCGAACAATCCCACGGGGACGCTCGCCTCGCGGGAGGAGGTCCTGGCGCTGGTGGAGTCGGTGCCCGCGGAGGTGCTGCTGGTCCTGGATGAGGCGTACATCGAATTCCTGGATGATCCCACCGATCTGCTGCCCTGGATCCGGTCCGGCGCCCGGCCGAATCTGCTGATCATGCGGACCTTTTCGAAGATCCACGGGCTCGCGGGCCTGCGGCTGGGTTATGGGATCGGCACGCCGGAGGTGACGGCGGCCCTCGAAAAAGTGCGCCAGCCTTTCAACATCAACGCCCTCGCCCAGGCGGCGGCCTTGGCGGCGCTGGACGACGCCGAGCACGTGCGCCAAACGAAGGACGCCAATCGGGCGGGCCTGGCCTTCCTGACCCGGGAGTGCGGGGCCCTCGGTTTGCCCGTGGTTCCGAGCGCCGCGAATTTCCTGATGGTCGACGTCGGGGACGGGCAGCGGGTCTTCCTGGAACTCCAGCGGCGCGGCGTGATCACCCGTCCGATGGGCGGCTACGGACTGCCGCGGCACGTGCGGATCTCGGTCGGAACCGCCGAACAGAACCGGCGCTGCATCGACGCCCTTCAGGCCGTGCTCGGGCGGGAACCGGCTTCCGCGGTCGGCGGCGGCTGAGCGTGGCCGGCCAGGATCGGGGACGGCCCGCCGGCTTCCTGCGTTTCGACCCAACGCGCCAACAGCCAGAGGAGATCGCTGAGGCGGTTCAGGAAGAGGATGATTTCCGGGTTCTTCAGTTGATCGGCCTCCTGGAGGGCGCACACGCGGCGTTCCGCCCGGCGGGCGGTGGTGCGCGCCACGTCCAGCGCGGCGGCGTCGGGTGTGGCGCCGGGCGTGGCCCAGCCTTTGTAGGTGATTTCGCGGGCTTCGAGGGACGCGACGTGACCATCCAGCTTCCCGGTCGCCCCGGCCGTCAACGTGGGGAATCCGTCGGCCGCGTACCGGGGGAGATCCTCCACCGCGGTGGCGAGTTCACCCATGACCGTGACGAGGTCCTTCTGGATCGGGAGCAGGATTTCACGGATGAAGAGGTGCGGCGTGCCGGCCCGGGCGAGGCCGAGAGCCGAGTTGAGTTCGTCGACGGTCCCGTAGGCTTCCACGCGGGGATGGCACTTGGAGACGCGGCGGTTGTACATCAGTCCGGTGGTGCCGTTGTCCCCGGTTCGGGTTGCGATGCTCATGAATAGAGAGGCCTGCGAGGCCGGCAATATGGGCCAAAACGGAATCGGCGCCACGGGCAATTGACGACCCGAGGCGTGCCGATCATGTTCGCCCCCGCTTGCGCCTTCATGAACGCCAAAGTCCTGCTCAAATCGCTCTTCTTCGTCCTGGTTCTGCTGCTTCTCGTCCTGATGGGGATGAACAACCGGGGTGTCGTGGATTTCGTCCTGCCGCCGCTGATTCCCCAGAAGATTCAGCTACCCGCCGCCCTGATGTATTTCGCGTTTTTCGCGATCGGCTTCCTGACGGGGACCCTCGTCTGGGCCGGTCTTGGCAAAGGCGCGAAGGCGGGAACGGGCCGGGCATCGGGTGGCAAGTGAGGGCGATGCTGGTGGTTTTTGGATTGCTGGCGGGGCTGGGAGTGGGACCGGGGGTTGGCGCGGCGGAACCGGCGGACGCGGCCCTGGAGGGATTGGAGGGCGAGCCGTTCATCGCGGGGGGCCAAACCGGTCGGGTGACGGCCGCCTATGTGGATCGCCAGTTGCTGGTGACGTGGCGGGATGAAGCCGTGGAAGGAAGCGGATCCCGGGAGGGCGCGGCGCCGCGGGTGCTGACGAGCACGGATGCCCCGGGACATTGGCCGGCGCGCGACTGGCGGGCCTGGCCGATGACGGGACGGACCGGCGACTGGGAGGCGCGAATCCCCTTGGAGTCGGCCACGACCCCGGTGGTGTACTTCGTGGAGGCGGGCGGGGGCGCGACGAACGCCTCCGCGATGCGATGGTTTCGGCCCCGGTTGGCGGGCGTGATGGAGGCGACACGTCCCTTCACGGGGCATCTCGAGGGGTTTGAGCAAGGCATCGCCGGCTGGGAATGGGGCGGAAGCGGCGACGGGGCGTCGTGGATGGCGACCTCAACCCAGGCGTGGGCGGGCCGGGGAGCGCTGCGGATGGAAGTTCCAGTGGGCCGGGCTTCGGCCACCGTCGGGACCGTGCGGTTGCGGGGCTGGATGCTCGTGGAACAGGCGCCGGTCAATCTGGTGATGGTGGCGCGGACGGAGAAGGGGAGAGGCAGGCTCCGATTGGCGCTGCACGGTGGGGCCCGGAGCGAGGGACTGGCGGTGTACCCGGCGCGGCGTGAAGTCGAGGTCGGTCCGGCCTGGCGGAGGGTCGAGGTGCCGATCGACTCGTTCGTGAACCTGCGGCCTTCGATGGTGGACTGGCTGACCGTTCAATTCCTGGCGGACGCGGGCAGCGCGGTCCTCCTGGACGACGTGGAATTGGAGCTTCGCTGAGGCGCGCGCGCCGGGGCTTCGATCTGGCGCTTGTAGGCGTTGATTCCATCGACGACGGCCTGGGCCATTTTCTTCCGGCCGGTGTCGCTGTAGATCCAGCGGGCGTCGGAGGGATTCGACATGAAACCGCCTTCGACGAGGACGGCGGGCATTTCGGAGAGGCGGAGAACCAGGAAACGGGCGCGCCGCACGCCACGGTCCTCGGTGCCGGTGAGTCGATTGAGGAGGGCGCGTTGGAGGTGATACGCCAGGAGGACGTTTTGGGCGTCGGACTCATTGCCGGCCCAGGCGCGGAGGGATCCGGCGTCGGCGCTGATATTGGTGGATCGGGCGCCGGGAGGGGTCATGGCGTAGACCTCGATGCCGTTGGCGTCGGAACCGCCGTCGGGGGCGGCGTTGTAGTGCAGGCTGACGAAGAGATCGGCGCCGACCCGTTTCGCGATGGCGGTTCGATCCGGGTGATCGACATAGGAATCATCGCGGCGGGTGAGGACGACGTTGTAACCCTGCTGGACGAGACGGTTGCGGACCTCGTTGGCGAGGCGGAGCGTGTAGGTCTTTTCGAGGCGGCTTCCCGACTTCTGGCCGGGTTCCTTGCCGCCGTGTCCGGCGTCCAGGCAGACCGTTCGGACGGTCTTGCCCTGGGGAAGGCGTTTGGGTTGCGCGAGGGAATCGAGGACGCCGCGGAGATCCATTTCCGAGACGAGGACCTCGCCATTCGCGAGGCGGACCGGAAAGGAGAGCCAGAGGGCGACGTCGTTGAATTCGATGCGGCTGCCGTCGATGCGGAGTTCGATGCGGTTGGCGGAATTCGTGACGATCACATCCCGGCTGGCCGGCTTGCGATGCGTCTTGAAACCGCGGAGGCGCGCCCAGTCGTCGAGTCGGGCGTAATCCCGATTTTGGACGCGGACGGTCTTGAGCGATGCCGACAGGGCGGGGAGGCTCGCCATGAGGAAGGCGAGCAAGAACACGGTGAGTCTTCCTGTGGGATTCAACGCGGCCGAATCTGGAACTTAAGGGCCCCCGGTTCAAGCAACCGGTCGCCGTTTCTGCGGAATCCTTGTCGCGAGGGGGAAAACCGTTGCGCCACGGAGGTCTCGTTTCTAGATTGGCGGTCCGGTTTATTCACAAATCACCCAGAAAACAGTCGGAATGAGCAATCTCACGTCCCCGGCCCGCGGGCTCGATGGAATCGTTGTCGCGAGCACTCGCTTGAGCGATGTGCGCGGCGATGTCGGCAAGCTGGTGTACTGCGGGTACGATATCGACGAGTTGGCGGGAAAGGTGACCTACGAGGAGGTGGTTCATCTGCTCCACCACGACCGCCTTCCCAACGCGGAGGAATTGGTCGAACTGCGCCAGACGCTGGCCGGTTTCCGGGACCTGCCGAAGGCGATCCGGAGGATCATCCTCGAGATCCCGCGCAACGCGCCGCCGATGCACGCGATCCGTTCGGTGGTGTCGATGCTCGGCTGTTGCGACACGACGGCGGACGACGATTCGATGCACGCCCAGCGGAGGAAGGCGCTCCGGTTGGTGGCGCAGATCCCGGTGATCACGGCGTACTTCCACCGGCATCGGCAGGGTCTACCCCTGATCGATCCGAATCCGGCGCTGGGTGAGGCCGCGAACTTCCTCTACATGGTGAACGGCGAGGCGCCGAACCCGGAGATGGAAGGCACGATGGACGTCTGCTATGTGCTCCACGCCGAGCACGGGATGAACGCCTCGACCTTCGCCGCCCGGGTGACCATCGCGACGTTGAGCGATGTCTACTCGGCGATCACGTCCGCCATCGGGACCTTGAAGGGTCCGCTTCACGGCGGCGCGAACGAGGGCGTGATCAAGATGCTCCTGGAGATCGGTTCGCCGGAGGGTGTCGAGGCGTACATCGACGAGGCGCTGGCCCAGAAGAAGAAGATCATGGGCATCGGCCATCGGGTGTACAAAGTGCTCGATCCCCGGGCCCCCCACCTTCAGCGCATGTCCCGCATCCTCAGCGCCAAAATCGGCGACCCGCGCTGGATTCAAATGAGCGAGCGCATCGCGGCGCTCATGCTCGAGAAGAAGGGGCTGAACGCGAACGTCGATTTCTATTCCGCCACGGTCTACCACTCCCTGGGAATTCCCACGGATCTGTTCACACCGATCTTCGCCATCGCGCGCACGGCCGGTTGGACGGCCCATGTGCTGGAGCAATTGACCGACAACCGGTTGATCCGGCCGCAAAGCCTCTACACCGGCCCGGTGGGCCAGAAGGTGGTGCCGATCGACGAACGCTGATCTCCGCCCGGAGCACCGCCATCGGGTTCGTATCCCGCGGCCATGTCGCGGCCGGGAGATTCGTCCGCGTGGAGGCGCCCCCTGGTTCCGGCGCCCGACGTCTTCCAACCGGGAGTCGGATCACGCTGACACGTCGGGGATGGGACGGACAACGGACCGCGGTTCGAGAACACGTATTTTACTGCTGCATGAATCTTCACGAATATCAGGCCAAAGAACTCCTCCAACGCCACGGCGTCGCCGTACCCGCGAGCGAGGTCTGTGAAACCCCCGAGGCGGCCCGCGCCCTGGCCGACAAATTGTTCGCGGCCGGCGAGAAGCTGATGGTGGTGAAATCCCAGATCCATGCCGGGGGACGCGGGAAGGGAACCTTCAAGAGCGGGTTCCAGGGTGGAGTGAAGCTCTGCCGGAGCGCCCAGGACGTCGAGGACAAGGCGCGGGCCATGCTCGGCCAGGTCCTCGTGACCAAGCAGACCGGGCCCGACGGCCGCCTCGTGCGCAAAGTCCTCGTCGCCGCGGCGCCCGACATTCGGAAGGAATTGTACCTCGCCGTTCTGCTGGATCGCGCCACCGGACGCCCGATGGTCATGGCGAGCACGGAAGGCGGGGTCGACATCGAGGAGGTGGCGGCCTCCACGCCCGAGAAGATCATCAAGGAATCCATCGATCCGTCCCTCGGATTCCAGGGATGGCAGGGACGCAAGATCGCCGCCGCGCTGGGACTTCGGGGCGAGTTGATGGGGCAGGCCGCGAAACTGCTGAAGGGCGTCTACGACACTTGGTGGGCCTGCGACGCCGCGCTGGTCGAGGTCAACCCCCTGTGCATCGTCGATGGTCCGGATGGCAAACCCCGGTTGGTGGCCGTGGATGCCAAGATGAGCCTCGACGACAACGGACTCTTCCGCCACCCCGACATCGTGGCGATGCGGGATCTCGGCGAAGAGGCGCCCCTGGAGATCGAGGCGGGCAAGCATTCGCTGAGTTACATCAAGCTCGACGGCAGCATCGCGTGCCTGGTCAACGGCGCCGGCCTGGCGATGGCCACCATGGACATCATCAAGCATTTCGGAGGCGAACCCGCCAACTTCCTGGATGTCGGCGGCGGCGCCAGCAAGGACCAGGTGACCGCCGCGTTCGGGATCATCCTGGCCGATCCGCATGTGCGCGGAATCCTGGTGAACATCTTTGGCGGTATCATGGACTGCAACGTGATCGCCACCGGCATCGTCGAGGCCGTCCGTGAAACGGGCCTGAAACTTCCGCTCGTGGTGCGCCTGGAAGGGAACAACGTCGCCGCCGGGAAGAAGACGCTGGCGGAGTCCGGTTTGACCATCATCGCGGGCGACACGATGGCGGACGCGGCCCAAAAAGTGGTGCGCGCGGTGGGCGCCTGAAACCCGCGGCGAACGCATTCGATACCAACCTCTCAAGCGCGGATTTCCATGGCCATTCTTGTAACTCCTCAGACCAAGGTCCTGATCCAGGGCATCACGGGAAGCTTCGGCGCCCGGCACGCCCAGTTGTCCCTCAGCTACGGCACCCAGGTGGTCGCCGGCGTGACTCCGGGAAAGGGCGGACAGACTTTCAAGCACGAGTCCCATGAGGTGCCGATCTTCGACACCATCAACGAGGCCGTGGCGGCGACTGGCGCCACGACAAGCGCCGTCTTCGTTCCACCGCCGTTCGCCGCCGACGCCATCCTTGAAGGCGTGGACGCCGGTCTCGAACTCGTCGTCGCCATCACCGAAGGGATTCCCGTCGTCGACATGGTCCGCGCCAGGCACGCCATGCGTGGCGGCAAAACCCGGTTGATCGGTCCGAATTGTCCCGGAGTGGTGACTCCCGGGGAAGGCCCCGACTCGAAGGGCGGTTGCCGTATCGGAATCTCGCCCGGGTACATCCACAAGAAGGGCAACATCGGCGTCGTTTCGCGATCCGGCACCCTCACCTACGAGGCGGTCTGGCAGTTGACCTGCCGGGGCGTCGGCCAGAGCACGTGCGTCGGGATCGGCGGCGATCCGGTCAATGGGACGTCCCACCTCGATGTGGTCCAGATGTTCATGGCGGACCCGGAAACCCACGGGATCATCCTGATCGGCGAGATCGGGGGTTCCGGGGAGGAGGAGGCCGCCGCCTGGATCAAGGCGAACGGGACCAAGCCGGTGGCCGGGTTCATCGCCGGATCCACCGCGCCTCCTGGACGCCGGATGGGGCACGCCGGGGCGATCATTTCCGGCGGAAAAGGCACGGCGGAAGCGAAGATCGAGGCCTTCCGCGAGGCGGGCATCGGGATCGCGACCACGCCGTCCGACATGGCCGACACGCTCCTGAAGATGATGTGAGGCGGTCGCGGTCGCTGTCGGGTCAGGCCGGGGTGCGGTGGATGTTCCACCACCGCTCGCAGTAGGAACACTTCGCGTCGCCGCTTGGGGACACGTCCGTGTCCGGCCCGAGTTTGGCGCCGCAATTGGGGCACGTGTAGCCCGTCGGATTGGCGACGGGTCGCCCCGGGGAATCGCCTCCGCGATTCGACGCGGGAGCCTGCGCGCCACCCGTACGCGCGGCTTTGAGAGCCGAGAGCGGCATCCCGAATCCCATCGCGATGAACATCAGCGCGATCAGGGACCCCATGATTCGGAAGATCAGGGGCGGGCCACCGAAGGTATCCATCCGGACCCAGAGGAAGACCAGAATCGCGACGCCCGCGCAGCCGAAGAGCGCGAAGAAGATGAGGATAAAGACGGGTGGGCGTGCTCGCGGGAGGGGATTCATGGTGGGGGGAACCGATTGTGCCATCGCGGATTGGGGCTCCGAACCGTAGCCGCCGACGTCAGTCGGCGCCGACTTCCGGCCCGGAGAGGATGGCGCGGACTGACGTCCGCGGCCACGGAGCGGCGGATTGGATTTGCCGTGGCGATCAAGACTTGGGGATCCCAACGCGTTGGCGCACGTTCGGACTGTTAAAGGGCCGGGTTGGGCGAGGCCAGCCCAAATTCGCCCGGTCCGGAAATCGCGGGGAAAGATTTCTTCTAAGAAAAGCGCCCCCGGCTTGTCGTAAGTGCGGGACGAGGTGACGGGAACGCCCGGCGACCGCGACCCACGACGCGAAATGAAGCGAAGGAAACGAGGCTGATGGCGTCCGATCGACCAACCGAATCGGGTCCGAATTCCCGGCGCGATGGATCGTTGGAGATCCTGTTTCTCACGCTGGAAGGTCCGTTGATGGCCTACGCCCTTCGCCTCCTCCACCACCACGAGATGGCTGAAGATGTTGTCCAGGAAGCGTTTCTCAGGCTCCACGAGCGGGTTGATTCCGTCGACGAGCCGCGAAGCTGGTTGTATCGGACGGTTCACAATCTGTCGGTGAATCAGCTCCGGGCCGGGGTTCGCCTGGTTTCCCTCGCGGGCGGCCCGACCGGCGACGCGCCATCCGAGGAGGAACCCGCCGATCTCCAACCTCTCCCGGACGAACAATTGGCGCGCTGGGAGGCGATCGGGCGCGTTCGGCTGGGAATGGAAGGTCTGGATTCGCGCAGCCGGCAGCTCGTCCACCTGAAGTTCTCCGAGGATCTCTCCTACAAGGAGATCAGCGGCCGGACCGGTCTCAGCCTCGGACATGTCGGGTACCTCCTTCACCACGCACTCAAATCCCTGGCCGATGACCTGAACAAGGCCGGCCTCCTGCCATGAACGGCGACGAAACCCAACCCGGCCCAAATCCACAGCCTCCGGAAGGCGGATGGGAGGCACAGATCACGGCGCGATTGCTCGGGGAATTGTCCGAAGCGGACTCCCAAGCCCTCGACAAGGCCCTCGCCCGCGACGCGGGTCTGGTGGAACTCGAACAACGCCTCCGCAAAACATTGTCCCTCGTTCGCGAGGTCGTCGCCGATCCGGCCGAACCCGCGCAGGGAACGAGCGGTCTTCCGCGCATGTCGCCGGGTCGCCGAGATCTCCTGATGGCCAAGTTGAGGGAGAAACCGGCAGCCAATTTGGACGTCGACGTGGGTTCCGGTTCCGCGGGGGGAGTTCCGATCGCGGCGCCCGCGAAGACCGTCATTCCCGTGGCCTTCCCCGACGACGTCTCGGCGGTTCCCGGGACCCGGGGATCCTGGCTCACCCTGGCGGCCTGTCTGGTGGGACTTTTGTTGGCTGCCGGATTTCTGCTCGCCGAGCCGTGGTCGGCGCGCACCGGCGCCAGTCCGACCTCGCGGCTGGCGAGGACGGGTGACTTCGAGAGGGATGGGCAAGGGCGACCGACGGGCGAGGACCTCGTCCAGACCGCTGAAATGGGATCTCAGCAGCTCTCCGAGGGGGTGGTTCTTTTAGGGCAGCTCCCCAGCGGGGGGGTGGGGCGTTCGGCCACGCCCCAGCGGGAGTCCCGGTCGGCGGATGCCTCGGACCGGTATGCCTCGGGCGCTTCGGAGCCAACGCTGGCGTATTCCCCGGCGGCGCCGGAATCCTCGACCGATGCCCAGGCGGTCGTCGTGGGGGATTCCTTCGGATTTGTTCCAGCCCCGGCCGATTCGCTCTCCGTTTCAGCGCGCGCCGCGGCTCCCGAGCCGGCGAACGCGGGGGCGAACGGGCGCGTTCCGGTCGGCGGGCGAAGAGTCTTTTTCAGTGGAGTCGCGCAAGACGAAGGATTCGCCGAACTCTCGAAGAAGCGGGAGGGCATGGCCCTTGGGGATGGCGAGTCCCTCGAATCGAGCCTGAATCAGGCGGAAACCCAATACTCCGCGCCCGGCATGCGGCCGGAAACGATGAGGCGCTACGGGTTGGTCCCTTCGAAACCGTCGGACCTGAAATCCGTCCTCGCCGGCGAGGAGGTCCGCCGATTGGCCGAATCGGAGACCCGGAGCCTGGAACGACATCTCGCTGAAATCGATTCCAAGGATCAGCTCTTCTCACCGCCGCCGCCGGCGCCCGTGGCTAGGGGCGGCGTGTTGGCTGATCAATCGGGCTCGGTGGAGGCGAAGTCGGGGGTCGCTGGAGCGCCAGCCACCCAGTCGGCGAGCCGCGGCCGCCGTCAGTCGGAGCAGCTATCCACTCGGTCCCGGGAGGCGCTGGGAATCGCGACGGACAATCTGGCGAGAGGACTTCAAGGCGGGGGCGGGGGCGGTGGTGGTGGTGGTGGATTCGGGGGCGCCGGAGGCGGAGTCGCTGGGGGGACATCGAACCGCGGCGAGAGCCTCGGGCGCTCGGCGGGAACCGTCCGCGGCCTGGCGTCCGAAGACCGCGAGAGCCTGGATCTCTTCGGGAACGTGTCCCAGCCAACCCCTTCTGAACCCGCCACCGTGCCGGCAGTCCCACCAGCCGTTGCGCTCTATGCGGCCCCGCCCTTGCCCGGGCAGGTGCCAGGGCTGGCGGATTCCACACAGGACAAGGCGAGGAGCGATGATGTGGCCTTGAATTTTCGGATCAATTCGCAACCCGAGCCTATCGAACTCCAAGCCGCTCCGGCGGAACCCGCCTCCGGCGCCGCGATCTTCTCGCGGACCGTCTCGCCGCGCCTCGAAGGTCTTGATCGAAGCACCGCCACCCGTCTCGCTGACATCGGTCCAGCGGCGGATTCCCGGCAGTGGTTTTTCAATGACGAGGCGCCCCAGGGGATCAATGGACCCCAGGCAGCCACAGCCAATCCCAGCGACTTGCAGGCGGGGGGGCGCGCGTACCATTGGAGCGAGGACCTTCCCGAACTGCGGCAGTCGACGGCGGCCTCCGGGAGTGAGCAGGCGGCTAAGAGACCGTCGGTGGCGTTTCGGGAGGATTTCGGGACGATCAGGCACGAAGCTGCCGAGGTGGCGCTGGGTGATTCTCCAGTGCTGGGAAAAGCATTGAGCACGCGGGATGTCGATGGCCTGACGACCTTCGATGTGGCTCTGACGCCCGCGCAAGGATCGTCGACGGCCACGGTCGCGGGTTTCGAAGTCGAGACGTTGGGCGAGGCGAAGCGTGGGACCACCGCGATCGGGGTGGCGGAAAAGAACAAGGCGTTGCAGCCATCGGAAGTCTTGGACTTCGACCGCACTGAAGTGGTGGAACAACTCCTCCGCCGCAAGGTAGTGGAAGAACGCGAGCCGGCCGCGCCGAAGCCCGCACCGCCGGCGGCGCCGATTCCGCAGCCGGAGGTGGCGACCACGGACAACGGGGTGTCGACGTTTTCGCTCAACGTGAGCGACGTGTCGTTCAAGCTGGCCGGCGCGACTCTCGACAACGGCCAGCTTCCAGAGCCGGGGTCGGTGCGGACCGAGGAATTCCTGAACGCCTTTCGCTACCGGGACCCTGATCCCGCGCAGGGCCGACCCGTGGCCTTCGCTTGGGAGCGCGCGCGGTTCCCATTCGCGCAGCAGCGCGACGTGCTGCGGTTTTCGGTGCGAACCGGAGCGAGCGGACGCGAGGCGGGACGCCCGTTGAACCTGGTGTTGTTGCTGGATTCCTCCGGTTCCATGGAACGTGCGGACCGGGTGTCGACGATCCGGGAAGCCCTGAACGTTCTGGGAACCCAGTTGATGCCTCAGGATCGGGTGAGCGTGGTGACGTTCGCGAGGACGGCGCGGTTGTGGCTCGACGGATTGCCGGGCGATCAGGCGTCGAATCTCGCCGATCGGGTCGGGGAACTGATCCCGGAAGGAGGCACCCACCTGGAGGACGCCCTTCGCGTTGGGTACGACACGGCCAGGAAGCACTTCGCGCCCGAGGGTGTGAACCGTCTGGTGCTCCTGACGGACGGCGCGGCGAATCTCGGTGAACTTCGGGCGGACGCCTTGCGCCAGCAGGTGGAGTCGAATCGGAAGCGGGGTATCGCGCTGGATTGCTTCGGCATCGGTTTCGACGGCTACCAGGACGAACTCCTCGAAGCCCTCTCGCGGAACGGCGATGGGCGGTATGGATTCGTGAACTCGCCGGAGGAAGCGTCCACGGGTTTCGCGAACCAACTGGCCGGCGCGCTCCAGGTGGCGGCTTCCGACGTGAAGGTCCAGGTCGAGTTCAACCCGCAACGAGTGAAGTCCTGGCGCCAGATCGGGTACGCGAAACACCAGCTCACTCGCGAGCAGTTCCGGGACAACACCGTCGACGCGGCGGAGATCGGCGCGGCGGAGTCTGGCAACGCGTTGTACGTGATCGAACCCGACGACGCCGGCAGCGGACCCCTCGGCGCGGTGCGTGTCCGATTCCGCGACCCCGTCACCGGGCGTTATTCCGAACTGGAATGGGCGGTTCCCTACGAGGGCCAGGCCGTCCCCCTGGAAGAGGCGGGTTCCACGTTACGCCTGGCCACGACGGCGGCGGCGTTCGGGGAGTTGCTTTCCGGGAGTCCCTACGCCAGCGAGGTGACCAACGACCGGCTGATCGCCCTGATGCGGGGCGTTCCCGAGAACTTCGATCCCGACCCGCGCCCGGCGCGGCTGGTTCAGATGCTGGGGCAGGCGCAGTCGATCCTGGGGCGCTGACGGGTGCGTTCACGGAAAACAGTCATTCGATCCGAGACAATCATGAACAAGCACATGGCGAGGGTTGCTTTCCAAAGTTCGGACACCTATTGGAGCCCTGAACGGCCGAGCCGAAGACCCTCACCCGGCGCCGCGTTGCGTCGCCACCCTCTCCCGTCGGACGGGAGAGGGGCTGGGGGTGAGGGCCGGTTCGTGGAGAGCGAGGTTTTCCAGAATCGGGACACGTCATGCAGCTATGAACAACCAAGCCGAAGACCCTCTCCCGACGCCGCGTTGCGTCGCCACCCTCTCCCGTCGGACGGGAGAGGGGCTGGGTGCCGGTTCGTGGAGAGCGAGGTTGTGCAGATCGGAGCAACCCCCCCCCGTCGGACGGGAGAGGGGCTGGGGGTGAGGGTCGGTTCGTGGAGAGCGAGGTTGTGCAGAATCGGGACACGTCTTGCAGCCATGAACAACCAAGCCGAAGACCCTCACCCGACGCCGCGTTGCGTCGCCACCCTCTCCCGTCGGACGGGGGAGGGGCTGGGGGTGAGGGCCGGGTGATGGGTAGGCGATGGGGGGCGTTTCTGAGCGTTCTTGGACTGGCGATGATGGCGGGTGGCGCGGAGCCCGCGGCGCCGCCATCGCCGGTGACCGTCGACGTGAAGAGCGCCACGCTCGAGGGCAGTCTCGACGGCGAGACCGCGAAATTGGTTTTCCAGGCCCAGCTGGGCGGGATCGCCGGCGTTCAAGAGCCGGCCCTCTGGAGCGCGACGTTCCAACATCGGATCAAGGTTCAGCGCGCGATTCTCAATCACGAGATCACGGTGGAAGTGGAAGCGATCCGGGGCGGGCTTCGGGAATTGGTCCTTCCGCTTTCCGGACTCGGGGAAATCGCGCATGTCCGGGGCGAGGGCCTGGAGGATTGGAGTGTTCGCAAGGATCCGACCGGGGCGCGATCCCTGGTCGTCCGTCTGAAAGCGGGCGAAGAGCCGGTGACCTCGGCCCGATTGACCGTGACGGGTGACACGCGGTCGAGCGGTCTGGGCACGGTGATCAACGCCCTGGCTTTCGGGGCGGAACAGGCGGCGCTCGGAAGCGGATCGGTGGCCGTGGAATGGCCGGCAGCGCTGACGGTGGATCTCGTCGAACCATCGGGCCTTGTGCCGATCGAAAACTCGCTTCTGCCGGAAGGATTGCGACCGGCCGGAAACGCCGGGTCCGGGGGATCGTTGGCCTACCGGTTTCTTGGGAGCCGCTACGCGCTGCCGGTGCGGGTTGGGTTGGCCGATCCGGAGGCGGGGCAAATCGCGCTCGCGAACTTTCGGCTCGTCGGCGAGTTGACGGAGGATTCCGCGGCATTCCACCTGACGGCGACGGCGCGGGTGAAGGAGCCGAAGGGCGGGCGGCTGGAGCTGCTGTCGGGGGACGTGGCGCTGTCGGAACCCGCCGAGCGGGACGGCTGGAAGCTGGTGACGGAGAAGGGGCGGTTCGTCGCCGTGTTTTCGAAGGCGGGCGAATTCCCGATCGACCTCCGCTTCCACGCGGGCGTGCGCGGTTCGAATGAATGGAATCGGATCGGATTCCAGGTGGCGGCCGGAGCTCTCGCGCCGGTGGAACTGCGTGGGCTCGCGGTGGACACGAGCCTGGAGTTGGTGGGAGCGGCGCGTCCCGAAAGGGAGGGCGACGCCTTCCGGAGTTTTCTGCCGGCGTCCGGCGACGTGAAGCTGGCCTGGCGCCAGGCGCGACCCGAGGCGGAAGGCCGGTTGTTCTTCTCGGCGGAAGCGGTGACGCAGGTGGCGGTGAGTCCGGGTCTGTTGCGCCAGACCTCGTTGTTGGAGTTCAGGGTGATGCAGGGCGAGATGACACGGGCGGTCGTGGGCCTGAGGGGCGAGGGCGAGGTCACGCGCGTTCAGGGGCCGCAGGTGTTGTCGTGGACCGTGGAACCCGGGACGGAGGCGGGGGCGGGTGGGAGGCGGCTCGTGGTGCGATTCAACCAGCCTCAACGCGAGTCGGCGTCGCTGCTGATCCAGAGCCAGCAGGCGCTGGGCGCTTTTCCATTGGCGTTCGAGGCGGTTCAGCCCGTCCCGGAAGGCGCGACGCGGCTGGGCGGCTACCTGCGGGTGGTCAACGAGGGAGCGGTCCGCTTGGAAGTGCTCGAATCGACCGGGCTTTCCCAGATCTCACCCGAGCAGTTCATCCGAAGCGACACGGTGAAGGCGTGGATGCCGTCCCAGGCGAGCCAGGTTTTCGCGTACCGCTTCGCGGGCTCCACCGTCCGTCTGCGGGCCCAGGCCGACAACATCCTGCCGGAGCTGAGCGTCTCGGAGATCCTGACGTACCGCTTCGGCGAGACCGACTTGTCGGTGGACGCCGAGTTCGAGGTCGACATCCGCGAGGCGCCGCTGCGGGAGATGCTGATCCGGGTGCCGCGGGGCTACACCCTCGCCCGGGTGGAGGCGCAAGGGTTGGTCGACCATTTCCTGACCGAACCGGCGGGTGAACCGGACGCGACGTTGCGCCTTGTCTACGGCGCGCCGGTCATCGGACGCCAGGTGGTCCGCCTCCGGCTCGAACGGAACCAGGCGTTGGGCGGCACCCGGTGGGACCTCCCGCGCGTCGAGGTGATCCGGGCGCGGTCGGTGCGGGGGAATGTCGGTGTCGCGGCCGACACGGGGTTCCGGCTGACGCCGGCGGCGACCAGTGGATTGACGGAGCAGGCGACGGCGTTCTTCCCGAAGCGCGAACCCGGATTGCAGGTGGCGTTTCGTCTGAGCGAGCCCGCATGGCAGGCGGGCCTTTCGGTCGAAAGGATGGCCCAATCGATCCAGGCGGACGTGTTCCACCTGTTCTCGGTGGGTGAAGGCATCGCGTACGGGAGCAGTCTCATCAACTACGTCGTGTCGGGGGCGCCGGTGTCGGTTTTGGAGACCGAACTGTCGGCGGAATACGGCAACGTCGAGTTCACCGGGAAGAACGTCCGGAACTGGCAGAAGACGGAACGGGGATTCCGGGTTCAACTGCACACGCCGGTCTCCGGGGCGTACACGCTACTGGCCACCTACGAGAGACCGTTCAGACCGCAGGGGGAAACCCTGACGTTCACCGGGGCCCGTCCCGTCGACGCGCAGTCGGAGCAGGGATACACGCTGGTGATCAGCGCGAACCAATTCCAGGTGGTCCCCGTCACGATGACCGGATCGCTGACCCCGCTCGAGACCGGGGAGGTGCCGGCGGAGTACCGCTTGTTCTTTGACGCGCCGATCCTGGCGGCCTATCGCTACACGGCGCGCCCCTTCAATTTGCAGCTGGAACTGAAGCCGCTCGCGCAGGCCGAAGTCGTGAGCCAGGTGGTGGACCGGGCCGCCCTCACCACGCGCATCACGGAGGAGGGCCAGGTGGTCACCGAGGCGCGCTATTTCGTGAAGAACAAGGGCGCTCCCCACTTGCGAGTGCGTCTTCCTCAGAATTCGGAGTTGTGGACGGTCACCGTCGACGGAACGGCCGTCGTGCCGGTCAAGGACGACAACGGAAACTTGATCCCGCTGCCCAATCGGCCGGATCCGAACGTCCTGACGGAGGTCCGCGTCAAGATGGCGAGCCGCGCGCGGAACGCGAACCGACTGACCGTGGAAGCGCCGGTGGTGGCGTCGCCGCTTCTTCTCGCCGAGTGGCACATCGAACCGGCGACCGGTAGGCGGTTGGTGTACCGGGGCGGCACGCTGACGCCGGCCGCGGGCGAAGTGGACACGTCCGGATTCGCGGGGCTCGCCCGCCTGCTTCGGTCGGATGACCGGGTCACCGTGATCGGCCGGCTGCTGGTCCTGGCGGCTTCGATCGGACTGGGTGGCATGATTCTGTCGGGACGGCTCGGAAGCGGACCCCGTTTCCACCTGCGGCACCTCGCGGCGGGATTCCTTGGAATGGCGGCCACGGCCGTGGCCCTCCTGGCGATTGTCCAACTGGGGGAGATCGCGCGATCGGGGGAGTTGAGCCTGCCGACGGATCTCCGGTTCGTGGCGCCGATTCAGCAGGGCAACGTTTCCTGGAGGGTCGACCTGGCGAACGTGGAGAGCTCGCCCTCGGGTTGGGTGACCTTCGGGGGCGTGGTGCTGATGGCGGGCGCGGTCGTCGCGTGGTTGTACGCGCTGGTGGCTTCCCGCCCGGCCAGCCGCGCCCTGGCCCTGGCCGTGGGTTGGTCCCTGGTTCTCTGGGCCGCCCTGCGCGCTCCCGCCGGTCCACGCCCGTTTGTCCTGGTCCTGGGCGCCTTCGCGTTCCTTCAGGTCCTGCTGCCCGCGGCGGTCCGCTGGTGGCGGAGTTCCCCGCCTGGCCAGGCCGTGGTCCCGGCCGCCGGCTGGCTGGCGGTGCTGGGGTTGGCGGCCTCCTGGGTGGAGCACCTCGGGCCAACGCGGCGGAAGCCGCCCGAGCTTGGCCGGCCAACCTCCCGGCGGAATCCGTGAACCAGGAATGGGTCGTCGCCGACGACTTCGTCACGGGCCGGGCGACCGTGAAATGGCAGGGCGCGGCGGGCGCTGTCCTGCCGCTGTTCAGCGAACCCGGGGTCCTGATCCGGTCGGGGCATCCCGTGAATTCGACGCGCCTCGTTCAGGTGACGCGGGACGGGCGCCGGGTCCATCTCCTCGTCGCCGAAACCAACGGCGTGTTCGAGTTCCCGATCGAATTCCAGACTCGGGTGACCGTGCGGAACGGCGATCGCGGTTTCGTGGTGCCGGTGATTCCCGGTTTGGTCAACCGGGCGGAACTCACGCTGCCGGGACTCGACGTGGATGTGGTTTCGCCCCAAGCGGTGCTGGTCCGCCGCGACGTGGACGGCGCCGCCGTGTCGAACACGGTGGCGAGCCTGGTGCTGTCGCCGGCACCGGATGCCTGGATCGGTTGGCGGCCGAGGACGCGGGACACGCGCCGGGAGCGCGCGGTGTTTTACGCCGAACTGGCGCAGGCCTTCGTTCCGGGTCCCGGCGTTGTCGAAGGCGTCCACGAAGTGCAGGTCCGTCCCGCCCAGGGCGAGGTGGCCGAACTCATCTTCGACGTTCCCACCGGCATGACGATCACCGACGTCCAGTCGGCTTCGCTCACGCTCTGGCGTTTCGACCCGGACACCCGCGTCCTGAGAGCCGGGCTTTCGCCGGCCCAATCGAAGCCGTTCACCGTGATGGTTCGATCGCAGGTGGCCGCGACGCCGCTGCCGTTCGAACGCGGGGTGGGACTGATCGACGTTCGCGGAGCCGCCGGACAGATCGGGTTGGTCGGCGTCGCGACGGGTTCGGAGGTTCAATTGGACGATGTCCGGGTCGAAGGAGTCGCGGCGATCAATCTCGAGGACTTCCCTGGAACGGCGCTCGGGCCGATCCGACCCCATGTCGCCGGACTGGCTCTCCGTCGGGCGTACCGCTATTCGGCGCCAGGCGCGAAACTCACGGTGAAGGCGTCGGCGGTGGAGCCCGACGTCCGAGTGGAATCGAACCAGACCGTCTCGCTGAGCGAAGACCGCGTGGTCCTGGCGACGACGCTGGATGTGGACGTCACGCGGGCCGGGATCTTCAAGTTGAGCTTCACGCTGCCGGCCGGTCTGGACGTGGAATCGATCACGGGACAGGCCATGAGCCACTGGACCGAGTTGAAGACGGATTCCGACCGGTTGATCACCCTGCATCTCCGCGGCAAGACCGAGGGGAAGCAGCGGTTCAACGTGTCGCTGACGGGGCCCGGGGTGAAGTCGACGCAGGGTTGGGCGGTGCCGCGCCTGTCCTTCCGGGAGGCCTCCAAGCAGCGGGGACAACTCCTGATCGTGCCCGAACAGGGCCTTCGTCTGCAGGTGACCGGGCGGGAGGGCGTGACCCAACTCGACCCCCAGCAGGCGGGTGTCCGCCAGCGGGGCGTCCTCGCGTTCCGGATGCTTCAGGATGCGTGGAACGTCCTCTTGGACCTGGAACAGGTGGACGCCTGGATCCAAGTGACCAGCCTTCAGCATGTCGCCTTCGCCGAGGCCCAGTTGAAGGTGTCGGTGAACCTCCAGTACGAGATCGAAAACACGGGGGTCAAAGCCCTCGTGGTGCGGCTGCCAGCGGCGGCGGATGGAGTCCGGTTCCAGGGAGACCAGGTGGGCGATTACCTGGTCCGTCCGGGGACGACCAACGGAGCCAGTCGCGATTGGGAGGTCAAACTCGAACGGCGGCTGATGGGCAAGTACGCGCTCCAGGTGGCCTACACCCAGCCGATCGCGGAGCAGGCGGCCGAGGTCACCGTGGATGGCGTCCAGGCGCTCAACGTGAATCTCCAGCGCGGATTCGTCACCGTGCAGGCGGGCGGGCGGTTGCAGGTTCGGATCGAGCCGCCGCCCACGTTGCAACCGACCGATTGGCAGGTGATCCCGCGCGCGTTGCAGCAGGACATCGCGGCGCCGTCGGCCAACTTCACCTACCGCCTGGTCGAGCCGGCGTTCAGTCTCCCGGTGCGGCTGGTGCGGCACGAGGCGGCGCGGCTCCTGCCGGCGCGGGTGAATTCGGTGGCGCTGACCTCGGTGATCTCGGACGACGGCGCGACGCTGACCCAGGTGAAGCTGCGGTTGATCCCGGGGGACAAACGCCTCCTTCACGTGATCCTTCCGAAGGAAACCCGTTTCTGGTTCGCCTTCGTGAATCAGAACAGCGTCTGGCCGTGGCAATCGACGAACGAAGTGCTGATCCCATTGGAACAGAACTCGCGGATCGGCGACGAGAGCACGGTCGAGTTCTTCTACACGGGCGCGGCGGGGCGGGGCGGGCGGCGGACCCTGGACCTGGCCCTGCCCGGGCCCCGGATCGATCTGCCGCTCGAGAACATCACCTGGACGGTCTACCTGAACGAGAAATGGCGGATGGAAGACTGGAGCGGTTCGCTCCGCTTGCAGGAACAGGATGTCAACGTGCAACCCGTCGTGTTGGACGTCGAAAGCTACGTCCGTAACGAGGCCCAGATGCAGCAGGAGAAGACCCGGGAAGCCGAGCAGGTTCTCAGCTTCGCGAACACGCTCCTGCAGCAGGGGGATCCCCAGCAGGCGCGCCGCGCGTTCAAGGCGGCCTATGGACTGTCCCAGCACGATCAGGCGTTCAACGAGGACGCGCGGGTTCAGTTGAACAACCTGAAGGTCCAGCAGGCCATGGTCGGCATCAACGTCCGCCAAGCCCGGGTCGCGGGTGGAAGCGGCGGCCAGGCGGTGACGCCCCCGGGGCTGCGCGACAGTCCGTTCGCCAACTACACCCAGGTCGAAGCCAAACAGCTTCTTGAACGGAATTCCGCGGAGGAAAACGCGGTCCAGACCCGGCTCGCGGAACGGTTGATCCAGCAGCAGGACGCGGCGGTGTCGAGTCCCGCGGCCATCCGGGCAACCCTGCCGGAGCGCGGACGAAAACTCGTCTTCACACGGCCGCTCGAGATCGATCCATCCAGCGCTCCGAGGCTGCGTATCGAAGCGACGTCGGCGCATGCCGTCTCGTTCGTCTGGAAACTGACGGTGCTGGCGGGGTTGTTCCTCACCGCCCTTGTCATCCTCGTGCTGGCGCGGGGGCGGACTTCGTAGCGCCGACTTTCCAGTCGGCCTGGGCGTGGGACCCGGTTGGGGGGAGCCGGCTGAAAGCCGGCGCGACATTGGGGAGTTCCTGTACCGCCGGCTTTCCAGCCGGCCGGGGTGTGGGACCTATTCCTGGGGAGCCGGCTGGAAAGCCGGCGGGACACCGACCATTCTTCCTTACTTGACCAACTGTATTCGGGCCTCTCGATGCGGGGGTCGATGTGTTCACAAGCCCAGGGGATAGGTGGGTCATCGCAGGCGGCACCATGGATTCGATCGCGAGAAATCCCCGCGCAGCCCCGTCAGGGGCGGCCGGTCTATAGCAACGATCGTTCCCTAGAAAATCCAAGCTCCGTAGGAGCGGCCCTGGGGCGGGGTCATGAGCTCCCATGGCTCGGGATCGTGGTCGGATGTGTCATCGGTTGGGCCGCCCCTACAGGGGAATGGCGCGGATTCTTGGGCGTAGTCTATAGACAGAGGCCGGTCCTACGGACCTTGGTTCGGAGGGAGGGTTTGGTGAACGGAGGGGCGACTTTCACCCCTCCGGGACGAAGAGCTCCACAGCTCCGCTTCTCTCGGATCCCAAAAAATGGCCAATCTCCAGAGCCGGCTGAAAGCCGGCGTTTCACGAAAGGCTTGGACGACGCCGGGCTCGTGCCTAGCCTCCGGCGTCCCTTTTCCTTTCCAAAATATGAAGAAGCTCAATATCGCCCTGATCGGCTATGGGTTCATGGGCCGCACCCACTCGAACGCCTTCCGGCAGTCATCCAAGTTTTTCGACCTGAAATACGAGCCCGTCCTGAAGTGCGTCTGCGCCCGGGACGCCGCCAAGGCGCAGGCGTTCGCGGACAACTGGGGCTACGAAGGGATCGAGACCGATTGGAGGAAGCTGATCGACCGGAAGGATATCGACGTCATCGACATCGCGGCGCCGAACAATGTCCATGCCGACATCGCGATCGCGGCCGCCAAGGCCGGCAAGATGATCCTCTGCGAGAAACCGCTGTCCATGGATGGTCCGCAGGGTCGGAAAATGGTGGCGGCGGTCGAGAAGGCCGGCGTCCCGAATTCGGTCTGGTACAACTACCGCCGCGTCCCCGCGGTCACGCTGGCGAAGCAACTCATCGACGAGGGCCGGTTGGGTCGGATCTTCCATTACCGCGCCAAGTTCCTTCAGGACTGGACCATCAATCCGGAACTGCCCCAGGGCGGCGCCGGGCTCTGGCGACTGGACGTCAAGGTTGCCGGCTCCGGCGTCACCGGGGATCTCCTGGCGCACTGCATCGACACCGCCATCTGGCTCAACGGCGGCGTGGAGAAGGTCAACGCCATGACCGAGACCTTCGTCAAATCCAGGACCCACAACCTGACTGGGAAAGTCGAGAAAGTGGGCATCGACGACGCCTGCGCGTTCCTCGCGCGGTTCAAGAACGGGTCCCTGGCGACCTTCGAATCCACCCGCTACGCCCGGGGCCACAAGGCCCTGTACACGCTCGAGATCAACGGAGAGAACGCCTCCATCGCCTGGGATCTCCACGACCTTCACCGCCTTCAGTACTTCGATCACAAGGACGAAGGCCAGGTTCGCGGCTGGCGGAATCTTCACATCTCCGACAGCGACCATCCCTACATGAAGAACTGGTGGGTGCCGGGCCTCCAGATCGGCTACGAACACACCTTCACGCATCAGTTCGCCGATTTCGTGAAGTCCCTCGAAAAGAACGATCCCTGTTCCCCCAGCTTCCGCGAGGCCCTCGAAACGCAGTTCATCTGCGACGCCGTCCTCAAGTCCGGCAAGACCGGTCGCTGGGAAAAGGTGACCTCCGCCGCGAAGCAGAAGTAGGCGTCGGCACGGTCCCCGTCACGGCGCGATCACCACCGGCCGGACGCGGACGCCTTCCCGGATGCGGTCCCCGGGGTAGAGGACGATTTCCTCGCCGGCTCCAAGGCCGTCGAGGATCTGGACCTCGGTGCCGCCGCGCCGTCCCGCTCGAACCTTTTGAAGCACGGTTCGACCGTCCTGGATCGTGAAGGCGGCCCAATCGTCGCCGCGCCGGAACAGCGCGCCGGATGGCACTTTGAGTGTCTCCGGGGTTTCCCACACGACGATGCGGGCTTCGACCCGGAAACGGTCGCCGAGGCCCGGGCGTTGGTCCGGGGGCGAGACGAGGTCGGCGATGACGTTGACCCGCTGTTCCTCGACGCCGAGGGCGGAGACCTTGGTGAACGCCGACGGTTCGACGAGCCGGACCTGGGCTTCGAGCGGGGAGTCGCCTCCCCAGTGGTGGAGCTCGACCCGCGCGCCGGGGAGGATCGAAGCCCCGTCCCGGGACAACACCTCGATCACGACTTCGAGGTCGGTGGAATCGCCCAACTGAAGAAGCGGCGTTCCGGGTGCCACGACCCGGGCGCTTTCCTCCGAGATTCGCAGCACCCTTCCGCTGATCGGCGCGCGGACCTCGACGGGTGGTCGGGACGCCGATGGCTCGGAACCTTCGCCGGTCCCCATGCCAATGCGCTGGGACGGAGGCGAAGTGTCGGATTCCTTCGGATCGGCTGGCGCGCCTTCTGTCGCCCCGTTCTTGGAGACTCCCGTTTCAGGGGAACCCGCGTTGCCGAGAGAGAGCCGGGGGCCGCCTTCGGTCGAAGGCGAATACCCGCCAAACTCGGCGAGTTCGGCTTCGGCCAGGCGCAAGGCGCTTTCGGCGGCGTTGCTTTCCTGGGCGGCGGCGGCCTCGCGCCATTGGGCATTCTCCAGTTCCCGGGCGGACACCGAACCCTCGGCGTGAAGCTTTCGGGACCGCTGAAGATCCAGGTTGGCGAAACGGAACGCTTCGCGGGCCTTGGCGAGTTGGGCGGCGACCGCATCGCGGCGGGCTTCGGCGAGTGCGCGGGTTCGCCGATCGAGCAGGGACGATGGCACCGGATCGAGGACGGCCACGACGGTTTCGCCGGCGCGAACCGTTTCGCCGGCCTTGAGCGTGATGCGTCGCAACTGCCCGGCGACGGGAGCGAAGACGGTGTAGCGGTTCCGGATCCGGGTGCGGCCCTCCTCGTTGACCGTGACTCGGAGTGGTCCCTCGGTGACCGCGCCGATTTCAACGGGGATGGGCTGGGGGCGCAGGCCGAAGATGAGCGCGCCGACGAACACGAGAGCGCCGAGCCAGGGCAGCCAGCGGCGACGCTTTTTCTGGTTTCGGGGCGGGCCGGAGCGCGGGCGGGGGGAAGGAGGTTCGATCGGGGTGGGCATCATCATTCGGGAGCGCGCAGGGCGCTGACGAGGTTGAGACTGCGAAGCCGTCTGAGGACGATCACGGCGGACAGGAGGGACGCGATGGCGACGACGGCGGCCGCGAAGGAGTAATTGTAGAGAGTCAGAACGGTGGGGAGTCGGATGGTCTCGGTGTTCACCTGCCGGATGATTCCGGTGGCGAACCCGGTGCCGAGCAGGAGTCCGAGGGGCACGGCGAGGATTGCGAGAATGACCAGTTCGGTGACCAGGACGGCGCCGACCTCGCGCTGGGAGAATCCGATGACCCGGAGGGTGGCGAGTTCGCGCGACCGTTCCGCGAGGGAGATCCGGGCGTTGTTGTAGATCACGCCGAACGACACGACGACGGCGAAGGTCATGTAGATCGACTGGATGAGACTGATGCTGGCGGCGGTGGTGGCCTCGAAATTGGCGCGAAGCGATCGTTTGATCCCGACCCAACTGACTCGCGGAATGTCCTTCAGGGCCCGCAGGAAAGCGGACCGCAGAGCCTGGTCGACGGTGAAACTGGCGCCGTTGACGAGATCGCCTTCGCCGAGGAGTCGGTTGAGGGTGGAAAGCTCGATGTAAGCGGCGAGGCCGGTGAAGTCGTGCGCGAGGCCAACGACGGGCAGGCGCCGAACGGACCTGCGTCCTTCGAGGAATTCGATGTCGACGATGTCCCCGGGCCGGACCCCGAGGATTTCGCCGAGGATGGCGGAGATGACGATCCCCTGGGTGGGCACGGGGATTTCGTGATAGCCAGCCACGACGACCCGGCTGTGGTGGGTGTCGGCGGGGATGCCTTGGAGGGCGAGTTGACGGCTGACGTGGCCGGATCGGATCCGGACGGGGGCTTGGCGGAACGGTTCGACCGAGGTAACCCCGGGCAACTGGCGAAGGAGATGGCACACCTCGATGCCGGTGGGCTCGACCAGGCCAAGATTCATGTCCTGGCGTTGGACGACGTCCCATTGGAAGCCGAGCAGTTCGTGGACGCTGTCGCGGAAGCAGTTCGGGACGATGAGAATTCCGGTGGCGAGGGCGAGGCCCGCCACGGTGAACACCGCCTGCATGGGGCGACGTTCGAGATTGCGGACGGCGATCCGGAAGGAGTGGGAAAAAAGGCGGCCGATGCCGGTTCGTTCGATGAAGGCGGGGCGATAATTGGCGGGCGGTTCCGGGCGCATGGCGTCGGCGGGTGGCAGCTTCGCGGCGCGTCGGACGGCGCCGAAGACGCCGAGGGTGGCGGCGCCGACGCCAACGACGAGGGCGATGAGGACCGCGGTGCGGTCCAGGCGGAAGGTCAGTTCGGGAAAGCGGAAGAACACCTCGTACATCCCGACAAGGCGCCTTCCGAGGAAGTTGCCCCCGAGGGTCCCGAGAACGGTGCCGGCGCCGACGATGACGAAGGCGAATTTCAGGTAATGAACGACCACCTGGCGGTTGGAGAAGCCGAACGCCTTGAGGATGGCGATCTGCTCGCGCTGGAGATTGAGCAACCGGGAAAGGACCGCGTTGGTCATGAAGGCCGCCACGCTCAGGAAGACCAGGGGGAAGCCGATGGAAAGAGTTCCAAGGATGGCGATCTCGTCGGTGACCCGGACATGGGATGGGTGATCGGAGCGTCCGAAGGCGCCGCGACCGCCGTACGGTTGGAGGAGACGATCGACGGCGTCGATGACCGGGCTTTCGGAGGCCTGGGGTTCGAGGGTGAGGGCGAAGTGGTTGAACGCGCCGTCCATATCGTAGGCGGCGGCGATCTCCTCGTGCCTCATCCAGAAGATGCCGTAGGTGCGGTTGTCCGGGAGCGCGGTGCCGGGTCGGGCTTCGAACACGTACTCGGGGGAAAGCACGATGCCGACCACGCGGACTATCTGGCGTCGTCCATTGAGGAGGAGGGCCAGGGTTCTGCCGGGGGCGATCTGGTTGGCCTTGGCGAAGGCCTCGCCGACGAGCACTTCCCCTCGGTTCCCGGCCTGGATCCAGCGGCCGGTGCGCAGGAAGAGGCGGTTGAGCTGGGGCGCGTCGGATTCGGGGAGGGACCGGACCATTCCGCTGGCCGGTTCGTCCAGGCCGTCGAGGTCGAGGGTGACCTGAACGGCGAGATCGGTCTGGACGGCCGCCACGCCGGGGATGGCTTCCAGACGGGCTTCCACCCAATCGGGCGCGCGCTTCAGGTGGCCGAAGATTTGGGCGAACCGATGGGCTTCGTAGTATTCGCGGCTCGTCGACTCGAGCGACTCGATCAGGCTGCGCGCCATGATCAGCATGGCGAGGCCGCAGGCCATGACGACCGCGACCGCGGCCGCCTGGCCCTTCATGCGGCCCAGATCCCGGAGGAGTTTCCGGTCGAGATGGGAGATCATCGTCTGGAGCTACCAACTCAGCGTTTCGACCGCCGCGCGGCGCGCGTTGCGCCGTTCGTGGTGGACATGCCCGTCCGAGAAATGAATGACGCGATCCGCCATGTCGGCCATGACGGCGTTGTGGGTGATGATGATCGTGAGGGTGCCGAGTTCGCGATTGGCGCGTTCGATCGCTTCGAGGACGACGATGCCGGTCCGGACGTCCAGCGCGCCGGTGGGTTCATCACAGAGCAGGACGGCGGGCCGCTTGGCGATGGCGCGCGCGATGGCGACCCGCTGCTGTTCGCCACCCGAGAGTTGGGCGGGGAAATGGTCGAGGCGCGCGCCGAGATTGACGAGGCGCAAGGCGTCCTCGGGCGCCATCGGGTCGCGGGCGATCTCGGTGATGAGCCCGACGTTTTCGCGGGCGGTGAGGCTGGGGATGAGGTTGTAGAACTGGAAGATGAACCCCACGGAATCGCGTCGGTACCGGGTCAAGTCGTCCTCGGTCGCGGATGTGAGATCGAGTCCGCGGTAGCGAAGTTCGCCGGAGGTTGGCAAGTCGAGGCCGCCGATCTGGTTCAGGAGGGTGGTCTTGCCGCTGCCGGAGGGTCCGAGCAGGACGATCAGCTCGCCGGCATCGAGGTCGAGGTCGACTCCGGCCAGGGCGTGGACCGCGGCGTCGCCCTCCCCGTAGGTCTTGGACAGACCCCGGACTTCGAAGACCCGGCCCGAGGGCGGGTGATCGAAGGCGGAGGCGATGGGCGAAGCATCCATGGCGGTTGTCCGGGGATCGCGGCGTGCTATCCGGGCCGGCGGGACTGTGGCGGAACCGGGGCGCGGTCACCAACCCTTCCCGCCGAAAGCGGACTCGGACTCAAGGCTGGCGCGGGCGGGCGGGCGGCTTGCGGCGGAGGACATAGAGAAGCGTTCCGATCGCGGCGATGAAAAGCACGCCGATGAAGCCGACCGCCAGGAGCTTCACGACGCGCCAGCGGGCGATCATCTGGTCGGTCTTGGACCGTTCCAATTCCAGGAACGCCTCAAGTTGCTCGTCGGCGGCGATGAGTTTGAGGGGTTCGTCCCGGATCTTGAGCGTGTGCCAGCCCTCCGAACGCGTACCCAAAGGGGCCGGCAGTTCCTTGAGGATCGCGGGAAGCGCGGGCGAGAATCCCCTGTCGTCCCAGGAAGCGCCGCCTGGCCGTGTCCAGAGACGGTGGGTGCATTGCTTCTCGGCGAGCTGAAGGACCCGATTCCAGAGCGCCTCGCGCAGTTCGGCCTCCTGGTCGGTCCGGCGAACCGCGAAACTGTGGACTTCACCGTGCGAGCCCGCGAACCGGACGCCCACGGCGGCCAGGATCCATTCATGCGGGTCCACGGCGACCTGGAACTCGGTGAATCGCTTGTCGAGGTCGTACTCGGGCAAGCGGGACTCCCGCCAGAGACCCCGGAGGGTTTCGAGGTCGTCGAGCGTGGCGCGGCGGATGGTGAAGGCCGTGGGGCCCATGCGCGGCAGACGGTACCGGTCACGCCGTGGCGATGCCAGCGTTCGCGGGAGCGCCCAATCGGCGGGGAACGGACCCTCCCAAGAATTGAATCAACCACGGAACACACCGAGCACACGGAAACTATAATACTTTGGACCGACCCCTTTTTTCAGTACGACAGGTGTGATGGCGACCTGGCGGGACCAAAGCGCGGGTCCAAGCACACGCTTGATGAAGGCTTCCTCGGTCTGGCCTTCGACGAGTACCAGGACCTTCCGCATTTGCATTTCAGGGGCGTCCGCCGATCAGGTTTTTTTCCCAGAGATCTCCAAGCCCGTAGTCTCCGAGCCAGTCAGCCAGCCCCTCCGATGTGAGACGCCGGAAGCTGCTGGCGCCTTCGTGGCTCTCCACGACGATCACGTCTTCCGGTTGGAATTGGTTCACCAGGGTGGTCGACTGCGTGGAGACGATGATTTGGGATTTCTGGGAAGCTGAACGGAGGAGTTCGGCCAGCAACACGATGGCGGACGGATGCAGTCCAAGTTCGGGTTCATCGATGATGATGACGGAAGGTGGCTTGGGCTGAAGCAGCAGCGTGGCGAGACAGATGAACCGGAGGGTTCCGTCCGAGAGTGACGCGACGTCAAAGTAGTCGTCGTTCGTTCGATGTTTCCACTGCAGTCGGATGATACCGGTATTGATCTCGTCGGGTGCGAGGACGAAGTCGTCGAAGAACGGTGCGACTTGTCGGACCGCTTGAACGATCGTGCGATAGGAGTGCGCGTCCGTTAGCTGAATCTTGTGGAGGAACGCCGGGAGGTTGCCCGCGTCTTCGCGAAAAGACCTGTTATCCTGCACCCTCGCGGGTTGTTTGACTTCCGACGAGCGACTCGTGTCGTGAAAGTGATACGTGCGACAGGCTAACAGGAGTTGCTTGATAGCAAATGTGCCGGGGAAATCTTTATTCCCTGGCTCTTGATGCAGTTTGGATTCGAAAACGCCAGATCCCAATTCCTTCCTTGTGGCAGTAGCACCGTCCTGAGGCTTGTAGCCGAGTTCTTCGGGGCACTCGTAGGATTCGTGGGCGAGAAACAACAGATGATCGTCAGTGGGAGCTAGTAAGGCTTCGTAAGAAAAACTGCCGCCGATGAACTCGAGGATGATCCTCAATCGGGGAGTTGTTTTGGGGCCAAAATGCAGAAAGCGCCCGACGGAGCCGCCTTCGGCCACGTGCTGCCGCAGCCTGTGATCAACAATGCTGCGCAGGAGCTTGAAGACGCCGATGAAATTCGATTTTCCCGATCCGTTGGGCCCGATCAGCACGTTCAGCCGGGCGAGATCAATCTTCGCGTCTCGGATCGATTTGAACCCTTTGATTGCGAGATGGGTGAGAAGCCCGAGGGCTGGGGCCTCGGGCGCGGGCGGCGGCGGCGGCGGCGCTTCGGCCATGGTTCACGCCCCTTCAACCAGTTGTCGAAGCACGAAGGGGAGGATGCCGCCGTGCTGGTAGTAATCGATCTCGATGGGGGTATCGATGCGGCAGGCGACGGGGATGTCCTGGGCCGCGCCGTCGGCGCGGGTGATGCGGAGGGTGAGGTCCTGTTGCGGCTTTAGCGCGGGGCTCAAGCCGAGGACGTCATACGTCTCGGAGCCGTTGAGTTGGAGCGTCTGGGCGGTGGTGCCTTCTTTAAATTGGAGCGGCAGGACCCCCATCCCGACGAGGTTCGAACGGTGGATCCGCTCGAACGACGCCGCGATGACCGCCTTCACGCCGAGCAGCAGCGTGCCCTTGGCCGCCCAGTCGCGGCTGGACCCATGCCGTAGTCCTGGCCGCCGAGGACGATCAGCGGAGTGCCCTGCTGCTGGAACGCCATCGAGGCGTCGTAGATCGAGGTCTTGGCGCCGTCGGGTCCGAGCGAGTTGCCGCCCTCCTCGCCGCCCAGCATCAGGTTCTTGATCCGGACATTGGCGAAGGTGCCGCGGGTCATGATGCGGTCGTTGCCGCGCCGGCTGCCGTAGCTGTTGAAATCGGCCTTCTCGACGCCGTTCTCGACGAGGAAGCGACCCGCCGGGGAGGTCTTCTTGATCGCGCCGGCGGGGGAGATGTGGTCGGTGGTGACCGAGTCGCCGAAGATGCCGAGCGGCCCGGGCGCCCCGGATCTCCGCGATCGTCCGGCGGCTCGACGCGGTGAATGTCCACGAAGAAGGGCGGCTCCTGGATGTAGGTGGAATTCCGATCCCACTCGTAGACGTTGCCGACCGACGACGGGATTTCGTTCCACTTCGGATTCTGGGAGGCGAAATCGGAGTACAACTTGCGGAACACCTCGGGTTTGAGGGCGGCCTGCATCGCGTCGCGAACCTCCTGGAGGGTGGGCCAGATATCCTTGAGGAAGACGGGACCGTTCTTGCCCTGGCCGACCGGTTCGGTGGTCAGATCCTTGTCGACCCGACCCGCGAGGGCGTAGGCAACGACCAGCGGCGGCGACATCAGGAAGTTGGCCTTGATGTTCTGGTGGACGCGCGCCTCGAAGTTGCGGTTGCCGGAGAGGACGCTGGCGGCGACGAGGTCGTGCTTGACGATCAGCTTCCTCGAGCTCGGGTGTCGAGGTCACCGGAGTTGCCGATGCAGGTGGTGCAGCCGTAGCCGACGGTCTGGAAGCCGAGCTGGTCGAGGTCGTCGGAGAGCCCGGCGCGGTCGTAGTACTCGGTGACCACGCGCGAACCCGGGGCGAGGGAGGTCTTGACCCACGGCTTGGTGTTCAGGCCCTTCGCCCGGGCGTTGCGGGCCAGCAGACCGGCGGCGAGCATGACGCTGGGATTCGAGGTGTTCGTGCAACTCGTGATGGCGGCGATGAGGAAGGAACCGTGGCCGATCTTGGCGTTGCCACCGGATGCGACGGGAACCTCGGCCGAGACGGCGCCGAAGTCCTCGGCCCTTTTTCCAAACCCGCTTTCGGTGACGGGTTTGCTGAAGGTCCCGACGAAACTCTCCTTGAGCTTGGGCAACTCGATGCGGTCCTGGGGGCGTTTGGGTCCGGCGACGCTGGGGACGACCGAGGCCAGGTCCAATTCGACGACTTGGGAATAGTCGATCTGGCCCTTTTGCGGGATGCCCCAGAGGCCCTGGGCCTTGTAGTAGTTCTCGTAGGCGCGGCATGAGTTCCTCGCTGCGGCCGGTGGCTCGGAGGTAGTTCGACGATTCGTCGTCGACCGGGAAGAAGCCCATCGTGGCGCCGTATTCGGGAGCCATGTTGGCGATGGTCGCGCGGTCGGCGAGGGTCAGATGGCTGAGGCCCGCCCCGAAGAACTCGACGAACTTGCCGACGACCTTGGTCTTGCGGAGGAGCTGGGTGACGGTGAGGGCGAGGTCGGTGGCGGTGACGCCTTCGCGGAGGGCGCCGGCGAGGTGGACGCCGACGACGTCGGGCGTGAGGAAGTAGACGGGTTGGCCGAGCATGCCGGCCTCGGCTTCGATGCCGCCCACGCCCCAGCCGACGACGCCGAGGCCGTTGATCATGGTGGTGTGGGAGTCGGTGCCGACGAGGGTGTCGGGGTAATACACGCCGTCTTTCTCCAGCACGCCCTTGGCGAGGTACTCGAGGTTCACCTGGTGGACGATGCCGATGCCGGGCGGGACGACCTTGAACGTGTCGAACGCCTGCATGCCCCACTTGAGGAACTGGTAGCGTTCGCGATTGCGCTGGAACTCGAGGTCGAGATTGCGGCTGAGGGCGTCGGCGCTCCCGGCGAAATCGACCTGGACCGAGTGGTCGACGACGAGATCGACGGGAACGAGCGGTTCGATGAGCTTGGGGTTCTTGCCCATGCGCGAGACCGCGCTGCGCATGGCGGCGAGATCGACGAGCAGCGGCACGCCGGTGAAGTCCTGCAGAACGATGCGGGCGACGACGAACGGGATTTGCGATTGGCGGCGCGGGTCTGGCCGAGCAGTCGGACAACCCCTCCGAGTTCGGCCCGGATCCTGGCGCGTTCGGCGGGGTTGGCGAGCAGGCTCGCGGCGGCGGCGGCCAGCTTCGCCGGGGAGGCTTCATTCTGGAGAAGCTCGGGCATGACCGGGGCGTCGGCGAGGAGGTTGGGCATGGCGAGGTGCCGGACGCGGATGATGCGGCGGGCGATCTGGTAGGTGCTCCAGGAAGCCTTGTAGATGGCGAGTGTTGGAACGCGCCACATGGCGCATTCGAGAGTGACCGTGCCGGTGGCGGCGATGGCGAGCGTGGTGCGGGGAAGTTCCTCGTCCAGGCCCCCGACGCGGGTTTCAAGGGGGATCCCCCGGCCGTCGTCGATCTTCGAGGCGAGATTGCTCATGGCTTCGTTGGTGAAGACGGCGAGCCAGCGGGCCGGATGCTCGGGGTGGATGAGGCGGGCGGCCTCGACCATGACGGGCCAGTGATGGGCGATTTCGGAGGGACGGCTTCCTGGGAGAAGGAGGACCTGGGGCGGCACGGAGGATTTCTCGTGGCTGGGACCGGGGCTCTCCGGGGCGTCGACGAGGGCGGCTGGGTGGCGGTCGAGAATCGGGTGCCCGACGAAATCGACCCGCAATCGGGGGTGCCGGGCGGCGTACCACGCCTTCTGTTGGGGTAGTTGAAGCCCTGGCCGAAGGCGAAGGCGACGACGAGGAACATGGCCAGCCACAGCCACCAGAACTGGATCACCTGGTTGAGCGTGGTGCCCTTCATGCCGCCCATGGCGACGTAGAACATCATGATGCCCGCCACCACAGTGACGCCGGAGAGGTAGATGGAGTTGACGCCCAGGAACATGCCCTCCGCGTTCGCGGGGAGGAAGCTTCTGCCTACCAAGATCTTCCACGTGTTGCCGGCGCCGTACATCTGTGGGGCCATGTAGAACATCGACACCATGAGGACGCACAGCACGCTGACCAGACGAACGCGGTTGCCGCCGAAGTGCCCGTAGGCGAAGTCGGCGACGGTCGCACTCACCGAAGCGCCGCAGGGCGCCAGGGATGAACAGCACCACGACCACGAAGCCGCCGGCGAAATCCGGCAGCGTACCACACGTCATCGAGGCCGGAGACGTAGACGGCGGCGCCCACGCCGAGGACACGACGCGGCCGAGGAGGGTAGTCCCCCGAGATGGCCAAGGCGTTGGCGAAGGCGCCCACCCTGCAGGACTGGCCAGGTAGAAGTCGGCTGTCGTCGTGGCGGGGGAAGCGCTGTGGAGAAGATCGACAGTCCGATGGTGATCGCCACCAGGATGCCGACCAGGGAAATGGCGGCAGTGTTCATCTAGGCGCCTTCTCTCCTGTGGGTGGCTGCGTAGTACATGCAACTGAACGAAGCAT
>CALNYA010000070.1:0-60787 GCA_942490575.1 uncultured Verrucomicrobiota bacterium
CTCATCGTGGACGACGAACCCCACGTCCTGCGCGTCACGGAACTCAGCCTGCGCCGCGGCGGCTACGACATCATCATCGGGCGGAACGGCCGGGAGGCCCTCGAGCTCGCGCTGTCGCGCCAACCCGAACTGATCGTCATGGACGTCCTCATGCCGGAGATGGACGGCCTCACCGCGCTTCAGCATCTCAAGAACGATCCGGCCACCGCCGGCATTCCCGTCATCCTCCTCTCCGCCCGGGGCCACGTCATCCTGCCCGAGGAAGCCGGATCGTGCGGCGCCGCGCTGTTCCTCACCAAACCCTTCAGCCCGACCCAACTCCTCGGCGAGGCCCGCCGCCTCATCCTCGAAAACGCCGAGATCGCCCGCGAGGTTTCCGGAGAAGGGAACTAGGCGGGATCCCCCTGGCGGGCGTACGGTCGTCTCGAAATCACCCTGGCGACCCGTCGCCGCGACCCCGGGTCGGGACCAGCGGTTCCATCGACATCCCCGATAAACTCCACCCACACCCCCGCGACATCAGATCTCCGTCGACATCGACCCCCGGCATCCCCCGGATGTCCCGGCGCCCCGGCCCTCTCCTCCCGCTCCCATGACCCCGGAGCAGCTCAGGCGGAATGTCGTTCGGAGCACGGTGTCCAGCTACGTCCGGATCCTCCTCCGGATGATTCTCGGCCTCGCGACGTTCCGCCTTCTCTTCCAGACCCTGCGCCCCGAGGAATTCGGCTTCTGGTCCCTGCTCTGGGCGCTGTTCGGGTACGGTGTTCTCCTCGATTTCGGCCTCGGTTCCGCGGCCCAGAAACGCGTCGCCGAATTGTCCGTCCGCGGGGAGTGGGACGAGCTCAGCCGCGTCCTCAGCACGATCCTGGGCTTCCACGTCGTCAGCGCCCTGATCGTCGTCACGCTCGGGATCGTCGGGTCGGGCCCGCTCGTCGACCTGTTCCAGGTCAGCCCCGAAAACCGGGAACGCTTCCGCGGCATCCTCCAGGTGTTCCTCATCGGCACCGGCGTCGCGTTTCCCCTCGGGATCTTCCCCGAGATCCTCCAGGGCCAGCAGCGCATCACCATCGCCAACAACGTCGCCATCGTGTCGTTGCTCGCCAATTTCGCCGCCGTCGTGGCGTTCGCCGTTTTCGAACTCAGCTTCCTGACGCTCGTCGTCCTCGCCCTCCTCTGCATCCTCGTTCCCTACATCGGCGCCGCCTGGCTCGCCATCCGCCACATGCCCCGGGTCCGACTCCATCCCCGGCTCCTCTCCCGTCCCGCCCTCGCCAGCACCGGACGTTTCAGCCTGTACGCGTACCTCAACATGCTCGGAAGCGTCATGCGCAACAAAGCCGATCCCCCCATCCTCGGAGGGATCCTCGGCATGGCCGCCATCACCCCGTACCAGGCGGGCGCCAAGGTCGGGGAGATGTTCGGCATGCTCACCCGGCAGATCGCCGATGTCCTGTCCCCCACCGCCGCCCACCTGTACGCCCGCGGCGACACCGCCGCCCTCCGCCGGATGCTCCTCCAGGGGCTCCGCTTCTCCGTCCTCGCCGCCACGCCGCTCTACGTCGTTTCCGCCGCCTACATGGACGGACTCATCCGCCTCCTGACCGGCGTCGCCCAACCGACGTCCGCGATGGTCTGGACCGGGCAGCTTCTCCTCTTCTGGTACTACTCCCTCACCCTCACCCACTGGGTTTTCAAACGGATGTTCCTCATGGCCGGCCAGGAACGCCGCATGATGTGGCAGGGCGTCTCCGAAGCCGCCCTCAATCTCGTCCTCAGCATCGCCCTCACCCTCGCCCTGCGAAGCATCCTCGGCGTCGCCATCGGTTCGGTCATCCCGACGGTCCTCCTCGGTTGGGGCGTCCTCTGGGGATGGGCCGCCCACGAGGCCGGCCTGAGCCGCTGGGCCCTGTTCCGCAAGGTCGTCCTTCCCGTCTGGCTCGGCTGCCTCCCCATGGTCGCCCTCGCCCTCGCCCTCCGCCTCCAACCGTGGTGGACCAGCGGCCGAACCACCCTCCTCGTCCTCGCCGAGGGCGCCGCCATCGGACTCGTCGGACTCGCCGGCCTCTGGTGGATCACCCTCGCCCCAGCCGAACGCGCCACGGTCACCACCCGCCTTCGCCGCGGAAATCCCCAAGCCGCCGCGCCCGCCGGCGCCTGAACCATGCCGCGAGTCCTCTACATCGACGTCCCCTTCGAATCCGGAACCGGTGGCGCCAACAATCGCAGCCGACTCCTCTTCCGCGCCCTCCGGTCCGCCTACGAAACCGATCTCCTCCTCGTCCACCCCCGCGGCTCCGACTCCACCCAGCGACCCGACGCCACCAAGTATCCACCCACCCTCGAACTGAACGCCCTTCCCCCCTGTTGGATCCGGTCCCGTTCCGTGTTCCAGTTCGGCTCCGCCGGGACTCGCGCCTACCTCGAGCTCCTCTCCACGCGCCGCTACGACGCGGTGGTCTGCCGGTTCCACAGCCCGTGGCTCCTCGCCGCCACCGCCGCCAACCACCCGTCCCGGCCCGCCATCGTCGTCGATCTCGACCTCGTCTCCTCCCGCCTCGTCGGTCTCAAATGGCGACAGACACCGTCGCTCCGAAACCTCGGAACGCTGATCGAACGCATCCACCTCGAACGACTCGAACGCCGGCTCCTCCGCAAACCCTGGCTCGTCTTCTTCAGCAACCCCGCCGAACGCGATCAACTGGCGCTCGACCTCGCCCGCCGGGGATCACGGGTCCGCCTTGGAATCCTTCCCAATATCCTCGTCGCCCCCACCATCCCGCCCCACCCCGAATCCAGCCCGATCATCCTCTTCTGGGGCTGCCTCGATTCCCCCGCCAACACCGACGCCTTCCGCTTTCTCATGGGCGACATCCTCCCGCTCATCGACGCCGATCTCCGCCGTCACCAGGTCAGGATCCATGTCGCCGGAATCAACGCGCCACCCTGGTTCTCCAGGCTCATCCGCGAATCCGGCTCCGACCGCGTCGTCCTCGTCGGCCCGGTCCCTTCCATCGAGTCCGCCATCGCGGACTCCCGCTTCGTCCTCCTTCCCCTCCGCGTGGCGTCCGGTACACGGACGCGCATTCTCGAGGCCGCGGCCCAGCTTCGCACCGTCGTCACCACCCCGCTCGGCGCCGAAGGCATCGGCGTGGGTTCCGACGCCATCGTCGCCTCCAAGGCCGAGGGGATCGCCACCGGGATCCGACGCCTGCTGGACGCCCCCGATCGCGCCGTCGACCTGGGCCGCCGCCTCGGCGACCGATGCCGCCATCGGTACAGCGAACCCCGCATCGCCAGCGAATTCCTGACCCAAATGCAGGAGTTCCTCCAAGCCCACCGCGAAGCCCACCCCGTTTAGACCCATTCGCCCCCTCGGTCCCATCTGTCCCATTTGTCCCATCGGTCCCATTTGTCCCATTGTTCTCCCCCCAAAAAACCAGTCAGAGTACCGCCACCAGCACCACCACTACCACCACCACCGCCGCCGTCACCCACCCGCCCATCCACCCCAGCGCCCCGTGATCCCAGGACCTCCTCCCCGTTTCACCCTCGACGGCACCGACGCCCTCGAATCCCATCTCGCCGACGTCTGCGATCAGATCCACCTCGGCCTCAGCACCGTGATTCCGCCGACCCGGCTTCAGGCCATCCTTGTCGGGGGCGGATACGGCCGCGGCGAAGGGGCGGTGCTTCGCGGACCCGACCAGGCCGACGACCTGCCCTTCGGCGAATTCGAGGTCTTCGTTTTCCTTCACGGCGGCGCCTCGGGCGTGGGACACCGCTACCAGCGCGCCCTGGAAACACTCGGCCGGAAGCTCGCGCCGAAGACGGGTCTCGACGTGGTGTTCAAGGTCCTCACGCTGCCCCAGCTCCGGCGCAGCCCGATCACGATGGACCACCACGACCTCGTCGCCGGCCATCGATGGATTGTCGGCGACGACGATCTCCTTCAGGGATGCGATCACCATCGGGACCCCTCCCGCCTCCCGCTCCACGAGGCGACCCGCCGCCTCATGAACACCTGCGCCGGGCTCCTGTTCGCCGCCGAGCGCCTCAGCCGGCCCCAATTCACCGAAGCCGACGCCGATTTCGTGGGACGCCATCTCGACCGCGCCCGCATCGCCTTCGGTCAGGTCTACCTAGCCGCCCATGGCCAATACCACGGCAGCCGCCTCGAACGGCAGCGTCGCCTGGAGTCCATGCCCCTGGCCGAACCCTCGCCGCCCCCGCCTCCGGCCCCTGACACCCAAGTGGCCGCCCCCGCTCCCGCTCCCGAAACCGAATCCGCGGCTCCGACCTCCGATCCTTCGGCCCCTGCGCCTCCGCCTCCCTCGCCGGAGGAATCGGTCCCCAACGAGGCGCCGAAATCACCACCGATCCTCGACCCGAACGAATTGGCGCCCGCCGATCTGGTGCGGCTTCACGCAAGCGGCGTCCGATCCCAGATGCACCCCGTCCGGGTTGTCCATTCACGGACCTCCCTCGTCGCCGAACACGCCGCGATCACCCGGACCGCCCAAAATCTGTGGCTCTGGCTGGAAAACCGCCGACTCAACCGCCGGTTCGCGTCGGCCGGCGAGTACGCCCGGAGCCCGGCGAACAAGTGCCCGGAGACCTCCGGTCTGCGCAATCGCCTCGTCAATTTCGGCAGCTTCGGCCTTCGAACGCCGACGGGTCCCCAAGGTTCCCGGCACCCACGCGAACGCCTGCTTCACGGCGTGGCGCTGTTGCTCTGGGAGTTTCAAAAGACCCCCGCTCCGCCCGATCTCCGACGCCGGCTCCACACCGAACTCATGGGGCGCGCCTCCAATTACCCCGGCTGGATCGCCGTCTACCGCCGCCTCTGGAACCGCTTCGGCTGAGCGGCGAACGCCGACTCACTCGGTTCCGTTTCGCCGACTGCCAGTCGGCGGGTGCGACGACCCGAGTCCCTACCGAAATCAACGAGTTGCACGCGGCCCGCACCGGTCCCCGCCGGTTGGCAACCGGCGACAAGCAGGCTGGGCAGCCTGCGCTACATCGCCCGGTCACTCAGGGATCCCATAAAATGGCCAATCTCCAGGCGCCGGCTTTCAGCCGGCGCCGGGCCGGCCCGCGATCGTAGACGGCGCCTCCGAAGGTTCCCGGGGTCCGCCACGCCACGCCACCCGTCAGTCCACATCCCCTACATCGGCCACTCGATACAAGCGAAGGGAGCCGGCTCCCCCGAGCAGCGGATCGGTCACGAGGGCGTCCACGGGGGCGAGTTTGGCCACCACGTTGGTCAGGGTCCGCCAATCGGTCGAAATCGCTCCCAGGACGTTGTACTGAACCTCGTAGAGGTTGCCCGCCTCCGCCCGAAACCCGATTTCGAATCCACCTTCCACCCACCCGTATCGCGTGATCGTCGGCCCGGCGGCGCCCAGCGTCAGGACCAGAACCGGGGCATCCGCGGGGCTCAGACTTTCCTTCGAACCGATCCTGCGGGCCGTGAGCTTCGCGTCTTCGCGGTCGCCCAGGAGGATCCAGCCATGGTTCGAGGAGGGATCCGCCAGCCACTTCCGCGCGTCCGCCAGGAGACCCGGTCCCTCGATCGCATAACGCCCCGGCGCGTTCATCCCCGTCGACCCGCTCGCCTCCGCGACGTACTCGTGGCCCGGGGCGCATCCCGGCGCATCCCAGGCCAGGTCCGGATGCCCCTGATGCGTCCAGGTCGATTCGCCGCTCCTGGCCGGCGATCCCAACGACCCCGTTCCTCCGCCTTCGGACCAGTCCTTCAGCATCCGATGCGCGACCACCCTCGAGGCCTCCTCCCCCGCCGGCGCCTTCACCACGGTGAACTCGAGACGGGCACCCACCACCAGGGATCCCTCCGGCACACGCCCGGCCAGATCGAATCGGACCAGGGAACGCGCGGGAAACCCCTTGCCGGTCGCTCCCACGGCCAATGAATCCGACTTCCCCAGGCTGTTCCCTGGGTTGCTCGCGAACAACGTGGTGTCGGCGCTGACTGGAACCAGCACGTCCGCCGCTCGGGCGGGCTCCGCGGGAAGAAAGGCCGAAGCGATCCATGAGAAAAAGAAGAGTCGTTGAAGGACCCGCGTTCCCAAGTCATGGCGCATGGACGGTTTCTACCGGGTCGGGTCGGTCCGTCAACGGCGCGCGGAGAACGCGACGGGTGGAATCGGGTTGCCTCCACGTTGTCCGCGCCGTTACAAAACCACCACATTTCCCGGGACCCGACCGTCGCTCACGCGCTTCGCGGAAGACTTGAGACATGGACCTGGGAACTGTTCCGCACACCGTGACCTCTGAATCCTGGAAACGATGGTCGATCGGCGGGTCGCTGCTGGCCCTGGCAGCCGTCGGGATCGGCCTCCTCAGCTCCTGCTCGTCCGTCCCCCGCCATCTCGTCGTCGCCCCGCAAATCCCCGGCGCGACGCTGATCGGCAACGACCAGTGCTATTACTGCCACACGAACTATTCCCGGGCGTTCCAGGGCAACGTCCACTTCCGGGTCCGCGCCGAGGTCGGGACCCTTCCGGGTGGCACCAGTTGCGAGAGCTGCCACGGTCCCGGCAGCCTCCACGCCACCGCGCCGCGCGATCGGGCGGGCCTCATCTTCAATCCGCGCAAGGATCCCCAGGCCTGTTACAACTGCCACATCGACGTCCAGATGCAGTTCCGCCTTCCGCAGCACCATCCGGTGTTCGAGGGCCAGATGAATTGCGTCCAGTGCCACGACCCCCACGGCCGCGAGATCTTCAAGACTTCGGGCGGACTCGGCATGGCCCGGTTGAACGAGCAATGCAGCGCCTGCCACCGGGAACAGGCCCGCGCGTTCGTCTTCGAGCACGAGGCCAACCGCGAGGGCTGCATCACGTGCCACAGTCCCCACGGCTCGATGAACGCCAAGATGCTCACCGAGCGCGACTCGAATCTCTGCCTCAAATGCCACGCCCAGGTCCAACAGGCGCCGGGCGAAATCTGGATCGGCAAGGTCGACCACCGACCCCTCCTCGCCCTCGGCTCGTGCTGGTCCGCCGGCTGCCACACCGCGGTCCATGGGTCCAATTTCCATCCCAAAATGCTCTATTGAGCCCAACGCCGTGAACTCTTCGCGCGCCCACGCCACTCCGCACCGCGCCACGGTCCTGGTCCCGGTCCCTGGCCCGGTCCCTACCCTGGCGCCGCCGGCGCGGCCGGAGCCAACCGTCGCCCCCCGGTTTGCCGCCGTCGCCTCCCTGCTCGCCGCAACCTTCGTCTCCCTCCCCGCCCGCGCCGCCGCCGCCCTTCCCGATCCCTCCCGGCTTCCACCCCCGGCCGCCCGGCCCGTCTCTTTCAGCGCCGATATCCAGCCGCTTCTCGAAATGGCCTGCCTCCGCTGCCACGGACCCGAGAAGCCCAAGAGCGGCCTCCGCCTCGACAACCAGGAATCCGCGCTCCGCGGCGGCGACGGCGGAGTCGCCATCGTCCCCGGCGACAGCGCCAAGAGTCCGCTGATCCATTTCGTCGCCGGACTGGTCGAGGACATGGAGATGCCGCCGACCGGCAAGGGCGACCCGCTCACCCCGGACGAAGTCGGCGTCCTTCGCGCCTGGATCGATCAGGGCGCCCCGTGGTCCGAGGAGCCCGCCGGACCGGCGGTCACGTTCACCCTCACGCCGGCGGTCCAATTCATCTCCGTCGACGGCGACACCGCGCGCTTCCGCGAGCACAACTGGACCCGGGAAGGCGTCGGCGGTGGCGCCTCGGAGTTTTCCATCAAGTACGACACCGACCCGCGCACCCATGTCGAGATGGACGGTCGCGCCCTGGTCGGACCCGACGACTACCGTTTCCAGGTGCGCGTCCGGCGTGATGACCTGGGTTGGGTGCGGCTCGCCTACCGCGAATTCAGCCGATTCCAGGATGACACGGGTGGTTACTACGCCCCCTTCGGCACTCCAGCCCCGCGGTGGGGCGACGACTTCGTCCTGCGCCACCGCCACGCCACGGCCGAATTCGGCCTCGAACTCCCCGACTGGCCGAAATTCCGGCTCGCGTACGACCTCCACCTGAGGGATGGCACGGAAGCCACGCTGAACTGGGGCGGTGTCAGCGGCGACGGCGTCACGCGGAATATCTTTCCAGGACGGAAACGCGTCGACGAAACCACCCACCTCATCACGTTCGATGTCAGTTACGACTGGGATGGACTGCTCATCTCGGACCAGGCGCAGTTCGAGTGGCACGGCCAGGACAACCTCCGGACCCAGTATGAGATCACGGGGCCGGCGTTCGACTACGGCACGAGCGTCCGGGATCGCCAGGACTATTGGCGCGGCGCGAACGTCCTCCGCCTGGAGCGGAGTCTGCGCGACTGGCTCTACGTCTCCGGGGGCTATCTCTACTCGCAACTGCGCGACACGGGGGGATTCGACGTCACCAGCTTCGCGCCATCGGACCCCACGGTGCCCCCGAGTCTCGACATGAATTCCGACGACATCACCCTGCGTCGGCAATCGAATGTCCTGAACGCCAACACCATGCTCGGTCCCTGGTCGGACCTTCACTTCTACATGGGCCTCCAGGCCGAGTGGACGCGCCAGGAGGGATTCGCCGGAGGCCAGACCTACGGGACCCCCACCACCTACGACGCCAACATCGACCGCGCGGCGACCGAGGAGAACTTTGGTCTCCGGTACGCTGGCATTCCGATGACGGTCCTCTTCGCGGAAACACGCTTCCAACAGGAGACCTATTCGCACTTCGAGGAAGGACTCGCGGACGCCACCCAAACGTTCATGCGCGACACCGACGCCGAGGGCGACACCAAGGATTACGAAGCCGGGTTCTCGATCTCACCCTGGCGGTCGGTGTCGTTCCAGGCGAAGGCCCGCCGCCGTGACCGGGCGAACGACTACGATCATCTGAAGGATGTCGACCTGTTTTCCCCCAACCGCGGAATCGGTTACCCGGCCTTCATCCGCAGTCGGGAAACACAGACCGACGAGATCGAAACCCGTCTCGTTCTCCAACCGCTCCGCTGGCTGAAGACCACCCTGAAATACTCCATCAGCAGCACCGAGTTCACGACCACCACCGATGGCTGGGACGAACCCGACCTGTTCAACCCTCCGGCCCCCTACCCCGGGGGGACGGTCAACGCCGGCGACTACGACGCCCAAACCCTCAGCGCCGGCTTCGTGTTCACTCCCTGGTCCCGATTCCTCCTCTCCCCCACCGTCGGCTGGACCACCAGCCGAACCCGGTCGAGCGTCAACAACGCCGCCGAATCCGTCCCCTACGAGGGCGACACCTGGACCCTCCTCACATCGGCCACGTTCATCGTCGACGAAAAGACCGACCTCCTGGGCACCTACCTCTTCAACACCGCGGACTACTCCCAGGACAACGCGGCCTCCGGACTCCCGCTCGGCATGGAATACACCCGCCACGCCATGACCTTCGGCGTCGCGCGCCGGATGAAACACGAACGCCTTCTCCGACTCGAATACGGATTCTTCGAATACTCCGAACCCACCCTGGGCGGCGCCGCCGATTACACGGCTCACGGCTTGTTCGCCTCGTTCCGAATCCCCTGGAAGTGACACCCCACCTCGTCATCGCCACCCGGAACGCGCACAAGGTCGATGAAATCCGGGCCGTGCTCGGCGATCGCTTCGTCTTCCACACGTTGCGGGATTTCCCCGCGGCCCCCGAGGTCGCCGAGACCGGTGCCACTTTCGAGGCGAACGCCCGCCTGAAATCCGAATCGCTCGCGACTTGGCTCCGCGGGAATGCTCCCGAAACCGACGGCGCAGCCGCCGCCACGGCCTCTTCCGCGCCCTGGTACGTTCTCGCGGACGATTCCGGCCTGGAAGTCGACGCCCTGGGCGGCGCGCCGGGGGTCCAATCCGCCCGCTTCGCCTCCCCCGAATTCGGTTTGGAAGGCAACGCCCCCGACGGCGCCAACAACGCCAAGCTCCTCCGCCTCCTGGCGGCGACGCCCGCCGACCAGCGCACGGCGCGGTTCCGATGCGTCCTCGCGCTCACCCGGATCGGCACGGTGGATCAAGCTTCCGGTTCCGCCTCCCCGACCCAGGACGCGACGCGTACCCGGTTCTTTTCCGGCGCCTGCGAGGGGAAGATCGGCTTCGTCCCGAAAGGTTCGCACGGATTCGGCTACGATCCCCTGTTCGTTCCCGACGGGTTCTCCGAGTCGCTCGCCCAACTCGGCGACGCCACCAAGAACCGCATCAGCCACCGGTCCAAGGCGCTGAACGCGTTTCAGGCGCAGTTTTCGATGACCGACCCCTGAGGACCAAGCGCCTGTGAGGAATCACCGGGCGCGACGAGCACGGACAGCGGCGGTACCGACGAGCAGGGCGGCAGTGAACACCGCGTAAGTCGACGGCTCCGGCACTGCGGCATCTGAGTACGAGAACGTGCCGGCCGCAAAGACGGGGCCCCCTTGCGGAAAATCCTCCGGTCGAGCCTCGGCGCCGGTGGGATAGCTGAACGCTGAAGTGAATGTGTACCGCGATAACCCCATCGTAATCAGCCCACCTCCGCCCTGGAACGCCCATTGACGGACTTGGTGGGCCACATTGCCATTCGGTTCGCCCAGTCCCGCGTAGTTGCCCGCAACGATTGAACCCTGAAACCCGGCCGGCAGGGAAACCGGCTCATCAAGCGTCAGGAATCGTGAACCTCCCTCGGCGGAACCGGCATTTGCCGTGGTGAAAACGAGCACAGGTGTGACGCGATCCATCGTCGTCCGATCGTAGATCGCGACGGGAATGTCGCTCGCGAAGAGCCCGTCCGAATCGCTGTCAAACACCCCCAAGGCCGAAACCACAATGGGGCTCATCACGTCGAAATCGTTCCCCAACAACAAGGGTGCGCCAGGAGGCTCAGCCCCAACGACGCCGGATTGCACCTCAATCGCGATGTACCCAGTGCTGACCAGGGCCCCCCCAAGCCAGCCGACGATTCCCAACGCCAAAGAACTGGGTCGCTTCAAAATGCTCTTTAGTCTCATGGCTCTACCTTCTTGCTAGTTATTGTCGCGTACCTCCGCCCGTTTAATCGGCGATAACAGTACGCGATGGCGCGAGTCGCGATATACGTCATTTGACGCATCACCGGCCATTTCGTGCGTTCCCAAGCGCCCGGTTTGACCCCACCCAGCCCTTCCGGCAGCCTCTCCCGCGATGGGCAACGGCAATTCGTTCGGGCATCTCTTTCGGATCACCACGTGGGGCGAATCCCACGGCGGAGGCGTCGGCGTCGTGGTCGACGGCTGCCCACCGCGCCTCCCGCTCTCCGAAGCCGATATCCAGCCGGACCTGGACCGGCGACGCCCCGGCCAGTCGAGCATCACCACACCGCGCAAGGAGACCGACACCGTCCAGATTCTGAGCGGCGTCTTCGAAGGCCACACCCTCGGCACCCCCATCTCCCTGTGGGTCAAGAACGAGGACTTCCGGTCCGAGGCGTACTCGGAGATGGCCACCAAGTTCCGCCCGTCCCACGCGGATTACACCTACCAGGCGAAGTACGGAACCCGCGCCTGGCCGGGCGGAGGCCGCACCAGCGCGCGCGAAACCATCGGCCGCGTCGCCGCCGGCGCCATCGCCAAAAAGCTCCTGCGCCATCGTTGGGGCGTCGAAATCCTCGCCTGCGTGACCCAGGTCCAGGAACTGACCGCCACCGTCGATCCCGAAACCGTCCAGGCCTCCGACATCGAGGCGAACATCGTCCGCTGCCCGGACTCCACCGCCGCCTCGAAGATGATCGAACGCATCGAACAGCGACGCGCCGAGGGTGACAGCGTGGGCGGCATCGTCCTGGGTGTGGCCCGCGGAGTTCCCGTGGGCTGGGGCGATCCGGTCTTCGACCGATTGGAAGCCGACCTAGCCAAGGCGATGCTCAGTCTACCGGCGTCCAAGGGCTTCGACATCGGCAGCGGATTCTCGGGCGTGCTCCTCACCGGCCGCCAACACAACGACGCCTTCAGGAACATCGAAGGGCGCGTCAGGACGGTCACCAACCGGTCGGGCGGAATCCAGGGCGGCATCAGCAACGGTGAGACCCTCCATTTCCGGGTCGCCTTCAAGCCCGTCGCGACCGTCATGCACGAGCAGGACACCGTCGACGTCACCCACGCCAACACCACCCTGAAAGGCCGCGGGCGGCATGATCCCTGCGTCCTCCCCCGCGCGGTCCCGATGGTCGAGGCCATGACGGCGTTGGTTCTGTTGGATCACGCCCTCCGTCACGAGGCTCAGTGTGGGCCGGTGGATTCCTAGTTGATTCGGGAAGGCGGATTCGGAGGCCGGCTGGAAAGCCGGCGGTACGGACGGAGCTGTGTGGACGGCCCTTTGCCCTCGATTCAAAAGGTGGCCGTGGACTACCTTCCCGGTCATTCCCCGATTCGATTGGGATGAAACCGTCGCTATCCATGAACCACACCCCCGTAGTCGCGGACGTCAGTCCGCGCCATCTCCGGGCTGGAAGTCAGCGCCGACTGACGTCGGCGGCTACGGTGCATGGCCGCGATACGTGTCCGGTTTTTGGAAAGCTCCCCCACCCATGAACCAGGTCCCGACAAACGCCGAAGCGATCCACCGCCGGCTCTTCCTTCAACGGGCCACCCAAGGCCTCGGCTCCCTCGCTCTCACCACTCTGATGCGTCCGTCTCTGCTCCGGGCCGCCGCCCCGGCCCAGGGTGCGCCCGGAGCATGGTCCCTTCCGCGGAAAGCCCGGCGAGTGATCTGGCTCACGATGGCCGGAGGGCCGTCCCAGTTGGAAACGTTCGATCCCAAACCCAAGCTCGCCCAACTGCACGGCACGCCGATGCCGGAAAGCCTCACGCGGGGCCAGCAACTCGCCCAATTGCAGGGCGAAAAGCTCTTCTGCCAGGGTCCCGTCTTTCCCTTCGCCAAGTTCGGACGGAATCAGACCGAGATCTGCGCCCTTTTTCCACACATCGGCTCGGTCATCGACGACATCTGCCTGGTCCGTTCGATGACCACCGACGCGATCAATCACGACCCCGCCCACATGTTCATGAACACGGGCTCCCAGATCGCCGGCCGCCCCTCCATGGGCGCCTGGGTCACCTACGGGCTCGGCTCCGAATCCCAGGACCTCCCCGGATTCGTGGTCGCCGTCTCCACCGGGCCGGGCCGATCTCCGCAACCCATCTCCGCCCGGCAATGGAGCAGCGGATTCCTCCCCAGCCGCTATCAGGGGGTCCAGTTGCGCGGTCGCGGCGAGCCCGTCGATTACCTCGCCAATCCCCCGGGCGTCACCCGGGAACGCCAGGGAGCCGATGTCGAAGCCATCACGGCCCTCAACCGGGGTCATCAGCTCCGGTTCGACGATCCTGAGATCGCGACGCGCATCGCCCAGTACGAATTGGCCTTCCGCATGCAGGCCAGCGTCCCGGGCCTGATGGACATTTCGGACGAAAAGCCGGAGACGCTCGAAGCCTACGGCTGCCGACCCGGCGACGGTTCTTTCGCCTCCAACTGCCTCCTCGCGCGGCGCCTCGCCGAGCGCGGAACCCGGTTCATCCAGCTCTATCACCGCGACTGGGACCACCACAGCCAACTCCGGGAGGAACTCCCGCTCCGCGCCGCCGAAGTCGACCGGGCCTGCGCCGCCCTGATCCGGGATCTCCAACAGCGCGGGCTGTTCGACGAAACGCTGATCGTGTGGAGCGGCGAGTTCGGGCGAACCCCCATGGCCCAGAAGAACAAAGGCACCCTGGGCCGCGATCATCACAACAAGGCGATGTCCATGTGGCTCGCGGGCGCCGGCATCCAACGCGGCCTCGTCGTCGGCGCCACCGACGAACTCGGTTACGCGGCGGTGGAAAACATCGCCACCGTCCACGATCTCCACGCCACCATGCTGCATCTCCTCGGCATCCAGCACGACGCCTTCACGTTCAAGTTCCAGGGCCTCGACGCCCGACTCAGCGGCGTGGAAGGCGCCCGCGTCATGAAGGAGGTCCTCGCCTAAGTCCGCCTCTCCAGCACCGGCGACTACCACCCCGCATCGCATGAACCTCGACGCCGTCGACTTCTTCTACCTCGCGCTTCCGGAGATCCGCGACGTCGGCGACGGCAGCCAGGACGCCCTGCTCGTCCGGGTCCGGTCCGGCGACGACATCGGCTGGGGCGAATGCGAGGCCTCCCCGCTCGTCTGCATCGCGAGCTGGAACTGCCCGATGTCCCACAGCGCCTGCAAGCCGATCCGCGACTCCGTGCTCGGTCAGCGGCTGGAAACCCCGGCCGACATCGCCCGCGTTCACGCCACCGTGCGGGCGAACAGCTTCGATCTCCTCCAAACCGATCACACGCTGTCCGGCATCGACATCGCCCTCTGGGACCTCCTGGGCCGGCGCCGCCAGGAACCCGTTTATCGACTGCTCGGCCAACGCCGGGCCCACTCCAAGCTGGCGTATGCCTCCCAATTGTTCGGCGACGATCCCCAGGCCACCTACCGGGCCGCGCGCTCCGTGGTCGGGGCGGGGTTCCAAGCCGCGAAATTCGGCTGGGGCCCCTTCGGACGGGGCGGCGTTCAGACCGACGAGGAGCATGTTCGCGCCGCGCGGGAAGGGCTGGGCGCGGACGTCGCCCTGATGGTCGACGCCGGCACCATCTGGGGGGAGGACGTCGAGGCCGCCGCGGCTCGCTTGCCTGTCCTCGAGGAGGCCGGCGCCGTCTGGCTCGAGGAACCATTCCATGGCGGGGCGGTGAACGCGTACCGCCAACTCGCGCAGCGCTGTTCCCGGTTGAACCTGAAACTCGCGGGCGGAGAAGGCTGCCACGACGGGTATCAGGCGCGGACCTTGATCGACCACGGGGGCCTTGGCTTCGTCCAGATCGACACCGGGCGCGTCGGAGGCATCTCGACCGCGGCCGAAGTGGCCCGCCACGCGGATCGGAGCGGCATCCAGTTCGTGAACCATACGTTCACCACGTCCCTCGCTTTGAGCGCTTCGATGCAGCCCTACGCGGGCCTGGAACGGCATCGCTATTGCGAGTTCCCCTTCGCTCCGTCGAGCCTGGCGCTCGAGTTGACCCGGACTCGCCTCTTGCCGGACGCCCACGGACTCCTGCGCCCGCCCGACGGACCGGGCCTGGGACTCGAGCCCGATCCCGCCGCGCTCCGCCGCTACGCGGTCGACTACCGGATCGAAGTCGGCGGAAGAACCCTCGCCACCAACCCATCCACGGAAGGATAGGGCGAACGGGTGCGGACCCGGAATCCGACGAGGGGGAGCGGCAACCTGGCCGGCCGGAATTGCGCACTTGTTGGCGCGCCGCCATCGCCTAACATTCGCGTCATGCGCCTCATTTGCGCCCTTTGGCTCGCCTGCGCCGTCGGCTCCGGCTCGTCCCACGCCCAATCCGCCGGCGTCGCCGTCGAGATCATGCTCGACGAAACCGTCTATCTCCCAGGCGAAGACCTCCCGGTCGGTGTCCGGGTCTCCAACCTTTCCGGTCGCCCCATCACGCTCGGAACCGACAACCTCTGGCTCAGCTTCTACGCCGAAACCAAGTCGGGCGAAATCGTTCCCCGCGTGGGCCAGGTTCCGGTCGAGGGCGAATTCACGCTCGATTCGGCGAAGGCCGGCACCAAGTGGTGGAATGTCCGGCCGTATTTTGATTTCCAGGACTCCGGCCCCCACCTGATTTACGCCGAGCTGCGGGTTCCCTTTGGAACGGAGCGGATCATCAGCGAACCCGCCTCGTTCACGATTCAAAACGCCCGCAAGCTTTGGGAAATCTCCTTCGGCGTGCCTCCAAGCGTCGAGGCCCCGAACCGTCCCCCGGAGATCCGACGCTACGCCCTTCAGTCCGCGGTCCGAACCCGGGATCGCAACCTCTACGCCCGGGTCACCGACGAGACCGAGACGCGCATCTACCGGGTCGTCCTCCTCGACCGGCTTCTCTCCTTCGCCAACCCCCGCCCCCAGCTCGACAATCTCAGCCAGCTCCACGTCCTCTTCCAGACCGGCGGGAGCACCTACACCTACTGCGTCGTGACGCCCGATGGCGAAATCGCCATCCGCCAAAAACACGAAATCTTCTCCGGCTCACGCCCGCGCCTCACGAAGATGGACGACGGTTCGATCCTCGTCGGAGGCGGGCGCCGACTACCCGCGAGTTCCGATGTGCCCCCCTGGGATCCGCCTCCCGCCGAGATCCTCGCGCCCGACGCCGCGTCGGCGGCGACGAACGCGCCCGCGGGTTCGGAGTCGGAGTCGAAATCGTCCAAGAAGAAAAAGCGCCGCTCCGAAGAACCCTAGCGCCCTAGCGGCCCTAGCGCGGGGGAAGGGAAACCCTGGTCCCCAAGGCCGGCGCGCCGGGAGCTCCCGAGCCCGCTCAGGACCGCTGTTCCGAGAGAACGCCCAAGATTCCCAGGTCGCGAGCCACCTCCATGACCTTGGTGATGGCGGATTGGAAATCCGGCACGACGTAGTCGTGGTGCCCGTTGCCGTTGGTCTTCGACCGGATCAGCACCGAGGTCGCGCCCACCGCGTCAGCCAGTTCCGCGTCCTCCCACCGGTCGCTGACCACGAAGCTGTGCTCGAGATCCAATTTGAACTCGTGGGCGGATTCCCGCAGGAGACCGGGCAGCGGCTTTCGACAGGTGCAGGCGTCATCGGAGGGGTGGGGACACACCAGCACCGCATCCAGTGGAAGCTTCCTCACCAGCACGGCGTGCATCATGTCCATTTCCCGCCGCGTCGGCTCCCCCGAGGTCACGCCCGGCTGGTTCGTCGTCGCGAAGAGCAGGAATCCCGCGGCCCGGAGGTCCGCCAGGGCCGCGCCAATCTCCTCGCGGACACGAAACTCCTCGAGGCAACGGGGCGTCCTCGTCGAACCCTCCTTGCCCACCGGGTGAATCAGTACCCCATCCCTTTCGAAAAACACCGCCACCTTCATCGCTCCGATCTTTGGGTCCCGGGTCGCCCCACCACAACAGCGAAAACCGTCGAATGAAAAATTCCACCGTCCCGTCGCGAGATCCCCGCAAATCGCCAAGGGGCCGTTGAAGGCGGCGGGTTCGCCTCTCTAAGGTGGCCCGATGTCCACGCGCGCCTGGTTCCCCACTCTGATCTACTCGGCACCCCTCGGCGCCCGGGGCGTGCGAAAGCTCAACGCCGAACTCCTCCGCGAATGCCACCAGATCCGCGACCACGACGACAACGGACGCCGCTGGTCCGCGCGCAACTATCCGGGAGGGTTCACGACGTACGCCTCCCTGTGTCGTCTCCACAAGATGTCCTCCACGTTCATGGAACTTGAGCGGCACCTCACCCGCCATGTGGGCCGCTTCGCGCGGAAACTCGAGTTCGATCTCGAAGGTCGCGCCCTGGTCATGACCGACTGCTGGATCAACATCATGCCCCGCTTCACGGCCCATGGCCTTCACCTCCATCCCCTTTCCACCCTCAGCGGCACCTACTACGTGAAAACGCCCAAGGGCTGTTCCAGCCTCAAGTTCGAGGATCCGCGTCTCGCCTCCTTCATGGCGGCGCCGCCCCGCCGACCCGACCCGCGCCCCGAGAACCGCGCGTTCGTCGCCTACCCCGCCGAAGCGGGGCGCGTCACGCTGTTCGAGAGCTGGCTCCGCCACGAGGTCGCCGCCAACCGCACCGCATCCGAGCGCGTCAGCATCAGTTTCAATTTCAACTGGTTCTGATCCAGGCGGGGCTCCACCTCATTCAGTCATGGAAAAGTCGCTTGCCCGGAGTACTCCACCGCCTGATCGTTCATTTCCCATGGTGAATCGTCGTTCATTCCTACGAGCCTCCGGCGTCGCCGCCTCCCTCGGGACGATGGCCGGAGCGAGCCCTGCCATCGCGGCCCGATCCACCCCCCGCCCCGCGCGCCTTCCCGCGGGCGCCCCCCGCCGGATCATCCACATGGTCGCGGACGGCATGAGCCTCGGGACGCTCAGCTGCGCCGATCAGCTATCCCAATTCGAACGGAATCACGGCCTCGCCTGGCTCGAACTCGTCAATCATCCGGAGGCGCGGACCGCGCTCATGGACATGCGGTCGCTGGATTCCCTCGTGACGGACTCCGCCGCCGCGTCGTCGAGCTGGGGCTCGGGCTCCCGTGTCCGCAACGGCACGATCAACGTCGATTCCCACGGCGAACCGCTCCTTCCCCTTCACCCGCTCTTCGGACAGGCGGGATGGAAGCGCGGACTCGTCACGACCACCGAAATCACCCACGCCACACCGGCGGGATTCACCATCGCCATCAAGAACCGCGACGCGGGCGAGGACATCGCCGCCCAGTACCTCTCCCGGGGCGTCGAAGTCATGCTCGGCGGCGCCAAAAACCATTTCGACCCGGCCAAGAGGAAGGACCATCGCGATCTTTGGGCCGAGTTCGCCGCCGCGGGGTACCAGGTCGCCAAGACCCGAAGCGAACTCCGCGACGCGCCGACCGATCGCCCGTGGCTAGGGACCTTCGCCGAGGGGCACCTCCCGTACTCGATCGATCATGCCGCCAGCGATTCGCTCCGGTCCGCCGTGCCCACGCTCCCGGAAATGACGGAGCGCGCCCTCGCGCATCTCGGGCGCCACGATCATTTCCTACTCCAGATCGAAGGCGGCCGCGTCGACCATGCCTGCCACAACAACGACGCCGCCGCGGCGTTGCGGGATCTCCTCGTCCTCGATGAGGCCCTGTCCGTCGTCCTTCGGTTCCAGCGTCGCCATCCCGAAACCCTCGTGGTCGTCACCACCGACCATGGCAACGCCAACCTCGGACTCAACGGGATGGGCACGTCGTACCGCGAAAGCTCCCAGCGCTTCCACAATCTGGCGGGCGTCCGGGCCTCGTTCCCCGAGATTCTCAAGCTCCTGAAAACCGTCCGCACCGAGGCCGAAGCCATCGCCCTCGTCGCCGACTACACCGGATACCGCGCCACACCCGCGAAAGTAGCGCTCCTCCTCCCCTTCGTGAACGCCAAGGGCGCCAGCCTCTTCGAACAGATGAATTCCGATGTCGCCGCCCTCGGCCAGATCATGGCCAACCACCTTGGCATTGGGTTCACCGGAACCACCCACACCTCCGACTACGTCCCCCTCGTCGCCATCGGCCCCGGTTCGGAGCGGTTCCGAGGCCTGATCCCCAACACCGACGTGTTCCGCATCTACACCGATCTCGCCGGCATCGACCACCGCAACCCGGACGAACCCCTTCTCGCCTGCTCGGAAGTCGCGCCCGAAGTCGAGGACACCGCTTCCTACGCGGTCGCCTAGCGCGGATTCCCGACCCGCTCCGGAACGCGGTGTCGAAGACCGTTCCCGGAGCCGCTCCCCGGGCCGGCCGCCACCTTTTGGCTCGCGGCTCCGCCTCTTTTCCGGAAGATGGGGCCCACGATCCCAGCATGAAGAAGCTCAACTTCCACCTCGCATCCACACTGCGTCTCCGACTTCTGGCCATGGCGGGAGCCGCGGTGATCACGTCGGCCGCCACCTTCGCCGCGACGCCCCCGCCCGGATTCACGCCACTCTTCAACGGCAAGGATCTCGCCGGATGGTGGGGTCTCGACACCGAGGACCCCGCCAAGTGGAAGGCTCTCAGCGCGGAGGATTTCGCCCGCAAAAAGGCCGCCAGTCTCGAGGACATTCGAAAGCACTGGACCGCCGAGGGCGACGAACTCGTCAACGACGGCCACGGCCTCTTCCTCACCACCGAAAAGGACTACGGCGACTTCGAACTCGTCCTCGAATACAAGACCGTCGCCGGCGCCGATTCGGGCGTCTACCTCAGGGCCATTCCGCAGGTCCAGATCTGGGACACCACCGAGGCCGGCAAGAAATGGGGAATCGGCGCCGACCTGGGCTCCGGCGGGCTATGGAACAATTCCAAGGGCAACCCGGGAAAAGATCCCCTCGCCCTCGCCGACAAACCGTTCGGGGAATGGAACAAGTTCCGCGTCCTCATGGTCGGCGAGCGTGTCACCGTCGAATTGAACGACGTGATCGTGGTCGATCACGCCCGGCTCGAAAACTACTTCAACCGCAAGGCGCCCGTCCCGAAGGCCGGTCCCATTCAATTGCAGACCCACGGCGGCGAGATCCGCTGGCGCAACCTCTTCATCCGCGAAATCTCCGGCGCCGAGGCGAACGCGACGCTGCGGGCGAAAGACCGCGCGGCCGGCTACTACCCCATCTTCAGCGCCGCGACGGGCCTCAAGGACTGGGCCGGCCCGGTCACCGAGTACGACGTCGCCGGGGGCACCCTCCGCTGCAAACCGGGCAAAGGCGGAACGATCTACTACAAGGCCGAGGAATTCGCGGACTTCACCGCGCTCCTCGAATTCAAGCTCCCCCCTGGAGGCAACAACGGCCTTGCGATCCGCTACCCGGGCTCCGGAGACACCGCCTACGCCGGGATGTGCGAACTCCAGGTGTTGGATGACAACTACGAGAAAGCGACCGGCAGCAAGATCGACCCTCGCCAGGCCCACGGATCGGCCTACGGGATGGCCGCCGCCCACCGCGGATTCCAGCGTCCCCCGGGCGAATGGAACTACCAGCGCGTCACCGTCACCGGCTCCCGTATCGAGGTCGAACTCAACGGCACCCGCATCCTCGACGCCAATCTCGCCGACGTGAAGGATGTGATGGGGAACTCGCCCCACCCGGGCAAGGACCGGAAATCGGGCTACTTCGGCCTCGCGGGCCACAACGATCCGGTCGAATTCCGCCAGATCGAAGTGCGCCCGATCCGCTGACACTGACGGAGGGGCGGCTTCCAGCCGCCCTCTTCGATCCATCCACCCAGGCGGCTAGTAGCCGCCTTCTTCGATCCACCACGGCGGCTGGCAAGCCGCCGCTCCAGACAAGCGCCGCCGATAATCCGTCTGCTTGGTGGCGTCCGTTAGTTCCCCGCCATCAGGCGGTCCCACAGGCGTTCATTGGTCATCGCGCGCACAAGGAACTCCTGGGATTCGTCCACCGGATCGCTCGGCTGCGGACGCAGGGGGAGATGGATCGTCAGAGCCAGCCCGCGTCCCGGGCGATGGCCCACCTGCACCCGCCCGCCGTGGTGGTAGACGATGAAGTAGACCGTCATGAGGAACATCTCGGACTCGCTTCCCGATTCCTCCCCGGTCAGCAACGGGTCGAACAACCCCAGGACGGACTTGGCCGACAGCCCCGCCCCGTTGTCGTTGACGAAAATGCTGACCTCCTCCGGCTTTCCGTTTTCAGCCGGACGTTCGGCGGCCTCGAAACGCACCACCGAATCCTCCTTCAGGGTGCTGAGCTCGTGCCGCAACAGGAGCGCGAAGAGCTTCTTGAACCGCCGGACATCCACCAGCAACGGCGGCAGGGTCGCCGGCACCAGGTTGGCCACCTCGATCTTCTTCGCGGCCAGTTCCTCCGCCAGGGGCTTGATCGCCTCGTCGATCGCCTCGTGAACCCGGATCTCCTTGTCGAAGGCGAACTTCGACGCCGGTTCCGTCGCCAGGTCGTCGAGGATGTTCAACACGAACTTGAGGCGCTCGTGAACCCGCCGGTTCATCGACGTCCAGAAATCCTTGTCCCGGAGGCGTTCGAGATCCACGCCATCCGTCCGGGAGATCGTGGGGGCCAATTCGAGGAACGTCCCCACGGCGTCGACGGCGTTGCGCACCTGACGGCTCAATCCGGCGGCGACGATCCCCATGCTCAGCACCCGGTCGGTGATCACCAACCGGTGGATGACGGAGAGCTTCTCCCGCAGGAGCCGATCGCGTTCCACCTGGACGGAGAAGAACTCGATGCTGCGCTTGAGCGTCATCTCGAGGTCCTGGGGGTCCCAAGGCTTGGTGACGTACTTGTAAATCGCGCCCGTGTTCACCGCGCCGATGGCGGCATCAAGGTCCGCGAAGGCGGTCGCGAGGATCCGGATGATCTGGGGTCGGAGCCGGCGAGCTCGCTCGAGGAACTGGACGCCTTGCTCCCCGGGCATCCGCTGATCGGTCATCACCACCGCGATCTCATCCTGGTGGTCCTCCAGAAGCCGGTACCCGGCCGTCGCGTTCGGCGCCGTCAGCACCCGGAATGTCCCCGAGAAAGCCCGGGTGAAGTACTTCAACGACATCTCCTCGTCGTCGACGTAGAGAACGACAAACCGCTTGTAGTCGTACATAAGATTATTCCCCCGACCGAACTCTGACTCTCCTTGGTTGCGATCAAAACGAACGGGACACGGTCATCATGAAGGCACGGGAAACTCCAACACAAACTCGCAGAAACGCCCCTTCTCCGTGTTGATCACGATCCGGCCCCCCGCCTCCTCCAGGATCCGAAAACAGATGCTCAGACCGAGTCCCATGCCCTTGCCCACGTCCTTGGTGGTGAAGAACGGCTCGAAGATGTGCGCCACGTGCTCCTCCGATATTCCGGGGCCGTTGTCGCGGATGCGGATCCGGCGGACCCCTTCCTCCTCGCCCACCGTCAGGCTCAGGCGCGGACGGTCATCCGTCGGCGGATGGCTCCGCATCGCGTCGAAGGCGTTCTGGAACATGTTGATGAACACCTGCACGAGCTTGTTCTTGTTCCCGCGGACCGTGAATCCGGGCGGAATCTCGTTCACCACGTCGGCCCGGTCGTCCTTCCATTCCGCCGCCATGAAGCGGAGCGCCGCCGCCGCCGCCGCCGCGACATCCACTTCGTGCAACGCGTCGTTGTCCGGATGGCTGAACTGCCGCAATTCACCCACGATGCCGGAAACCCGCGTGATGCCGTCGCTGATGTCCTTCACCACCTCCATGAAATCCGGCTGCTCCGCCGGCGGCAGCGTCTTGGAATAGCCGCCGAGGACGTGGATGCCCGTTCGCGCGAAGTTCAGCGGGTTGTTGATCTCGTGAATGATGCCGGCCACCAACCGTCCCAGCGCGCTCATCTTCTCCGACTGCACCAGCTGCATCTCCGTCTCCTTCAGCTCCTTCAGGGTCGACTGGAGTTTCTTGTTCTGCTGCGCCAGTTCGCGCTCGAGCCGCCGGGCGTCCACGAGGTTCTTGATTCGGAGTTTCAGTTCCTCGGTCCGGAACGGCTTCACCAGAAAATCGCTCGCGCCGGCGGCCAGAGCGGTCAGCTTGGTTTCGTCGTCCGCGCGCGCCGTCAGCATCAGGAAGGGAATCAGCCGCGTGGTGTGGTAGTTCCTCAGATCGCGACACACCTCGATGCCGTCCTTCTCGGGAAGCATCATGTCGCAAACCACGGCATCCGGGATGAACTGGCGGGCCAACTCCACGCCCTGCTGGCCGTCCACCGCCTCGTGGACCTGATAGTCCTCCTGCAATTGATCCTTCAGGAACCGGCGGATGCCCGGCTCGTCATCCACCACCAGAACCTGCGGGCGATTCTTGTGGCCCGTCGTGGGAACCCAGGGGCGGAGATTCTGCCGGAGCGGCGTGATGCTCGCGTGCATCTCCGCCCGGCGGTACAGCTCGTCCAGGTGCCGCTGAGTCTCCAGGCGCGCCGCCTCGGCCTCGTGCTCCCCGGGCGTCTTCTCGACGCGCGCCTCCGGCGCGTCCGCCCCATGCCCGGTCCCATTCCCATTCCCGTTCCCATGGACGCTTCCGTTCCCGTTGCCGCTCGAGGCCCCGCCTCCATTGATCGTCTCCAATCCGGTCACGGGCGGCGACGCCTGCGCCGGCTTGGCGGGCCCCGCGGTCGACACCAGCGGCAGGCGAACCATTACCGTCGTGCCATGCCCCAGCTTGCTGCGGACCGTCACCGAACCCCCGTGCGCCTCGACCAACTCCTTCACCAGGGCCAGACCGATTCCAGCCCCCTGGTGCTTCCTCTGCGACGAGGAATCCGCCTGCCAGAACCGCTGGAACAAGAAGCGTTGGTTCTCCAGGGAAATTCCAACGCCGGTGTCCCGCACCTCCACCACCGCCTCCTCACCGTCCTTCCAGGCGTGCCAGCTCACCTCGCCGCCGGCCGGGGTGAACTTGATGCCATTGAAGAGGAGGTTGAGGAAGACCTTGTCGATCTTCGCCTCGTCCCACACCACCGTTCCCAGGTCGGGGTGGACGTTCCAAAGGAGTTTCAGCCCGCGATCCTCCGCGTAGCCGCGGATGGACCCCACCAGCTTGCCGGCGTAGGTCGAGACACCGATCGGCGCCGGCTTCAGCACGAGCGCCTTGGCCTGGAGTCGCACCAGATCCAGAAGGTCGTTGATCAGTTTCAACAGACGCATCCCGTTGTCGTGCATCGTCGTCACGAAATCACGGAGACGCTCATCCTCCACGACTCGCGGATGCCTCTGCAGATGCTCCACGGGACCCAGGAGCAGCGTGAGCGGCGTCCGGAGTTCGTGGCTCACATTCGCGAAGAAATTGTCCTTCAACTGGTCCAACTCCCGCAGTCGGCGGCACACCTCCTCCAGGCGTTCGTTGGTCAACTCGGCCTCGCGCCGGCTCAGGTCGAGTTTGTGGCGCGCCACGAAATCGCTGTACCGAAGTTCGGTCGAGAAATGGTTCCCGATCACGATGATGATCGAGGTCAGCAGCAGGAACCAGCAGTGCATCCCGAGCGTCGGCCAGATGTTGCCCAAGACCGTTTCGATCAGGAACCGGTTTTCCGTCAGCCCGTTCGGATAGTTCTCCCCGAGAATGAGTCGATTGAGACCGGCCTGCTCGCGATGGGTGGGCGGAATCGGAGCGTCGTTCTTGTCCATCCGCTGGATCAGACTCATCCCCTTCTCCCCCAGGAAAACCCGGCTCGTTTTCGCGTCGATCCTCGTCCACAGCGTCTCGTTCGCGATGGCGCGGTTCATGTCGCGGATCACGGCCGTCAACAGACCCGCGCCCGGCTCGTCCTTGGGGTCTCCGGACCACTCCTGGAGCGCCTTGCGCGTCGTCGACGCGAAACCGGCGACGAGGCTTTTTGAGATCGGATCCGCCTCCCGCTTCAACGCCAGCGCCAAGGCGCTCGGATTCCGGACGTCCGAATGGGTCACCTGGAAGGAATCCCGCAGGATCGGCGCGGGGGCCCGGCGATCCGACAGCGCCATCCAGGCGACGTCGTGCGCGACCAGGGTGGCGAGGAGGTAGAGAATCAACACCATTCCCGCCGCCAGCGTGGTTTGCCGGCGGGTCCATTGCATCACCACACCCACCCCCAGCAACACCAGGATCATGCCGGCGTAGTACCCGGACAAACTCCCCTCCGTCACCGCGATGATCCCCGCCATGCAGAACGCCGGGGCGAACGCCAGCGCCACGCCCAGGAACCGGAAATACTTCGCCGCGAACGGCTGGTAGGACAGGAGGAAGATGGGCACCACCCCCGCCGAGCACAGCACCCGGAACCCGAACAGCGCCTGAAGCGACACGGATGAATTGACGTTCGAATCGAACATCACCAGGTCGATCAGCGCCCCGGGCGGCGTCAAGGCCGCGGCCAGAATGCACCCCAGCCGAAGCCGGTGAAGGCCGAAGTCCTGTTCGCGCTGGGCGAACTCCTTTTCCACGTTGGAAATCGAGTCAGGCATCGTCGCTCGCGCCGGACTTGCGCATCTCCAGGTACAGGTTCACCTGAAGCGGGTCCGCCAGAACCGAACTCTCCACACACGCCTGCTCCGGAATCAATCCGTTCATCTGGCCCCGGTCCCGGAAGATCAGGTGCCACTCCAGCAAATACTCCATCGAGTGCCGGAACGGACGCGACGCATCCACATTGGTCACCAGCACCAGCCCGTTCGGACCCGCCATGTCATGGAACAGGTTCGTCAGCCGGCGGCACACGCGATCCGACACATAATCGAACAGGCCGGCGCAGTAGACGAAATCATACTTCTCGCCGCCCGCATCCCCCGACCCGCGCAACGAATCCTTCAGCATCTGGTGAACCGACCGCTCGACGTACTCGATCCGGGTCGAACGACGATGCCGCACCCGAAGTTCCTCCAGCGTGTTCCGCGCGAAATCCAGGGTCTCCCGGTTGAAATCCGCCAGCACGAAGTCGGCGTGGTTCGCGATCTCCTCGTTCGCGAGGAACAGCTGAACCTCCCGCGCCGGCCCGCAACCGAGGTTGAAGATGCGCGCCCGCCGACCTTGCGCCGCCATCCGCTGGGTCTCCTCCACCAGGCGTTTCCGCAGGTGATCGATCCGGTTCCGGTGCGCCTGGGCCGGCGGATTCTGCAGGAACAGGGAATTCACCAGCTTCGCGAACAGCGTCGCCCCCTGGTGCGGCTCCCCGAGGATCATGTTCACCATGTCGTAGTCGCCCGCGTACCCGAGCGGCTTCATGTACGTCCGGTACACGAAGGGCGAACACATCACGAGCGGATGAATCTGCCTCCGCGCATACGCCCTGTGCGCCGGACGCAACTCCTCCTCCACCCGGTCCGCGACGTCGTCGAAACGACCGAACCATTCGTTCGCCTCCTCGACGATCCTCGACTCCAGCGCCACCAGCACGCGCCGCTCCATCTCGTCCGTCGAACCCTGAGACTCGGAACGAACTCCCAGCTCCACCTGGTCAAGCCACCGTCGAAGCTCCGTCAGGAGCGTCTCAAAATCCGCCACCGCGACCTTGAACTCCGGACTGATCGATTGGAGCCGGCGCCAGTTCTGAAGAAATCCCTCGAACTCCTCCCGCAGCCGCTCCGGATGCGCGATCGGCGAGAACAGGTCGACGTCGAGCCAACCCTCGACGAGCGTCACCTCGCACAACTGCATGATCCCGGTGTTGATCAGGCGCGCCACCGTCGCGCGTCCCCGATACACCTTCCTGTCACCCACCGTGATCTCGAACTCGCTCAGGACCTCCGACAACTGGAGGATGCTGTGCGGGTTGTAGATCTCCATCAGCACGGTCCACCGCTCCATGCGCACCGGCACCGCGCGCACCGAGTCGCCCGAGCTGTTCCGGCACGTCACGAGGATGTCCCGTCCGACCAGAAGCGGATTCTCTATCTTGTCTGCACCCATGGTTTGGCCCTCGCGGCGGCTATCGGCTGGATCGTGCAAAACTAAACCCTCATGAAGCTTGTCTTTGGCGTTCTGACGCTGCGGCTCCACTCCACTCAGCTGGAAATCTTCTCCTATGTCTAGTAAATCGTGAGATTTCCAACGCCTTACTCACTAGTCCCGATGTCACTCCGCTGCCGGAAACACCACCCCGCGCGCGCCACGATCCGTCTCCCTAGGGTCCCGCCGACCCCAGCCGCCCGCCTTTTCACCCATGTCACACCCGCCAACGGCACCGTTCCCACGGACCTTCCCGACACTCGCCACTTGCTTCCATGGACCGTTTCAATCATAGCATTGGCGCCTGTGATGGCGGTTCACACACCACGGTCATCGGGGTCCCAGCGGTCCGCCGGGACTTGCCGGGACCCACGCCGAATCCGCGCCATCCCACCCTCCGATTTCATCAGTGAGCTTCCGGCCCGCGTAATTCGCATCACCAAATTGCTTAGACCGATTCACTCTATCGGATTCACTCCCGAAGACATCGGTATGTCATTGGAAGTAAGTGGCAGGAAATACGCCACGCCTTCCAACCCATCCACCGACCTCCACTCACATAGTTCCCTCGCCGGTCGCGCCGAATCCCGGCGTGCGCCGGTAGTAGGGCATCGCCTTCGCGAACCCGTCGTCGCCGTTCCGATCCTCAACCCCGCCCGCTGACCCCTGCCCGCGGCGCCCACTTTCCATGGCCAGCCCATCCCTCGCGCAGTCCCTCCCGATGTCCGGCATCCCTCCCGTCGCCGCCACGGCAGCCCTCGCACTCCGACCCGGATCCCGCCTGGCGATGGTCGCCCAACGTGAGACCATCGAGGGCATTCGAGCGCTCTACGAGACCGCGTCGTCTAGGTCGCCGTCTTCGAGACAGCACCGGCAGCCTCGTGTTCGCCAACCGCGGCGTTCCGACGCGCCGTCGTGACCGCCGACACCCCGTCCGCCGACACTAACCTCCTGGAGTTCGTCCATGTCCATGATCACGCGGCCTGCCAGTTCGTGGCTCGTGAAGTGCGGGACCGCGTCGTCCACCCAGCCGATCCGCATCATGCTGGTCGGATCCGGGAACCGGCAGGTTCCCGTCGAGGCGTCCGCGACGTTCCGCTCCGAGCCGGGCCGCCCGCCCCTTCTCCACGCCCTCTTTTTCGACCTCTCGGAGCAGGAGCGGGCAGCCGACGCCCAACGACAGACCGCCGAACTCCTCGGACTCGTCAGCCAACACGCGCCCTGCGGGGTCTTCATCACCGACGCCGCGGGGCGGCTCCGTTACACCAACCAGCGATGGCGGTCCCAGGCCGACCTTCTCCACGTGAACGATCCGCGCGGCGTCTGGTGGCAAATGGTCCACCCGGCGGACCGCGACCGGATCCTCGCCCAGTGGCACGGCGCCCAGCAGGCCTCCCAGGAATTCACCGCCGAGTTCCGCGTCAACAATATCGCCGACAAGGACCCTCGCTGGATCCGGGCCAGGATCGCGCCGTCCTGGACCAAGGACGGCCGCATCGACTGCTGCGTCGGCATCGCCGAGGACATCACCCTCCAACGCCAGGCCGACGACGTTCTCCGCCGCGCCCACGAACAACTCGAGGAACTCGTCCAGCGGCGAACGGAACAACTGGAGGGCGCCAACCGCGAGCTGAACGAGCTCATCTACGCCGTCACCCACGACCTCAAGGCTCCCCTCGGTGGCATCGGCCGATTGTCCGAGTTCCTGGCCATGGATTACGCGCCGAAACTCGACGCCAGCGGGACCGCGCTGGTCGGGGAGATCCAGACCCGGGTGCGCAAGCTCCACGCGATCATCGAAGGCATCCTGGTTTACAACCGGGTGGGGCGCTCCAACGACTCCGAAAGCGAGGTCGATCTCAACGAGATGGTCGCCGAAATCACCCGCCTCCTCGATCCGCCGCCCAACGTCTCGGTCGTCGTGCCCGAACCCCTGCCCTCCCTCGCGGGCGCGCCCCACCAGATCCGGCAGGTCTTCCAAAACCTCCTCGACAACGCCATCAAGTTCTCGGACAAGGCCGAGGGCCGCATCCGCATCCTTTCGCGCCGCGACGGCCAGGCCTGGGAATTCTCGATCAGCGACAACGGGCCCGGGATTCCGGCCCGCTTTCACGACAAAATCTTCCGCCTCTTCCAGCGGCTTGACCTCCTCCCGAATCGTCCTGGCGCCGGGGTCGGCCTCGCCGTCATCAAGCGCGTCATCGAGTCGCGCGGAGGCCAGATTCAGCTCTCCTCCGAGGAGGGTCAGGGCGCCACGTTCCGATTCACCTGGCCCGACTCGACCCGCCGCTGGTCCCCCTAGACGGTCGTCCGGCTTTCGGGGAAGGTTCCGGCACCGCTCCATCCCCCAACCCGCCATGAACCGACGAACCTTCTCCCTCCATCTCCTCACCGCGGCCGGCCTCGCCGCCACTCCCGGCCTCGCCGCCGAGGCCTCCCCCCGCCGGCGCATGACCATCGATCTCACGCCGGGCGCCGTCGGGATCTCCGCGGATTTCCCCGAGATCCTGCGCCTCGCCCACGCCCATGGGTTCGAATCCGTCCAACCCGACCACGGCTATCTCGCGCGCCAGGACGCCGACGGTCTCGCTCGGATCTTGAATCAACTCCGCGAGTTCGGCCTGAAGTGGGGAGCGGCTGGGCTTCCCGTCGAGTTCCGCCAGTCCGACGAAGCCTTCACCAGGGACATCGAACGCCTCCCCGACGCCGCGCGCGCGCTCCAGAAGGCGGGCGTCACACGCATCGGCACTTGGATCCGCCCCGGACACCAGGAACTCGAATACGCGGCCAATCTCGAAATCCACGCCCAACGCCTCGGTCGGACCGCCCGCCTCCTCCGGGATCATGGAATCCGCCTTGGACTCGAGTACGTCGGGACCCCCAGCCTGCGCGCCCGTGTCCGCCATCCGTTCGTCCATCGCCTCTCCCAGGCACGGGACCTCATCCGCGCCATCGACGTCCCGGGGACGGGTCTGGTCCTCGACTCCTGGCATTGGTGGACGGCCGAAGACACCGTCGCGGACCTGCGGAAGCTGAAGAACGAGGACGTCGTCGCGGTCGACCTGAACGACGCTCCGGCCGGAATCCCACTCGCCGAGCAGCAGGACAACCGCCGGGAACTCCCCCTGGCGACCGGCGTGATTCCCGTCCGGGGCTTCCTCGAGGCGCTGGTGGGGTTCGGGTACGACGGCCCCGTCCGCGCCGAGCCGTTCAACGGGCCGCTCAACCAGCTGGACAACGAACCCGCGGCAGCCGCGGTGGCCACCGCCCTGCGGAAGGCGATGGCGCTTGTCGATGCGCGGTGAGCGACCGCCTCATGGCCAACCCGAGCGGGGACCTCGCGTGGCCGGAACCGCCGGGCGCACGCTTCTTGTTCGCGCTCCTTGACAGGTCGTTCCGCGCCTCCAGACACTGGCTTTCTTTATGGCCGACACCAAGGAAACCGTCTTGATGGAGAAGCTCGTTTCGCTGTGCAAGAGGCGCGGCTTCATCTTTCAGTCCTCGGAGATCTACGGGGGCATCAACGGCTTCTGGGACTACGGTCCGCTCGGCGCCGAACTCAAGCGCAACGTGAAGGAACTGTGGTGGAACCGGATGACCCGCCACAGGGACGACGTCGTGGGCCTCGAGGCCACCATCATCATGCACCCCCAGATCTGGCGGGCTTCGGGACACGTCGACACCTTCTCCGACCCGATGTGCGACTGCCTGCTGACCCGGAAGCGCTTTCGCGCCGATCAGGTCGACGTCCAATCCGGCATCGCCTACACCTTCACCGGCGCGCGCGACACCGCTTCGGGCAAGTCGTCCCCGGACTCTTTTTCCGTGCTTCTGCCCGCGGGCAAACCCCCGGAGAGCGCCCGCAAGACCGCCACGGCGTTCTACCAGTCGCGCGGCCTCCAGAACGTCGAATTGATGGGCGAATCCACCGAGAAGGTGGAGAACTCGCAGCGGTACAACCCCGAGAACGGCGCGCTCCTCACGGAACCGCGACCCTTCAATCTGATGTTCAAGACCTACGTCGGCCCGGTCGCCGACGAGGACAACGTCGCCTTCCTGAGGCCGGAGACGGCGCAGGCCATCTTCGTCCAGTTCAGGAACGTCCACGAAACCTCCCGACAAAAGATCCCGTTCGGCATCGCGCAGGTGGGCAAGGCCTTCCGGAACGAAGTCACGCCCCGCAACTACACGTTCCGATCGCGCGAATTCGAGCAGATGGAACTCGAGTTCTTCATCAAGCCCGATGAAGCCGTCGAAGCCTTGTGCGGGCGGGTCGCCACGCCGTCGGCGCCCGGGCACCCCGGCGATCCCCGCCCCGATTGGGGCTGGCAAATGTGGCACCAGTACTGGGTCGAGGAGCGGATCCGATTCTACGAGTCCATCGGGTTGCCCCGGAACACGCTCGAGGAGTACTGGCAGAAGCCCGAGGAACTCGCGCACTACGCGCGCGCCACGGTCGATCTCCTGTTCAAGTTTCCGTTCGGCACGCAGGAACTCGAAGGCATCGCGGCGCGGTCGGACTTCGACCTGTCCCAGCACCAGCGTTTCTCCGGCAAATCCATGACGGTCTTCGACGAGGAGTTGAAGGCGGCCTGGCCGAAGCTCGATCCCGCCCGGCAATCCGACCTCGCCGAACGGTACCGGCTCGCGCGCCTCAAGTATCTCTCGAAGACCGGCGCGACGCCGGAGAAGGCCGCCCAACAAGCGGCCGACGACGCCGCCAACCTCGCGAAGGGCTATTATATCCCGCATGTCATCGAGCCGTCGGCGGGCGTCGACCGGTTGATCCTCGCGCTCCTGGCCAACGCGTTTCAGGAGGAGGAGACCACCGACGACAAAGGCCGCAAGGAGACCCGGACCCTTCTCCGGTTCCATCCGTCCGTGGCGCCGGTCAAGGTGGGTGTGTTCCCGCTCCTCAAGAACAAGCCGGAGCTCGTCGCCAAGGCCCGCGAGATTCGCGACTCCCTGCGCGCCCATTTCAACGTGTTCCACGACGAAGCCGGCTCGATCGGGCGCAGATACGCCCGCCAGGACGAGGCGGGGACGCCCTTCGGCGTCACCGTCGACTTCGAAACCCTCGGCGAGCCGCCGGAAATGAAGGACACCGTGACCGTTCGTCGGCGCGACGACGGGTCCCAGGAGCGCGTTCCCATCGGGGAACTTCGCGGCTGGCTCGAGTCCAGACTCCGCTGAGCCCATGTCCTCGACCCTGATCAATCCCGAGGAGCCGCGGAGCTGGTTCACACCGCGCCGGATCTCCTACCTGTTCATGGTCGCCATGATCCTCCTGATCGGCGGGCTGCGCATGACGACGCTCCTGCTCACGACCCTCTTTTCCTACTTCGTCCTGCGCCAGTTCAGCTTCGGTCGCAGCAAGGTCCTTTCGCTGATCCTGTTCGCGTTCATCGGCACCGGGGGCGCCTACGGCCTCTACTTCTTCCTGAAGCAGGCCTACGTCGCCTTCCCCGGAATCACGGAAACCACGATTCCGGCCGTGGTCGGCTTCGCCGAGAAACAGGGAATCGCCCTGCCCTTCACCGATTACACCAGCCTCCGGGTCCTCGCCCTTTCCGAGGCGCGGGAGCGCTTCGCCAACATCGGCCGGTACGCGCGGGACGCCGGATTCGTGATGGTCTACCTGCTCATCGGCATCGTCGTGGCCGTCAGCATCTTCCTCGGGGCCCGCCTTTCGATGGAGGATGACCCACTCTCCCGGCGCGACAGCCTGTACGCCATCACGACCCGGGAGATCGCCACGCGGTTCCTGAGGTTCTACAGGAGCTTCGCCACCGTCATGGGCGCGCAGATCCTCATCTCCCTCATCAACAGCCTCCTGACGGCGACCTTTCTTTACTGGGCCGGCTTCCCCTACGCGACCGTCCTCGTCGCGTGCACGTTTCTCTTCGGCCTCCTGCCCATCATCGGCAACATCTTCAGCAACATCCTCATCACCTGCGTCGCGTTCACGCTGTCGCCCAAAATGGCGCTGATAGCCCTCGTCTTCCTGATCTCCATCCACAAATTCGAGTACTTCCTCAACAGCAAGATCATCGGGCACAGGATCAAGAACCCGATGTGGCTGACCCTCCTCGGGTTGCTCGTGGGGGAAAAGCTCCTCGGAATTCCGGGCATGATCCTCGCCCCGGTGGTCCTGCACTACATCAAGGTCGAGGCTTCCCAGGCCCGGGCCGAGGCGGAACCCGACCTCGCCGCCAACTCCGACCAGGACGACAGCGACGTGCTCCTCCGTCCCTGAACGGCGCGGAACGACGCCACCCGCCGCTTCCCGGGAGTTCCTTCCGTGGTTGTCGCCGCCGTTGTCAGGCTCAGACAAACCGTGTCTGGCCCGGCATGGCGACTTCCGGCGTCCGAAGGGGCATGTTCCAGTCGAACGCGGGATCCCCGGCGACGTCCTCCTGGTTCGTCACCCACTTCGCGAGGTTTTCACGGGAGTTCAACGCCTGCTCCCATGAGATCTCCTGGCCTGTGTAGGCCGCCATCCGCCCCATGATCGCCACCAGGGTGCTGTGGGCCATCCAGACGCCGTCGTTGATCGGCGTTCCCCGCCGGATCGACGCGTACATCTCGTCATGTTCCACCTGGTACATGTTCGGGATGCCCTCCCGGTTCCTCAGGCGCCAGGGATTCTCGCCGGAAATGAACAGGCTCCCGAACGCCTTGATCGTCGCGACACCCTTGGTTCCCTGGAAATAGTCCGAATTGTCCGAGGCCGTGTTCGGCTGCTGCCTGCACGAATGATAGCCGCGGGCTCCGTTGGCGTATTCGTACACGACGCTGAAATGGTCGTAGATATGCCCGAAATCCCGGCCCGTCCGGACCTGGCGCCCGCCGTGGGCGATGCATTTCACCGGCGGCTCGTCCTTCATGGCCCACTGCATCTTGTCGAGGCTATGCACCGCCTGCTCGGCGATGTGATCCCCCGAAAGCCACGTGAAATAGTACCAGTTCCGCAGCTGATACGTCATGTCGTTCCACTCGGGCTTGCGCGGATGAACCCACAACGACCCGGTGTTGTAGGTGTTCTGAAGCGCCAGGGGCGTCCCGATCTCTCCGTCGTGGATCCGCCGCATCATCTGGCGTTCGGCCGGATTGTACCGCCAGCAGAAGCCCGACGTCAGCGCCAACCGCTTCTCCTTCGCCTTCGCCGCCGCCTCCAGGACCATCCGCACCCCGGGACCGTCGGTCGCCATCGGCTTTTCGGTGAACACGTGCTTGCCGGCGTCCACGCAGCGTTTGATGTGGTAGGGCCGGAACCCGGGCGGGGTCGCGAGAATCACAACATCCACACCGCTCGCGATCACCTTGTCGATCGCGTCGAATCCCAGGAAGGAGGTGTCCGGCGTGACCATCGTCCGTTCGCCGTGCTGCTTCTTGATCTGCTCGAAACTCCCCTTCAGGCGGTCCTCGAAAATGTCCCCCATCGCGTGGAGCACCACGTTCTTGTCCGCTTCCAACGTCTGACTCGCCGCCCCCGTCCCCCGTCCGCCGCATCCCACCAGGCCCACCTTCAGCGTGTCGCTGTTCGCCGCGAAGGCCCTTGGCACCACCGAGACATAGGGCGCGGCCGCCAGCCCCGCCGCCACCGCCGACGTGCGCTTGAGAAAATTGCGTCGCGTGCCCGTCGGGCGTGATTCAACCGGGGTCGTCATGGCCCGACCGTCTCGCCGGACGACCCACGCCGTCAAGCCCCGCCACGCGAGGAGCCTTCAGGCCGCCGCGGTTCGCCGCGTCATGAGAAAATCCAGGTAGAACCCCAGCCGCTCCTTCAATTCCTCCCGCGGAACTATCTCGTCGATCAACCCGTGTTCCAGCAGGAATTCCGCCGTCTGGAATCCAGGCGGCAATTCGGCCTGCGTCGTGTCCTTGATCACCCTCGGACCCGCGAATCCGATCATCGCGGCGGGTTCCGCCAGGATCAGGTCGCCGAGGCTCGCGTAGCTCGCCATCACCCCGGCGGTCGTCGGATGCGTCAGAACACTGATGTACGGAAGCCGCGCCGCGCCATGATACGCCAGGGCGCCGCTGGTCTTCGCCATCTGCATCAGACTGAACATCCCCTCGTACATCCGCGCGCCGCCGCTCGTTGAAATGATCACCACCGGCAACCCGCGCTCGGTCCCCGCCTCGATCAGGCGTGTCAATTTCTCGCCCACCACCGCCCCCATCGATCCCCCCAGGAATGAGAAATCCATCACGCCGAGGGCGAGCCGGTGGGTCCCCATCCTTCCCAACCCCGTGACCACGGCGTCCGTCAACCCCGTCGCCCGCAGGTTCGCTTCCAGCTTGGCCGGGTAGGAGGACGGCCCGGCGAATTTCAGCGTGTCCACGCTCACCATGTCCGCGTCCATTTCCTGGAAGGATCCCACCTCCACCAGCGACTGAATCCGCTCGCGCGCGCCAATCGGAAAATGGTGCCCGCACGTCAGACACACCTTCAGGTTCTTGTCGAGGTCGCCGTCGAAGATCATCGAGGCGCAGCGCGGACACTTCACCCAGAGCCCCTCAGGGATCTCCTTCTTCCGCATCCTGCCCACCGCCATTTTCGGCTTCTTGAAGAACGCCGTGTCCCCGGTGAATCCCGGAGGCGTGAAGACCGGATCCGGCCCTTCCATCATCGGCCGCCGTCTCGGGAACCGACCGGGATTCGTCCCGCCTTTTTGATCGCCGCCCATGCGCCCGACCCTATCCCCCTCAGGTCCCGCGCGCCAGCGTCCAAACCACGACCTCGTCCGCGCCCCCCGCCCGCAACGCTCCCGCCACGGCGCTGGTCGTCGCCCCCGTCGTCAGGACGTCGTCCACCACCACCCACCGGCGCCCCGCCACCCGGTCCGCGTCGGTCACCCGGAAAGCATCCGCGACATTTCGAACCCTCTCCCGCCGATCCAGCGAGGCCTGGACCCGCGTCCCGCCGTCCCGCCGAACCAACCCCGCCTCCACGGGGATTCCCGTCGCCACGCCCAAGGAGCGAGCCAACCGCTCCGCCTGGTTGAATTCACGTTCCCGTTCCCGCGCGCGATGGAGGGGCACCGGAACAAGGCCATCCCACCCGCCGCCCGCCAGCACCGGAGCAGCCCCGCGCGCCAGAAGCCTGGTCAAAAAAGGTTCGAAGTGCATCTGGCGCCCGTACTTATACCGATGGATCACGTCGAGGAGGAACGGCGTCGCCACCACCGACGCCCGAGCCCACCCGAATTCCAAGTCCAGCTCGGAACAATTCCCGCAGACGAACTCAGTTGAGATCGCGCCTTCGAATGGAAGTCCGCATCGCGAACAGAAGGGCGGCTGGATCCATCTCACATGTCCAGTCCCCGACACGCATCGCTCGCAGACATATCCCTCCGCCGCGGTAGCTCGGCATCCGCCGCAAAGCTGACAGACATCGGGAAAGAGAAGGGACAGAACCACCTCCCCGGAACCAAGCAAATCCGCTAGGCGATTCATTCAGATTGGTTTGAAATCCAAAACCCTTTCCGGGCAGCGAACGGCCCGTGCCACCCACGTGGTCACGGGCCGCTCATTTCGTTTGGAATAGCGACGATCTACTTGGAAGCGGCCTTCTTGTCGGCCCGGTACCGGGCCCACCGCTCCTTGGCCGCCGAGGCGATCCGCGCGCGCGCTTCCGGACTCATCTTCCTCCGTTTTCCAGGAGGGCGACCGCGCCTCTTGGCTGGGGCCGGCGCGATGCCCTTCGCTCCCTTCGCGCCCTTCGCCCCTTTCGCGCCGAAAAGGCCGACGAGTTCCGCCTGCAACGACTCGATCTCTTGAAGGATTTCCGCCGCTCTTTTGAGTGTGTCTGAACTAGGAATCATTGTTGGGTTTCCTTTCCGCCGTTACCTTTGTCACAAAAGAGTCGATGGGTCAATTGCCCAGAATAGAATGGAACACGTGGCTCATTCTCACTTTCGACGACGCGCGTGCGACGAGTAGGCGAGGACGAACAAACCAGTGAGCAACAGCGCCGGTTCGCCGGAAAGCAAGTCACCCCCTTTCAACCCGATGGGAGAAGTTCCGGTGAGCAGTCCGCGCATCTTTATCCAAAACACCAGCGCCGCATGCCATCCGACGGCGCCATGCACGCCACCCTCCTTGAATCGCATCCGGGCGAATAGAAATCCCAGAAGGAAGAGTGTGAGAAACTCGGGCATGAGTCGGTCCCAGTCTCCGAATCCGGCCAACATTCCGATGAGGGTTTGAAACCCAGCCGTCCATGTCACCTCGTCCGGCGGCGCCGGTTTAGCGAAGAAATGCGCGAGCGAAAATAACGAGGCGCTGACCAACACGGCGCCCGACACCCCGACCGTCGGACGCAATCCTTCGAAGAGAACTCCGCGAAAAAGTGTCTCCTCGACGACCGCCACCACGACCCCCGCGAGCATCGCCCGGAGGATGCCGGCGACGAGAAGGCTTCCGTCCATGCCCTCCTTCCAGACCCGCGCGCCCATCCACATTTCCGCTCCCAGCAGGACCGAAAAGCCGAACATTCCGGCCATGAAACCGATGGCCATCCGGCGCCAGCATCCGGGACGCCCGCCCCACCCCACCGCCTCCCAGGTGCGGCATCCCACGGCTCGACTCAACGGCCACAAGCCGGCGAGCGCCAGCACCAGGAGGCATCGGTGCACATAGCGCGGAAAGGGATGATCCACGAGCCAGTCCAACTCCGCCCAGGGCCACCGCGTCCGCGCCCAGCGGCCCAACCACCAAAGCCACGGGGCCACCAGGGCCCCGCCTCCGAACACACCCAACACGAACCCGCAGAACGCCCGCGCCCGAGTCACGGCGCCACCTTACCGATGCGCGCGCGCCGACTCAACCCGGCCGAACCTCCCCGCCCGGCGCACTGTGCTTTCAAAAAACCAGTGGCCCGGTCTCCGCACCCCCACAATAATGACGCGTCAACATCATGACGGACGTAGAAACATGGGAATCCGAGACCTTGGACCCCGAGCCCCGTGAGTTCGGGCCCTACAGGCTTGAGGAGATCGTGAATCGCGGCGGGTTCTCCGAGATCTGGCTGGCGCGGCACCCCGAGCACCGGACGGTCGCGGTCCGCCGGCTGATCAACACGTCCCTTTTCAATTTTTCCGAACGGTCCCGTTTCTTCCATGGCTGCGAGGTGCTCCAAAAGCTCCAGGGCCGCGAGTTCATCATCGGTTACGTCGAACACGGGCGGATCGAGGGCTGCCCCTTCCTCGCGATGGAGTACCTGGAGGCGTCCAATCTGAAATTGATCCTCGCCCGTAGCGACGACCTGCTCCAGGAGTATCTCGGCAACATCCTCATTGATAGCGCCCGCGCCCTCGAGCACGTCCACGACTCCGGGTACATGCATCTCGACTTCAAACCCGAGAACCTGCTCGTGAGCCGAAACGCCAACGTCCGTCTCATCGACTTCGATCTCGCCCTACCCCGCCCCGAGGAACCCCGGAAGTCGGGCAAAAATCCCGGCACGCCGGCCTACATGTCCCCCGAACAGCTCCAAAGGCTCCCGTTCGATCATCGGACCGACATCTTCGCCTTCGGTGTGACGGCCTTTGAGACAGTCACCTTGGAAAAGCCGTTTCCCGGCGATTCACCGGACGAGATCCTGCGACGCCAGCTCGACCGATCGGATTTCCGGTCGCCCAGCGAAATCAATCCCGCGATTCCTCCGGCTTTGGACAAGCTCATCCTTCGCTGCCTCGAAACCGACCCGTCCAAGCGGTACCCCTTCCTCAGCGTCGTGGTGCGCGATCTGGAACAAGCTCTCTACGTCTGACCCCCCCGGGCAGGGTCCGGGCGTCCAATCAATCCGCGCCGCGCCGCGCGGGTCCCCTCCGGTCTCCCGTCACGCGCCACTCCGCGCGCTTCCCAACGTCTCCTCCCAATCCTTCCAAACGGGTTCGAAGCCCAGCGCGGCGATCACCCGCGCCACCTCCCCGGGGGATCGGTCGTCCGCGATATCGAACTGCCCCGCCGCCCGTGTGAGCGGGGCCTTGCCCTCCGGGATCGGGTCGTTTCCCGGGACGATTCCGCTCCCGGCATCCGCCTCCTCGATCCGTCCCCGGCGGGTGAAGTGGACCTTTTCGCGGCCGGCGCCCGTGTATCCGCCCGGCTCGGTGTGGCTTCCCGCGCTCGCCACCGTGATCCCCAGGGGCAACACCCCGTCGCGCAATCGCGCGGGTTCCCGGGTCGACAACACGAGTCCGGCGTCCGGAAGGAAGAGACGCAGGGCGCAGATCAGCTGGACCCACTCCCGGTCGCCGAGATGAGTCAGCGGCTGGAACTCACCAGCGCACGGACGCAGTCGCGGCAAGGACACAGTGACTTGGGCCTTCCAGCAATGCCGCGTCAGCCAGGCGGCGTGGGCGGCGACGCTCAAAGCCTCCCAACGCCAGTCCGCCAAGCCGAACAAGGCCCCTATTCCCAGCCGCCTGAAGCCGGCCTCGTAGCCCCGTTCCGGCGTCGCCAGACGCCAGTTGAAGTCCTTCTTCGGACCCAAGGTGTGAACCTTCGCGTAAATCCCCCGATCGTAGGTTTCCTGGTAGACCACCAAACCCTCGGCGCCGGCGTCGACCACCGACCGGTACTCGGGCACCTCCATCGGGCCCACTTCAATCGACACCCCGGGAACAACCTCCGCGACCGCCCTCACACACTCCCGCAGGTACCCTTCCGAAACGAACCGCGGATGCTCTCCGGCGACCAGCAGCACGTTCCTGAATCCCTGCGCCTTCAATTCCCTCGCCTCGCGGACGACCTCGTCCACGCCCAGGGTCACCCGGAGGATCGCGTTGTCCCTCGAAAATCCGCAGTAGGCGCAGTTGTTGATGCATTCGTTCGACAGGTACAGAGGCGCGAAGAGGCGGATCACGTTGCCAAACCGCCGACGGGTCAACGCGGCCGAACGCCGCGCCAGGACCTCGATCTCCTCCAGACCCGCCGGCGAGATCAGTCGCGCGAAGTCCACGATGCCCATCGATTCGGCCCGCCCCAGCGCCGCGGCCACCTCGCCGCGGGTCGCGCCCAGCGAGGCGTCCATCCAGTCGCGGATCGGCAACTGGTCGTATTCGTCGGAGAAGCTCATCTCATGAAGTTCCGGCGCTTCGCGGAGCGGCCGCGTGGCGGACCGTACCCAAGCGTTCCCGCTCGACAGGACTAGTAGCCCAACCGGGCCAGGGCCGCCTCCAACTCCGCCTGGAAGCTCGCCACGTCCGCCTGGTTCGGCTTGTAGCCGGGCGTCTTCGGAGCGACCCCGAGTCGACCGTACTGATCCATCTGCCAATCGGCCGTCTGGCCGTCCGAAAAGGTCACCTTGCCGCTCGCCAGCGCCCCGGGCCGGGTGATGGCGTCCATGGCGACCGACACCTTGCCTCCCCCGGCGCCGGGAACGGGCCCGGGCGGCGGAGCGGCCGCGAGGGGATTCCCGGACGGGCCCGACAGACCAAGGCCGCCAAGCCCCCCGCCCGGCGCTCCGGCCGGACGCATCTCGGATCCGGTCCCCGCGGGCTGGCGCTGGCGCCGGCGCCGGCTCCGGCGGCGGTGCCGCCACCGGGTCCTTCGGCTTCAATTTCAGGTCATCCAACAGGAACCTCGCCTCCATGTAGGTCAGCCGGAGCCCGAACTCCTCCGCCAGCCGGCTTTGAACCTCCGCCACCTTCAGCCCCTGCTCGATCCAAGCTCGGACCCGGGTCATCTGCGCTTCGTCTAGATTCATTTCAGATCATCCACCGAACTCGTTGTGCAGCCCACGCGACGCCGCTCCCGGTCCGCCGCTCCCCGTCCACTCGGAAAGGCCGCCGCCTCCGCCGCCGACCGGGCCCGCAACCCTCCGCCGACCGACCCCTCGCGTCGAGTGTCAACTCGGGCGACGGACGGTGGTGGTCACCTGGTGGCGGACCCGCGTTTCGGGTCGGCCCAAACCGGCATTGATGTCGCCCGCCACGCCCGGTTTCATGCCGCCATGTTGCTCATCCACGCCCAATGCGACCGCAGCCCGATCCACGGCCTGGGCCTCTTCGCGGTCGACCGGGTGCCCGCCGGCACGCCTGTGTGGCGCTTCTCACCAGGCTTCGACCGCACCTTCACGCGGGTCGAAGTCGATCAACTCCCCGACCCCGCGCGCCGCCACCTCCTCCACTACGGCTATCTGGATGCCACCGCCGGCGTCTGGGTGCTGAACGGCGATCTTTCCATCTTCATGAACCACTCCGGCGCGCCCAACACAGGTGCTCCTTCCACGAACGGCGCGGCCCGCGAGACTCTCGCGCTTCGCGACATCGCGGCCGGCGATGAACTCACCTGCGACTACCACGCCTTCGACGCGTCGAAAAAATCTTTGAGGAATCCCTAACCGGGCCTTGCGGCGAATGGCTCACATTCGTCATCCTCTCGGAATGGTCAGGTTGTTGGTGCTCTGCTTCGCGCTGGGCATTCTAGGCAAGGAGGTCGGACGGTCGGTGGCGGCGACGCCCACGGCGTTCGGGTACCAGGGTCAACTCGTCGACGGCGATACTCCCGTCGATGGTCCGTACGATTTGCGGGTCGTGCTTTTCGACGCACCATCCGGCGGCGATCCCATCGCGGGTCCCGTGACCAACTCGGCCGTCGAAGTCCAGGCCGGCGGTTTCTCGACCCTTGTGGATTTCGGCCTCAGCCCGATCGCCGGCGCCCACTGGTTGGAGATCGCTGTGCGACCTTCCGGGGAGCCCACGCCGTTCGCCACCCTCGAGCCCCGTCAACCCCTCGTTCCGGTGCCGCGGTCCGTTCGGGCTTCGTTGGCCGACGAGGCCCTGGTGGCCCGCACGCTCGTGACTCCCATGTCACCCAATTCGCCCTCGGTCGTGCTGGCTCCGGGCACCGATCGTTCCGCGCCGCAGCCGGGAGGGATTGGTTGGCTGGACCCCAACGGCGATGTCGCCGGGGGAATCGTCGCCGAGAGCCCGTCCCTGTTGAACTTCAACCTTTCCCGGCCGCTCTTTCTTTCCGGGGCGCCGCTGATCATCAGCTCCGGATCCGGCGACCGCCCACCGCTGGGCACCAACTTCCTCCAGGTGCTCGGCAACGCCCAGGTCGTGGGTTCCCTTGATGTCCACGACGGAATCGTGTTCCCCGACGGCACCCGTCTGCGGTCCGCGGCTCCCTTCCACCAGGCCAATACAATTTGGGTATCGACCGAAGGCGATGACGAAACGGCGCGCCGCGGGGACCCTTCGCGGCCCTGGAAAACCATCGGGCTGGCCGTCTCCAACGCCGTCTCCGGCGACGCCGTCCTCATCCTTCCGGGAGTCTACCAGGTTCCCACGGTTCCCGAACTCGGCGGCACGCGCGTGGCCGCTCCCATCCGCGTCGTGGGTCTCACCAATGTCACTCTCGCCGGATTCGGCGGAACCCCCGAAATCCACGCCCCCGATTTCGGCGACATCATCCAAGTCGTGAGTTGCTACGATCTCACCTTCCGGAATCTCCACCTGAGATCCGACGCGTCGTCCCTCGAGAATCCGCCCCATGGCCAGAGCGCGGGAATCTGTTTCCGTCCCCAGGCGCCCGCGAATGCCCGAATCCTCATCGACGGCTGCCGGTTCACCGGCGTTCCCCACGCCATCACCACCTTCGCGGCGCCGGCCGTCATCACCGATCACCTGACCGTCCGCGACTGCACCTTCATCGACTGCGGCTGGACCACGGGCGTTCCCACGCTGGGCCAGGACGGCGGGGCGCTCACCGGCTTCGGGAACCACATGCGATTCGTCGACAACACCCTCGACGGCGCCATCCGGGGCGTTGAGTTCTACCGCTTCCCGAAGGACCCCAGCCACACCAACGCGATCATTTCCGGCAACATCTTCCTCAATTACTGGGATTGCGCGATCTGCAGCTTCGATGACGGCCCCGAAAACGAAGCGACTCTCGACGGCGTCGTCATCACCGACAACCTCTTCGAGGACGCCCCGACCGAGATTCCCGGCGGGGAGATTTCGGGAAGCGCCGCCATCCTCATCAATTCCGGTCGGCGCATCACCATCCGCGGCAACCTCGTCAACCGGGGCAAGCTCTATGGCATCAAGGTCAGCGCCCTGACCGGCCCTTTGGAACGGGTCGACATCACCGCCAACGCCGTCTCGGGCGTGGCGGGACGCGGCATCCAGGTCACCGACTACGGTCCGGGGGTCCACCATGTGCGCGTCACCAACAACCGGGTCTGGGGCAATTCAGGCGGCGGAATTCTCGCCCAGGGTCGGTTCCTCGACATTTCGTTCAACGACATCGCCGACAATTACCCCGCCGGAATCCTCATCACGGCATCGAAGTTGGGACGGCCGACATCGGACAGCCGCGTCTACGGGAATTTCCTGGTGGGCAACACCGCGCCCTTCGCCAACGAGGACATCACGAACGTCGTCATCGAAGGCAATCACGTCATCCCGCCCGACGGCGCGCCTCCGCCGGTCGAAGAGCCCGCCGAACCGTCCGCGGCCAATCCGTCCCAAGCGCGATACTCCCCGCCCGGTTCCGCCCTCGCCCGCCAGGCCTCCGAAGCCGGACTGCCCTCCTCCGTCGTCCGTCGTATCGACGCCCTTCGGGCCCGGCAGGCCGACCGTTGACTTTTTCAACTCGGGCCCAGCCTACCAGGCCGAGCGCAATTCGGACGGCGACGCTCCCATCTCCCGTAGTCGCCGGAGACTGAGCGCCTCGTGGCGTTTGGCCAGTCGGACTCCCGAGGCGTCGGTCATGAGCGGACAGTGGAAGAATCGGGGAACCATCGACCCCAGCGCCCGGTGGAGTAGGATCTGCCGCGCCGTCGAAAGCAGCAGGTCCGCGCCCCGCACAACCTCGGTCACCCTCATCGCGGCATCGTCCACCACGCAGGCGAGCTGGTAGCTGGGAAAGCCGTCTCCCCGCCATACAGCGAAATCACCGAAATCACGGCCGGCCCGAAACCGCTGAACCCCGAGTCCGCCATCCTCGAAGGCGATCTCCTCCCCGTCCGGCACACGGAATCGCCAAGCGACCCGCGTCCGTGCCCGTGGGACCGCCTCCTCCGAGGCGTCCCGCGTCCGGCAGGTTCCGGGGTAGACGGGCTCCTCGTCGGTGGCGTGCGGCGCCGAAAGCGCCCCCTGGATCTCACGCCGGGAACAGACGCAGGGGAACAACCACCCCTCGCCCCGCAACCGCTCGAAGGCCTCCCGGTGGAGCGCCATCCGATCGCTCTGGATATAGGATCCACACGGTCCGCCGACATCCGGCCCCTCCTGCCACTCGAAGCCGAACCAGCCCAAATCCTCCCGGATCGCATCGCGGAACTCCGACCGGCAACGGGCGCCGTCGAGATCCTCGACCCTCAGGATGAGGGTCCCCCCGGCGGCGCGCGCGCGTTCCTGGGCCACCCAGAAAGTCCTGGCATGACCGAGATGCAGGTAGCCCGTGGGCGACGGCGCCAGCCGTCCTCGGTAACCACGACCTACGGATGATTCACCACCACCCACGCCCTCCATAAGTCCCATCGGTCCCATAAGTCCCATCGGTCCCACAATCCGCTCCCTCCTCACCGAACATTCCGAAACACCTGCGTCCAGGCATCAAACCTGCAAACCGCCCGCAGATCGCATTGGTCGCACGCCGTCTTCGTCCCCAGTCGAAAGGGGGCCACCGCGACGTCCCCGGAAAAGAGACGGCCACCCAGTTCGCGAATCACGGCCCGGACCTCCCCCAGCAACGCCTCGAACTCCGTCCCACCCATCCCGTCCCCCACCTTCGACGGCGAACCGTCCTTCTTGAATTTCAAGTGGAATTGCCCGCTCGAATCCCCCGGCGTCCGGCCATCCAGCCACGGCGCCGCATCAAACCGCAGCCGGCCCCGATGCCGATGGGGCGAATCGGATGGCTCCGGATCCGCCAACCCCTCCCTCCGCGAGCCCACCCGCTCCGAGCCGCCGCCGATCGCCACGTAGCAGAATCCCGCCAGGACGGGTCGCCGCACCGCGGCCACGCGGTCCCAGTCCAGCACTTCGTCCAACGCCAGAGCATAGGCCACCAACTGCAGGTCGATCCCCGCGCGAACCCGGCGATCGTCCAGCAACCGGTTCCGGAGTTTGTAATCCAGGACCACGAACCGGACCGCTCCGTCCACCGAACGACACAGGTCGACCCGGTCCACTTTGCCGCGAATCCTCAGCGACCTTTCCCGGGAAACCGCCCCCACCGGCCCCACGGCCCCAACCACCGTCTCCGCCCCGCCCACAGCTCCACTCACGGGGATTTCCCACGCGGCCCGCCCGCCGCCGGCTCCGAACTCCACTTCCGCAAGGGACGGATCGAAGTGGTAGTCGGCCATCCAACCCACCAGCACGCCCACCAGGTCGCGAACGCGTCCAACGACCGCTTCCGCCTCCCAGCGCGCTTCCGGGGTCGCGAGGAATACGCCGCCGCCGTACTCCCGAAGGTGAGCGGACGCCAACTCGGTCAGCAGCCGTCGCGCCTCCCCCGGGGTCCAATCCCGCCATCGCTTTCCGTCGGCGACCACCGCTCCATGGAAACGGGCGAGCAACTCGTGGGCGAGGGATCCGGTGTGCCGCCGATCGACCTCGAACGTGGCCCGCTCCCGCCCCCGCAGTCCGCGCCGGACAAAGAATTGAAACGGACAGGACGCCAGGCTCTCGAGGGCGCTGACGGAAACCTCGGGATGGCCCCCGTAGAGAAGCTCGACCAACCGCGGGCTCAGTCGGTCCGTTTCGGCGACCCGCCGCGGATCCCGGATCCTCCCGCGCCGGAGGCTGTCCCCGGCCAACGCGTCCAGTTCGGTCGTGGACCGCCGCGCCATGAGCCACGGCAGCAATTCAGATCGGTGCTCCACCCGGCGGGCCGCCTCCCATTCCGGCATCGAGACCCTCAGCCGCTCGTCCGCCTCCGAATCCACCGCCACCTCGGGGAACATCGCGCGCAATTGTCCGACGAACGGAGACGGGTTCCGGAGTCGGCCGTTCTCGTCCCGCTCCGACCAACTCACGACCAACCTCCCTCCCGACCGGGTGCAGGCCACGTAACCGAGGTAGCGCTCCTGCCCGACCCGACGGCGGCGATCCAATTCCAGCGACAGCCCCATCTCCTCCAACCGGTCGCGCTCGCGTTCCCCGAGGATCCCCCCGCCCCGGGGGGGCGCCGGAAACACGCCCTCGTTGAATCCGAGCACGAGGGCCAGTTTCAGGTCCGGCTGCCGGGAACGGTCGATCGCTCCGATCATCACCTGATCCTGCGACGGAGGGATCACCCCGGCGGTGAGCGACGCCAATCCCGCCTCCACGATCGACAGCCACTCGGCCATCGGCATGCGGGTCCCCTCGAATCCCCGCTCCAACCCGGCCAACCACCCGTCCACTTGTTCCCACGCCGTTCCATGCGTCCTGGCTTGCAGCTCCAGTTGCCCGCCCTCCCGGGCGTCGGCGGTCGCCCACTTCTCCAGGGTCTCCCTCACGCCCAGCGCCGACCAGAATTGGCGGAGCGCTTCCGCCAATTCGAATCCGTCGGGCTCACCCTCCAGTCGGTCGCGCAGAATTCGAAAGGGCCTGGCCACCCGCGACCGTTCCCAACGTCGATCCGGTCCCGTGGACGCTTCCTCGTCGGCGACCTCCGGAGCCAGCCAACCCCGCGCACTCGGACCCGACGCCAACGCCTCGTTCTCCCAGGCGTCGACCTCCTCCGCCTCGACGCCGGCCAATCCCGTCTTCAGCGCGCCGAACCAGTCCTCGTGGCGGGGTGGAAACGCCGCGAGTCGGAGCGCGCAGCGGGTCAACTCGGCCAGCGGGTGATGCGCCAACGGTTCGCGGCGATCGATGAAGAAGGGGATCTCGTACCGAAGAAACACCCGTCGCAGCACCACGTCCCGTCCATCGAGGGAACGCACCATCACCGCCGCCTCCCGGAAACGCCCACCGGCGCGGACATGCCGCCACACCTCGCGCGCCGCCATCTCCACTTCGCGCTCGAAATCGTCGCACGCCACCCATCGGAGCGCGGCTCCCGCCTGTTCGCGCGCCGGACCTTTCGCCTCCGTCGGCCGCGTCCAAACCGCCTCTAGATGGGCCAGGGCGGGCTGACCCGCGAATCGACCCCGGCCCCGGGTCAGCACCTCGGTCGTCAGGGTCGCCCCGTCCATCGAAGCCATCCGGGTATGAACGCGCCGCGCCGTCCGCCCCACCACGGCCCAGGTGGAAAGCCACGGAGGGTCCTCCCGGATTTCCTGGTCGAGGCAGAACGCCAGCAACGCCGTCCGCGAAACCCGGACCGCGGCCGCCAGGAGTTCGATCTCCTGCGGAGTCATTTCGGCGAAGCCATCCAGCCAGATCCCTCCGAATTGCTCTCCTTCCTCCGAGTCCCGCAGGCATTCCGCCGCAAGATCGGGAAGCAGGTCGGCGTCCAACAGGCGGTGCAGTTTCAACCAGTCCCGGTACGCCCGCGCGAGCAGGGCCAGGTCCCACAGTTTGTCCGCCAGCGACGGGTCTTGTGGCGCGACTTTCGCGGCGAGCGCTTCCAGCCGTTCGGCGCCGATCCGGTGGCGCTGAAGTTCCCGCAGCGTCCGGCTCAGTTCCTGCGCCAATCCCATCATCCGCGCCGACGCCCGAAAGATCCTCAGTTGGGGCTGATGCCACCTCAGCAGCGCCCGCAGCACCATGACCCGGCCTTCCTCGTCCAGGAGTTCAACGGGCCTCCGCTCGTCCAGGACCATCCGCGCCAACCGGTCGAACGACAGAATCTGCAATCGGGTCCAGCCCGGCGTCCCGCCGTCGGCGAGCAATTGCCGTTCGAGTTGGAAGGTGGACTGCTTGGGCGCGAGGAGAAGCAACGGCGCCCCCTCCGGATCGCGGCGCAGGACCTCCCGGATCTCCGCGAGACAACGATGCGTCTTTCCGCTCCCGGCTGGCCCCAGAAGAAAGCGGATCTCCACGGTCGCCCCCTAGCCGAGCTTCAGGAAATTGGAAAGCATCCGGCGGCCTTCCTGGGTGAGGATGCTCTCGGGATGGAACTGGACGCCCCAGATCGGGAGCGTCGTGTGCCGGAGCCCCATGATCTCGGCCGGGTCCTCGTCGCACCAGGCGGTGATCTCGAGGCAGTCCGGCAGGGTCTCGCGCTTCACCACCAGCGAATGATACCGCGTCGCGGTGAACGGATCGGGCATCCCTTCGAACAGGTGATTCCCGTCGTGCCGGATCTTCGAGGTCTTGCCGTGCATCATCCGATGGTTCACGACCACTTCCGCGCCGAAGACATGCCCGATGCACTGATGCCCCAGACAGACCCCCAGCACCGGGACCGTGGCGCCGAACTCGCGGATGATGTCGTTCGATCGCCCGGCTTCCCTGGGTGAACACGGACCGGGGGAGATGACGATGTGATCCGGCTTCAACGCCCGGACCTCGTCGAGACCCAGTTCATCGTTGCGATGAACCCGCGGCTCCGCGTTCAACTCGCCCAAATACTGGACGAGGTTGTACGTGAACGAATCGTAGTTATCGATGACCAGCACCATGCGCGCGCGCGCACGCTACCGGGCAGGCCGCAAAATCAAAGGTGCAAAACGCCGCGCGGCGTCACTCGCCCGCCGCCCCGGCTCCCTCCAACACCTTCACCCGGACGTTCCGGTACCGGACGAACTGCTTCGTGAGGTCCCCGCCCCCATGCACCTGCAGCGCGATTCCGCCCGTGTCCGGATGCCGTTTCACCGTCTCCGTCCATTCCATGATCTTCACCCCGTTGATCCAAGTCGTGATCGACGGAGGATTCGCGACGATCCGCGCCCGGAGTTCGTTCCATTGCCCGTGCCGCCAGAACCACGGCCACGACTCGGGCTTCACCAGGAGGGGCGTCGGCGCGTTGGTCACGGCGACGATCTCCTCCACGCTGCCGTTGAACCGGAAGTTCATCACGGCCGGTTTGCCGCCGAGTTTTCCCTCTCCGTAAATCCCCATCAGGTTGCCCCGACCGTGGTAGTCGATCATCGCCTGGAACGCCGTCCCATCCTCCGTGCTTCGCAGGAATAGGCCGCTGTCCGGTCCGAAATCGTTCTTCATCTCCAACGCGACCTCGAAGTCCCCGAACTTCTCATCCGTGAGGATGATGCCTCCGTTCCCCACGAGATCCTGGCTCCCGATAATCGCCCCGTCCTCCACCACCCAGCGTCCGCCCGTCTTGTTCCCACTCGCCCGACTGTGGCCGGTCAGCGCGCTGACATGCCACCCCCGGAGCGTCTTTCCGTCGAACAGGGATCGCCATCCCCCGGGCGTCGACCCGGTATCCGCGCCCCATGCCGGAGCGGTCGCGGCCAGCAGGGCCAGCAGTGACATCAACCGACCCACCCGGCTTGAGCCGGATCCGCTATAAAATGCGCATGCGTGTTTCATTTCATGAATGGCAAAGGGATGGCTGTGGACGAACCTGCCCCCGTCACCCGCCCCCTGGCGAGCCGGTTTTCTACGCCGCTTTTCAACCTCTTGAATGTTCTCCCCGTCTCTTCAGTCTCATCGGGCGAAGCTTTCCATGAACCCCCCATCCGTAGCCGCGGACGTCAGTCCGCGCCATCTCCGGGCCGGAAGTCAGCGCCGACTGACGTCGGCGGCTACGGCCCATGGCCGCGACACATGTCCCGATTCTGGAAAACTTCCCTTCCCATGAAACCCATCGCCACCCTGGTCTCCCTCGCCACCGCCTCGATCCTCGCCTCCGGCTGCATCGTCAGCATCGGCGGCCACGAAAAAGCCAGACCCCGGGAGGAGGCTCCGAAGCCCAGTCCGGTGGTCATCGTCCCAGGCAACCCCGAGGACTCCGCCTCCATCGCCGAGATCGACGCCATCGCCCGGTTGTCCTTCGACGATGGCAAGCGCGACGGCTACAAGGCCGTGGCCTCCCGCGCCGGAATTTCCCCCGGCGTCCAGGTCCACCTGGTCAACACCACCCTCCGCACCCTCAGCTTCGACACCGCCAAGACCGAGGTGCTGTCGGCGCTCATTCAGAACCCCGGTTTCTCGGACTCCGCGAGGGAGGCGATCTTCCGGCAGTTGGACCACCTCTCTTTCGACAAAAGCAAGACCGCCATCATCAACGCCATCCAGGAGCGCTCCAGGACGCCTTGATTCCGGCCGGCCTGAATCCGGCACGCGTCTCGGGTCCTTCAGGGATCCCCTCGCACGACGCAAGAATCCACGGCAACCGGATTGATCTCCCGCCCCCCGCCGCGGATTCTTGCGGACGTCCTTTCCGTTCCGTTCCGTTTCATCGACGAACCACGCATGAACGTTCCCACCGCCATGAGCAACCGCGCCCCAGGCCTCGCCAGAACCCTGACCACGATCCTTCCCATCGCGCTCCTCGCGGGATTCCTTCCCGTTTTCGCCGTGTCGGCAGCCGACTCCGCACCTTCCCGGATCGAGGTCCCCGCCCCGGAAAAGATCCTCGCCACCCTGAGCCCGGAACACCCCCGCCTGCTGGCGTCCCGGGCGGACTTCGACCGGATCCGCCGGGACGTCGTCGCGGTCCCGAAGCTCGCGGAATGGTGGTCCAAGATGAAACCCGAGGCCGACCGCCTGCTCCGTACCGAGCCCGCCAAGTACGAGATCCCCGATGGTCTGCGGCTTCTCGGTGTCAGCCGGGCCGTCCTGACGCGAAGTTATCTCCTCGGTCTGGCCTGGCGGATCACGGGCGATCGTGGGTACGCCGACCGCCTGGCCCGGGAACTGACGGCCGTGGCGGCTTTCGAGGACTGGAATCCGCGGCATTTCCTCGACACCGCCGAGATGGCCCACGCCGTCGGCGTCGGCTACGACTGGTGTTTCGACGCCTTCACCCCGGAACAACGCGGGACCTTCCGGAAGGCGCTCGTCGCGAAGGCCCTCGAACCCGCCCGCCAGATCCACCAGGAGGCCGCGTCCAAGTCGGGTTGGCCGCGTGCCCGACACAACTGGAACCAGGTGTGCAATGGCGGCATCACGCTCGGCGCCTTGGCCATCGCCGAGGACGCGCCCGACCTCGCCGCCGCGCTGGTCGCCGCGGCGGTGGAATCGATTCGGATTCCGATGGCCGAATTCGCGCCCGACGGGGCGTGGTCCGAAGGTCCCGCCTACTGGAACTACGCGGTCATCTACAACGTCGCGATGCTCGCCGGGCTCACGACGGCGCTCGGGACGGATTTCGGTCTCTCGGACATGCCCGGATTCGCCGAGACCGGCTTCTTTCCCCTGCACCTCACCGGACCGCTCCGGCGGACCTTCAATTTCGCGGACGGACGGGACGGTCTCCTTCGGGCCCCCCAAATGCACTGGCTGGCGACGAGATTCCAGCGCCCCCAGTTCGCCCGGTACGCGCGCGACGCCGCGGCCCCCCACCCGCTGGATATCCTCTGGCACAACCCCCGACTGGCCGACGAGGCGACGCCCCCGGAACCTCTCGACCGCCATTTCCGGGGAGCGGAAATCGTCACGCTCCGGAGCGGGTGGCCCGCGAACCCTCTCCGACCCGGGAGCCCGGATCCGGGCCTTTTCCTCGGTTTCAAGGGCGGCGACAACAAGGCGAACCACAGCCACCTGGACCTGGGATCCTTCGTCTTCGACGCCCTGGGCGTCCGATGGGCTTCGGACCCGGGACCCGAGAACTACAGTGTTCCAGGCTATTTCGGCGCCCAACGTTGGTCCTACGCCAAAGCACGCGCCGAAGGCCACAACACCCTGGTCCTGAACCCGGACGCGGAGCCCGACCAGGACCCGCGAGCAGCGGCACCCATCCTCCGGTTCGAATCACGCCCGAACGACGCCCTCGCCATCACCGACTTGTCCGCCGCCTACGCCCGGCATGCCAGCCGGGTTCATCGAGGCGTGTCCCTTCAGGAGGGCCGCACCCGGGTCCTCATTCAGGACGAGATCGATGCGGACCAACCCGTCGATCTCTTCTGGTTTTTCCAGACCTCCGCGAAAATCGAACTTCAGGGCCGGCAAGCCACCCTGACCCAGGGAAAAGCCCGGCTCCTGGCCACGATCTTGTCACCGGCCACGGCGGAATTCTCGGACATGCCCAACGTTCCCCTCCCGACGTCACCCAAGACGGTCACTGGATCCATGTTCGGCGGACACAAACTTGCCATTCAATTGAAGCAGGCGAGCAACCCCCGGGTGGCCGTCCTCCTGACCCCCTTGGCCGCCGACGCGCCGCCGCCACCCGACCTCGAGGACACTCCGGTGACAGCGCTCAGCGATTGGCCTTAGTCGCCAGCGCCAACAGTTTTCGAAGTTCCCCCACGGGGTCGTCGACGAGGCGGGCGGTGACGGCGAACCGCTTCACCCGGCTCGTGGGCAGCCGGAATTTCAGATCCCGGAACACCCTCTCGCAAATCGTCATCAATCCCCGCGCCCCCGTGGCTTCGGCGCCCGCCAACCGCGCCAGGCGTCGAAGGCCGTCGTCGCGGAATTCCACCTCAATGCCGTACGCCGCGAAGGCCCGGACGTACTGGTGGATCAGACTGCTCTCGCTCTTGCGGAGCACATCGAACAGATCCTCCTCGTCGAGGCCATGACAGGCGACCCGGACCGGCAATCGCCCGATGAACTCCGGTTCCAGACCGAACTCGATCAGGTCCGGCGTCGTCATCTGGGCCAGGATCCAGTCGACGTCCCCCAGGCGCCCGGCCGACTCGCGCTTCGCCTTCTTCCCCGAGGCCGACGCCGACGCCGACGCGACGGCGCCCTTCTTCGCGGCTGTCGGGCGAACCCGGTTCAGGCGGTTCCCGATCACATCGGCGATTCCGGAGAACGCCCCGCTCACGATGAACAGGATGTGGCGGGTGTTGAGGGTTTCGGCCGCCGGCGGCCCGCCGCGCATCGCCGACATCGCGGTCTGCAACTGACCGGTCACGTCGTTCGGCGACACGAGGGGAACTTCCCCGTCCTCCATCAGTTTGAGCAGGTTGGTCTGCACCCCCCGACCCGAGACGTCCCGGCCGGCCCCCGGCATCCGGGTGGCGAGTTTGTCCACCTCGTCGAGATAGATGATTCCGTGCTCCGCCTTGCTCGCGTCGTTCCCGGATCGCCGGTAAAGGTCCCGGACCAGATCGTCCACGTCGCCTCCGACGTAGCCGGTCTCACTGAACTTGGTCGCGTCCGCCTTGACGAAGGGCACCCCGATCAGCTCGGCCGCCGACCGGATCAAGTGGGTCTTCCCCACGCCGGTGGGACCGAGGAGAAGGACGTTCTGTTTTTGGTAGTGCGGAGTCGGCTTACCTTCCCGGGTCATCCGGACGTGCTGAAAATGGTCGCACAACGCCACGCTCAAGACCTTCTTCGCCTCCTTCTGCCCGATGACAAACCGGTCCAGGTGCCGAGCGATGGCCTGGGGACGGAGGTTGAAAAGGAACGTCTTCGGAGCGGCCGCCGTCTCAGCCACACCCGGTTTGGTGAGCCTTTCGGGGCGAGGCTTTCGGGGCGTTTTGATTTTTTCGGGCACGCCGGCGGTGAGGGGTCCGAGGGTGGGTGCGGGCATGGGAGGAGGGTAAAGAAATGGGACCTATGGGACCTATGAGACCTATGGGACACATGGGACAAATAGGACGCTGAAGGCCATGTGTCCCATGTGTCCCATGTGTCCCATGTGTCCCATGTGTCCCATGTGTCCCATGTGTCGTCCCATAGGTCCCATCCGTCCCATGCTCCCGCCGCCCCGCGCTCTCAGTATCTGTAGTGCTCCGGCTTGTACGGCCCCTCCACCGGCACGCCCAAGTACTCCGCCTGGGCCTTGGTGAGCTTCGTCAGCTTGACCCCGATCTTTTCGAGGTGCAGCCGCGCGACCTCCTCGTCGAGCTTCTTGGGCAGGCGATAGACCGTGTTCTCGTACTTGTCCTTGTTCTGCCAGAGATCGATCTGCGCCAGGGTCTGGTTGGTGAACGAGTTGGACATCACGAAACTCGGGTGGCCGGTGGCGCACCCAAGGTTCACCAGACGCCCCTCGGCCAGCAGGTAGACGCTTCGTCCGTTCGGCAGGTAGTAGCGATCGTATTGCGGCTTGATCGTGTCCACCCGGACCCCCTTGGTCCGCTTCAGCGCCTCGACCTGAATCTCGTTATCGAAGTGGCCGATGTTGCAGATGATCGCCTGGTCCTTCATCCGAAGGACGTGGTCGACGGTGATGATGTCGCGGTTGCCGGTGGTGGTGACGTAGATGTCACCCGTTCCCAGGGTGCTCTCGATCGTGTTGACCTCGAAGCCTTCCATCGCCGCCTGGAGGGCGTTGATGGGATCGACCTCGGTGACCACCACGCGGGCGCCGTACGCCCGGAGGGAATGGGCGCTGCCCTTGCCCACGTCGCCATACCCGCAGACCACCGCCACCTTGCCGGCGATCATCACGTCCGTCGCGCGCTTGATCCCGTCCGCGAGGGACTCCCGGCAGCCGTAGAGGTTGTCGAATTTCGACTTGGTCACCGAATCGTTCACGTTGATCGCCGGCACCAGGAGCTTGCCTTGCTCGGCCAGCTGGTAGAGCCGGTGAACGCCCGTGGTCGTCTCCTCGGAAACCCCCTTCCAAGCCTTGACGATCCGGGTCCAAAGCCCTGGATGCTCCTTCGCGGTCCGCTTCAGGAGGGCCTTCACCACCGCGACCTCGTGGTTGTCGCTGGCCTCGTTCACCCACCGGCTTCCCTGCTCCATCTCATACCCCTTGTGGATCAGAAGGGTCACGTCGCCGCCGTCGTCCACGACCAGTTCCGGGCCCTTGTTCCCCGGATGCAGAACCGCCTTGAGCGTCAGTTCCCAATACTCCTCCAGCGTCTCGCCCTTCCAGGCGAACACCGGCACGCCCGTCGCCGCGATCGCCGCCGCCGCATTGTCCTGGGTCGAGAAAATGTTGCAGCTCGCCCAGCGGACGGACGCCCCGAGTTCGACCAGGGTTTCGATCAGCACCGCCGTCTCGATGGTCATGTGGAGCGACCCGGTCACCCGCACGCCCCGCAGGGGCTTCTGTTTGGCGTGCTTCTTTCGGACGGACATCAGGCCGGGCATCTCGTGCTCGGCCACGGCGATCTGCTTGCGGCCCCAGTCCGCGAGCGCGATGTCCTGGACGATGTAGTCGGAGCCCGCGGGGGTCTTTGCCGAGTACTTGACGAGGTTCGCGGTCGCGGCGGCGACTTCGGCGAGCACCGCGGCGGTCGCGGCGGATTTTTTGGCTTTGGCCATGGGATGTTTCTGGAAGGAGTGAGTCGGCGGGAAAGGTTGTCTGTCGGCGCGGCGGCGGCTTACTTCGCGGCTTTCTGGAGCGCCTTGACCTGGTCGATGGCCTCCCACGTCAGATCGGGGTCGTTCTTCCCGAAGTGACCGTAGTTGGTGGTCTTCGAGTAGATCGGCCTCAGGAGATTCAACTGCTTCACGATGTCCGCGGGCTTGAAGCTGAACACGCGCAGGACCGCGTCGGTGATCGCCTCGTCGGTCAACCCGCCCTGGGCGGTGCCGAAGGTGTTGACGTACACGCTCACGGGGTCGGGGTACCCGATCGCGTAGGCGAACTGCACTTCGCAACGCCGGGCCATGCCCGCCGCGACCACGTTCTTCGCCACATACCGGCCCATGTAGGCCGCGCTCCGGTCCACCTTGGACGGATCCTTGCCGGAGAACGCGCCGCCGCCGTGCCGACCCCAACCGCCGTAGGTGTCCACGATGATCTTCCGCCCGGTCAACCCCGTGTCTCCCTGGGGACCGCCGATCACGAAACGTCCGGTCGGGTTGATGAGGTACAGGGTGTCTTTCGTCAGCAGTTCCTTCGGCAACTGCTTCTTCACGACCTCCTCGATGCAGAACTCCTCGATCGTCTTGTGCTTCACGTCCAACGCGTGCTGGGTCGAGATCACGACGTTCGTGATCCGCACCGGCTCATCATCCAGATACTCCACCGACACCTGCGACTTGGCATCGGGCCGCAACCAGGGCGCCCGCTTCCCCGCTTTCCGGATCCGGGTCAGTTCCCGGCCCAACCGGTGCGCGAACATGATCGGCGACGGCATCCGCTCGGGCGTCTCGTCGCAGGCGTAGCCGAACATCAACCCCTGGTCCCCGGCCCCCTGCTCCGCCTTCTTCTTGCCCGCCGCCGCCTTGGCGTCGACACCCTGGGAGATGTCCGGCGACTGCGTCGTGACATAAAGGTTCACGAACACCTTGTCCGCATGGAACACGTCGTCGTCGTTCACGTACCCGATTTCACGGATCGCCTTCCGGGCGATGGCGGTGTGGTCGAGCTTCGCCCGGGTGGTGATCTCCCCGCCGACCACAACGACGTTGGACTTCGCGTAGGTCTCGCAGGCCACCCGACTGCGCTTGTCCTCGGCCAGGCAGGCGTCGAGGATCGCGTCGGAAATCGTGTCACACACCTTGTCCGGATGGCCTTCGCCAACGGACTCGGACGAAAAGATGAATCGCTTGCTCATTCGATCGGGGTTGTCATTGACCCTCATTTTTAAGGGTCGTATTAACGTATCCGGATTTGACGATACGTAGGGAAAACGGCGCGTCAAACCCGATTTTCCAAGCTGATCATGGCCCAGACCCTCAAGAGCCTTCGCGCCCTCGCCGATCCCACCCGGCTCCGGATCCTCGCCCTCCTCGATCGCGCGGAGCTTTCGGTCCACGAACTCCAGCAGATCACCACGCTCGTTCAGTCCCGCATTTCGACCCACCTCGCCCTCCTCCAGGACGCCGCCCTGGTTCAGTCCCGACGCGAGGGCAAGCGCGCCTTTTATCGGATCGCGGATTCGCCCGACCCGCACCTCGCCGAAAGCCTTCGACTCGCGCGGCGCGCCGCCGCGGAACTGGCCGAGCACGAGTCCGACGGCACCAATCTCCGGCGGATTCTCGCGCTGCGGGAGAACCAGGCCCAACTCCTCTTCAATCAGGTCGCCGGGCGCTTCGACCGCTCCTACGGGCCCGGCCGGTCCTGGCAGGCGTTCGGCCAACTCCTCCTCCGGCTTCTCCCTCCCTTGACGGTCGCCGATCTCGGTTCCGGCGAGGGCCTGCTCAGCGAACTGCTCGCCCTCCGTTGCCGCTCGGTGATCGCCGTCGACAACTCGGAGAAGATCATCGCCTTCGGGGCCGCCAAGGCGCGGAAGTCGGGTCTCAAGAATCTGGAGTTCCGCCTCGGCGACCTGGAGTCCCCTCCCATCGACGAAAGTTCGGTCGACGTGGTCGTCCTCAGCCAGGCGCTTCATCACGCCGAGAATCCGGAACGAGCCATCCGTTCGGCGCACACGATCCTGAAGCCGGGCGGAACCCTGCTGGCCCTCGACCTCCGCCAGCATTCCTTCGAGCAGGCCCGGCAGCTCTATGGAGACCGCTGGCTCGGGTTCGCCGAGAGCGACCTGACCCGCTGGCTGGAAACCGCGGGATTCCAGTCCGTGGAGGTTTCCGTCGTCGCCCGCGAGGAACAGCCGCCGCACTTCCAGACCCTCCTGGCCACGGGCCAAAAGTAGGCCGCCGGTGGGCGGGTTTTTCGCCGCGATCCGGCTCGTCTTTCAAGCTGCATTCGGCCCGTTCCCCGCCCCATACTCCCGGCATGCCATCCATTCGAAAGACGGTTTCCGGGCTCCTCGTGCTTCTGGCGGCAACCCTCCAGGCAACGGCGGCGGTCGGCGTGGGAGCCCCCCCCGTTCCGGGTGCGACGGTCCTCATCGACGGCTCCCGCGAAACGCTGGACTCCCAATGGATTTATTGGGAGGGACCCCGCTTCAAATCGTCCCTACCGATCAAGTGGAAGATTGTTCCGGATCCGGTTGATTCCGGCACGGCCGTGATGACCGACGATCCCGCGGCCGCGGGGGGCGTGTACGGGGCGGCCGGACATCGTGACCAAGGAGGCGGTGTACCACGATCTCCGGGCTCCACGTCGAATTCCTTATCATGAAGCCCGGCGGCAACAGCGGCGTGTACCTCCAAAACCGCTACGAAATCCAGGTGCTGGACGGCGACAAAACCAGCCACGGCATGGGCGCCATCATCAACGAGACACCGTCTCCGTACGACGCCTACAACGGGGTGGGAAAATGGAACTCCTACGACGTCTTCTTCCGCGCTGCCCGCTTCGGCGGCGGCAAACGCATCGAGAAGGCTCTCGTCACCGTCTATTTCAACGGAAAGAAGGTGCACACCAACCAGACGATCAACCAGGTCTGGGGCGGTCCCAATTCGGGGATCGACGGCGGCAATGACGGCGGCAAGGGCATCACCGACACGCCCGGCGGCCTCAAACTCCAGGCGGAAGGACACGATGTCCGTTACCGGAACACCTGGATCAAGCCGCTTGAGATCACCGCGTTCAACACGGACCTGAAGGACTGATCGGCCGCCACCGCCGCCAGCGCACCCGTTCATGGCGCGCCCATTCCGCCTCCGCCCGCCGCGGGAACGGAACCGGCGGACGATCATGGCACGCGGACGAATTCGACTTCGAAGCTCTGGTCGGCGGCCGGCTGGTAGTAGGTCCCGATCATCTGATCGACCGGCGGCAGGTACGTCAGTCGGTAGGTGCTCCCGGGATAACCGACGTCCTGCAGCTCGACGAACACCGTCAGCTTGCCTTCCGCCTCCTTCGCCTCCGCCTGGGCGACGTGGATCGGCCGCGGGTTCAGGTAGGCGACGTCCATTTTGCCGGACGCGGAATCCACGGACTTGACCTCGAGGATGTAGCCACCGTCCGGGCGCAGCCAGCGACCCACGAGTTTCGCGCCGTTCACCTGGGGCTTCGCCGTCGACCCGTCGCCTGCGACGACCGCCTGGGCGACCACCGCGGACGCGGCGGACGCGGGGGTCGAACCCGACGAAGGCGTCTTTGAAGCCGGATCGCCACATCCGGCGAACAGCATCGCCAGACAACCGGCCAGACCCGCTCCCACGCCGCGCCCTCCGCGGCTTCCGGCGCCACCGAACCACGGTTGCTTCAGCCCAAAAACGGCGGCAACAACCACGGAAAATTCGGAAAGCACGGAATGAGATTGGGTTGCGGCGGGAGTCCTGGTCACCCTCCGGAGGATACCCACCCCCTCTCCAAATCCCTCCCTTTCCGTGTGTTCCGTGCCTTCCGTGGTTGAAACTGCCGTTTCGATGTTCAGATGTTCCATCGTTGTGCCGGCACTCTCCCCGGTCCCGAGCCCATCGTCAGCCGAATCTTCCAGGGCGCCCAGGGACCGACGGGCGCCGCACCCGCCGCAACGCCCTTCGACACGGCACAGCCGGAATCACTCCGGGTTCCACCAGGCATCGAGCGCCCTCTGGAGGCGACGGACCCGCCGGGGTTCCTCCTCCGCGAGGTTCACCTGCTCGAAAGGATCCGCGGAAAGATCGTAGAGTTCGGGCCTGCCGGACGGTTCGTTCCAGGCCGCGGGCGCGATCAGCTTCCAGTTTCCTTCGACCCGCCACCGCCACCGCAGACCGCTCGCCGGGCGATTCAGATCCACCGCGTCGTGGGTGAAACACGCGCCGGTCACGGCCCCGCGACGGCGGATCGCCCGTGGATCCCGCAGATCAATCCCGGGGAGACCTTCCGGCCTCTCCACGCCGACCGCCGAAAGGATCGTCGGCATCAGGTCCACGCTGCTCACCGGCGACTCAATCCGGTTCGGAGCGATCCTGAATTTGCAAGAAACGGAGGAAGTGCACCGTCTTATGTTTCCAGTATCGTAGTAACCTGCGATCCGCAACCTGGGGAAACTCACCAAAGATTAATAACCCTGGGGTTGCCTGCCAACCGGCCGCGGGTGCATTTCGTTGCGCCACCAGTTCAACAACACAGCGCCCACAACCCCTCCCGCCAAAGGCATGTACTTGCGGGGTTGGGATCTGGTCAACGGCGGCCGTACATCAGCCTGCACGCGCAGTTCCTTCTGATGCCACGCTCGCCAACATGCAGACTGGAGGGAAGCCGTGATGCGCCAGAAATTAACCACCAATGTTGCCTGGTTATGTGACGCGGCCACTCGGCCCGGGATAGGACCTGCTGCCTCCAGGTGCAACGACAAACTTAAGGCACCGGGAGCGTGCAGACTTTGGAACAAATTGTACTGCAATCGATCCGCAAGCCGCACTGCAGCAATGCTCGAACTGCGTGAAAACCAGCGTGTACGTATGTACCCAAGCCTCGATTGATCTTACGTGCAAGTGTGCGTGGAGCAAAAGTGATCAGCCAGCCCTCTGCGTGCGTGCTCAGTCATGAGGGACGGTCGCCTGGCCAGCATTGGTGGCAACATGCGCTGTGGCCCTCATTCTGGCGCGATTCGCAGCCCTGAGCCGCAACACACCTGGGATGCCTTGGTGAGATACACCGTGGCGCACAGCGAGGGACATGCAGCTTTTTATCAGAAACGCGTCTCTTTGATGAACGATGGTTTCAGATTCCGGTCCCCGCCGAAGGAGATGAATGCGTCTCGCAGGAGGACGAAGCGTACCCACCGCCCCCCAGGGAGCTTGCGTTGCCGCCTCGTCCCTCGCAGATTGTTGCCAACCAACGATGGCGAAGAAGACGACGACGCAGCCCCTACTACGTTCGTCCCAGGAGACCGATCAGCAGGAGACCTGCCCACCTACTCTGTTCGTCGGCCTGGACCATTGCCGCTGGACACCCCCAACACTAACTGCAGTTTGAACAGCTTTTACAACTGTTTTCTTTTGTGAGTCACCTCAGGTTGCTTATCCTCGTGGAGGAGAGAGCGTCCTGACGCGTCGACATCTTCAAGATCCGTCGCCACAATATTTTCACCGAGCGCATCAGGCAGTATGGGCTGCGTTTCGCTCGCGGTTGC
>CALNYA010000071.1:0-8896 GCA_942490575.1 uncultured Verrucomicrobiota bacterium
TGAGATTGAATTCGGACAACGGGGGCAGGGCGCCGGCCGGATCGCGCTTCTTCTCCGTGGAGGTGACGAAACCGGCGACGCGATCGAGGGCCTTCCGGCGATGTTCGAGCGCTTCGGCAAGCTGATTGGCGCGTTCGGCGGCCGGGGGGCGGTCCGTGTCGGCGAGAGTCGACACCAGCGCGGGGCGGGGGCCGATCGGGAACGCGGCATCGAGGTCTTCGACCGCTTCGAGGGCGGAGAGAAGTTCGTGCTCCCGTTTCAGGATGTCGGAGGCGGCGAGTTCCTTGAGCCAAAGACCGAGGAGTTCGGGCAACCTGGCGTCGGACTCCTCGGGCGCGACGGCGGTGGCGTCCTGATAAGCGGCGAGGAATTCGCGGGCGGCCTGGATGCTGGTGGCGAGGTGGGGCGCCTGGGTCAGGGCGACGCGGAGTCCGTCGTCGATGACCTGGGCGGCTTCGAGGACGGGTTCCCACGACGGCGCCGTGCCGGTGCGCGCGATCTGCGACTCGACGGGTTTCGGGAGGAGGGGAAGGAGGGCGTGGACCTGGGGCGAGTCGAGGGGCAGGAGGGGCATCAGCCGCTCCCAGGGGATCCCGGTGGGTTGGACCCACGCCAGGGCGGCGGTGGCGCGCGATTCGTCGTAGGCGCCCGTCTTGTTTTCGAACTGATCCCGAATCCGTTTCGGAAGGTTCTTGAGGGTTTCGTCCCGTTGCTTGGCTGAGCGCTGCGATTCGACGACCAGCGCGTAGCCTTCGGGAAAAAACGTTTCGAGAAGGATCTTGGCCTGTTCCTTGTCGCTGGCGACCGACAGGAGCTTGATGACGTCCTGGTTCAGTCGGAAGGCGCCCGGTCTGGCGAAGAGCAACGGGGCGAGGGCCTGATCGACGCCGGTGGGTGTCAGGCGCCAGGACAGGAGGCGGGGTGCGGCCGGTCGGGCGGGGTGGGGATTCCCGGCGGGAGGCGGGTAGCGGACCATCACCGCGGCGCTGGGGACCGTCCCGTTCGGGCGGGCGCGTTTGAGAACGCCGCTGTGGGTGATCACCGCGCGGCAGTCGGCCGGGCCGACCTTTTCGATGTGCCCGGTCGTGATGAGTTCGATGGCTTCGACGAAGGAGGATTTCCCGCTGCCGTTGTGACCGTGAATGAGATGGAGCGCGCGTCCCGGGTCGAGTTGCCAGCGGCGTGAACCGCGGAGGCGGAAGTTCTTCAGCAGAAGCGTTCCCGGCGGACCGAGGCGTTCGGGCGAGGGTTGGGCGGCGGGATCCGAGGTTTCTTGGGGTGTCGAAGTGTTCCCGGGCGACTGCGGCGGGTGCGACAAGTCCTGCCCCATCTGGGACAGCATCCATTCGCGGGTCTTGGGGAGGAGCCACGAGAAGGCCCTGTGGACGCCCGACGCCGGGTAGTCGGGTCCGGCTTGGATTGGAGGCTGAGCCTGCGGCCGGGGTTTCCCCGGGTCGGGGCCGCGGGGTTCGAGGAGGCTGACACCGATGGCGTGGAGGAGTGAGACGTCCCGCGTGACGGCCCGGAGTTCTTCCCGGAGCCAGCGGGAAGCGCCGGGTCGAGGGAGCGGAAGGGTGGGAGTCGAACCCGATTTCGGCGGGCTGACCTGCGCTGGGTCCGGCGGCGGGTCGCCCAGAACGAACACGATCTCGATGGAGTACGGTGCCAAGCCGGCTTGGGGTTCGCCCGGACGCAGATCTTCGAGGAGCAGATGTCTCAGGTAGGCGGCTTCGCCGATCCGCTGGCCGAGGTGTTGTCGGAGCGATTCATCGGATCCAGGTGTGGAGGTCTCGAGGAGATGAACGAGGGCGAGAGTTCCCAGTTCGTGGTCGACGAGGCAGGCGTCGGCGGTGACATCCAGGCGTTCGGCGACCCGCAGGGTCAGCGGGAAAGCGGGGGTGCGAATCAGGAACCGTTGGAGGTCGTTGCGGCGAAGCTCCCGCGGGTAGGCGTCCTCGAGGAGACGCCGATTGAACCGTCGGCGACCCTCTCCGGTGGAAATCGTGTCGCGGAGTTTCTTGGTCCAGTCGCGGAGAGCCACGCCAACAAAACGGTCGGGGAACCAGATGGGAGTCCCGTCGCGCCAGGAGTTCAGCTCCTGGACCAGGAGCTTTCGGGCCGTTCCGGCGGAGCCCGGAGCGTCGTCGTCCCGGGCCAGCACCTCCCGGTCGGCGGGCGTCAACCGGTCGTGGAGAAAGGCCGAGACCGGGTCGGCGCGTCCCAGGATCCGTTGGGCCAGCGACCGCGGGTCCTTGAGATCGGAGTCGTCGAAGGGCGTCGCGTCGCGGAGGGGTCCGATCGGGCGGGCGGCGGCGGAAGGTCGCGCGAGAAGGGCGGCGAGGGAGTCGCAGGCGTCGAGTTCGAGGGTGTCCTCGAAAACCTGGCGGAGCGCGTTCAGCGTGGAATCGGGCGGGATGGCCATGGGATCAGGCTTCAGGGATTCCGAGCCATTGGGCGGCGTGGGAGCGGTCTTGGGCGCTTTCGGTGCGGGAGGCCCATCGCCAGAGCACCGACGCGGGTGGCGGCCGCCGTTCGACCGTGTTGCCCGAGCGACGGAGGGCGGCGTCCGGGCCTTCCCATTCCGGCGAGGTGGTCGTCCAGGAGTTGTTCGAGGTGGAGCCGGCGGTTCCGGGGCGCGGACGGCCGGAGGGTGTGGGACGCCACGGGGCGTCCTTGTCCCGCAACAACCAGATGCAGGTCCGGGCGGGATGCCCGTGGACGGCGGCCTGGGTCTCGACGCGGTCGAAGCCGTCGAAGCGGATCGAGATCGCCTGGAGGATGGGGATCGCCTTGGGCGACGGCTTCGAAGAGTCGCCGGAAATCGCGGCGGTTCCCATGGGTCCGGTGGGTCCGGTGGGTCTTCCGGCGTCGCGGTACGGGCATGCGCGGAGGAAGAGGATCGTGGGAACGTCGCACGCGGCGGCCCAGACCCGTTCGGAACCGGCGGGATGGAAGGACGGTTGGGCGGCGGGTGAATTGTTGAGGAACCGCCGGATCATCCGGCGGACGGCCAGTTCGACGACCGCGGTCCAGCAGGTCCAACCGGCGTCCTGCATCATGGGGTAGTACCAGCCGAGACGGCGGCAGTCCGGGAGTCCCGATCCGAGGCCGCCCTTGCGACGGAGTTGGTCGACGGCCGCGAATTCCCTGAGCAACGCGACATGGAACGATTCGCTCCAGGAACAGATCCGGCCCAGTTGCCGGCGGTGAAGGGCGTGGGGCGGTCCCGACGGGAAGGATCGCGCCCACGACTCCGCGACTCCGAGTTCGCGTCGGACAAGGCCCCGGAAAAGGCGCAGGACGCTCTGGATCTCGACCTCGGGACGGGCGCCCCCGTGAAGCGCGGTCAGGGTGCGCTGGAGGTCGTTCGCGAGGCACTCCCGCTGGCGGAAACGCAGGACCAGGTGGAAGAGCCAGCGGCTGATCTCGTCGAGGTTTGGGAAATCCGCGGAACCGCGCGCGTGGAAGCGGAGAAAGTTCGGATGCCGGCCGAAGTCGGCGCGCGGCGCCCCGACGGCGTCGCTGGCGGCGTTGAGCACTTCGAGGGCGTGGAATGGCTTCTTGTTCGCGGAGTCCGGGTGGACCACATCGAAGAAGAAGGCGGGCGCTGCTTCCGGCCCCGGCCGGGCGAAGGAGCCGGGTTTGCCGGAAGGGTCGGCGGTCACGGCGGCGCGATCGGCCCGCCGGATCCGCGCCATTTCCTCGTAGACCGTGCGGAAGGTGTCGTGGACGACGGGGTCCTGGAGACTGTAGCCCGCGAAGACGACGGTGCGGGTGCGCAGGAGCGTGCGGAGGAAGTCGGCGGCCCAGGCGTCCTCGCGCCAGTTCTGGATTTCGCGGTAGGTGAAGACCATCGACTTGAGGTAGGCGCCCAGCCGTTTCTCGGCGGAGAACGCCTCCTTCGCGGGCAGTCGGATATTCCGGTAGGTGCCGGCGCAGCCGTGCATCTTGACCAGGACGGCGGTCCGATGCGCCTTGCCCTCCCTGAAGAACTCGGACGGCGACGTGATGCGCGCGTACTCGGAGTAGTGGGTGGCCGGGAGGGATTGGCAGGTGGTGGAGGCGCGGTCGGCGAAGCCGGCCAGGCGAAAGGCGCCTTCGAGAAGGAGATCGAAATTGGGCGTGACCGTGGTCGTGCAGAGGCCGTCCCGGGCGAGTCGGGCGATGACCTGGTGACGCGGGAGAAGGCGCGCGCCGTAGCTCTCGGCGATGTGCTGGAGGGAATCGGCCCAGGGATCGCCGGCCATGACCCGGCTGTCGCGAAAGCCCATGGTGTCCAGGAACAGCGACTTGCCCGCGGCGATCGGCACGGCGTCGTCGAGCGGGTTGCCGATCCGGCCCCGGGCGACCCAGGCGATCAGACCCGGGAACGTCTCCATGTCGAGCGGAACGGGGTCGAGCGGTTGCGAGGAAGGTCCATTGGGCCGCAGGCGAATCGATTCCTCCTCCCGGTGAATCCGCTGAAACAAGCCCGGGCGTTCCGTCTCGGGGAAGCTGGCGGCGATCCGCAGGAATTCGGCGAACGCCCGGCAGAACCAGTCGTTGATCTCGTAATATTTCCCGCCGAGTTCCGACAGGTCGTCCCGGGTGAACGGGAACGCGGCGTCCTTCAGCGTGGGATCCGGGGTTCCGAGATCGAACGTGGACCGCAGGGCATCCCGGATGGGTTCGGCTTTTTCGCCCAAATGCCTGCCGAGCGCCAGGAGGCGGATGAGGAGCCGGCTGATCAGGCGGGACGCGAAATTTTTCTCGCTGTCGAGGGAGAAGCCCGCGCCGATGAAGAACACGACGTCGCCACCCAGGATCAGTACGGCGAGGCGCCGGAGCCCGTCGGCGGGGAAGGCCGTGGGACTCGTCGTGGGCTCGCTTGGGGGAGGCGTCACAGATCGACCTGCGGGGGAGGGTTGGGGCGGGACTTCTTTGACGCGCCTTTTGGCGACGATCCCTTCCGGGTCCGGGGCGCTGGTTGGGACTCCTCCGCCATGGACATGGATTCCCCGGGGGTCGGTCGATGGGGCGCCTTGGACTGCCGGCCTTCGGGACTGGGGCGAGCACCTTTCGATTCCGGACTCTCCGCGACGTCGCGGGCGGGCCATGAGCCTTGCTGAACCGAGGTTGGGCGGCTCGCGAGCGCGATCAATTCCTCGCCCAACCGGGCGACTTCGGCGCCCCGCACCTTCTCCATCCAGGCGAGCCAGATCGGGGGCGGTTCGAATGACGCGTCGAAGTCCCTTTCCAGGTGCTTGAGGCGATCCGCGAATTCGGTGGGAGTGGAGGACGCGAGGACGTTGGTGGGGCGTAGGGCGTCGACGAGGCGGCTCGGTTCCAGGGATTCCAGGAGCGGAAGACTTTCGCGGTGGCGCAAGGCGAGGCGGGCCAGGAAAAGGGCGAGGCGCCGGGGATTCCGCGCAAGGTCCACCACGGCTTCTCCCACCTCCTCGGGTTGCGACCCGGGCCTGGGCAGGGACCGGGAGTGGGTCTGGGTGGAACCGAGAGCGGGGAGGCCCGGAAGCGGTGCGAAGCCGAAGAGCGTCCGCAGCACATCGGGAAGGGCTTCAGCGCCGCCGGGGTGGGGAGCGATCTGGAACCATGGCAGGTGTTCCTTCAGAAACGCGCGGGCATCTTCCACTTCGGCTTCGCGGCAAAGGATGACTCCGGGGAGGGATTCGCCGCGGCGCTTCAGGCCTTCGACCAGGGGATCCGACCGGACCGGGACGGACGCGCCGACGGCGAGGAAGAAACGGAGATCGGCGAGGAAGGTGTCGATCGCGCGGCGATGGATTTCCTTGCCCGACGCGCCGGGGAGGGCGCGCACGATGGAATCCGGCTGGATTCGGGATCCGTGGACGCGGAACACGGAGGGTGGCGAGAGGAGTTGGGAGGGGCTTCGGAAGTCGAACCAGGTGATGGAGCGGAGACCGGTGACCTCCTCGAGGAGGACGTCGTAGGTGGTGGAGGCGATCAGGAAACCGTCCTGGGCTGCTTTGAGCACCGGCCCGGCGGGCGTGGGATTCACGATCCGGGGGCGTCCCAGAGTTTCGCGGAGCCAGTCGGCGAGGAGTCCCTTTTTGGACCGGAGGAGGGATTCCAGGAGCGAACCGATCCCCAGGTTCTCGAGGCCGCCGAGGGACTCCAGCATGGGAAGCAGTTTCGTGAACTGGTCATCATCTTTCAGGATGGAATTCTCCCGCGCGAAGCGGAGGCCCGATTGGACCAGGTCCTTGAGGGCGATGGGCGTCCCGCTGAGGACGGTGGCGAAGGCGGGACCGAGCACGATGGCGGCGGGCCGGACATCGAGGTGGCGCCTCAACGTTTCGAGGGCGATCACCGGGGACGCGGGTGATGGGGGCGGGGCGGACACGTCGGATCCAGGTCGGGGGTTCCGTCGCTTGTATCCGCCAAGCCGGTGGCAGGTCGAGTGCGGAGGCGGGGGCGGCAGAGCGGAGGCGGGAGCCCGTTCCCGCCTCAAACCATGGAACGGCGGATGGAATCGATCACGAAGTGCGGGAATGCCGCGCATCGAAGACGTCGCCTTCGATTCGGCCGCATGAATTCCCCGCGCAGCCCCGTTAGGGGCGGCCGGTCTATAGCAACGATCGGTCCCCAACGAATCCAAGCTCCGTGGGAGCCTGAAGATGGCCAATTCTTGGGTAGTGCTGGAGGTCGACGGGTGTCCGGATGGCCGGCGGAGATTAGCGGGGGCTCGCAGCGGGGTCATCCGGGGGTTGGGGGATGTGCGCCCCTGCGGGGCTTGGAGATCCATTCCGTCACCCTACGTCGCCCATGGATTCAACCCAGGTCCCACGGCAAGCCTCCCTCGCCCCGCCGGGGCGGCACCGATTCTGGGGGTCTCGGTCCGGTGGCTGCGACGGCTTCGCCGCCTTGCCGCCGGCTAATATCCCTGGTCCCTTCGGGACCCTGGAGTTTGGCCAATCTCCAAGTCCAGGCTCCTACGGACCTTGGATCCTCCTCCGGGGATTTGGGCCGGGCGGGTTTCCTTTTATGGAATGCCTCGACGGCGGGCGACGGTTGGGAGAGATCATGGGCGCGGCGGATGAGTCGACCGATTCCACCCTCTGGTTCCTCGGGTTCAGCTCCGTCCGGCACGCCGGGCGGGTTGGAAGTGATGACCATGCTGTTCACCGACCTCGTGGGGTCGACCCGGTTGAAGGAGGAATTGGGGAACACCGAGGCGGTCCGGCTGATTCTGGAACATCACGCCCTGGTGCGCGGCCTGTTGAAGGGGTACGCGGACGGGTTCGAGATCAGCACAGCCGGCGATTCGTTTTTCCTGGCCTTCCGCCGGCCGTCGGATGCGGTGGCGTTCGCGCTCAGGCTCCAGGGGCGGGTGGAACGTTGGAACCAGGGGCTTCGGGCGAAACTCCTGGATCGGGTCGGGATCCACACCGGGGAAGTGACGGTCGAAGTCGACGGCGACGGCCGGATTCACGACCTGCACGGGCTCGAGGTGGACAAGTGCGCGCGGGTGATGTCGCTGGGGCGCGAGCACCACATTCTCGTGACGCGGTTCGCGTTCGAGAATGCGCGGGCTTCGCTCAAGGGCGTGGCCATTCGGGAGGTGGGCGCGCTCGATTGGGTGAGCCACGGGATGTACGAGCTGAAGGGCGTTGCCGAGCCCATGGAGATTTGCGAGGTGGCGGAGTCGGGTCGGACCGGGCTCCAGGCGCCCGAGAATTCCGAAAAGGCGCGTCGGGTTCCGGGAGGCGCCCTGGCGGAGCGCCCCGGGGTTGGGGCCGCGGAACGGGGCCCTCGGGTGGGGCCGAAAGAGCGCGGGCGTTGGCGGTGGGCCTTGGCGGCGGGAATCGCGGTCGCGGGTTGGCTGGGCTTGGCGGTGCCGTCGCTGGTGACGGGCAGTTACGACCTCGCCTATTGGATGCGGCCGGTGACGACGCCCACGGACGCCGTGCTGGTTCAGATGGACCGCAGGTCGCACGACGAATTGAAACAGCCGTGGATGGGGCAGTGGGATCGGGCGATCCACGGAGCCCTGATCGATCGGCTGCGCGAGGCCGGCGCGCGGGGGGTGGTGTTCGACGTCGTGTTCGATACCGAGCGCGAGGACGTGCCCGGCCAGGATGAGGCGCTCGTGGAGGCGGCGCGGCGCGCGACCAATGTCTGTCTGGCGGGCGAACGGCGGGACATTGAGCGGGAGGGACTGCGGCTCGTGGAGAACGTCGGTCCGTTCCCGGCCCTGGAGGCGGTGACCCGCTGGGGGGTCTCCTGGTTCCCGGCGCGCGTGGACGACGTGGTCCGGCAGCCCTATCTCGGCAACGAACAGAAGGAGGGCCTGGCGGCCGCGACCGCGCGGATGCTCGGCAAGGAACCTCCTTCGCTTGGTTCGGGAATTTGGCTGAACTATTACGGACCTCCCTCGACCTTCGCGTGGCATTCCTATTCGGACGTGATGATGAATCGGGTTCCCGCCGCCGAGTTCGCCGGGAAACTCGTCTTCGTGGGTGCTGTTTATGACCTCGGCTACCCGGGAGGCCGGCGGCTCGACGATTTTCCAACCCCGTACTCCGCGCGGACGGGTCGACGCTCACCGGGCGTGGAGGTCGTCGCGACATCGGTCCTGAATTTCCTGAAGGGCGATTCGCTGCGGCGCACTTCCTGGCCGGTCGAACTGATCCTCCTGGCGGTGGCTGGAGGTGTCTTGGGCGGCGGCTTGGTTCGTGTCCGATTGGGCTGGGCGATCCTGCTGGCGCTGGGAGTGGGCGTTCTCGTGGCGTTTCTGGGCATGAGCACGGTCTGGTCGGCGCACGTGTGGTTTCCTTGGCTCGTGGTCTGCCTGGTGCAGATTCCCCTGGCGCTCGCGGGGGCGGTGGCCTTGCGGGCCCTGGAACCGCCGGTGCGACAAGGACGCGCCGGGGAAGCG
>CALNYA010000072.1:0-133751 GCA_942490575.1 uncultured Verrucomicrobiota bacterium
GGGCAGTGCGGCAGGCTTCGAATCTCCTTGAGTATCATCATGATCTGCCTTCTTTTCTTCAGCAAGCTCACTGGTATCGCAGCTCTCTTGCCTTTTCGGCCTTTGCCGCCCTTTGCACCAACCTTCTGTCCGGTATCCTTCTTACCCCGAGCAAGTGTTTCCTCTAGATAACAACGGAGAATCGCAGTAGACTCGTCGTGCATCAACGGGATCAGAGATCATGCGATATTAGCCATGCAAGTTCGGGAACAGTGTCTCCTCTCTTGCCAAGAGCTTCTTGATACGAGCTCGTTCCTTTGGCTCCTCGGGAAGCAAGCAGGGCAGTTCTCATTGATAACAGGCAGATTTGCAGCTTTCGCAAAGTCTGTCATAAGGCTTTCGCGGCAATACACCATCGGTCGAATGACCGAAAGATCGCTGGCATTGATCTGGTAGTTTGCCTTCATCGTTCGGAGGAATCCGTTGTGCATGACACTCATCAGAAACGATTCTGCACAGTCATCGAGATGCTGAGCCAAGACAAGCTTATTGCAATTGTTCTGGCGGGCACACGTATACAGGTTCCCTCGCTTCATCCGAGCACAGTAAGCGCAAAGAGACGATACAACTTGGTTGTCCTTGCCACTTGTACTCGCTCGAGTTACGATATCGTCCTTGATGTAGTGATACTTCAATCCGAGAGATTGGACATATGAACTCAATGGGCTTGGATCAAAAGATGGCGTCATTGGATCGATGGTGCAAACCTCGATTTCAAATTTTGTCGGCAGCTTTTTCTGAAGCTCCATGAGACAGTGCAACAGGCTCAGTGAGTCCTTACCACCAGATAGCCCAAGTAATAGTCGATCGCCTTCCTCCAACATGTTCCACTGAAAAACAGCTTGCGTGATGTACCGCATCATCTTCGGTGGGGGTTTCACATGACGTCCTCTCTTGTTTTTCTTGGTCGGAGCAACAACTGGCGCTGAACTGGCGGTCTTTTCTGTCGATGACTGTAACTTCGCACCAACAGGCACAGGAGCTGCTGATCCCTATGTGGAGCTGTCTCGTTGTGGCTTCTTTCGTTGGTTTAAGGCGTCCGTAACTATATCAGTAGCACGTGCAGCCGTCGTTGCTACCGGTTCAGCTTTCGCTGCGAGTTCCGTTTCGGCAGATTTCTTTCCGTAATCAACTTCTCCAGCTCCATTCAATTGCATTGTTCCATCTTTCGTAGCATTTGTAGAGATTCCCTTCATGACAGTATCTACACTGTATTCTGTAATCGACACCCAAGCACCGGCGACCGAGTCGTATAGCTCACAACGATTCGAGAGTTCACCGTCGTCATGGCCAACTATGATTTCACCCAAGGTGGCTTCACCCTTGGTTTTTGCCGTCTCTAAATATGTAAATTACTGATGCATCTTTCGGGTTCTCAGGAACCTTACACCGATTGACATCTGAAGAAGCACTTACAGGTTCACACGGCGGGTGAAAGTCCTTCTCTTTCCAGGTTCTCTGGATTGACGGGCTCGCAAATATTTGATCTAAAGAGTACCCTCGAAGAAGCAACGCCGTTTTCAGAGACATCTTCTCATTGACAGTGGCTTGTACAGGTCGCAACGCTCCAAGAATATCCTCGGAATCGGCCCTGGAGCAATAGTTCTTCCTCTGCCAACCAGTTAGCACACTCCTTTGGATAAACAAACCAACGAAGGCTCTCGATAAGGTCGTTTTCGTTCCGTCCAGATGCATCAGTTGATGCCATCTTCAATGCCTGTGCAAGACTGGGCTGGTCTGCTCTGCATCTTCGAGCAGAACATCAGCGTTTTCAAGCGTCGTTTGAAGCACATCCTGCACGTTTCGTGCTCCGTCGATGACCTCGTCGACGACCTCGTCGATGACACGGTCGCCAGGAGTGCGGACCAGTTCATAATGACTCAACCACTTGCGCTCTGTACGACCAAGTGGCTTTCCCTGCCGACTTGCGTGTCGCCACTACGAGTCCAAGGAGCAAGGTGAGATGACCACCGCTTTTCTTACGCGACATGATGACGAAAACATCACACGTACCTCTCCGGTTCGATGGTTGCATCGATACTGGCACATCAGTGCCCACCCGTTCTTCGATATCCATTCCAAAGCATTTATGACGTAATCGACTTCCTCGTCTCTTACTCCTTTGAATGGTAAGCTCAAGTGCGTGTATCCTGGTCTAAGACTTCGGCCCGCTCTTTATAGTTCACAAGAGCATGTTCAATCTGCTTATTTCGTTCATTCGGAGACTCTGTCCCATCAGAAGCGATTTCAGTGAGACCTAACAGATGCTGCGAGTATGGACCAGAACACTGACAGCCACCTCGACTCTGGATCCCAAAGACATCATTCAACAAAGCACAGACGTAATTGTAGTGCAAGAAACGTTGTCCACAACGAATCAAGAATGAAAAGATGGGAAGATGCGGTTCTCCGGAGTCGTCGCCTTGCTACGACGAGATTCGGTGCCTTTTCCACGAAGAGCCTTCACCACGTACTGTAGGTAGCGCAGTCATAATCAAATAGACTCGCTGGTAATTCCTCTTCGAGACCCAATCTTTCTCGCAGTAAGACATACTTTTCTTCTGCTTTTCGTTTCAACAAAAAAGTGAGACCTGTTCGCATGATACCGCTAATGTTCGGTGTTCCGCCTCATACTCGCTCGATACGATTGCTGAGAAAGCGATGATGCGTATTCGTCACGTAAAAGACAGTGCCCCCACCGCTTCTCGATGGTGCATTCACTTGGTTGACCAAGTGCTTCTTGACAATCAAAACGCCCGGTGTCCCAACACCACGAAGATTTTGTGGCACTCAGAAAAATGGGCATTCTTGGCCACTTGTAGTGAAGCTCAAGCATACTCTTGGGGACGGGCGGCGGATTCATATTAATTGGCATATAAGGAGCCCCAGTAGCGTAATCGAAAAGGCTAGGGCCCCATGTTCATGAAGAGCAGCAGAAGCAATCGCATTTACGTCACTAATCTTTCCATTCACGTTGGATGTAGCCGTAAAAGTGATACTCATTTTGAGTCTATTCGCATACTCTGGCTTCGTTCAAGAGACATTCAAGTACAGCCAGGTCGACAGAGCATGTTCTTTGAGCATTCTGGCACCATGACAATCTCACAACCCGACTCTCTCCACAAAAGGTCTCGAATGGTGTTCATATGGCCCGATAAAGACAACGGGACGGTTCGTCTTGTCCATGGCAACACAGCCCAACCAAAGACAGTCAATCAAAAGCTCAACTGCCGATGTCGTTCCGTTCCCAGCAAAGAGAACTACATCTAGACTGGCTCTTACCAGTGAGCTCGGCATTCGTTGACTCGGCCACAATCTGTCGAGCTTCTGCGACAAAGAATGTATTCTGACTACCAGTAATACTCGTATTGGTATGCGTATCCTCCCAAATATAGAGGCAAAGCAGGTTTCTTCCTTATAACGCTCAATACTACGAACTTGTCGATTCTACGCCGTTTTGGTCACAATACACCAAAGCGAAGAGTCACATTGGCTCTTGCGACCATGCTTGATCGACGTCTCAAAAGGCGACACAAATGTTTGGACGGAAGCATTTCCAGGATGAGAATTCTCCCGCATCGGATGCAAGAAACGACTGAAGTTCAGATGAGCAGAACGCGATGCAACTTTCCACCATTTCTGTTGCCTTGGCGAGTGATTGCGAGGGAGGCGCGCCCTCGTTGGAGGAGGAGCAGTGCTCACGTTCAGCGAGACTCGTTCCGCACCCTCCAACAAACTCTCCTTCGCTTCCTTCTTCCACCATCGTGAAACAGCTTTTCCTTCGGCAATTCCGACCGGGTTTTAACAAGAGGTGGCACATTACCATGTGCTTCAGCAACGAAGATTGAAGCCTGCCCCTGTCACATGCGGAGGTCACCGGTCACCGGGTCAACCAAGCAACCAAGACCGATCATGTCAACGACGACGAACGACGCCATGACGAATGGCGCGAAGAGAATGGCCCGTAACCGATTATTCCATTTTCTTGAGTTTCAAACTGATGATTTCCGCTAGCTAGGATCTTAATAACACCTTCAAGCCTACTTCATCCTTTTGTTGTTCGGCAGCAATAGCTTTCATCGCATCCTTTAGCTTTTGACCGAGTTCCAGAGAAACAGTTTCCAACAATTCAGCTTCATTCGGAGCAGTAGCAGTCGTTTCTCGCTTCAATCCGTCCAACACTTGATCAAAAAGTTCAATTTCTAACCCCACATTGGCCATTACCGTACGTAGCTGATCCAGTACAGGAGCCGCTTCCGATTCTCCAGCTGCTTCCGACTTGTTGAAATCGTCAATACTCTTGAGCTTGGCTTCTCCTACCCGTTCACGAAGATCGCTTCCTGCGGGACAGGGCTTTTGCTCGTCTTTCACTTCTGAACAGGTTCCATGTAGACACCCTGGATACTTTCAAACTCGTTCCAGTCATACGCCTTTTTGTTGGGACAGCACGACCAGAATTTGGCAGTCTCGTGAAAGATAGGTGGCGACGCATGGTGTTTCGATATTCAGATAGGGTATCTCCTCTCAAAAAACGTTTCTACATCCAAAGTGAGTACACGTAGAGGTAGTTTCTCGTTCAATCCGTTTGCGTTCAGCTTCTGCCTTCTTTCTCTTGTATTTCTCCAAGAGTTTGCGAGGCGCCATGCACAACATAGACGTCTTCTCTATCCTCTAATAACGTCCACAACGACTGCATCCGAAGCAAGAGGAATGAGTGGTCTTGTTTCACTGGTGCTTGCTGTTGTTGTCTCTCACTGACAGCCAAACGCATATCCGCCTTTAGCCAATGGATTAGCCTTCCCGAGCAGGTCGCTGCCATTGTAAGATTCCACAAACGTGGGTTGAGTTAGCTTGATGTAATCCAGTTTTCCAGCTCTTTGGAAGAGTATCCACAACATCAAAATCGAATTCTCATTGTCTTCACAGTGCAAAACGACCTTCATTGTTAAGACAAGTGTGAACTTTTGTGGTTGTGCTTTCATGCTTGCTTCCTTGCTTTCTCGCTCGGAGGGAAGTAAAAATTCTCAGAAATTCTTGGAAATCCCCCGGAAAAAAGTCTGTCAATTGTCCGTTTTTAGTCGTGGTAAAGCAACTTTAACTTTTCGCAAGACCCGACTCCAACCGATACTCACCTTGACGTGCGCACGTGTCCAAAAATGCCACCTTGGCGCACCTTGCATCACAAACAAAGCGTTGAAGCGTTGCCGTTGTCCTCTCGAGGCACTCATATACCTGACTTTTCCGTATAGCAGGCATCAACGTTGTCATTATTTGATACGTGTAACACGCTTCCGCGTACCCTATCCATTCGAGAATCACCTGAACGCTCCCTCCCTCTCTCGCAGCCGAGCCGCCATCAAAGCGCGTCACTTGTCAATCGTTGCCCCTCTGTTTATCCTTTCCACGCTATCACATAGTTTAAGATGTCTTCTAAGGCATCGCATCGCTTGGCTGAGATTAGTGGTAGACTAGAACGATCGAGACGGTCGTCAGTCGACCAGAATGCCGCTCTGATTGCAGCCCTGGGAAATCGCGATTATCACCTTCCCGGGAATAATGCTACGCAGGACTACTTTCAATACTTTGCAAACAACCACCCCTTGTTTGGAATTTGCTGTCATAACAGGCTCAGTCCTGTCGGCTTTCGACAACGAATATGTGTACTGATTGGGTCAATGGCATTTGGCTTGGCTCTCACTAATTTCATAGTGTTGTACTTTCTCAACAATCCAAATCAGAATTCAGCCTTGCAACCATTCTTTAAAGTATCCTTCAATGTCACTGTGGGAGAAGAAGAAGCTAATGGACTGAGTGTTTCTAGTGGACAAGTGTTTCTATGGGTTTTCGGCTCTGCCTTTCACTCAGCCTTTGATTTGAGTATATGGCACATTTCAGCATGTGTTTGTTGTCAACCAGGCGGTCAGTTGGAATGTTTGGGAAAATTCAAGCCTCTCGGCAATTATCTCGTTATTTTCGTCACGATACTCGTAGTGGCAGCAGCATCCTTTATAGTCATGCTACGAGCAGCGCTCGATAACAATGAAGCTGTCGGTCTGAAAGACTTATCATCTGCTGTCTTTACGGATGATCAAATTCAATTTGTAATTATTGATGGGATTGAATCCTATGAATTCTTGCTTAGTTGGCTTATTGAGGTTGCCACGTCTTTGTTTGTGTGGTACTTCATACTTGGATCCATTTTATGGAGTGGAGTGCTTGGATGTGGTGAGTTACCATTTCTTGGCTGTCGACCAAGAGACGTCAAGGTAGAAGAGTGGGAGAAGAAGAAGCAGGAGACAAGAGCATCTACGAGAACATCACGTACTATTGGTTATGTACCTGGCAGACTTCTCCGACCTGGGCTAGCTCAGAGTATACAGCAGACTACGTGATTGTACACCCGCGTTTTTGCTTTACACCCGCTTTCTTCTTATCGGGACGAGAAGCGTGCTACTTTTCCTGTGTGCATGCATAGCTTTGGTTTGACCAGCTACGTTATCGAAAGCATCGAAAACGGCGGCATTTTGAGGAAAGCGCCCGTGCGTCTGTACGTAATGCGCTTGCGCTTGTCGGCGTTGTATATATGCATGCTCCTCCCTTCTCCCTTCCACGCACACTCTTTACTTGAACACTCGATCTGTCGCAGCATGAACATTCCACCTGTACAAATTCTTAGGATACTGCTTGGGGTCTGTTGTATCGGCATTTGTCTGGTTCCTTCAGTTGGTTTTGGCGTGGCGCCCCGTAGTTCATCATGTCAGAGACGACAACGATCCATCGCCTCTCAACGAATGGTAGAAGACGATGAGCCCGACCTGTTTGAATATTTTGATCCACTGCTTAGTCCCCATGCATATCCAGATGGAATAGATCCTAGTCACAAACCAAAAGATGTCAAGATTACAGAAGAAGATCGAGAGCAACCGACGCGACTTCACAAACGATCCACGGAAGCTGCTGTCGACCCGACACAAGTATTCGATCCGACCTTATCTCCTCACGCTTATCCAAAGGGAACTCCGTCTGTCGTTGTGGGAGATCAGAAGTAACATCAAAGGAAACGAGTTGGAATTCTTCTGATTGACCATGGATTCAAGAAACAGGCCTCCAACGATAGACTGAAGGAGCTGGCGCGAATCTATCAACAAAACGTCGACAACAATGTGATTGTCAAGGCAGCCCATATGGAAATAGCCGAGCCCTCTATATTAGATGGTCTAGAAACACTTCTAAATGAGGGAGTAGGTAAGTGCCACTCATCAGATGTATTTTGTATGCAATAGCCGATCGATTCTCTCAGCTCAAGTCTGCCTCGCCTCACCCTTGTCGTAGACGAGATCATTTGCCATCCATTCTTCTTGTCGCCCGATGGACGCCATGTATCAGAAGATATTCCTGAGATTGTCAATGGAGCCATTAAATCGCTTAAAATCGAGGTTCCTGTTGTGACTACAAAACCAACTGGAGCCGATATGAAAATTATAGTGCAAGTCGTGCAATCAATCTGCGAGGAAAGTTCACAGCTTCTCGGAAAAAAGAAGTAAGGGAAAGAAAGGTTGGATGTACGGATAGCCGTACGATGCATGCTGCTTGTATATTAGGTGCGGATGCGGCTGTGTAGATGCTATCCAGAATGATTAGAAATCGATGGAAGTAACTTGATTCTTCATAGAGTATACACTACTCCGAGTACTTTTCAATTTTGCATTTATAACAACAACACGCACCCCCCTTATCATTGCTCAACTTCTGATTCAGAAACAACTACCACCGCCCCACTCGGCGAGCCTATTCTTTGCGCCTTTTTGAACTGACGAGCATCGTACTCAATCTCCTGCAATAGTGTTGGTTCATTCGCGAGAAACTCCTTCACCTCAACTTTGTATGCCCGAAAGATGACCACAAAATACTGCATCAGATTCTTCAACAGCGGTGAACAGCTTTCTTGAAGGATAGTCTTGAGGTTGTACAGAATAGGAAGCACCATTTCCACCAGCTGTTTGCGACTTATCTTGGATAGCAGCTTTCCCTTGGCAGCTGCCACATGCTGAGCTTTGCTTTCTGCTCCAGTCTCGTCCATTGCTTCGCCTTCGTCCCTTGTCGGTGCCCTTGCGACCTGAAGTGCTGGGCTTGTGAGAATGAAGAAGGCATCGCTTAATACATTGTAAGCATTATCGTCACTCGAAGATGGTGCGAACGAAGATGATTTCCTGCACACTCTGGCGAGATCTCCATCCGTTTTGAGAGCTGCGCCAATTACATCATTGGCTAAGCGAGCAGTAATTCCAATCTTTTCTTCAGAAGACATCTTGGAGAGTGCAGTAGCATATATATGGGTACGAGCTGCCCTTCCGGCCTCGCCACTGAGATTGATACCTTCGAATCCGACGGTAACTCCTCCACCGTTGTCACCAGCGGACGCAGCCGCAGCATAGAGTGGGTGAGCCGTGCATTTGTTGAGTACAAAGAGCGACTCGACAAAATTGTTGAAGAAAAGCTTGGGGTACTTCTTCAACAAGGGTCCACAAAGCGACATTTCTGCTAACCTTGCTACGCCGTCGTCCCGGTCGGTCGTAGCAACGAGGAATCTTTGAAAAAGCAAGCCACGCCACTTGATATAGTCCTGAAGCAGCAGCCCGGTGAGTAGGAGAATTGCATGTTTCCTTACGAGGCTAGTCTTGTCCCGTGTCGCATCAAACAAGGACTCTCTTGTCTGATCTGTAATACCTGACTGCAGGCAGCGAGCCATGACTGGTAGGTATCGGTCGACGAGGTTCGTGTAACGGACACAAAGGTCTCCAAGTACCAACAAAGCATTCGATTGTACAGAGGGACTCATGTTGCTCTCAGTCTGGTGGAGTTCTTGAACGAGAAGAGTAAGGGACGACTTCGCAAGATTTTCGTTTCGAAGGCAAAGCTTCCCCAACGTCAAGAAGGCGTGTGCACGAGCAGATTCTGGTGTAGCAATATCAGATTTCGGTAGAACCTTTGCAAGCATGGCTTGAATGAGGCTCAGCAATCGATCCGATGGAGGTTCATGGAGGCCTGCCACTGGATCATACGAAGCAGAACCTCGGTTCTTCTTTGAAGGTCTGCCGGAAGAAAAAGCATCTTCATCTACCCTGAAACCAATCATTGACAGCTCGCCGACAGTATAGATAGCACGAACCAGCTCACTTTCCTCACTGAGCGTTCCAGCATGCGAAGCGACAAAGGCGGCAATACAGTCTTCACAGCTCTTGTTCAGTTCCACTATCCAAGCAGAGCATTCTTGCTTGATCTCGTCTCCTGAGATCTTGTCGCCCCCGGTTGGCACTTTCTCCGTCGAGGCTCCCAGACTCGCGGCGGCGGGAATGACTGTGACCAACCCACCGGCGGACCCCATGAACCGGGGACGCAAAGCCGACCTCCCGGACGCCCCTCCAACGATCCGTGCGATCGGACTCGCACCCGGGGCGGGAACGGAACGGCGGGCGATCCGATTCAGCTCTTCTCCGGAGCGATGATCGAGGAGGTGACGGACCTGCGGATCGTCGGGCGGGGTTTTGATTTCCGTTGGCAGCGCACCTACAGGTCGAGGTCCGGCCCGAACACCGCCCAGGGGAACGGATGGGACCACCCGTACGATGTCCACCTGACCGCTGGGGACCGGGAGGATCTTGAACTCCACGATGGCAATGGGCGCGGCGACATCTACACCCGGCAGCCGAACGGTTCTTGGACCCGCGCCGAATTCTTCCGCGAGATCACCCGGGCGGAGGACGGCAGCTTCAAGATGGTCTTCGAGGACAAGGGCGAATGGCGTTTCCTCCCCTTGGACGGCACACCGCGTGGCGGTCGGATGTCGGAGAGCGTGGACCGCAACGGGAACCGGATGTCGTTCCGCTACGATGCGCAGGGCCGGCTCTCGGTCGTCACCGACACGCTCGGGCGGGACATCGGGATCGCTTACAATCCGGACGGCTTCATCGAATCCGTGACCGATTTCGCCGGTCGCGCCATTCGCTACACCTACTACCGCGCCGGGGATGCCGGCGGCGGCTTCGGAGATCTCAAGTCCGTCACCAGTCCCGCGGTGGTCGGAACTCCCAACGGCAACGATTTCCCGGACGGAAAGACCATCACGTACACCTACTCGACGGGCTTCGCCGACGAACGGCTGAACCACAATCTGCTCACGATCACCGACGGACGACGGAACGACCCCTCGGATCCGACCCACGGCGACGGCCCGTACCTTGTGAACGTCTATTCACCGGCGACCGACCCGGGTGATCCCAATTTCGACCGAGTGATCCGCCAGGTCTGGGGTGGGGGAATCCTCGACTTCACCCATGTGCCGATGCTCCCGGGGGCCTTCAATGGATTCGCGATCTCCAGGGTCATCGTCAACGACCGCGTCGGGAATGTATCGGAAAGCTTCTTCGATGCGGGGAACCGGATGGTTCGAACCCGCCAGTTCACAGGGCGGGCGCTTCCGGACCAGCCGACGACGCTTCTGGAGAATCGTCCACGGGACCCGCTGCGGGAATCCGACCCGGAATACTTCGAGACCCTCTATGAATGGACCGGGGATTCCCTTCAGCGCCGGGTCGTTCATCCGAACGGAAACACCAGCGAGTACGTCTACGAGGCCGACCTGAATCCGGACGCTCCGGCGCGCACGCGGGGCAACCTGAGGATCGTCCGAAGCTTCCCCGGATCCGGGTCGCCGTTGGACTCCCAGCCCATGATCGAGAACCGCTACGACTATGATACGGACTTCGGTTCCTGCTGCGGCTTCAACTTCCTCGCCCGGGAAACGGACGGCTTGGGCAACGTCACCCGCCACGAATATGACGAACGCGGAAACCGGATCCGGACGATCGGGCCCATCCCCACGGTCGTCGAGGAATGGACCTACAACGAATTCGGGCAGTTCTCGGCCCATATCTTGCCGCCCAATCCCGAAGGCCACCGGCGCCGGGACGAACAGGAGTACTACGGGAGCGGTCCGCAGATGGGCTACCTCCACCGCGAGATCGTGGACGCCTCCGGCCTCCGCCTCGCCACCACGTTCGAGTACGACCCGCTGGGCAACGTGGTCAAGGTCACGGATCCCCTGGGTCGCGAGGCTCAGCGCATTGTCAACTCCCACAACCAGGTCGTCCGCGTCCTGCTGCCCGAGGTGACCACGGGAAGCGGCACCATCCGGTACCAGCAGGACTACGCGTACGACGCCAACAACAACCTGATCCGCGTCGATGTCCGGAACTTCGATGAAAGCGGCGTGGCGCAGGCCAACCGGGATCTCACCACGCGCATCGACTATGAGGCGTTGAATCAGCCGGTCCGGGTGGCTCAGGAGATCGACGAAACCCGGTCGGCCGTCACGGAGTTCGCCTACGACGCGAACCGCAACCGCGTCCTGGTGCGGCAGCCGGAAGCCGTGAACGGGCGCCAGCCCGACAACGTCATCCGGATGGTTTTCGACGAGCGCGACATGCTCTTCCGGACGATCGCCGCGCCCGGTCACGCAGCCCAATCCACCTCGCAGAGGGACTACGATGGAAACGGCAATCCCGTTCGGACCCTGGAAGGATTGGAATCGGGCGCGCGCCTCTCGGCGTCGCGGTTCGACGGCTACAACCGGTTGGTGGCGCTCACCGATGCCATGGGGAACACGATGACCCGGCAGTATGACGCGGCCCACAACCTGGTTCGATTGTCGCTCCAAGGAGAATTGGTCGACGGACCTGGATCCGGGAACAACGTCCGACTGATGGAAGTCACGCGGATGTTCGACGCGCTCAACCGCGTGATCCGGGAGGATCGGGCGCACTTTGATCCGGCATCCCGGAATCTCGTGGGGGACGGCATCTCGAGCGGCCGGCAGGAGTACGCGCCCAATTCCCAGTTGGCCCGATTGATCAACGACAATGGGAATGATGTCCGGTTCACCTACGACACCGCCAACCGCTTGTTGGCCACGACGGACGCCAAGGGGAATCGGATAGCCCGCATCTACGATGCCGCGGACAACATCCTGGAAACCGTCGCGACGGAAAAATCCGACCTGGGCGGCGCGGACAGCGAATTCCGAACCCGTACTCTCTTCGACAACCTCGATCGCCCGACACGGGTGATCGACCAGGCCGGCAACATCAACGAATTCGCGTACGATTCTCGGAACAACCTGGTGTTGATGATGGATGCGGCGCGCGCCTCCGCGAATGAGCCGGGCAACCGCACCCGCTACGCGTACGACGGCTTGGACCGCCTGATCCGGACGAGCCGCGAACTCACCAGCAACGGAAGCGGGTCGGGATCGCCGGCGGGCCGCATCGAGACGAGCCGTGAATGGGATGACAACTCCAGGCCGGTTACCGTCCTCGATGGCAACGGCAACGCCACCCGCCTGGTCTACGACCCGCTGGATCGCCTGATCGAGACCATCAACGCCGCCGGGGCGAGCAGGGTGATGACTCACAACGCCCATTCGGACACCGTGATCATCACGGATCCGAACGCGACCGTGGTGCGCCAGGAATTCGACGCGCTGGGCCGGGTCGTCCGACGGGACATCACGCCGGCTCCGGGAGTCGCGACCGACACCACCTTTGAGATCTGGGGCTACGACGGCCTGTCGCGCATCGTTCAGGCCGAGAACGACGGGAGCAAGGTCGCTCGCGCCTATGATTCCCTGGGCAACCTGACCCTGGACGCCATCGATGGCGGGACGGCTGAGCGCGCCCATGACGGCGTCGGCAACCCGATCCTCACCCGTTATCCCGGGGGAAGGACCGTCACCGCCGCCTTTGATCAGCTGGAGCGGCTCCAGTCCCTCGCCGACGCTAGCGGAGCCGCGCCCGTGGCGATCGCGAACTTCGACTACGCGGGGCCCGACCTCCTGGTCCGGCAATCCAATGGCAACAACACCCGGATGGAGACCGCCTACGATTCGATCAAGCGCCCCGTGCGCCTGACGCATTCCCTGATTGGGGGCGGAGTGTTCGAGGATCGGGACTATGGCTGGGATGCGAACTCGAACCGGATCCTCAACCGCGACCGGTTGCCCGACGGTTTCGCCCAGGACTACGCCTACGATTCGGTCCAACGCCTGCGGTCGGTCGCGTTCACCGGGGTGCTGAACCAGAGCCGCGACTATGAACTCGACGGCGCGGGCAACCGGCTCGCGGTGACCGGCGACGGGGATGCGGGGCGGTATGCCTTCGGGGCCGAGCCGTCGAACGACGCGGCTTTGAATCAGTACACCAGCACGCCCTTCGACCAACGCGCCTACGATGACAACGGCAATCTGGTCGGGCTCGCGGCGGCAGGGCGGACCCGTCGGTTGCAATTTGATTACCGTGATCGGCTTGTCCGACACGAAGCGGAGGGAGTCGTCAGCCGCTACGTTTACGACGCGCTCGGTCGGCGTATCGCGAGCGTGTTCGGCGAAGCACCGGCCGACACGACTCGGTTCCTCTACTTTGGCTGGCAGGTGTTGGAGGAACGCGATGGCGCCGGCGCCACGCTGGCCACCTATGTTTTCGGCGAAGGTCTGAACGAGGTGGTTGGCATGCGGCGTGGCGGGCGGAGCTACTGGCTTCACGCGGATGACCAGATGAGCGTCCGCCGGATCACCGACGCTTCCGGCAATCTGGTTGAAAGCTACGCCTACGACGAGTTCGGCAACCCCGCGATCCTGGACTCGGCTGGCCAAGTGGTTCCCGCATCCGCCGTGGGGAATCCCTATCTCTTCACGGGACACCGTTTTGATCTGGAGACGGGCCTCTACCACGCCCGCCATCGCTACTACGATCCGGCCGCCGGGCGTTTCATTTCCCGCGATCCGTCGGGTGCGTGGGGCGATCCGATGAATTCGGGCAACGCGTTCGCCTACGTCGGCAACAACCCGGCGACGTTCGTGGACCCGCTGGGGTTGACGAGCGTTCGTCCCAGGGCCAGCGAGTTTGTCGGGCCGGGTTTGGGCGCTCCCGCATCCACGATGCTTCGGAACGGGGCGAACCTGTCGGATGAGGCCTTGCAGGCGGCCATTCGCGCGAACCGCGTCGGCACCGACGTCGCGCGGACGCTCAACGAATGGTACAGGGGCTTCATCCGAGGCACGGTTCATGCCGGGGGCGAGGGCGGACAACTGGTCCGGATGCTGATGCGCCCCAAGGAGGCGGCGGCCATGGTCAGCATGATGTTCGAGGGCGGCGAAATCAGCCCGCTGCGGCACGCCCGGGACTGGGACAGGTTCATGAGTGAACACGGTGCTCTCGCGCGGCAGCGCGCCTGGTACCAGGCCGCGCAGGCCGAGATCGCGGCGGCCGAGAGACAGGCGGCCCAACTCGCCCAACGAGGATCGAGGCTCAGGACGGCGGGGAGGGTGCTGGGAGTGGTGAGCGTCGGCGTGAACACCGGCACCGCCATTTACGAGAACTACAAGAACTGCCTGGACGTGGGCACCTCGATCAACGACGCCGCCGCCACGGGAGTCGCCAGCACCCTGGTCCTGGCCGCGCCGCCGGTGGCGATCGTCGACGCGGTCACCGGCGGGTCGGTCACGGGCCTGGTCGGCAACGCCTTGAAGACGCCGGGAACCCTGATCCGGCTGACGGGTCGCGTGAACGGGCGTGACGCCGCCGCCATCAAAAGGACCTTCACCCGCACGGCCGTCGGGCGGTTCCTGTGGTCCGCCGGGGAGTTCCTCGCCGGCGATTGATCAGCCCAAGACGCACTTCAAGTCATGAGATCCATCGTTACCGCCTTCAAGCTTCGCGGAGTGTTGGCCGGCTTGGCCGCGGTCGCCTGGGTCCCCGTTGACCTGGCGCTGGGGCAGGGGCCCGGACCCGACGTCGTGCACGCGGGCGCGCCCGCCACCATGGAGGGACTTCCCTGCGCCGGACCCTTCGTCTACTCGGTCACGGATACCGCGACCGGCAGGACCGTCATGCGAGGACGCACCAGCGATGACGGGTCGCTTGGCGAAGGATTCGCGCTCGGCTCCAACAGGTCCTACACGATGGTCTACGTGCAGCCGCGCCTCGGCCTGATCGGCTCGGTTCTCTTCACGACCGGTCCGGATGGAACGGTGACCCGGGTTCCACCGGTTCGGATGGGAACCGACATCGGCCGGGACGGCGACGGCGACGGACTGAGCGATGACATGGAGAGAACGCTTGGACTCGATCCGGGCTCGGTCGACTCCGACGGCGACGGCATCGGGGACAATGTCATTGCGATGGCTCCCCCAGGAGCCCCTGGGTTTCCGGTCGGCGGACCGCCCTCGATCGTCAACAGCGTCAGGGTGCCGGGGATCTGCGTGGATGTCGCCGCCTTCAACGACATGGTCTCCCTGGCGTGCTTGGAACGGGGCGTCGTGGTTTTCAACGTGTTCAACGGCCAGTCGCCTCTCCAGGTGGCCGCCGTGGACACGCCGGGCGAGGCCCGAGCCGTGGGGATCCCAACGCCTTTGCTGGCGGTGGCGGATGGTTTCGCGGGGTTGGCCATCATCGACCTGAGCGATCCACCCTCCGCTTTCATCCGATCCCAGATCGCCCTCGGCTCCTACGCGCAGGCCGTCGCTTCCGATGGCGAACTCGCCTTCGTCGGATTGCGGAACGGACAGCTCGTCATGGTCGATCTGCGCACCGCCACCGTGCTCGAAAGGTTGCGACTCGAAGGCCCCGCGTTCGATGTGGTCATTTCCGGTGATCACGTCTGGGCGGTCGGCGGAAACACCCTCTACTCGCTGTTCCCGGGACGCGGGGAGCTGGAGCTGGTCGGGACGGCTCCGCTTTCCTCCATCGGGCCGGATCCGTTGTCCGGTCGGAAGCGATTGTTTGTCGGCGGCGGGTTGGCGCTGCCGACGTGCATGAGCGGCTTCGACAGCCTGGATGTCGCGAATCCCAACGCGATGATGCGATTGGGAAGCGCTCCCGCGAGGGGCCAGGGATCGTTCAAGCACATTGTATCGAACGGGAGTCGGCTGGGGCTGGCGTGCGTCGGCGTGAATCCGCGGAACGACGGCACGCACGATCTGGATCTTCACAACCTCGCCGACCCCGCGAACACGGAGGATTTCCTGGCGACGCTGAACACGCCGGGCATCGCCTACGCGGTCAGTCTCTACCATGGCATGGCCTATGTCGCGGATGGCCCCGAGGGCCTGCAAGTCTTGCGGTACCTCGATCTCGACCGGCTGCGCCAGGCCCCGACCCTGCGCCTCGAAAGCAGCTTCTCGGTCGAGGGTGGCATGGGCAACGCCGAGGAGGGCAAGCGCATGAGGATCACCGCCGTCGCCACCGATGACGTGCAGATCCGCAATGTCGATTTCTTCGTGGACGGCGCTCGCCGCGCCACCGATGGCAATTTTCCCTTCGAGCACTTCTTCACCACGCCGCTCCGGTCGAGCGCCAGGACGGAGTTCACCGTCCGCGCCCGCGCCTTCGACACCGGTGGCAATTCCACCTGGAGCGAGACCATCACGTTCCGACTCGTGCCCGACGGCACGCCTCCCCGGGTCCGACGTCTGGTTCCGTACAACGGCGCGCTCGTCGGAGCGGTTCGCAATGTCTCGGCTTTCTTCAGCGAGCCGCTCAACCCAGCCACCGTCGACGGAACCAGCGTCAGTCTCACCAACGGCGGCCCCGATGACATCCACGGAACGGCGGACGACACGACGGCGGTCGGCACCCTGACCTATCGGGGGGCGCTCAACGCCGTGGTCGTCGATTTCCCCGACCGCCTCCCGCCGGGCAACTACCAGTTCACCGTCCGCCCGCCCATCGCCGACCTTGCCGGCAATCCCGTGGCGGCGCCCGTGACATCGCGATTCCGCGTTTTCAGCTTCGTCGATGACGACATGGACGGGATGCCCGATGAAATCGAGGCGGCCCTGGGGCTGGATCCAACCAAGGCGGATACGGATGGGGATGGAATCCTCGATGGCTTCGAGGACAACGACAACGACGGCCTGCCCAACGCGGGGGAAATCTTCGGGGAGACGGATCCCACGAACCCCGACTCGGATGGCGACGGCATCCTCGATGGGGAGGAGGACCCGGATGGCGATGCCCTGAGCCATGCGCGCGAGTTCGAAGCGGGGACCAACCCGCTCGTGGCCGACACGGACGAGGACGGGTGGAACGACGAAGCGGAGGGCGCGGCGGGAAGCAATCCACTGAATCCAAAATCGGTGCCTCGATTCCTGGTGGTGGGCGGCCCGAATCGGCTGGCCATCGGACTGCCTCGGCTGGCCTTCGCGGGGAGCGGCAGCGGCTTCACGGTGGGCCGGCCGCTGGTGAAGATCGGACTGCCCGCGATCACGAAGGAGCAAGTCGCGCGAGGGGTGGTGGTGGGCGCGCCGCCCCTGCGGATGGGTCTCACGGGCCCGTTCAACGCGACTGGCCGCGGAGTCACGGTGGCCCGGCCGCCGCTCCAGATCACACTGCCGCAATGAATCCGACCTCTTTCCCGACAAGTCATGACCGCACAACTCGAGTTACACCTATGAAGCCACTATCCCGATTCCTGTTCCTGGGCGCGGTTGCTTTCTGCCATGCGGCCACAGCGCAAAACTTCACGTCGGGCAGCGACGGTTCGTACGGCGAGCTCAACATCACCGTCAACACGACCCTGGAGGTGCCGACCAATGGCGTCTTCCACTGCACCACCGTGAATATTGGCGCGGGGCGAACCCTGACGTTGCGGCGCAACGCGGGCAACACGCCGGCCTACATCCTGGCGATGGGGGACGTCACGATCCTCGGCACGATCTCCGGCAACGGGGACAGGGGCAACGATGTCAAGGGTGGCGAGGCCGGACCCGGCGGCTTTGACGGCGGAAGCCCGGGGTCGACGGCGGTTCCTCCAGGGGCGGGCTATGGGCCGGGCGCCGGAGGCGGTGGCGAACGCACCACCGGAGCCGCGGGAGCCGGAGGCGGGTCCTATGCGACCGTCGCGTCGAATTCGGGGAACGACAGCACCAACAAAGGGGCCATCTACGGCAATGCTCTGTTGATTCCCATGGTGGGAGGTTCGGGCGGCGGCGGTACGACGGGATTGCCCGGGGTCGGCGGTGGCGGCGGCGGCGGGGCCATCCTCGTGGCCTCGACAACCCGGATCCATCTGGACGGACGGATCCAGGCGGAAGGGGGCGCGAATGCCTCCTCGGTGTGGAACGGAGGGAGCGGCGGCGCCATCCGGTTGGTCGCTCCCGTCGTCACTGGCAGCGGATCGATCCTGGCGCGGGGCAGCGGCGCCGGGGCGGGGCGGATCCGTATCGACGCGGCGGATCGCTCCGAGATGAACCTGTCCTTTCTCGAAGCCGCCACGACGTCGGTCGGTTCCATGCTCCTGGTCTTCCCGACTCCGCTGCCCCGGTTGGACATCATCGAAGCCGCGGGTTTCGTGATCCCCGAAGGGGCCGGCCCCCAGACTCTGCAACTGCCCTTCGGCGGTTCGCCCAATCGCACCGTCCGGGTGCAGGCGCGGAACTTCAACGCGGAGGTCCCCGTCACGCTCGTCCTGACGCCGGACCACGGCCGTGCCCTGACCTACACCGGCACGATCAACAACATCGGGGCGAACAACCCCGCCACGGTGGACATCAACGTCGTCATGCCCATCAACGAGCAGACGACGTTTCATGTGTACTCGAAGTAGATGGCGTCCATGGACCGCCGGCTTTCAGCCGGCTTGGCTCTGGAGATCCGCTTCCCCGAAACAAGGTCCGTAGGACCGCTGCCCGCGCCCCGAGCCGACTGGAAAGTCGGCGCTACTTCGCCCCTGTACCGCCGGCTTTCAGCCGGCTCGGGACCCTGACTACTTGGCGTACGCGATGGACAGCCGAACCGCGGCATCGAGGAGCGGTCGATCCCGTGTCCAGAGTTCGGCTCGCGCCAGGCGGCAGCAGGTTAAGAGCTGAACGTCGACCCAGCCCAGGCCGTGACCCCACAGGCGGTGCGTCTCGATGAGAAGGAGCGCCTCGTCGCCTCGACACTCGGGAAGAAGGGGGAGGCGTCCCAGGTCTTGGAGGAATTGACCACGATGACGCAAGGTCCCACAGGCCAACTCCCCGATGACGGACGAGTGGGCCACCACCCGTCCAGACTCGAGCAGGCGCCGAAGTTCCGCCTCATCGCGCCGCAGATGGTCGATCCAGACGGAACTGTCCACCAGGACCCTCACCTGACGGCCTTGAGTGATCTCCGTCGAAATCCCGCCGCCGCCTTCGGGTCCGTGCCCCCGAGCGCGGCGAGGCGGAGCGCCGTCGCCTGTTGAATCAGCGCCTCGAGTCCCAGGTGGATCAATCGGGTTTTCTCGGGCTCTCCGGTGAGTTCCCGGGCCTTTGCCAGGAGCTCATCATCGATGTTAAGTGTCGTTCTCATGCAGACGAAGATGCCCATCACATCTGCATTGTCAACGCGACGGCCGGTCGAACTTGGATCCGGAAGATGCGATGGGCGCCCACGGGTTGGAGGGAGCGGTAGACGTAGTCGACTCCGCCCGCTTCCCCTGGGCGCCACTCGACGGATCGCGAGAACTGCTCGGTGACATTGTCCCAGCGCGACAGGTTGTCCGACGCGGCCACCGAAAGATCGATGTCGGTCAGCCCCGGGATCGCGGCGAAGCGAAGCACCACGAAGACGCCTTCACGTTGGATTCGGATTCTCGTCATGTCGGGGGATGGATTACCTCCCTTCAGGTAGGTGAGGATCTCTCCGCGACCTCCGGGTTGCTGGCGTTGCCATTCCTCGTACGTCGGGGGGGCTGGCTCAATGCTGGAAGAGCGAGGACCGAGGCGGTTCGGGGGTCGACCAGGGCGTAGCGGGCATCGTCCTGGGCAAGGTGGATCCGAATCTCGTCGACCGGGTTGGTGGAGGCGCGGTCCGCCCGGAGCCGGACTTCGAGCTTCTTCACCCGGTCTCCCGGTGCGAAGGCGATGGCCTCCGGCAGAGGGTCGCAGTCGAAGCCGTTGATCAGGGTGCCCCCCAACTCGAGGGGGACGGTCAGTGAGGCGTCCATTCGACCGCTCCGTGTGATCTGCACGATCCCGGCGTCGTCGGAGTCGGCCTTCGCATGACGAAGGGTGTGGATGGTCAGGTAGGACGCGTCGTTCAAGGTGACGATCAAGGGCGAGTCCGGGATGTCGGAGAGCGAGGGGTCGGGCATCACCTGGATGGCGAGGGATTCCGACTCGAACTCGGTGTCCGGAACGGGGATTAGCCGGACGACCGCGGAGGATTGGCCTCGGGCGAAGGAGACGGTACGGACGGGGCCGGAGCCGCGGGCGTCCTCAACACGGTAATCCCCGTCGATCTCGGCAGTGCCGGTGAAGCTGAGATGGACCTCGATGGCGGCCTCGGTATTGCCCTCACGGGTGACCTGGATTTCCCGGGCAGCTTCCGTTTCGATCCAGTTTGTTTCCGCTGTGGCCAACCGAACGGTGGTGGGGAATCGAGGGCCGCCCAACACGATGGTTTCTTCCCCAACCAGACGGCGAAGGTCGGCGTCGCCGAGGCTCAAGTTTTGCAGCGTGATGACCTGGTCGGGCGCGCCGCCGTCCCCGTCGTGGTTAAGTTCCAGGAGTGTCGTCCGGAGAGGCAAGGGGGATGAGTCGGGCTCGGTGGCGCGAGTGGTGACGACCCGGAGGCGCAGGTACCGATCGGGAGCACCGGTTTTCCCAGCGTAGATTCCGCGAAGGTCCAAACGATCCCCATCGGCGATGGAGAAGTCGGAGACCGTATCGTTGCCGGAGTCGATAAACACCTCGAAGCAGTCCGCGCCCGCTCCGCCGGTGAGACGGTCCGCTCCCGGCCCGCCCCGGAGGACGTCGTCCGAGGAACCTCCCACGAGTTCGTCGTCCGCCCAGCCCCCGACCAGGATGTTCCGGTCGGTCGCTGATCCGTGAACGACCTGGGGAATTGTCTCCTGGTGCAGGTCCCAGAGGACCTGCCCCTCCCATCGTGCGCGGCGGTAGTCGTCGATCCGGGCGCGTTCGGCGGCGTCGAGGGCGCGATCGAACACGATGAGCTCGCGGATGCCTCCCTGGAGGAAGTCCTGAGGCTGAGCCTCGCTGAACCCTTGGAGGGCGCCCAAGGTGGTGAAGGTCGAGAGGTCGCGACGGGACGACGGAACGGGATGCCCGTGGTGCTGATTCGGCCGGGCAAGGAAGAGACCCGCGGAATCGTGGCCGACCGTGAGGAGGTTGAACTGGTCCACCTCGATGAGCGGTCCGGGGACCATGGCTCCCCCGGCTTGCGCGAACAGGCTCCGCGCGTGAAGGCCGTTCGTGGCACCCCCGACGTGGATCTGGAGCCCCGGGTGGCCGAGCAGGGCCTGATTGGCCGGGGTCCAACCCGAGACATCGAAGGCGAGGAACGCCGTGAAGGAGGTGAGATTCAGATCGCGATCATCCAGGAAGAGGAAACGCTCGTTCGCGAAGAGGACCTCCTGGCCGGCCACGGCCTGGGGTCGGCGTGCCGCGACCGGACTGAAGGCGTCCCTTCCGTTTCCGGAGGCATCGGCCCAGTCCTCGATCGGTCCGGATTCATCGAGATTCCCCGGCTGAAGCCAGACCGCGGGGTTGAGCGGGCTGGGGGAGACGGGCAGAAGCTGGAGGGTGAAGGTCGAATCATACGCGGTTTCGCCGGGGATCCGGAGCCGGATGGCGACGGCCGACGCCGCGAATTCCCCGTCGGCGGTCAGGGTGATCCGTCCGTCGAGCATATCGGAGTAGGGAAAGTCCTCGCCTGGCGCGATCGGGCTTCCGGAACGCCACCACGCGACGCCGGGCACGGACTCCGTGTAGGCAACAAGGGCGCTGGCCAGATCGTAGCTCGGAGCGATCACCGTCAGGTGCAGGCCTGCCCGGCCGCCGGTCGGCACCAGGATGGAGGTGGTCTTGACCTGGGGATCGAGGTCGGCGCGGACGGGGTCGGTGCCGAGCCGGAATTCGTCCAGATTGGAGAGGGAGTCCCCGTCCGGATCGCCGAGGGCATCCGCCCGGGAGTGGCGGTTCAGACGGTGAAGGTCCTCCCACCAATCGGGGATCCCGTCGGTGTCCGTGTCGGTGTGTTCCTGGATCAGCCGGAGATCGAATCGATGGAGGGTGGCACGATCGCGGAACCGCGTGGTGAGGGTGGGGAGCTGGGAGTCGAGGACCGAGGCTGGCAAGCCGTTGACCGCGATGCCTTGCACGCGGAAGACGGTGTCCCCGTCCGAGACGCTCAGGCTTTCGCTTTGATGCTGCTCGGTGGGGAGGTACTGGATGGGGATTTCGGCGCGGTAGGAGAAGGAGTTCTGGGGACCGGAGGGACCCAGGCGCACCGAACGGGTGACCACGTGACTGGGGTCGTCCTCACGGACCAGGGTGATCCGCAGTTCCCCGCTGTAGATCTGCTGGCTTCCGGTGGATCCAACCTGGATGACCTTTCCATAGATCACCACGGGCGGCTCCGAGAAGCTGGCGGCGTGCAGGGTGTTGCCCGGTCCGGATCCCAGGCCGAGTCCGAGCGTGGCGATGGCGGTGAAGAGGAGGCTTTTCATGACGCTGGGAGATGAGGCGAGGTGTCAGAATCGATCGGGGCTGGCCGGAGAACTTCGCTGGGTGAGAATCTCCCCGCGTTCCGGAAGGTTTTGCATGGAAAGCAGCCGGTCGGGATACCGCCGGATGTTGATCTTCTCGACGACTTGGCGGCGGAAACGGTCGGCGATTTCCCTGCGCCGCTGGCTTCGGAGGCGCCGTTCGATGCCGGAACGAACGGATTCGAGGCTTTTGACGGTGGATTCCTGACGTTCCAGGAGTCGCACGACGAACAGCCCCTGGTCGCCCGCGCTCACCGGGCTGACGTCGCCGGGTTCGCGCAGGGTCGAGGCGATCTCGAGGATGCGCTGGTGCCACGGGGAAACGGCTGATGGCTCGTCGATCCAGCCGAGGTCGCCTCCCTTGTACCGGGAAGCGGCATGTTCGCTGCATCGGATGGCCAGGGCGCCGAATCCCTCCGCGGCCGGGAGATTCGCGGCTGCCTTGATGGCCTCTTGCAGCCGTGGGGAGTATCGATCAACGAGGGGCTGGCGGTTCCGGGTATCATACCAGAGCACGGCTACGCGGATGCGGGCGGGGCTTTGGTAGAGGTTCTCAAGTGATCGCTGATACTCCGCCCGGATCTCCGCGTCTCCGATGGATATGGCTTCCAGCTCCGGTTTGAGCCGCGTCTCTTCGAAACGTTGGATGAGGAGACCTTCCACCTGTTCGACCACGACGGGATCGTCCAGCAACCCGGCGGCGCGGGCTGCCTCCGCGAGGGCGGCACGTTCGATCAATTGCTCGAGGACTCGGTTCCGGTTCTCCGGTGCGTTCGTTGCCGGACGCCGTTCGTCCCAGTGCTGCCGGAATTCGGACTCCCGTAGGGTGCGAGCCCCGATGCGGGCGAGGACGTCTTCTGGGTCCGGGCGGGAGTCGGTGCAGCCGGTCTGGGCGAGGAGAAGGATCGCCAGGCCGCGGAGAACCACCGCGAGTCGAAGCACGGCTTGGGACCGGTTCGTCGCGGGTTCCTGGGACGCGGGGAGGGTTGTGGCGTTCATGGTCGGTGGTGGATCGGTTGTGGAGGGAATACGAATCGGCGCCCTTGGGGCGGCCGGGGGGTCGGTCCGGCTACATGCCTTCGTGGGAGTACGTCTCGAACTCCAGGAAGATGTCGGTGATCCCTGGCGAAGCCGCGGAGCCGATCAACTTCCGCAGAGCTTCCTCGGGGTCCGCCGCCAAGGTGGCGCCGGGGATGATCAGGAGCCAGCGGGTGTTCCACACCGAGCGACCCAGGAGACGGGAAACCGGGTTCATGGACTCCAAGGGCAGGGTGGCTGTGGCGTCGTAGGCGCGCAGGTCGCCGTAGCGACGGCGTTCGGCGAACGTGCCGTCGATGGAACCCAGCCACGGGATGTAATTGGGATCGGAAAGCTGGGCTTCGTTGATGATGAAGGGGACCGGGATCCGCTGTTCAACCACGTTCCAATCGCGCACCTCCGGGGACCAAGCGTCGGACGTTCTCACCCGATCGACGCCGACCGGGACGAGGTAGAACCGGGGTGTGACACTCAGGCCGATGGAGGCGTAACCCTCCAGCCATAGGCCGACGGATTGGATCTTGGTGGCGAAGTTCGCGGTGCTGAAGGCGTGGTCGCCGGTGCCGAGGGTCTTCCCGAAGGCGTTGGCGCCGGCGTTGATCTCGGTGGAGAACTCAAGGACCAGACCGGGTTGAGGCCCGGAGGAGTGATCGGCGAACGGCCGGCAGTTTTGAACGAACTCGGGGATCGCCCACAGGTCGTCGACGCGTGCCAGTTGCAGCGCCTGTCGCCATCGGTCGTCACTGGTGGCGGTGGAGTCGGTGCCCTTCAGGATCCTGAAATTTTCATAGCGGAGGGAGAGCCGATCGGTTTCGCGCTGGGGATTGTTGATGCCCAACTGACCCTTGAGGGTGGCGAAGTTGTCGCCCAACTGCGCGAGGACTTCGGCGAGTCCGCCGTTGCCGATCCGCGGTTCGCCGTCCACCCAGTTCCCGAGTTGGCGGGCTTTGACGATCCGATCGAGGAACGAGGAGGCGGACGCGGGGCTCCCGGGCGCAAGGCTCGTCTCGTACTCGTAGGCTTTGGCGGCGAGCCACGCGTAGCGCTGGGCGTTTTCGTAGGCGCCCTGGTATTTTGCGAGCGCCTCATTGCGCACGAGTCGCAGCGTCATGTCGCGGTAGCGACCGTCCTGGGCGGAGGCGGCGATGAATCGGTTCAGGGCCTCGCGTTCCCGGAGCAGGAGGGTGCCCTTGGCAAGGGTGGATTGGTACTCGCGAAGGAGCGTGAGGAGACGTTGCAGCTGACTGGCGATCGCCAGGCGGTGGGTGGGCTCCTCCTGGAAGACTCCGGAGTACTCCGAGAGCATCTCCAGCAGCTGTTCGTGCTGTTCGAGATTGTTCTCGTCGGATGCCTTCAGGAATTCCAGTCCAAAGGCGAACCCTTTGGTGACCACCTTGGTGAGTTTCAGAAGGGAGACGAATTCCTCGATGGATTGACTGGCGATCACTCCCGCCTGCAACGCCAGGCCCCGGGCCGCGGAGGTGACATCATTGTCGATTCCATTGACGCGAGGCATGAAAGCCTGGATGGCCTGGGCCTCACGGAAGGCGGTGTCCGCCTTGCCTTCGAGATACGATTGGGCGGCCTCGGCGGCCATGGCGACACCCTCCAGCGCCCCGGAGATCTGTTGATAGGACCGAAAGGTGGTTTTGGCGTTTCGGAGGGTTTCCAAGGCGATCTCAAGTCGGGACGTCCTCACGACCATGCCGGCCACGTAGTCGTTGTAGCGCTCGGTGCCGGTTTTGAGGTCCAGCTGGGCGGCCACCATTTCGGCGAGAAGCGATTGGAGTTTTCCGTACGCACCGCGTCGTCCCCACTCGGCGGGCGCTTGGAAGGCGTAGTCGGAGGCCACCACCACCGGCACCCTGAGGGTGAGTTCCTCTCCCAATTCGTTGTCGTCGATGGGCTTGGTCAGGAAGAGGTCGTCGAACAGCGTCGGGATCGACTCCAGGTCGACTTGGGCGATCCAGAGTCTGAAGTTCAGGGACGAGTAACGGTTGCCCAGATCCTTGAGGTTGAATTCCGCGAAGTGGGGCGATGCTCCCGGGACAAGATCGTCCGGGTCCACTTGGTCGATGTACGGGTGGAGCAGCAGGTCCGGACCTTGGTAACCCGCCGGGTAGGCTCGTCCCGGGCCGATGGTGCCGGCGTAGGGCATGCCGTAGATCTCGATCAGCCGGTTGCGGTAGTCCAGGTCCTGGCGGATGGCGTCGCGCTTGAGGGTTTTGGTGTCGGCATTCAGGCGGGCGAGTTGCTGATCCGCCCGACTGGCGAACTCCAGCGCCGCCAGCGCGTTTTGCGCCGCGAGGATGGCGCGTCCGTGGATCTGCTCGAAATGGGTCTTTCGCTCCAGGAACGGCGTGGAGTAGGAAGGATCCAAGTCGAAGGCGATCGCGTCCGGATCCAGGCCCAGGGGGCTATTGCCCGCGTTCGCGCTCTCAAGGGTTTGCTGGATGGCGATGAAAGCGGAGGCGATTTGGGCGAGTTCGTCCTGGTTGGCCCGGCGATCGATCCCATCCAGGCCGGAGGAGGAGGCTAGACTCAATTCGGAGGCATCGACCGAATTCGTGGCCAAACCTGGCACGAGTGCATTGCCCACGGCCCAGTCGAACAGGGCGCCCTGCCCGGCGCGCTTGCTCCACTCGGAGACTCCCCAGGCCCGGGCGGGGTCCGCGGTATCCGTATAGCCCTGCCATTGGCCGTCGGGATCGGAGGTGTAGGCAAGCCGATAGGTTTGGGCGACGATTTCCACGCCGGCGCGGGCCTTGGCGGCCGCGATCCGGGAGAAGGATTTCTCATCGAGAAAGTCCACCGGCAGGACGTTGTCGAGGAGCGCGTAGAACTCGGAGCGGGCGTGCCATTCGAAGGCGTCGTTCCGGAGGAGTTCGTAATGCATCTTCGCCGCCGAGAGAAAGTGCCCCCAGGCATCGCCATGGCCCTGGGGGTAGGCGAGAGCGGCGTCCTCCTCGTTGATGAAGCCGTCCTGATTCAGGTCACCGATTCCGTAATTGGCCTGATAGGCGGCCTCGCCGAGGCCCTTCGCATAGTTCCAAAACAGACGGTTGCGCACGGGGTAGGCTTTGAGGAAATCGGTTCCGCGCAGGAGGGCCAATTCCTCGTGCAGAAGGCTCGCCTCCTGGCTGTAGAACGCGTGAACGAACGGGGCGGCCGTGGCCAGGCCGCCGTCCTGGGAGACGGGGATGGTGGGATTCTCCGCGTCGGCGTACGCCTCGCGGGCCAGGATATCGTAGAGTTCGGCGAGTCGTGTGGCCGCCAGGAGCAGGGCCTGCCGCGTTCCCGGCGTGGACGCCCCCGGGATTTCCAGGGTCAGGCCCTTCGCCCGGTGGAGGACTGTTTCGTAGAGTTGAATCAGGCCGACGCTCTCGAGGGCGCCCTTTTCGGCGCTCAAGGCAACGTCGCCAACGTAGGGCGCCCCCGCGTTCCGCAGGAGGCTGGTGTAGACTGCCGGGCTGTCACTGTTCGCGAAATCGGCGAAGCGCGCCTCGTAGGGATTGATGCGATCCAGGATACGTTTCACCCAGCCCATGGCGAGTTGGGGGACGTAGGCGAGACTCCCGTCCGCCTGCCGCTGGGGCGAGTTCGCGGCTCCCGCCCACTGGTAGGGGGCCGGATCCCCGGCGACCCGGGCGAAGGAGTCGTTCGGGTCATTCAGGTCCACCGCTCGCCAGGCCGAGTTGGGAACGGTCGACCCTCCCGGATTGGCTCCTTGGGCCGTGAACTCGCTCTCCTCGCCGTATCGGACGTAGAAGAACTTGTCGGACAGCGCCACAGCGGGTCGGCCCGCGAAGTCGATTTGGTTGAGGCCGAGGCCGTGGGCAAGGAGTTGCCACGCGGTGTTCCCTCCCGGGAGTCCCGCGGAGCTCAGGCTGCTCACATCGCGGACCCACCACTCGTAGTAACATCGATCGGTGTTTCCACCGAAATCGGCGGTGTGTCGCAGGTTGATTTTTTCGTCGAAGACGTTTTGCGCCTCGACCACCTTGAGGGCCCCCTCGGAGTCGTTCCTCTCCCAGGCGGATGATCTGGAGGGCGACGGTCCCGGAGACCTTGGGGTCGTTGTTTTCGACCAACGTGACATAGGCGGGCGCGTCATAAGCGGCAGTGAGAAGGGTGGGATTTGGGACCAGAGCGGCGCCGGCTCCCAGGCTGCCGATGGGGTGATAGGTGGAAACAGCGGAGGACCCGCAGTGCAGGAGCGTTCCGTCCGCGGAGTAGAAGCAAACCTCCTTGTCCGATCCGCCGGGCTGGTTGCCGAATCCCGCCAGGTAGACCGGGCTTTTGGCGGAAGCGGGATTGTTGGTGCCGGACAGGAGCCCGTTCGGATTCTGCGATTTCAGGTAGAGATCCTCCACGGCCTCGGCCCATTCGGAGTCGGTTGAGGCAAGCGCCACCAGGGACTCGTACTCCCCCGGGCTCATCACGTTGGGCTCGAGGACATAGATGGATGCCGGAGGGGACGTGACACCACCGTTGTCGCCCTCGAGATCGTTGAGGCGCCCCCGGAAGACGAGTTCTTGATTGAGAGAATCGAAGTAGAATCTCTTCTGCAGCGAGCCCGGCAGTTCCTTGAAGTACCAGCGCGTCCCACCGACCATGACTTTCTCGATGTTCGCCGGGGTGAGGTCGGAAGGGAGATCGCTTTGCTTCACCTGGACGGAATACGGATCCAGCGGGCGAGTGACCCTCGCGGAGTATTGGTTCAGGCTGGCGAGGTTGGTGAAGATCATGTCCGGCGTCCGCGAATCGTAAATCAACTGGGCGGAGTCCCAGCCCACGATGCCTGGGAGTCCCTGTGCCAGGGGATGATCCTGAATGTATTCGCCGCCCGCGTAGGTGGCGGTCTCTCCGCGCTTCAGGACGGGAGAATCGGGGCGCCAGAAGGTATCGAAGGCGACGCGCGCGGGTAGCGGGCTGTTCGTGCTGCCGCCCTCGAGGAAGAGGCGGTTCGTGGGGAGCCATGCGAGCGGGACCCCGGCCTCCAGGTCGCCGACGAGGTTGCCGTCGGAGTCGAACCAGAAGTCATCCCGGAACGGGTACCAGAAACGATGGAAGAAGGCTCCGTCGCCCGAGACGATCCACGCGGTCTGGTTCTTGTCGAACCACAGGGTGCGCTGATCCACACCGTTGATCCGGAAGTTTCCCCCCTGGTCCTCTTCCATGACCCGGCTGCCCACCACCAGGTTCACGGGGTAGGGCTGGATGACGGGGTCCCCCGCGAAGCCGGTGTAGTGGAAGTCGTACGTGGGATTGGCCGGTTGGGGGACGGGCCGCCCCAAGGCGTCGGTGGGAAGATGGGTGTCCGGGTCGAGTTTGGGGAACCGCTCGGTGCCGGTTCGGGCGGCTTCGACGCGGTAGGCCTTCATTTCCAATTCGCCCGTGGTCAGGTTCTCGTATTGCACCAGGACCACCGGTTCGGAGGTGAATTCCTGGACCTGATTGGCGGTGCTGTTGGTGTTGGAATCGGTCGCGCCGTAGACATTGATGTCCCGTTGCAGAGCGAAGGCGGCCGGTTGAGACAGGTTGTAGGAGGGGTCGCCGGTCAACTGGGCCTTGATGGATGGCGCGACCAGGGCGTGCTCCTCGTTCGGATTGTAGCCCGGCGTCTCGCGGTCCGGTTGGTTGTAGATGGCGAGGTTGGCGTAGCGGGCGGGGTCAAAGACCAGCTGATCGATTCCGGCGGCATTCACCCCTTCGCTGCCCAGGCGGCTGGCGATGTAGATCGCGTTGCCGCCGCTGTCGGGGAATCGGACGTCGTCGTAATTGGCGATGAGGTAGGGCCATCCGACGTTCGGGTGAAGGGTGGCGTCCTTTAGAAAGGGATTTTGGTACCAGGCCACCCGGAGGCGGTTGGCGTTGGACTGGTAGATGCCCGACCAGTTCACCGGGTAGATCGGCCCCCAGGCCCCGACGTCCGCATAGCGGTGGTGGATCTGGGGATTGTAGTTGGAAAGCTCGTTCAGGAGGTAGCCGGAGCCATAGTCGGCCTGATCCAATTGGGAGAGGATCCGGGTGCCAACGGTCGCGCTCACGTTGGTCTGGCTTTGGAAATCGGCGAGGGACTCGACGATCCTCACCGACAGTGCTTCGCGGGTGAGGTCGCCCGTGGCGGTTTCGATCGAGTTCGTGCGGCGGCTGAAGACAAGAACGGTCCGGATTCCCGGAGAGGTGGTGGTGAACCGATCCGTCGTGGTGTCGGCCTGGGCCCGGGTATCCTCGGAGAAGCCGAGGCGCAGGAACGCCCAGGGGTCGTCCGGATTCGGATCGAGATCGACGGGGATCGGATCACCCGCGTTGGGAGAGACGACATAGTGGTAATGGCCTTTGGGTGACGCCGGATACGCGGAAGCCGTCGCTGGGAAGGTCACCTGCGTTTCGTACCCGAGGGCGGTGCCCTGCCGGGATCCATCCGGATTCTCGCGATTGCGAACCGTGATCACGTCCGTCGGAAACCGGGCCTCGATCTGGATGACGTAGGACGTGGACGGGTCGTTGGCGTCCTCCCACTGGATGACATAGGAGCCAGGCTGCAGGGGATGGAACTTGCGGCCGGCGAAGTCCCAGGCGTAGGGGATGCCGGAGCCTCCCGAGGGGGTTCCGTTGCCGGTTGGTTTCGGCAGTTGCAAGACGTTTGGGCCTGCGAGGTCGATGCGGAGGGAAGGATTGGCGCCGCAGAGGTCGGGGACGAGTTGGGCGTTGGCGGCCAGGGTGGAGGAGACGTCGAGGCCTTCGCCGATTGGGATCTCGGCTTTGTACACGATGGGGCCGAACGTGAAGACGAGAGAGCCGGGGGCCACGACGCCGTTGGTGAACGCGAACTCGCGGCTCACGCTGCCATCGGGCGCGGCGCCATCGACCAGTTGGTCGGAGGTGATGACTCCGAAGCCATTCTGCTGACCGGAGACGCCGGTGAGCTGCAGGCAGCCAGCGGACGTGCGGTAGCGGGTTCCGACGGTGACGACCGCCCGCTCGGGCACCCACGTTTCGAGGGCGGTCATGGAGGACGCGGAATCCAGATGGGCGGTGTTCGAGTCCATCCCGTCCAACTGAACGTCGCCGGCGAAGAAGGGAAGCTGGGCGGCTTCGAGAATCGTTCCGACATCCGGAGCGGATACTTGGACGGTCAATTGGAACTGCTTCTGCCAGGCCCACGTGACGCGGGTCCAGTCCGTCAGGGCATAGGAAAGCTCCTTGCCCTCGGCGTCCGTGAGGTGCAGCAGATTGACGCCGGTGCCGCCGACATCCTTGAACTCGAAACCGGGGAAGAGGGTGTGGACCTGGTCGGACGACGAGGTTCCAGGCGGGAACAAGGTCCCTGCGCCAAAGAAGGCGAAGGGGATGCCGCGTCCTTCCGTGCTGCGGAGTTGGAGGTAGGACGCCGGGGGGTCACTGGCGCCCAAGGAGCGGAAGAGCAGGTTGTTAGGAATGCTCTGTTTGGCGGAGTTGGTTGTCGAGTAACTCGCTCCGAGAACGGCTCGGCCACCTCCGTTGAAGTACAACAGCTGAAGATCATGGTACCCGCCTTGCAAGGTGAGCACGCCGGACTTCTCGGACTCTCCGTGCAGCCCGTCGTGATTCACGACGAGCCCTCCGTCGACATACAGTTGGGATCCGTCGTCGGAACTCAGGTAGAAGGTGTGCGGGCCGGAATCCGCCGCGAGGAACGTGGAGTGAAACACGAGGCCCGCCACGGCGTTGGTCGCGTCGATCGGAAGCTTCAGCGTGTCGGAGGCGTAGACCCTCGTCTGGCTCAGGAGATTGCTGATCTGGTTGACCGAGGAGATGGAGGCGCCGCCGCCTCCCAACCAGAGCTGGGCGTCGGCGCCGTTCGCCAGGGGCGGAATGAGTTCATCCAGGGGCAGCTCCAGTTCGAGTCCGTCAACTCCCGCCCCGTAGACGGGCGTCCGCATGGCGTGCAGGAGTAGCGCTTGCGGGAGGGCCTTGCTCCAGATCCGCACATTGTTGACGCCGCCGGCGAAGGGCTTTTCGAGGGTGCTGCCGTCGGCGCCGAGGAGTCCGCCGACGACAACCGGGTCCTGGGCGCCGGCGAGAGGATTCACGGAACTGAGCTCGCGGTGGACTGGAAGACCGTCTCGGAAGAAGAGGACGGCTTGCGTCTCGGCATCGTAAGCCAGAGCCCAGTGGTGCCAGTCGGTGTCGAAGTATCCTGGCAAGCGCGCCTCGAACCCCGCCGCGGGGTTGGCAAGGACCAGGTCGCCGGCGGCGGAGAACCCCGCGCTGAGGTAAGGGCTCGCCCCCTCCTTCCCGATCGAAAGGGCGACACGGTCCGAGGGACTGGTGGAAGGGTCCGCCCGCATCCAGAACTCCAGGGTCAGGTCCGAAAGCGCGCCCCAGGAGATCCCGGTCCGATTGGCGCGCACATGATCCTGACCGGAGGACAGCAGGACGGACTTCTCCGGGGCGTTCGGAGCGTTCTCGAGCAAATAGCTTTTGGCCGCGAACTGCACGGGCAACGCGCTGTTCGGACCGCCCACGGTGGCATAGACGACGGACGAGAAGATTTCCCCTGCGTCCGCTTCGTTTCCGTAAAAATGGTCCCCGAGCTTGTCCACGTGGGCCGGGTCGGTGACGTCGGACGGAGACAACCCCTCGATATCCTCGGTGCCGGTGGAGATGTTGCCGAGGAACTCGAGGTCCCATTGCCAGTCGACGCTCATGCCCGAATGCAGGGTGATGAGAAAACTGCGGTCCTGAACGTGCGTGATGTCGCCTCCGTCGATCGAAACCCCGGCGTAGCGTGCCCGGTAATAGGGGGTTCCCGTCAGGGCATTGAGACGGGTCCCGATGGGTTGTTTGTAGCGATCCAGGTAGACGTAGCGGGGGGCGCTGAAGCGCAGGACCTTGCCAAGCTCGTAGTAACCGCTGCCGGCCGAAGGCGAGACGAAATCACCCCCGAATTCGCTGGAGACCGAGACGAGGGCCGCCGTCGACGCGGTGATTTCGACGTTCTTGATGTCATGCGCCTCCCACGCGCCCCCGGTTCGGGCGCCAATGGCGATTCGCCAGCCCACCGCGGGGGTGTAGGGCACCGTGACGTCGCTGAGGACCTTGGAGCCGTTCCAAAAAACGGAGACGCGGTTGGAAGGATCCAGTCGGATGGAGACGGGGACAAAGTTGGTGCCTGTCTGAAAGAGCAGCGGATGGCCGCTGGCGTCCGTGGCGGTGGGCCAAGACGGCTGATACAGACTGCGGTATCCGCCGAATGACGCTCCCGAAATGACTTTCCCGTCGTAGACCACCTCCACGGCCGGGGCTGTGTCGTCGGGTCCGGGAGCGGTGTCGACCCTGCTGTTTTCGAAGGTGTCGAATGTCACGACGAATCCCTGGGGCGCCCCGTTCTCGCTGACGGTGTCGTTCACCAGGTTCGGGCCGAAGTTGAAACTGATACCGTCGGCGGGTTGCAGCAGAGTTCCCTGATCGATGCGAACGCGAAAATCGACCTGAAGGCTCGTGACCCATTGGTCCTTCGGAAGCGGATCCAGGATGACGGTGCCGATCCGCCAGGCCACGGCCTCGGTCAGCGAGAGGTGGGGATCGCCGGTGACGATTTTGGCTTCGCCGTACAGGGAGACGCCGTCCGGGAGCGTGGCCGTGTTGAACAGATACGACTTCTGCACGGTCTGGGCCCCAAGGCGAAGGGGAGCGAGGGACAGCAGCACGAGCGCCAGGGCGGCGATTCGGGGGAGGGAACGTGGGATGTTCATGCGGGGCGCCGGGGAAGGAGGTTGTGAGGCGGCGTTCACTGGAGGTTGGCCAGGGTGCTGGCACGCTGGAGGGTGATCTTTCCGGAGAGGGACAGAGGACGCGCGGAGGCTACGAGGCCCGAAAGAAGCTCCGTGTACGTTCCGCGGAGGAGTCCGTCGTCGCTGGAGTTCTCGAAGGTGATGGCGATGGCGCGGGAGACGGGGTAACCGGCGCCGTGCCGAGGGTGGAAGGCATGGGTGAAGGGGTTGCTCCGGTGGAACGGATCAAGCGTGAGCGGGAGATCCGCCGCGTCGCCCGCCGTCGTGCTCGGGGTGCGCAGGGTCCGCCCGGGGGCCAGCGTGCCGGCGAGGGGCCACGTCAGGTGGTACGCTTCCTCCAGCGCGGGCGGCCGTTCCGTCTGGCCGTTGACATAGGACGTGATCGCGGCGGCGGTGGTCAGGCCTTGCTGAGTGGCGAGGGCGGATTGAGTGGTGGGGTCCATTTTTCGGGGAAGGTCGTAGGCGACTGTTTCGAGGCGTCGGCCAACGCGTCTTCCGCCACGCATCGCGACCCCCTCGAAGAACGGGATCTTGGATTCGTCGACGAGGAGGATGGGGGTCGGCGGGACGCTCGGGTCGGCGCTCTTGGTTTGCAGGAACATCACGTGCGAGAGGAGCGTCGGAGCGTTGGTTCCGTCGAAGTGGATGAGCACTTGCAGCGGCACGGTGGAGGTGGTGGGTCTGGCAGGCGCGCCGGATTCAGCGAGGCTGGTGACGGTGTCGAGGACGACCCGGCCGACCCAGAGTCCGGCGTAGGCGGCATTCGGGGAACCGTCACCGGAATCGGGGACGAGGGTCAGGTCGGTGCGTCGGGCGACGACCGGAAGCCAGAGGTAGTAGGAACCCGAGGGGAGGGAGACCAGGAGTTGGTAGAGATTCTCGCGGTCGCCGGCGCCCTCGGTCCAGTTTCGGTCGGCCCCGAGAGTCAGTGTGCGGCTGGTCTCAGCGGGCAGCGCTCCGGCATTCCAGGAGGTGACGGGGTTTCCCCCAGTGCCAGGGAGGATCCGCCAGTCCAGGGTGGCGGGATCGGGCCGCAGCGCGAAGAGGCGCAAGTCGTCGTCGTCGGGGGAGACTTTCGACAGGGTGATGGAGGCTTCGATCGATGGATCGATGTTGCTGAGCGTGATCTCCTTGGGCGTCAGGAGGAGTTTGCCGTTGGAGGTTGACGCGGGGTCCGGGACTTCAATCGCTCCCGGGCCCGGCCCGAAGTCCAACCTCGACGTGCCGTCGGGCAGGACGGACACCGGCCCGCCGTAACGGGAGGTTTTGAGGGAGAAGGGGGCCCAGACCCAGTAGGCCTGACCGGCGGTGATGGGTTGCTGGAGGTCGACGGGGAGCCATCCACCCGTGGTGGGGTCCAGTCGCTGGACGGTGGGGATGGTGCCGTCTCCGGAGGCCGAGGGGTTTTTGGGGGAAAGCGACGACAGATAGTCCGCGAATGTGAGTGCGCCCAGGACTGGAAACCCCAGGAGATTGAAGGCGCCCGGCGTCCACGTCGGTTGGAAGAACCGGACCGCGCCTCCGACAACCAGCGAACCCGCTGGGTTCCCGTCTTGGTTGGACTGACTGGAGGCGACATGGAGCAGGTACGCTTGGTTGCCGGTGACGGGAAAGACGTCGTTCCCGCCCGCAACCGGATTGGCGTACCAGACCAGCCAGGCGGGTTGGTTGAAGGTGTCCGAAGGATTGGCCACGAATTCCGCGGTTCCGACGGGGTCGAAGGGACGTGCGACGACGTCGATGGTGAAGTCGGCGGACTGGAAGACCTGGTCCACCGAGAGTCGACGGCCGTTCGTGTCGGTGGGTTCCACCTCCAACCAGATGGCGTTCCAGCCAACGGCGAGGTTCAGCGTCTGCGTCTGTGTGGCGGCGGGGACTGGGGATGGGAGAGTCACGAGCGCCGCGAAGACGAGCGGGAGGAGCCATCGCCTTGGAGCCAACGCGTGTTCGGAGCGGGGAGTGAATGGATTCATGGTGGGAACGTTCCGGAGGTGGGAGGGGGCGAGGTTCTACGCGGGAGGGCGATGGGTGAGGAGAGACCGGAGGTCGCCCAACCGGGTTTTGGAAACGACAGCCTCGGCGCCGGCGCCCAGCGCCAGTTCGCGATGAAGGGGGTCATCGAAGTGGGTGACGACGATGATCCGTGCGCCGGGATGGCGTCTGATGATTTCGCGCGTGGCCCGGATGCCGTCGAGGACGGGCATTTCGATGTCCATCAGAACGCAATCCGGTCGGCAGGCTTCGAATGTCGCGATGGCGTCGGCCCCATCGCCGCACTCATGGATGGCGACCACCTCCTCCGGGAGGAGGTGGCGCATCAACCGGCGCATCTTCTCGTGGTCGTCCACGATGAGGACGCTGGCCGGCGGAGTGGCGGATTGTGCCATCGCCGCCATGATCGGTCGCGACCGTGGGGAACGAAGGACGGCGCCTACCTGATCGCGCGGGTGGGACTACGCGGACCCACGGGTGGAACTACCTGCCTGCGGCCGCGCGTCGCCGGGAGCGGGCCGTCTAAAAACGGTCCCGATGTTCGAAGGCGAACTTCACGAGGGAATGAGCGCCGGCAAGGTTGAGCTTCCGCGCTATGCGGGCCCGGTGGCCTTCAATGGTCCGAACACTGAGACCCAGGTCGGCGGCGATCTCCTTGCTCGTCCGGTCGCTGGCCACCCTTCGGAGAATCTCCCGCTCAGCCGGGGTGAGCGCGTCCAGACCCTGGATTTCCCCGGGGGCGGATTCAGCGTTCCGGACGCGTTGGACCAGCAATTCGGCCACGGGTGGACTGAAGTATTTCTCCCCGCGCGCGACGGCGTGGATCGCCTCGATGATCTCCTGCGCGCGACTGTTCTTGAGGATGTAGCCGTCGATCTCGAGGTCGATCGCTCGACGGAGGATGACGGTGCTCTTCTCCATGGTGAGAAACACGATGGCGCAGGCGAGACCGGATTTCCGCAGAGCCTCCGCCACGGCGGCGCCGTTCATGTCGGCGAAATTGATGTCGAGGAGGATCACGTCGGGTTCGCAACCGCGGGCCAACCGAAGTGCCTCATGCCCGTGACTGGCTTCCGCGATCACCTCGATGGAGGGATCGGTTTGGAGCATGAGCCGCAGGCCGTCCCGATAGACGGGATGGTCGTCGGCGAGGAGAACACGGATCATGCTCACGGTTCCGGAGTCCCTGAAGCCCGGAGTTGCACGGAGATCGTGACACCATGACCGGGCTGCGCGGCGCATTGGAGGGTGCCGCCGAGCAGCGCGATGCGCTCGCTCATCCCGCGAAGGCCAAGGCTGGCGACCTTCCGGGAGGTGCTTGGGACGAATCCGCGGCCGTCATCGCGGACGGTCAGACGCGCCGTTCCCTCGGATCGATTGAGGGAGATCCAGACCCGTTTGGCTCCGGAGTGTTTCAGAGCGTTGGCGACCGCTTCCTGGGCGATGCGGAACAGGCCGATCTCGGCTTGTCCGGGCAGGCGGGGTTCGAGGTCCTCGATGTCGGACAGGACCTCGAACGTGGACGCGTTTTGGAGATCCATGGCCAATCCCTCGAGGGCCTTCGAGAGTCCGAAATGCTCGAGGTGCGGGGGGCGCAGGCTTTGAGACAGGGACCGGGCGCGTTCGATCGTTTCCGCGAAGCCGTCGGACAACGGGTCGAGGAACGGCTTGGATTCAGGGTTGCGCAGGGAGGCCAGCTCGATGCGGCCTTTCAGGACGAGCATTTCTTGTCCGAGACTGTCGTGAAGTTCATGGGCGATGCGACGCCGTTCTTCCTCCTGGGTGGCGAGCAATTGCCGGGTGAACTCCTCGCGTCGGGCTTGATCGCGGGCCAGTTGTCGAAGTTTCAAGGATCGGGCCGTCCAGAGTCCGCCGAGGACCAGCGCCGCGACAAGCGCGCGGAAGCTGGTGGTCTGAGACCAGTGGGGCAGGACCCGGAGGGCGAAGGCGGCGCCGCTGGTATTCCAGACGCCATCGCAGTTGGCCGCGATGACCTGGAACCGGTAGCGGCCGGGCGGGGGCTTCTGGTAGACGGCGACGCGTCCGCTATCGGCGGCGGTCCAAGCGTCTTCGAGGCCCTCCAAGCGGTAGCGAAACCGGTTTTGAGAGGGGTTCTTGAGCCCGATCGCGGTGAAGTGGATCTCGATGCGGTGGGCGGAGGAGGGGATGACCACGGGCTGGCCCGCCTGCCAGTCGAGGGGGTGGTTGTCGAGCAGGAGTTCCTCGAGGAGGACAGTGGGAGGTTTGGATTCATTCCGGAGCGCTCTCCGCTCACGGGGGTCGATCACCGCGACCCCAAGCGCGGTTGTGAACCACATGAGGCCGTCGGGTCCTCGAACCACTCCCTTGGACCAACCACGGCCGGCGACCGAGGGCAGACCGTCCCCGACGCCGAACCATTCCTGACCCTGCTCGGCGGAATCGGGGGAAGGGTCGCGGTGGACACGAACGACACCGTGGCCCCGGGTCAGCGCCCAGAGGCCGCCCAGGTCGTCCGATGCCGCGGCGATCACCTCAACGGGAACCTCGCCGCGCCTGAGGGGGATTTCGGTCCACCCGTTCGTATGGTGGCGAAAGATCGGTGGATCGTTCCCGTAGAGCCAGGTTCTTCCCTCCGGGTCGACATGCAGGCCCGAGTGATGGGAGTCCAAAACGCGATCGGGAGTGGGCAGGAGGGTCCAGGTTTGGTTTTGGACCGCGCAGAGACCGGCGCCGTCGACGAAGGCGCGGATCTCTCCGCGCTGATTGACCGCCACCTGGGCGTTCGCGGACCGCGGGGCATCGACGGGCAGGGGTTCGAGCGCGAGGGTTTGATTATGGGCCCGCCAGAGCCCGGCGCCGGCGAGACTGATCCAGGCCGTGTCGCCGAGGGCGGCGAGGGAGAGAACGTAGGGTGACCGCACGCCTGCGTCGGCGAACCGGGTCGACCAGCGGGGAGTGCCCCCGTCGAACGCCCAGACGGTTTCATCGCTCGCCAGCCACGTGGTTCCCTCGGCGGTTCGCTCCAGAAATCGGACACCGAAAGGAGGTGGGCCGATGAGGGTGGGGACCGCATCGGGTGAGTCGAATTGGTAGACATGGCCCGATTCGGTGGTGGCCCAGGCCCCTCCCCCGGCGAGGGGAGTCACGTCGACGAACTCACTCTCCACGGCTTCGGTCGATCGGAAGACCGGGCGGAAACCGACTCGTTGGAGTTGATAAAGGCCGTGTCTTGTCCCGACCCAGATCGAGCTTTCGCGATCACAGAGAACGGCGCCGATGCCGAAGCCTTCCTTGAGGATGAACCCCGGCAGTTCGACCCGGCCCGTCCAGCCACCCGGGGTGGAGAGCCACAGGCCCGAGGAGCGGGTTCCCATCCAGTACTGGTCGAACCGGTCGTGGGTGGTTTGGGCGAGTTCGCTGTCGATCACCGAGGAGAACGGACGTCCACGGGTCCACGCTCCATTCCTCAGGACGAAGATGGCGCGGGCTCCGGCGATGGCGATCGAACCATCCTGGCGCCGAAAGAAGCTGTGGCCCACCGCTTCCTCCAGTCCCGCCGGGCGGAGACCGGGAGGGGTTCCGTCGTCCGAAAACAGAACTTCGACGGCGTCGCCATCGCAACTGAGCCAGACTCGTTGGTCTTGGTCCTCGGCGACGCCGGTGGCGCGAATGGGTAGGTCGAATGGGTCGACTCCGTCGTCCGGTCCTGCGGGCATGTGGAGGAGGCGGGTGCCGGAGCCGTGTTGGACGCCGCACCATCCGCTACCGGCGGGACAGGCGAAAAATCGACTCGGCTCGACGTCGGCCGCCGGATTGGGGACCCAACGCATGGCGCCGTCGCGAAAAACACCGATCGCGGAATCGCCGATGGCCCAGATGCGCCCGACGGAATCCGATAATGAATAAAGGACGCGGGAGGGAGAGGAGGGTTGGTGATCCAGAAGGAAGGTCTTGAGGCGGACACCATCGAACCGCGCCATGCCCCAGGGATTCGGCCACCACAGGTATCCGTCCGGAGTTTGGCTGAGCGCGGCTAGGAAGACCGTCGGCAGTCCATCCTCCACCGTCCAGAGGCGAACCGAGTATCCGAGGTCCTCCGGGGACTTCGCGGGGGGCGCGGCGCTGTCCGCCGGCACGGGTGTCGTCGTGGCCAGGGTCAGGGTCAGGGTCAGGGCGAGGGCCCCGTGGGTCCACCAGGTGAGCGCCCTGCGCGGGAGGTCCGTGGCCGGGGTCGCCGGTTGAGTGTCCGGATTCGTGATCCCCCCGGGTGATCCGGCGACGCCCGAGGTGCTCCCGGGTCGCGCGCTCCCTCGTCTGGAGTGCCGCCGAAATCGGAATGGGTGTTGCGTCCCTCTGGCCATGAGATTTGGGATCTGAGACTCCTTCCCCCCTCAAGGAGGGGATGCTGGCTGGCATCCTACCGGGCCTCAACCCGAAGCGCCCGCGAGATCAACGAGTGAGGACTGGTGGTGTCTTGGACCGTCGGACCGGCCACACGGGCAGGCGAAGGAATGTGGGGAACTCGAGGACCGCGCGCAGGTCGGGGAGGAGTTGGTGCCGGGCGAGCGCGATGAGTCCGAGGCTCAAGCCGATGCCGAGGGCTCCGGTGAACACGGCCGGGAACCACGCGGGAACTCGCTGGGAAAGGACGAGCGACATGACGGAAGCCTGGGCGAAGCCCGTCGCGAACAAGGGCATGATCTTGGTGATGGCGAGCGTGGCGAACAGGGCGAGGGAGATTTGCCGGCAGACCATTCCCATCCAGAACCCGACCCAAACGACCGCGAATTGATTCACCAGGCTGACTACCAGGCCTGCCACGACGTTGAGCCACCGGTAGCGGGCCATCTCGAGAAACGCGGCGCCGGCGGCCGGAACCGGTGCTGGCGGCCCACCTGGGTTGGTGACGGTAACGGTGACGCCTTGAGTCGGCACGCCGCCGGGCATGAACGCCATCTGCGCATACGCCAACGCGATTTGGGCGACAAGTAGGACGATGACAGCGGGCGCGAAGGTTCGGATCAGACTGCGCATCTGCTGTCCGAGCAGGTCGCGACCCGACACCGGGCTGACGAGGAGAAGTTCCAACGCGCCGGTGCGGCGTGCTTCCACCAGGAAACGGCACGCCTGGAGCGCGAGCAGGATGGCGACGGCGAAGGATAGCAGGAAGCCCGCCACGGGGCCGATGCTGAAGAGGAACCCCGATTCACCGTATGCGATCGAGATCACCACCACGGCTCCCGTCAGAATCACGAGGAGGGCGGTGAGGAACCGGCCCGGGCCGCGCTCGCGTTCGACGAGCCAACGGATCGGTGTCCGTTCCACCAGGCAATGGCGGAACCGTTCCCGCTCCTTGGGGCGGCCGAACTTCCAGGCATCCTGGAGTCGGGTGAAGAAACTCGGTCCACGGCTGCTGGGATCCTGTCGGATCTGGCGGGCCGTGGCGCGCACGGTGAGGGCCACGAGGACCCAGCACTCCACATGGACAAGCGCCATGCTTTGGCCCAGGAGGGGCGAGCGACCAGCCAGTCCATGGATCCAACCGAACGCGGGACTTAACAGGCTCACGCGGAATTCGAACAACGACCTGTCGAATCCCGCGATGGCGAAATCGGCAAGGAACGGGAGGATCAGGAGCAGGCCTTGGAGGACGGCCGCCGCGACCAGCGCCTCGAGGATGCCGCGGCAGCGGGCGGAGGCGTGAAGGCTCGTGGTGACGGACCAGAACAGTGTGTTGCCGGTGAGGCACGCGAGATGGAGGAAATCCAGTCCGCGGACTCCACCCAGCAGGATGGGCAGCGCGAAGAGTGGAATGGCCGCCAGCAACCACTGGCCGCCGCGCCAGGTCACGGTGGCGAGCTTTCCCAGGACGACCTCGCGCGGCTTGAGCGGCGCGAGAAAAAGCAGTTCCAGCGTGCCCTCCCGTCGTTCCTGGGCGATGGCGTCGATCGCGAAAAACCATCCGGCGGCCAAGGCGGTGAAGCAGGCGACGGTCGAGAAGATGGCGAAGAGGATGGTGCCCAACTGCTGGACCGGGATCCCGGGATTCCCGAAACGGGCGCCGATCTCGAGGATCATGATGAACGGGAGCACCACCAGAACTCCGGTGGCCGCGGCCAGGAGGCGCATCCAATAGGTCAATCCCCGACGGGCCGCGCCTCGGAGTTCCCGCTCGATGACCGGGGGCAGCATCATGGGTAGGGACGTTTTCCGAATTCTGGACACGAGTTGAGACCATGAACGGCCAAGCCGAAGACCCTCACCCGGCGCCGCGCTGCGTCGCCACCCTCTCCCGTCGACGGGAGAGGGGCTGGGGGTGAGGGGTGGTTCATGGGTAGGGGAAACGATTCAGGCATCGCGAGTTGGGGCCTTGAACCGTAGCCGCCGACGTCAGTCGGCGCTGACTTCCTGCCAGGAGATGGCGCGGACTGACGTCCGCGGCTACGACGGTGGGGTTCATGGAGGGCGGGTCACCGAGTCGCTCCTGGCGCGGGCGGATGAGGCCGCGTGAATGCCAGCAGGCTTTCGGCGGTTCGGACGTAGATGGAATTCCCCGCCAGAGCGGGCGTGGCGAAGACCGGTTGATGGAGGTCGTTGCGGGCGATCACTTGGAACTCGTCGGCCTCCAGGTCCAGCACCGAGACCACGCCGCTGACGGAGGCCAGGAAGAGATGCCTGCCGTCGGCGATTGGCGACGCGCAGTACTGGCCGGGAGCCCCGAGGCGTTCCTGGTAGAACGACTGCCCGCTGGTCGCGTCGAGGCATGTCAGGAGTCCGCCGTCCCGGACCATGTAGAGCCGGTCGCGTTGCGCGTCGAGAAGGACGGACGGCATCTCGGGTAGTCCGCGCGAGGTGGTCCATGCGACCCGTTCCTCGCGTGGAAGAGCGCCGGCGCCAGGGCGCACCGCCATCAGCATCGGGCGGCTCGACGATTCCCAGCGCGAGATGTTCTGGTTCCATTCGGCCTCGCTGAGAGACCCGTCCTTGTCGAGATCCATACCCTTGAATCCGCGCTTGAAGGGAAACGGCACCGCGTACCCGGGATGGTCCAAGGGCAGGTCCGGCCGGAGCACCATGCGGAAATCGTCGGGAATCTCCTCCAGTTGAACTAGCTGATCGGCGTTCCGATCGAAGGCGAGCAGTTGTTTCCAACCCATCGCGTCGTAGGTCTCGTTGGCGCGTCCGCCCAGGGCCGCCGCTCCGGCGTAGATGAGATTCCGGCCGATGGCGGGAACCGAGACCGTTTCCTGGGGGAAACCGTCCAGTGACCAGACTTCGCGACCGTTGCGCGCATCGTACGCGGCCAGGCGTTGCGCGCTGAGGACGATCAGGTTTTCGGTTCGTTCGGTCCCGTGACCTTCCGGCGGCCAAAACGCGGGTGTGGACCACGTCGCGCGCTGTCCGGAGCGTTCCGTTTCCCAGGCGATCTCGCCCGATCCCTTCGAGAAGGCGACGACGCGCGACTGGAGATCGTCCGCGTCGAGCACCATGAGGACGTGCGGTCCGTGGAGGACCGGCGAAGTGGCCATCCCGTAGCGGTTCCGGGGCGGCGGCATCGGGCGGCGCCAGGCTTCCTTGCCGTCGTGACCCAGCGCGACGAGTCCCCACGAGCCGAAGTAGGCGAACACCCGGGAAGCGTCGACAGCGGGCGTGGGCGCCGCGGGATTGCTGGCCGCGTGAACGTCGCCGACCGGACCGGCTGGAACCGACCATTGCCAGCGGGCGGCGCCGTCGGCGCGGTTGAAGGCCACGACGGAAAGCTGGCCGGTCTGAAAGGTGGTGAGGAAAAGGGATTGATCCCAGACCACGGGCGAGGAGTGGCCTGGGGCGATAGGAGTCCGCCAAGCGAGGTTGGTGGTCGGTCCGAAATGGATGGGGGGCTGGGCGCCGGGGGAGATCCCCTGACCATTGGGTCCGCGGAATTGCGGCCAGGTGTCCGGCGTTTGAGCGCCGGCGAGGAGTGCGCCGAGCAGCGGCAGGTAGCCGGTGGCGGTGAGCAATCGCCGTCTCATTGGGTGGACTTAACAGGGTCGCCCCGGTTGATGAAGACGAATGTCCCGAGCTTCGAGACGGTGAGAATGTCCGGACGCCCGTCGCCCTGGAGGTCGGCCGCCGTGACCTGCACTCCAACCCCCGAGCGGTCGTCGATGAACCGTGGAACAAAGGTCGCGCCGCCCTTGCCGTCGCGCGCGCATTGGAACCAGTACAGCACCGGAGGCGCGTCGGGTTCGATGTCCTTGGGCGGCGGATGCGCCCACATGCGTTTGCCCACGAGGATGTCCTTCAAGCCATCGCCGTCGAAGTCCGCCATCGCGAGCGCGTGCGGTTGTGAAAAGCAGACTCCGAATTTCGCCTCCTCCTCGCGGTCCCCCATGAGTCGGTGCTCCAGGAAGGTGATCCCGGCGTCGGACCTCTTTTGTTCGAACCACGCCAGCCCCCACCCATGCGCGTCGAGCGCCGTGATCACATCCGCCAATCCGTCGCCGTTCACGTCCGAGGTGAATATCTGCGCGCCACCTTTGATCTTTGAGAAAACGAACGGGTGCGCCTTCCAGAGGGCGTTCCCGTCGGCGGGTTGTTCCCACCAGCCTTCGTTCAGAATCAGGTCGAGGCGTTGGTCGCCGTTCACATCGCCGATTCCGGTGCCGTGGTGAAACTGGTTCCACTGGCCCTTCGCCGTGATCGGCTTGAAGCGCCACGGCTTCTCCGGCGCGGCGCTGTCCGGTTGGATGAGCCCCCATTGGTCGTTCCAGTGCGCGACGAGTTCCGGATGGCCGTCGCCGTCCACGTCGAGGAACGGCGGGGACTCGCCGCGCACGCGTTCGAAGGCGTAGTGCTTCGCCCAGTGCCCGGGCTTGCCTCGCGGGTTCGCATACCAGGTCGCCGGGTGAAGATGGACCCGACCCAGCACCAGGATGTCCGGCCAGCCGTCGCCGTTGAAATCGTGGACGTAGCTGAACATCGAGTCCGTGGGCGAGGGTCGCGTGGGGAATTCCAGCGCCGGCCGGAATTCGTGCTTCTTCTCGAAGTCCGGTCCTTCGTACCAGAACGGGCCGGCCACGATGTCGGGTTTGCCGTCCCTGTTGAAATCGCCGGTCTCAATGCCGTCGCAGTAATACTTGTCGGTGAGAATCTTCTTCTCGAACACGGGCGCGTCGGCGCCCAGGGATGGGGTCGCGGGAAATGCCGCCAGCAGGGCGGCGAAGGTGATGCTTGGAAGATGCCTCATGGTCGGGGGATACGATTTGTGGATCGCGGGTTGAGACTTTGAACCGTAGCCGCCGACGTCAGTCGGCGCTGACCTCCAGGCGGGAGATGGCGCGGACTGACGTCCGCGGCTACGGATGGACGGCTCATGGCGAGGAGGTGGCGGGCGTTGTTCCGGGCGGCGGTTCAAGGAGCAGGAAGGTCATCAGGTCGCGAACTTCCCCGTCGTTCAATCCTTCCAGGAGGTTCGCGGGCATCAACGAAACCGTGCCGGGTCCCATCTCGACGACCTCATCGAGGCGCACGACGCGATCCTTGCCGTCCGCGCCGGCGACGCTCAGCAGCCCGCCGCTCCTTGCTCGCACGAACCCGGTCAGTTCCTCGCCATCCCGCAGCCGCACGTTGTAGGCGACATAGTCGGGATGGATCGTGGCGTCGGGTTCCCGGATGTCGCGCAGGACGGTGCCCGGATCCCGGTGGGTCACGTTGCTCAGGTCGGGACCCACGATCGCGCCTTCCCCGTGAAGGCGATGGCAGGTCGAGCATTTCAGGCGCTCCCCGAAGAACAGGCCCCGCCCGCGCTTGTGGTCGCCTCCCGCGAGTTCGATCGCCGGCGGATCCGCGGGCGTCGGGGACTTGCGAAGAGGCGCCCACGGGAGACGAAGTTCCTCGAATGCCAGGGGGCGCGGCTCGGGATGCGACGTGGAGGCCAAGGTGGCGTGCAGCGAGGCGAGCTTGGGGGAACCGGTGGACAGATCGACCGTGAACGCCTCCGGTTTTTCGCCCGGCGTGAGCGACGCTTCCGCGACGAAGAGTCCGCCCTCGGTGGCGCGGGCGACCACGGTTGATGCCCCGATCCGGACGGAGAATCCGACGGCGGCTTGGAGGCGAAGGGTGGTCGCGTCCAGCGGCAAGGCCAGCGAGGTGCGAAGTCTCAGAAGCCCCGCGCGTCGCATCAACTCCGACAGAGCGGCGTGCTCGGCGGATTGATCCGTGAACGCCGTGGCGACGCCCGAGTCGATGTGGGGCAGCCAGCCCGACCACTTGGGGGCGGTGGGCTCGGGCGATGCGAACCAGATCGCTTCCACTCCGGTGAGGTCGTACCCGAGATCGACGGTCGAGGGCGGTGCGACCGAGCCGTGCGCACGGATTCCGGGGAGGGTGACAGCGTACCGGACCGTCCGCGGATGCGGATCGGTCGTCAGCGACAGGGTGCGGAGGTCCGGGGAAATTGCCGCCGCGATGACCCGCAACCGACCCCTTGGTGTCGTCGATTGCTGGGTCACCGTCTTGTACGGTGGTTTCAGCACTTCGAACCGGTCCGCGGCGGCGACGTATTCGCCGAACTCGATTTCCATGTCCGCCGCCCGGTTCGTGATCGACGGGTCCACGGCCCGGTCGAACGCCACACGGAGCCGCATTGACGATTCGGGCCAGACGGCGACGGGTTGGGGCGCGCCTGGGTCGCTGTGGGTGATCCGGAACAGCTTCCCTTCGCCCTTCGGGCCGGTGCCCCAATCCGGCGGACCGCTGTGGCACGAGACGTAGAGGTCGCCACGGGGGGAGACGGTGATGTCGGTCGTGAGGAGGTTCAGGCGCGCGACGATCGTTTCCCGACCCACGTAACCCGCGGGGGTTTTGACCAGGCGCACCCGCCAGATCTTGCCGCGGGACTCGCCCGCCACGAAGGCGTCGCCTTCCCACCACCGTGGTCCGAAGGACTTTGCTGTGCCGGTATCAACCATTGGGAAAGTAGATGCACCCTCACCCCGTCCCTCTCCCGTCGGACGGGAGAGGGTGGCCGCAGGCCGGGTGAGGGTCGCTCCGGCGCCGCTATCGCGGGGACTTGCGGAACGATGGATAGCCTCGTTGAACACGAGGCCGCAGGTCGATTGGTGTTGCGGACCGAATCCGACGACCGGCGATTCGCTGACGAGAGTCGGCAGGTAACTCGGGTGCCGCGGCGGGAAGCCGTAGTTTCGGCCAGGCACAATGTGGTTCAGCTCGTCCAAGGGATTGCCGCCCGGACACCACGTCTCGCCCTCCTGATCGGTGAGGAACAGGTCGCCGTGGCGGTTGAAGGCGAGCGCGTAGGGAACCCGGATGCCTGTGGCGACCGTCTCCAGTTCCCGGGTCGAAGCCGTCCACTTCTGAATGGTGCCGCGCCGGCTGGTCAGGTCGTAGTGTGACACCCCGTCCTTCACGCGGTAAGGGTTGGAGTAGTCCGCGGTGAGCAGGCCGAAGTAGAGATTGCCGTCGGCATCCAGGGTCACGGCGGTGGCATCGACGCCTCCGGAACCCACGTCGGTGGGCGCCCAACCGCTCGCGACCACCACCTCGTCGTCCGCCCGACCGTTGCCGTCGGTGTCGCGCAGCAGGGACACCTTCCCGTGGGACGAGACGTAGAGGCCGTTCGCTGACCACGCCATCCCCACGGGCACGCTCAGGGTGGGTTTGTCCCAGAACAACGTGGCGCTGTCCTCGAGGCCGTCGCCGTCGGTGTCCCGAAGGATGTGGATGCGGCCGTCGTAGCCGAGCGCGGAAAGGTGGCCTTGGGGCGTGAACCGGAGGTTGTTGATGTTGGAGAGCCTGACCGGGAGTTCCTGGACGTTGAATCCGGGTGTCAGGAAGTCGACCCTGGGATGTTCGCCGGCGGACAGGGCGGCCGCGAAAACGCCGCACGCCAGCGAACACACGAGGGTCGGGGAACGCACGGTTCGAGGGTGCCGACTCCGGTGGGTCGGAACAACGCCGATTTCGGTGATCCGGTCGGGTCGGGTTTTGTAGCGCCGGCTTTCAGCCGGCAACGAGGTCGGGCGAGTCGCCTGATGCCGACTGGAAAGTCGGCGGTACAGGGGCGATGTAGCGCCGGCTTTCAGCCGGCAATGGGATCGGGCGGGTCGTCTGGTGCCGACTGGAAAGTCGGCGGGACAGGGGCGATGTAGCGCCGGCTTTCAGCCGGCAAATTGGTCGGGCGGGTCGTCTGGTGCCGACTGGAAAGTCGGCGGTACAGGGCGATGTAGCGCCGGCTTTCAGCCGGCAACGGGGTCGGTCGGGTCGCCTGATGCCGACTGGAAAGTCGGCGGTACAGGGGCGATGTAGCGCCGGCTTTCAGCCGGCAACGGGGTCGGGCGGGTCGGCTGGTGCCGACTGGAAAGTCGGCGGTACAGGGGCGATGTAGCGCCGGCTTTCAGCCGGCAACGGGGTTGGGCGGGTCGCCTGATGCCGACTGGAAAGTCGGCGGTACAGGGGCGATGTAGCGCCGGCTTTCAGCCGGCAACGGGGTCGGGCGGGTCGTCTGGTGCCGACTGGAAAGTCGGCGGTACAGGAGGATGTAGCGCCGGCTTTCAGCCGGCAGCAGGGTGGTCGGGTGCTGATGCCGACTGGAAAGTCGGCGGTACAGGGCGATGTGAGCGCCGGCTTTCAGCCGGCAATGGGATCGGGCGGGTCGTCTGGTGCCGACTGGAAAGTCGGCGGTACAGGGGCGATGTAGCGCCGGCTTTCAGCCGGCAATGGGGTCGGGCGGGTCGTCTGGTGCCGACTGGAAAGTCGGCGGTACAGGGATCGGCCCCGGCTACGGACCTTGGTGCGAATCGCCCCGGATGTCAGGATCTGGGCGGCGGATCCGTTCCTGCTCGTGGGTGGAATCGGAGATTCCGCCGACCTTGCTTGGAATGAACCTGACGGAAGCCCAGATCCTGCAGGCGCTGATGAAGTCGCGGACGCGGCTTTCGGCGGCGGCGTGGGTCGTGGTCCGGGACGCCCACGCGGCGGAGGACATCTTCCAGAACGTCGCGCTCAAGGCCATCACCCGGGAAGTTTCACCGATGGCCCTGGGTCGTGGCGGCGGCGGCGAGTGTCGTTCTTCTGGCGTGGGTGGCGACCCAGATCCTGCCGAACGCGCGGCCTCCAGCGATCCGGGTGTCCCGGGTGACGGGTTCGACCCAGTTCCTAGGATCCCGCGGAGGGGTGGATCAGACGCTCAAGGCGGGTGACGAATTGCGCGCCGGGGACACGCTCGAGACGCGATCCACGGATGCCTGGGTCGAGCTGGAACTCGAGGACGGCTCCAGGATGACGGTGGCGGGGCATTCCGCGCTCCGTGTGTTGAACGACCCGGCGGGCATGACCCGGCTCAAGCTTCTGAACGGCAGCCTCTGGGTCAGTCCAGGTCCGCCATCCTCCAACGCGCGCGCGCTCGTCGTTCAGACGCCGTCGGCGGTGTTGGAGGCCGGGAAAGCCCAGTTCGATCTCCACGCCTGCTCCACGGAAACCACGGTGCGGGTCAATGAAGGTTCGGCCCGATTGAAACAGAGCGTCGATGGCAGCGAAGTGAGCGTGGCGATGGGCAACCAGGTGACCGCGTCGCTCAGTCGGCCGGAACCGCTGAATGCGGAGCCGCAGCCGCGACCCATCAACGCCTGGTCCTGCGACCTGGGGCAGGTGCCCGAGATCACCCTGGGCCGGTGGTTGCCGCCGGGCCGGAACTGTCTCGCGCTTTCGCCGACCCGACGACCGGGGTTTCACGCTGGTCGAGTTGTGGTCGTGATCGGGATTCTCGCCATCCTGGCCAGCCTGCTCCTGCCGGCGCTCGCGGCGGCCAAGGAGAAGGCGAAGGTGGCGAAGTGCGGCAACCAGCTCCGGCAGATTCAGCTGGCGCTTCAGATGTATGCCGACGATCACGGTGACCTCACACCTCCCAGGAACTACGGTTTCGGCGCCAGCTGGATCCATCGGCTCCAGCCCGGCTTCGTGAACCAACAAATCCTGCGCTGTCCGGCCGACATGGGAGTGGTGACCAATTCCAGTTACCTGATGAACGGCTTCATCGACGCCTTCCTCGTCCGCTCCTTCAACGGCGACTGGAACCAGTTCTTCGGCGCCTACAAATCCGGCGGCTTCCCAGGCCTCAAGCTGGGTGAGATCGGGCTGCCCTCCGAGACGGTGACGTTCGGCGAGAAGGGGGACCAGGTGGCCAACGAGTACCTGGAAGCGGTGTGCTTACCGGAGCACAACCGACGCTTCACGGTGAAGGCGTTGAGCGCGGCCGATGTGCACCGGGGAAAGCCCCGAGAACTGGAGCGAATCCTGAGCTGGGCGGAAAAGGCGGCAAGTGCAACGGGATCGGACAGTGGTATGGGAGGGGGAGGTGGTTTCAAATCGACCGGGAGCACCAGGGCCTAAACCTGGTGGGGCAAGCGATGGAGATCCGGCGCTTGAGGGACGATCGGATCGTGCTGATGAAGGGAGAGCAGATGCTGAGGTGGAAAGAGCTGCCAGGGAGGCCAACGAAGGCCAATCCGAAGCGCCAGGCGGCCACAGAGCGGGTGGTGAAGAGGCCGAAGGGGAACCCGAAAACACAGACCACGAAAAAGGGGACATTCTCTCTTGAGTCGAAGACGGGCGGCAGGCGTGCGAAACAATCCTGGCGGGGGCTATGGGATCGCGACCGTCCGCCGGCCAGCGTCCGCCTGTGGTTTCGCCTCCAGGCCCGTGAGGGTCACAGTCGCTCCCGTCGGACTGTCCCGACCGACTTTCACCGTGTACCGACCTTGCGCGAACACCGCGGGTTGGTGGCTCGGTCCATGGACACGATGGGTGTAGAGGATCTCGCCGGTGGACTCGGCGACCACTTGGATGACCGGGTTCGCAGCGCCTTGAAATTCCAGGTCCGGCAGCCAGGCGACCGGCCGGCGCCCGTCGTTGTCCGCCATCTTCACGGTGATCGGCCAGCCGGGGAATTGGGCTCGATTCCCTTGCCGTGCGTCGGCGAAGCGCGGCCAGCATTCGAAGGTGACGGTTTGCGCTTTCTTGTCGAAGCGGACGATCCCGTAGCCGTCGGCCCGCTGGCGTTCATCCCGGATGTCGGGCGGGTTGGCGTACGCCAGCATGGAAAGTTTGTTACCCAGGCCATCGAGGAAGTCGCCGGTCCAGGGCAGGGGACTGCCCGGTCGCGGGTTCGCGCCCGGCTTCTCGTCGAGCGGATGCCACCACCGTCCGTAGATGGTGTTCACGAGGGCGGGACTGGTGAAGGCATAGGGCCCGTCGCCAAATTCCTTGATGCCGTGCTTCACGACGACGGACAGGTGCTGGTCGCCGCACAGATGCACAGCGCGCGCGCGGCGGATTTCCTCCAGCGCGCGCCGGCTCGGGGTCTGGGGCCAGCCGTTGCAATCGAGATCGGCCAGGAGCCGGTCGTTCCGTCCGCCGTGCATGTGGACCGCCCCGCAAAAAGCCGTCTGCGAAAGCACCACCTTCATCTCCGCGCCCGCCCAATCCTGCGTCCACGCGCGCAACCAGTTCTCCTGGCGTTCACCCAGAAGTTGCAGTCCCGGAAGGTCGATGGTCTTCGGGTCGTAGGACGGGTCGTTGATGTGGTCGGGGCGCGGACCCATCTTCGGAATCTTGCCGGCCGGGCCGGACTTGAACTTGCGGTCCTCGAGAATCGCGAAGTCGAGCCCGCCGAGGGTCAGACGGGTGAAATACACCGTGATCCCGCGTTCGATCGGCTCGGGATCCACCGGGTCGGGCAGGTGCCAGGTCTGCTGGCGCTGCACCATGTTGACGTAGTCGACCGGGTAGAAGTAGCCGCCGTCCGCGTTCCCCTGGAGTGTCGAGCGTTTGCCGTTCTCACCCCAAAGGTTCGGGTGGCCGACGTCGTGGTCGTCCGGGATGCAGATCGACGGGCGGTCGCGCAGGATGTCGCGGAACTGGAGCCCGAACTCGATCCAGCCGGCGGTGTGCTGGGTGTGGCGGTAGGTCTGGTCGCCGGCGAAGAACAGGAGATCGGGATCCTGCGCGCGAAGGTTGTCGAGGATCTCGGGCCGAAGACCCGTCGTGCGGCTGGAGTTGCACGACATGTTGGCGACCACGATGACGTCCTTGTCGACGGGGTCTTTGCGGATGAGGCCTTCGAACATCGCTTCTTCGCCGTGGCGAACCCGGTATGGGAGGTCGCGCGAGGCGTCCCAGTTCTCGAGGCGAAAGTGGGCGCTCCAACCGGGAAGCACCACGGGCGCGCGCGCGACCTCGACCCAGGCTCCTTCCTTCCGCAATTCCAGGCGGGCTTCGGGCGACTCGTCCGGCCGAAGGGGATAGAGTTGGGCGCTGAGCTTGAGGACGCCGCGGTGCTGGCTGTAAACGGCGAATGCCACGACGTCTTTCCGGGGAACATCCATCGACGGCGGCGGATTCGGTCCCGTGGGAGACTTCTTCCACCACTCGCCGGTGGCGAGCGAGTCGAGCCCGGGGAAGTCCGGTCCGAACGGTTGGGCGGTGGTGGGATCCAGCGTGGCGGCCCGCAGGGGTAGCGCGGGAGGGGTGAGTCCGAGCAGCGCGGCGATCTTCAGGAAGAGGCGGCGTGTGGTGCGCATGGCGAGACGATAGGACATCGAACGGCCCGAATTCGAGGTGTACCGCCGGTTTTATGTACCGCCGGCTTTGTGTACCGCCGGCTTTCAGCCGGCAGGGTCGAAGTTCCGTTGGATGCCGACTGGAAAGTCGGCGGTACAGGGGCGATGTACCGCCGGCTTTGTGTACCGCCGGCTTTCAGCCGGCAGGGTCGAAGTTCCGTTGGATGCCGACTGGAAAGTCGGCGGTACAGAGGCGATGTACCGCCGGCTTTCAGCCGGCAGACGGGGGTGGATGTGCTGTCGGGTGCCGACTGGAAAGTCGGCGCGACAGGGGGAGGCGTGGATTCAAAACCAGGCGAATGCCAGCCACGCGGAGAGCAGGATCAAGGCGGCGTACACCAGGGGAAAGAAACGGCGACACCGTTGGTCGATACGATCACCGCGCTTGCTATTGCCCTGTCGGTCACAAGTGCCGACCGCCAGGTTGACGACCACCGTGGCGCCCATGATGAGAAAGCTGAAACTCAGGAACGCGTTCATGAACGTCACGTAGGAGATCTGCGGCATGACGGCGCTCACGAGAATCTGGTAGCTCACCGCGGTCAGGATGCCCACGAACGAAACGCTCATGCGATCCCCCAGGGAGGAACGGTCCATCCAGAACACCGACCATGAAAGGATGACGATGAGCATCAGCGGCAGAATGACCAGGCGCACCATGAAGAACGGCTGCCGGCTGAGTTCGACCGAAATCACGAAGAGCGAAGCGGTTGATCCGGCACCCAGATGAGCCATCGGCACGTGGCGGACGGAGGTGTCAATCCCCCGCACCTCCCACTGGGGCACCTGGACTCTGGCGAGACTGGTCGCGACGGCGGATTCATCCATCGCGAACGCCACTTCGCTTTCATCGAAACCCAGGATGGCGAACATGGCCTCCATCCGTTGTTGGTCGAAAGGATAGCGCCTCAGGTTCAGGCGGGAGCGCGCCACGGAATGGATCGTCTGAATCAGGGTGCTGGTGCCGTCCGGTCGGACCCGCAGCAACACACCCTGGGAGGCGTCCATCCCGGTCGCGTTGCCCAGAACCACCTGGGGATACCACGACGGCGAGACTTCGTTGAACTGGTAGTTGCCGTGATAGAACTTCTCCCCCACTCCTTCGGTCAGTGGATCGAAGGCCTGGCGTGAGTCCCGCCAGACGAGTGTCAAGATGCCGGAAAATTCGAAGGTTTCCGCTTCGTCGTCGATCTTGTGGATAGCCAGCAGCAGAAAGGATGGGCGCACGATCAGCGGTGATTCGCCCGGAGGAAGATTCAGGAGATTGGCCGACACGAGGGCGGGCGCGGCCGGTTGGGGTGGCTCGCCTCGATTCTCTTGTGCCGGAAGCCCGATGGCCCACGACAAGTTGACCAATAGAACCGCCCAGATCCTTTTCACCGGCTTTTGTCGAACTGAGTTGAGCCGGTCCGGCGGATGCGAGCGCGAACCTTGCGATTCGCTCCCGCCGGAATGGCCGTTGGATCTCCCGCCGTCTTCATTCGCTATCGAGTGTCAGCCGGCCTCACCTGCATGGTGACGAACCCTTTGTGGGTTGGGAAATAGAGACGCCCGCCGAAGCCGGGGACGACCAGCGAATTGATCACCAGCGGCTCGAAGAAATCCGATTCCGCGAGATTGCGGCCGGTGAGCGCGTCGTGCCACGTGACCTGTTCCTTGTAGTTCGCTGTCATCAGCATGAGCATCGTCGGTTCGTGCGGGATGTTCTTCCGCATGTTCGTGAGCACAAGCACTCGCTTGTCCTTGGGACCGTAGATCGGTTGGAAGGTGGTGCTCATGTTGTCCTTGATGAACTTCGTTTCCAACTCGCCAGTGGCGGGGTCGAGCTTGATGCCGGCCACCTTGCCCACGCCCATGTCCGCCGAGTAGATCATGAAGTTCTCGATGTCGGCTCCGCACTTGGGCGGCGCGAAGCTCCACTCGCCCTTCTTGAGCGGCCCAAACGGAAAGACGACCTTCATCCTTTTCGGGTCCTTCTGGTGGGCGACGACGATGCTGGAGGCCGCCTTTTCGCTGCCGGCTCCATTGAGTTGAAACGCGATCCAGTCGCCAATCGGGGTGGGCGCGGTCGCCGTGGTCTGGCCTTCCCGCATGGGAAAGATCTCCCACGACGGGTCGCCGGAAAGTTTCCTCGTGGCCGGATCCCAGAAGTAGCGACGCGCGCTTTGGTTCATGCCGATGTAGATGGCGATCCTGCCCTCGAACAGTGTGATCACGTGCGGTGACGAGCAGGGCTCGGGCAACTGAAGCTGGTCGATCACTTCCAGCGTCGTGGGATGCACCGCGAGCAGCACGGAATTGCTCTGCTGCAGCCCGTCCTGGATGCCCTTGATGATGGCCATCGTGCCTTGGAGCTTGGAGCCGGTCGGGCGCGTCTGGTCCTTCATGATCAGCATGCCGTCCGGCGCGATGGTCATGTGCTTGAAGTTGGCGTCCTCCTTGGGGCAATTCCCGGTCGGCAGGAAGTTGTGTTTCAGAATGCGACCATTGTCGCCGTCGATCAGCACGATCTGATCGCCCCAAGCGACGGGGATGTCGCCGTCGGGCAGGATGTTCAGATTGGCGTTGGCGATCCAGTGACCGGAGGCGTTGCCGTTGTCGAGATAGGTGCGCCAGATTTGCTTGCCGGTGACGGCGTCCGCCTTGGCGAGATAAGGGCCGGGAGGCAGGGCGCCGTCCAGTGGCGGGAAGTCGCCGCCGAGGATGTAGAGTTCGCCGGGATCGCGGTTGTTGATGTAGCTGCAGCCTTCGTAACCATCCTCGGAACGCCAGGCGTACACCTTGTTCGGTCCGTCGAACGAGCCGGTGAAAGTTGCGCAGGGGAAGAAGCTGCTGCGTTCGGAGTCCGCATTCTCGGCTCCATTGAGCGACGAGAAATAGCCGGGCGTCGAAAGGCCCCGACAGCAATCGAGCTCCTTCTGATACAAACTCACGTCGCCGGGCAACGGACCGTTGGCGGCCTTTTCGTTGTCGGTGAGGCCGATCCGTTCGATGCGCTGCTCGACCTTCGGCACGATCACGGTGCCGAGCCAGCGCCAGGCGATGACGCCGACCAAAGCGATGGCGGCGAGGAGGAGGGTGGTTTTCTTCATGGCGTGGAGAATCGGAATATCAGTTCAGTCGTTCAATTTCCGGCGCCGCGGGCTTCGTCGGCGATGGCTTCAGGAAAACGGAGACCAAGCCGCCTCCGCCCAGGTAACGGCGAAGAACAGCGAGCGCGTTGTAGACGAGGAAGGCGCCGGAAAGGCAGATGGAATTGACCAGGACGTGCGGAAACGAGGTGTTCCGCGGCATCGCCTTCAACGCACCCAGAAGGCCGCCGTGCTCGATGCGACTCTCAAGGCCGCGATCCAACACCATCACCACCGCGAGGCCCGCCGAGTAGAGCGCGGTGCGCAGCAACACCTCGACCCAGGCCGGACGCGCTCCAACCCACGATCCCAAAGGAACGTGGTCCAGGACCCGCACGACCTTGCCGAGCACCACCGCGCCAATGGTGATCTTCGACCAACCGAGGAAACCAATCTGGTATTCCTGGAGCACCAGCGTCTTGAGCAGGATGAGCGCGCCGATCCAAACGCCGAAATAAGCCGAGGTGACGACTACCTTCCGGAAATGGCTCTTTAGTTTGGCGATCAGCTTCATAACCGCTCTCTTGAGCGGGGACCCGAATCGCCTCGGCTACGACCCGCCGGCCGCCTTGACCTGCAGGACGATGAACCCGCGGCCGGTCGGGAAATAACAGCGGCCGCCGAAGCCGGGGGCGACCAGCGAATTGATCGTGAGCGGCTCGAAGAACGACGACTCGGCGAGTTTGCGACCGGTGGCGGCGTCGTGCCAGGTGACCTGCTCCGTGTAGTTGGCCGTTCCCAGCGCGAGCATCGTGGGCTCGTGGGGGAGGTTCTTCTTCATGTTCGTCAGCACCAGCACGCGCTTGTCCTTCGGGCCATACATCGGCTGGAAAGTGGTGCTCATGTTGTCGAGAACGAAGGCGAGTTTCAGTTCCCCGGTGGCTTGATCGATCCGGATGCCGGCGATCTGGCCCACGCCCATGTCGGCGGAGTAGATCATGCTGTTCTCCGCATCCGCGCAGGCCTTGGGCGGCGCGAAACTCCAGCCGCCCTCCTTCAGTTGTCCGAACGGGAAGATGACCTGCATCCTCGTGGCGTCCTTCACGCTCGCCACCGCGACGCTCGAGGCCTTCGCCTTGCTGCCGAGTCCGTTGGTCTGAAGGACGATCCAGTCGCCGAGAATGCTGGGCGCGTCGGCCGTGGTCTGGCCCTCCGCCATGGGTTTCACGTGCCAGGTCGCGTCCATGGATAGCTTCTTCGTGGCCGGATCCCAGAACGCCCGCCGGCAGCCGCTGTCTGTGCCGATGTAAATCGCGATCCGGCCCTCGAACATCGCGATGCTGTGCGGCACGGTGGCCGGTTCGGGGAGGGGCAGTTCCGCGAGGATTTCCAGCGTGTCGGGATGGACCGCGACGAGGTGCGAGTTGGGCTGCTTGAGACCGGCCTGCACGCCCTTGATGATGGCCATCGTGCCCTGGTTCTTGTTGCCGGTGGGCCGGGTCTGGTCCTTGCAGATGAGGGTTCCGTCGGGAGCGACGGTCAGGTGCTTGAAGTTCACGTCCTCGCGCGGAGCCGCCCCGACCGGCAGGGTGTTCCGCTTGAGAATCCGGCCGGTGTCGGCGTCCAGCAGGACGATCTGGTCGGCCCACGCGAAGGCGATCCTGCCGCTGGCGAGGATGTTGAGGTTGGCGGCGCCAATCCAGCGTTGGGAAGCGTTGGCGTTGTCCACGTAGGTGCGCCAAACCTGTTTGCCGGTGGTCGCGTCCGCTTTGGCGATGTAGGGGCCGGCCGGGATCGGTCCGGACATGGGCGGGGCGTCTCCACCGACGATGTAGATCTCGCCGGGGTCGCGGTTCACGATGAAGGTGCAGCCTTGGTATTCGTCCTCGCCGCGCCACGCGTAGACCCGGTTGGGACCGTCGAACGAACCGGCGAAGGTCGCGGCCGGAAACACGCCGCTGCGCTGCGCGTCGGCGATCTCCGCGCCACCGAGCGTCGGATAGTAGCCGGGGGAGGACAACGCCCGCGCCGCGCGCAGTTCCGTCTCGTAGAGGCTGATATCACCGGGCAACGGGCCGTTGGCGGCGATCTCATTCTCCGTCAGGCCGATCTGGGAGATGCGGTGCTCGATCTTCGGCTGCGCGACCGTCCAAAGAAGCTTGTAGGCGATGATGGCCAGCAAAACGACGACGGCCACGAGGGCGACGACGATGATTTGGGTGGTCTCCATGGTTCAGTTGGGCTCTCCGGGTTTTTGAGGAAGCGGCGAATGCTCAGCCTTCGGTGGCAGCGGAACGAGGAACAACTTGATCAATCCCTTCCCGCCCAGATGCTGGCGAATGACCGCCAGCACGTTGTAAACGAGCAAAGCGCCGGTCAAGCAGATGGAATTCAGGTAGATGTGATACGCGTCGGAACTCTGAAACGCGGCGTTCACCGCGCCAACGAACCCGCCGTGCTCATGCCGGCCTTCGATTCCCTTCTCCAACGTCAGGACGGCCACCAGGCCGACGGAATACAAGGCGGTGCGCAGGATCACATCCACCCAGGCGGGCTTGGCGCGAACCCAGGCGCCGAATGAGACGTTCTCCAGGATGATGACAACCTTCGAGAGGATCAGGGCGCCCATCACGATGACCGACCAACCGCGGAACGCGATTTTGTATTCGGTCAGCACGAGATACTTCAGCACCAGCAGGGCGCCGATCCAGCAGCCGAAGTAAAGGGCCGCTCCGGCCACGGCCTTGAGTTCGTGTTTCAGTTTGCTCGGCAGACTCATAGTGCTCGGTTCGCGGGTTGCGCGCGGCGGCGTGATGGAACAGGGGGATACGGAGCCGACGGAAAGACTCGTCTCGGCTTCTCGTCCACTCCGCCCGCTCCCGTTGAATTCATTCCTTGGCCCGGCGCTTCTCGAAGGCGGACTTGGTCGTGTATTCCCCCCTCGGTAGATACGCGCCCATGACGGCTTCCTCGCCGCCGGGGTGGGTGACGTGATCAGGGCTTTGCTTCCAAGACGGGTTGTTCGCCATCATGCGGATCATCAGGATGCCGAAGTCGGCGCGGTTGCGCGGATCGTGCAGGCCTTCGCCGCGCGGACTCCATTCCATCCAGGCGATCCCGTTTTCGAGCGTGGCGTTCTTCGGGCGATCCTCCGCGCGGCTGACGACGATGGTGTAGTTGCGGTCCTTGTCGAGTGGGACCTGCAGGTCGGTCAGGCCGTCCACGATCTGGCCGGAGGGCGCGGCTTCGCCGCTCACCAGCGACCAGTACTGCGTCTCCGCGTCGGGCATGATCTCCAGTCCGCGTCCGCCGACTCCGGCGAAGGTGTCGGGGAACGTGGGCATCTTGCCGCGCATCACGTAAACAGGACCGAACTTCCGCGAGATGAAGCTCAACAGATATTGGGTGGAGGGATCGCCTCCGCCGTCCATCGCGCCGGCGTAAGGGATCTTGGCGCGAGCCTCAGGCGTCTTGAATGCGCCGAGGATCGAGTAGGGCAACGTCCAGTACTTCTCCCACCTGCCGTCCGGGCGCGCGGGTGACGACGCCGGGTCGAGCGTCGGGTCGTTGTCCTTCGCGTTGACGATGTCGACCCACTGCGCGTCGTTGACCGGTTGCTTGGTGTTCTCGTTCATCGGCAGGGCGAAGTGCTTGATCACCCCGGCCGCATCCAGCTTCGTGCCGTCCGCCAACGCGCCTTCGTAGGTGGGAAGTCCACGGGCGCGCGACGGTTGATCCGCGGGGCCCCAACCCGCGCCGTCCTGGCCCTGATCCGGCATGTAGATGCGGAGGACCATCTGCAACTCGCCGCCGTCCTTGCCCGCGTGGAGTGTGTTCGGTTCGCGCTTCGCGGCATCGGTGGGTGCGTCGACCGCGACTAGGCGCACCGTGTAGCCGCGATGATCGCCAAGGCGCGGATTGCCCACGACGTAAGGGTTCGTCGAACCCGCGTCCGGCCTGATTAGCTTCCCCGTCAGATCCTCGCCGGTGCTGACGAAGGTGTTTCCCGCCGCCCGGTAGAGCGCGAATTTGAAGTATCGCGCGCGGGAACTCGCCCTTGAACGTGAGCGAACTGCCCGGAGGCATCTGGAAGCGCGAGAGGAAATAGGTGGACTGCGTGTCGGGCCAGAGGTTCGGGTTCTGGATCGGTTTCGGATACTCGAGGTAGTTCCAGTACGGATACCCGCGCGGTCCGTGAAAGAATGGATCGCCGCCGTAGCGGTCGTCGGTGCGGATGGCGATCTCCCGCGACTTGTCGCCGATGCGTCGGGCGTTCTGAGCCTTGAGATTGCCGACGGGCACGATGCCGGGCGGTTTCCAAGCGCCTTGGCCCGGAGGCAGGACGGAGGGTTGCTCCGTCTTCGGCCAGTAGATGCGCATGACCATGAAGATCGGGCCGTCGGGCGCGGGCAGCCAGTTGGATTCCCTGTCCTTCCCGGGCGAATCACGCTGCACGTGGATCGAGAGCGACCCGTCGGCGTTCCTCTTCAGATCGCCGAGCATCGGCGTGTTGATGAGGTAGCGCTGGATCGGATTCTCGACGAGGAACTGCGAGTTCGCGTCGTACATCGTGATCGACCAGAACGCGTTCGCGGGCGGCAACTCGCCGTGCGCGAAGGTCATCAGGTAGGCGTGCTTGCCGCCGTCCAGCGGGTGTCCGTTCTGGTCGAGTTTGGCGAAGGGATAGGTCGCCTCGGCGGAGTCGTTGCCGTAGATGCCGCCGCGGGTGCCGACGGCGCGGAGCAGGTAATCGCCGTTGTAGAACTCGCGCGAACCGGCGGCGACGCCGATGCGCCAGCCGTTGACCTCGGTGCCGAGATGGTCGAGCGCGTGGTTGATCTTGCCGAGCGCGGCCTTCATGCCGTTGCCGAAGGCCGCTTTCCGCTCGGGCGACAAATCCTGAGGTCGGACCGTTTTGCCCGGCCCGATGCCGATGCTGGCGAATCGGTCGCGCAACGCCTTCTCGCCCGCGGCGGGACCGATCGGCGGAAGGAAATTCAACAGGAAATCGAGCGCGACGGGAAAGCCGGTGGTGAAGATCTCCTGCGGCGCCGGCGGCCACTGGATCGGCGGCGCGGCGGCGGGAGCCGGTTGATTCAGAAACGCCGAGAGCGTCTGAACTTTGTACCCGGCCTGGATCCGCCTCACGTTCCCGATGTCGCCCGCGTTGAAGAGTTGCGTGCGGAAAATGATCAGGGAGAACGGCGATTCGCAACGGAACACCCCCTTGATCCCGGCGGGCGTCGCGCCCCGCCAATCGGGTCCGGCGACGAGATAGCAACCCGCGTCATTGCCGGTGGCGCGCGTGCCGAGGTAGCCGTAGTTGTGGGTGTACATGTCCACCATCTGCACGCTGTAGTAGCGGCCCGCTTCGACCTGGGGCACGCAGATCACCAGCGGTTCCGCGCGGAAATCGGCCCCGAGCAACGAGTACGGCGTGTCGCTGTTGGGCGTCTGCACCGCGCGATCGTCGGAGGTGTAGACACGGGCCTCGTTGTGCAGTTCGTTGAGCCCGCCCTTGTAGCCCTTCGCCTGTGGATCGAGGAAGGAGTCGTGAAACACCTTGTAGTTCATCACCAGCGGAAAGCCGTAGATGAACGCCTCCTCGCCGATGGCCGCGACGGCGTCGGCGTCGGGTGCCTGGGCTGGGGCGGGGGTTGGCAGGGCGGCGATCACCAAGGCGGCCACGGCGGTCCACAGCGACTTGCGAATGCAGTTATTCAATTGGGTGGTCATGTTGACGGTCGCGGATTCCGCTGAAAACGGGCCCGATTCCGATTCGTTCCGGACAAGATTCCGGCTGATACTGGACGGCCTTTCGGAGCTTGCCCATCGTTCCTTGGAGGAAAGTGGGGCCGTGGATTCCCGATCCCACCTTGCTCCTGGGTCCCCGCGGTGGCATAACGCCACGACATGCAACCCCCGGGGCCCGGACCCAAGCTCACCCTGACGCAGTGGCTGATCATCGTGATCGCCAGCATCGGGTTTCTCTTCGACACGTATGAGTTGCTGATGACGCCGTTGGTCGCGGCGCCGGCGATCTCGGAGTTGCTGAAAATCCCGCAGAACAACCCGATCGTCACCGATTGGGTCGGTCGGCTTCTCTGGATTTCGGCGTTGTGCGGGGGTGTTTTCGGTCTGCTCGGCGGGTGGCTGGTCGACAAGTTCGGCCGCAAGAAGGTGATGGCCGCGAGCATCTTTCTGTATTCGCTTTCCCCCTTCGCGGCGGCCTATTCGACCTCGCTGCCGATGTTTATCTTTTTTCGAAGCACCACGTTCATCGGAGTGTGCGTCGAGTTTGTCGCGGCGATCACGTGGCTGGCGGAGGTGTTCGAGGACCGGAAACTGAAGGAGCGGTGGCTGGGGATCACGCAGGCCTTCGCATCGCTCGGGGGTCTTCTGGTCACCGGAGTCAGCATCTGGGTGGGTGCGAACATCCAGGATTTGCCCAGCATGGGTCTGCCGGCTGGTCTCGGATCCTCGGAGCCGGGGAGCTGGCGGTACCTGCTCATGACCGGGATCCTGCCGGCGATCCCGATCGCCCTGCTGCTTCCGTTCGTGCCCGAGTCCAAGGTGTGGAAGGAACGGCGATTGGCCGGAACTCTCAAGCGACCCAGCTTCGCGGCGCTCTTCGCCCCCGAACTGCGACGCGTGACGCTCGTGACGGCGTTCCTCTCCGCCTGCGCCTATGGGATCGCTTTCGGCGCCCTGCAGGTCACGGTCGCGCGGCTCACGCCGGGTCTTCCCGAACTCAGGCCGCAGGCGGCGGCTCTCGCGCCCCTGCGCCGGGAAGGCGAGGACCTCAACCGGCAGCTCAACGCCCTGCCCGCCGGTGCACCCGAGCGGGCCGTGCTGGCCGCGAACATCAAGGAGAACTTCGCGAAGCAGAAGCCGATCAACGACGTCGTGAAGGAAATGCGCGACAAGGTGCAGTTCCGCCAGGAGATGGGCGGTCTGACGGGCCGGATCCTGCTCGCGGCCCTGCTGATCATCGGGATCAGCCGCGTGAAACTCCTGAAGGTCTTCCAGGTCCCGGCTCTGATCGTCCTGCCGGTCACCTACTTCGTTCTCTTCAAGCAAGGCGGCGAGGCCTTCCTTTGGGCTTACGCCCTCTGCGGGCTCCTGACGGTGGCGCAGTTCAGTTATTTCGGGGAATACCTGCCGAAGGTCTTTCCGCTGCACCTGCGCGGGACGGGCGGGAGTTTCGCGACGAATGTCGGCGGTCGCATGATCGGCACCAGCATGGCCTTCGTCACGACCAGCCTCGTCGCGCCGATGCTGGCGGGATCGGGCCCGATGCTGCCCTCTCATTTGGCGCAGGCGGCGGGAATCGTCGCGACCACCATCGCCGTCCTTGGCTTCGCGGTCGGGTTTCTGCTGCCCGAACCCAAGGCCGAAGGCGCCCAATAAATCCCGCCTGGGGCGAGTCGACGGGGACGCGAGGGACGGGGTGGCGGCGCGCGTTCGGCCAGCGGCCAGCCATGCCGTTTGATCTTCCCCGGATTCGAAGCCACCCTGACCGGGATGCAATGGCGCTCGCTTTTCCTGATGTTGTGCACCTTGGGAATGGTGCCGGCTTTTTCCCAATCTGGAGCCGACGGACGGATCCCGAGCGCGCCCCTTCGCCTCCCGGCCCAACCCGCCAGCGCCCTGGAGTCGGCCTTGGGCCTACTTCGGTTCACCAGCCCGGTCGTGATCACCGCCCCGCCCGGCGAGACCAACCGCCTCTTCATCGTCGAGCAACCCGGTCGGATCCTCGTGGTCACCAACCTGGCGGCTCCGACGCGAACGGTGTTTCTGAGTCTCACGACGTCGACGGTCTTCGGTGGTGAACAGGGCCTTCTCGGCCTCGCCTTCCACCCGCGCTATGCCGAGAACGGGCGGTTCTTCGTGTTCCGCACGGTCAACGCGACGACGGCGGGTGCGGCGAACCGGTTGCACGACCGGCTGAGCGAGTTCCGTGTCTCGGCCGATTCACCGCATCGGGCCGACCCCGCCGAGACGATCCTTTTTCAACAGCGGGACGACGCGTCGAATCACAACGGTGGCGATCTGCACTTCGGTCCGGACGGTTACCTCTATGTCGCGCTCGGCGACGAAGGGGGAGGCAACGACCAGTACCGGAATGGGCAGGTGATCACGGGCGATTTCTTCGCGGGAATCCTGCGCCTCGACGTGGATGCGCGGGAAGGTTCGCTCCCACCCAACCCCCACCCGGCCAACGAGGCGTTTCTCGGCAACTATCGGATCCCGGCGGACAATCCCTTCGTGGGTGCGAGTGAGTTCCTCGGTCAGCCGATTTCCGACGCGAGTCGGGTCAGGACGGAATTCTTCGCGGTGGGCTTGCGCAATCCCTGGCGGATGTCCTTCGACCCCGCGACAGGTGACCTTTGGGTGGCGGATGTCGGCCAGGGCGCTCGCGAATCCATCTTCATCACGCGGAACGGAGCCAATCACGGCTGGCCCTTCCGCGAAGGCCCGATAGGCGGTCCCCGGTCGGGCGCGCCGGCGGGGTTCACCACCCAGCCGCAATTCAACTACGTGGCTCCGCTCCACAGTTACTCCCACGGCAACGGTCCCACCCAGGGCCGATCGATCACCGGAGGTTTCGTCTACCGTGGGACACGATTCCCCGCGCTGACCGGGGCGTATGTCTTCGCGGACTACGTGAGCGGCAACTTGTGGACCCTGCATCGCTCGGCGGTGGGCGCGCCCCGGGTGGAGCGCCTGCTGGGCGAAGTCGGCATCAGCTCCTTCGGACCCGACCCGCGCGACGGCGACATCCTCATCGCCGACCTGGACGGTGGCCGCATCCTGCGCCTGGTTCCGGGAAGCTCGGGAGGCCAGCCGCTCCCGGCCACTTTGGCGGAGACGGGCGCGTTCGCGGACCTGGCGTCGCTCACTCCGGCGGCGGGTGTGGTTCCGTACGAAGTGAACCTCCCGTTCTGGTCCGATGGCGCGGAGAAGCTTCGCTGGTTTCACGTGCCGGGAACCAACCGCCTGACGTTCGCTTCAACCGGCGCCTGGCTGTCCCCCACGGGAACCGTCTGGGTGAAACATTTCGAGCTTCCGCTCGGAACCGCTCCCGAGGATCCCCGCCAACGAATCGAGACGCGCTTTCTTGTCCGCAACGAGGAGGGCGTCTATGGCGTCACGTACCGTTGGACCTCGCCCAACAACGCGGTCCTCGTCGGCGACGAAGGTGATTTCGCGACCTACACCGTTGGGGAGGGGGAGTTGGCGAGGACCGTGAACTGGAGGTTTCCGAGTCGTGGCGAATGTCTCGCCTGCCATAACGCGGCGGCTGGAGGGTCCCTTTCCTTCGAGACCGCCCAGTTGGCCCGGGAAGTGCGGCGGCCGGACGGCACCGTGCAGGATCAGATCGCCCAACTCGGCGAGGCCGGCTATTTCCACAATCCTCCGAGTCACCCCGGGGCTTTCCGGCGTCATCCCGCCTTGAGTGGCGAGAACATCAGTCTGGAAGCCCGCGCTCGATCCTATCTGGCCGTGAACTGCGCGCCCTGCCATCGCCCCGAAGGCACCGTCGGGGGCGGCTTCTTCGACACCCGGCTCGAAACCCCCACCGACCTCGCGGGACTCCTCTTCGGACCCTTGAACGACTCGGGAGAGGACCCCGGCGCGCGCGTGGTCGTCCCGGGCGATCCTGGACGTTCCGTGCTCCTGCGCCGACTGCGGTCCGTCGGAAACGACCGAATGCCGCCCATCTCGTCCGGCGTGGTGGATGAGGAAGGTTCGGCCCTTCTCGAACGTTGGATCGCCGCGACATCCCGGCGGACAAACTTCACCACGTGGTTGGGCGCCCGTTTCGGGCCGGCGATCGCGGAAGCGGCCGATCGCTCCAGGGACGCCGACGACGATGGCGCGACGGACTACCTGGAATTCCTCACCGAAACCGATCCGGAGTTGGCTGGGGACGGGTGGCGTCTCCGCGCGGTCAGGGATGGGGCCGGCGACGGGATTCGCGTCCAGTTCCGCCAACCGGCGGGTGTTGTGATGACCCTCGAATCCGCCCGCGACCCGGTGGCTGGACCTTGGGAGCCGTGGTGGGGCGGGGAGGCGGCGAACGACATCCCCGCCGAAGCCGTGGAACGCGATCTTCTCCTGCCCGGAGAGGAGGCGCCGCGATTCCTGCGGGCGCGGGTTCGGGGGTTGTGAGGGAGCGGATTCCTGGACACGTTCTATCGACAGGCCGGTCCTACGGACCTTGTTTCGAGGCCAACGGAGGGGCGATTCTCACCCCGAAGTAACGCCAAACCCTATGGCTACCGATCTCTTGTTCCCAAAAATGGCCGAGTCACCAGGGCCGGAACGGAATTCCAGCAAGGTGGGAATTCCCAGGCGCGGGGCCGTTGTTCTAGTCTCGTCGCCATGAAATCCGTCGTGCTGCTTTTCCTCGCGCTGCTGGTGCCGTGCGGGCGAAGCGCGGCGACGGAACCGGCGGACGTCGTCGATCCGACCTTGGAGGGTGATGGCTCGGGAGCGGGGCATTGGGCATTTCAAACGGTCGTTCGTCCCGAGCCTCCGCCGGAGCGTGCGCCCGGTTGGGCGCGGCACGCCATCGACCGGTTCGTGCTGGCTGGCATGGAGAAGAACGGATTGCGTCCAACACCCGAGGCCGACCGTCGGACCTGGCTTCGGCGGGTGTCCCTCGATTTGACCGGCCTTCCCCCCACGCCGCGGCGGGTCGACGAATTCCTGGGCGACGAACGCGGCGACGCCTTCGAGCGCGTCGTGGACGCCCTGCTGGATTCACCCCGGTACGGGGAGCGATGGGCTCAGCACTGGCTGGACGTGGTCCGGTTCGCCGACACGCACGGTTTCGAAGTGAACACGGAGCGGCCGAACGCCTGGCCGTACCGGGACTACGTGATCCGGGCGTTCAATCGGGACACGCCGTACGATCGGTTTGTCCGGGAGCAGATCGTGGGAGACGCGCTGGGGGAGGACGCGGCGACCGGCTTCCTGATCACGGCGTCGGTCCTGCTGCCGGGACAGATCGGAGCGGACGAACCCTCGAAGCGCCTGGCCCGGCAGGACGCCCTGGACGAGATCGTGGTGAACCTGGGGCAGACTTTCCTGGCGGTGAGCGTCGGTTGCGCGCGATGCCACGACCATAAATTCGATCCCATCTCCCAGCGTGAATACTACGCGATGCAGTCGTTCATCGCGGGCGTGGAGTACGAGGATCGCGACTTGAAGACGCCGGAGGCGGAGACGCTGCGCGCCGAGGAGAAGGCGCTGAAGGTCCGGCTGGCGGAGGTCCAGGGGCGGATGGCGCGACTGGCGCCCCTGGCCGGAACGGGATGCGGACGCCCGCCCGTCGGCGCGAAGGTCAACGTCGACCGGTTCGCGCCGGTTCGCGCCAAGCGGGTCCGGTTCACGATCCGCGAGACGAACAGCCTCGAACCGTGCCTCGACGAAGTCGAAGTCTTCGATCTCGCCGGCCACAACGTGGCGCTGGCCAGTGCCGGGACGTCGGTGACGTCGTCGGGCGACACCGTGGTGGCGGACCGCCATGAGCTCCGGTTCGTCCACGACGGCGTGTACGGCAACTCCCACAGTTGGATGTCGGACCAGACCGGCAAGGGCTGGGTGATCCTCGAATTCCCGGAGGAAACCGTGGTGGACCGGGTGGTCTGGGGGCGGGATCGCGAAGGACAATTCGGAGACCGCCTGGCGACGAACTACCAGATCGAGGTGGCCGCGGAGTCCGGCGAGTGGACCACGGTGGCCGATGCGTCGGACCGGGTGAAACCGGGATCGGCGGAGTCGAAGGACGAAGGCCTGGCGTTGCGGGGCTTGAGTCCGGAGGACGTGGAAGCCGCGACCCGACTGAGGTCGGAACGGAAGGCGTTGGAATCCCGGATCTCGGCGGTGTCGGCGGGGCAGAAGGCGTTCGCGGGTTTGTTCAGGAAGCCGGACGACATCCGACTGTTGCGACGGGGCGATCCCGAACAGCCCCGCGATGCGGTGTCGCCGGCGGTGCCGCGTTCGCTGGGCGCGATGGAACTGGCGGGGGACACCCCGGAGCAGGACCGGCGGCGGGCCCTGGCCGACTGGATCGCCAGCCCGAAGAACCCGTTGACCGCTCGGGTGATGGTCAACCGGATCTGGCAGGGACATTTCGGAACGGGCCTGGTGGAGACTCCCAGCGATTTCGGTCGGAACGGCGCGCGACCGTCGCATCCGGAATTGCTGGACTGGCTGGCATCGGAGTTCATCGACGCCGGCTGGTCGGTCAAGCAGGTCCACCGTTGGATCGTGCTTTCGGCGACCTACCGGCAGTCGGACCGGATCGATCCCGGGGCGGAGGCGAAGGACGCGGACGTGCGATGGCTGTGGCGGTACCCGTCCCGGCGGCTCGAGGCGGAGTCGATCCGCGACGCGATGCTGTCGGTGAGCGGGCGGCTGAACCTCGCGATGCACGGGCGCGGCTACAATCTGTTCGACCAGCGCGGCGGATTGTCGGGGTTCAAGCCGGTGGAATCCTTCGGTCCGGAGGGGCGCCGGCGGATGGTGTACGCGCACAAGGTCCGGCGGGAGAGGGAGGCGGTGTTCGGGGCCTTCGACTGCCCGGACGCGGGCCAGAGCACGGCGCGCCGGGTGGAGTCGACCACCCCGATCCAGGCGCTGAACCTTTTCAACAGCCGTTTCACGTACGACGAATCGGAAGCCTTCGCGGAACGGATTCGCGCGATGTCGGGCGACGCCGTTTCGAACCAGGTCCGGAACGCGTACCAAGTGGCGCTGGGTCGCGCTCCCGATTCCGTGGAAGCGGGTGACGCGGAGCCGGTGGTGCGGGACCATGGGTTGCCGGCGCTGTGCCGGGCGCTCTTCAACAGCAACGAATTCCTCTATCTGCCATGAGCTCCGACGCCGTGAATCTCTCCGTTCCGGGCCGCCAGTTCCTTGATCGCCGGCAGTTTCTGTCGGGGAGCGCGACGGCCCTCGGCTCGATCGCGCTGGCCAGCCTGCTCGGGCGGGACCGGTTGCTTGCCTCGGAACCGTGGGCAATCGATCCGTCGCGGCCGTTCGCGCCACGCTCGGCCCACGCCGCGGGCCGGGCGAAGAACGTGGTGGTGATCTTCTGCGCGGGCGCGGTCAGCCAGTTGGAGACGTGGGATTACAAACCGGCGTTGATCCCACTGGACGGCAAACCGCTGCCGGGTGGGCCGTCGGTGACCTTCCAGGGGCCGGCGGGCAACCTGGCCCGGCCCCAGTACGAATTTCGCCAGCGCGGCCAGACGGGCAAGTGGGTCTCCGACATGATTCCCGCACCTCGCGGAACTGACGGACGACATCGCCTTCGTTCATTCGCTGACCAGCAAGACCAACACCCACGGACCGGCGGAGAATTTCCTGTCGACGGGTTCGGTGCTGGACGGATTTCCGAGCCTCGGGTCGTGGGTGAGCTACGCGTTGGGGAGCGAGAACCAGGACCTGCCGGCGTATGTGGCGATCCCGGATCCGCGGGGGGTTCCGCAGGCGGGATCGAACAACTGGGGGCCTGGTTTCCTACCCGCGGTTTTCCAGGGAACACCGATGAGCGCCAGCGCGCCGGTGCGGCACTTGGCTCCGCCCGCGGGCGTGACGCGGGAAGGCGACCTGGCCACGCGATCCCTCTTGCGGCGGATGAACGAGCGGCATCTCGCCCGGCATCCCGGCGACGGCAAGCTCGCCGCGCGGATCGCGAGCTACGAACTCGCCGCCCGGATGCAGTTGAGCGTCCCGGAGATCAACGACTTGGGGACCGAGCCCGCCCACATCCTGAAGCTCTACGGCGCGGACGACACCGCGAACCCGACGAAGGCGGCTTTCGCCCGGAACTGCATCCTCGCCCGGCGGCTGATCGAGAGCGGGGTGCGCTTCGTGCAGTTGTTCAACGGCGCCTACGCCAGCGGCGGCGAGCTGAACTGGGACGGCCACAGCGCCTCAAGGAGCAGTACGACATGCACGGCCGAGATCCTCGACCAGCCGGCCGCCGCGCTGATCCGCGACCTGAAGCAGCGGGGACTGCTGGAGGACACGCTGGTCGTGTGGTGCACCGAGTTCGGTCGGATGCCGTTCTTTCAAAAAGGCGCCCAAGGTCGCGACCACAACCCGGACGGATTCACCTGCTGGCTGACGGGCGCCGGGGTGAAGCCTGGGGTCAGTCACGGGGCGACGGACGAACTGGGGCAGCGGGCCGTCCAGGACATCCATCCGCTCTACGACTTCAATGCGACGATCCTGCACCTGCTCGGGCTCGACCACGAGCGGCTGACCTTCGAACACAACGGCTTCGAGCGCCGGTTGACCAACGTCAATGAAAGGGGGGGAAGTGGATGGTTATTGGGATAGAGTGGACGATGCCCTTCCGTCCACCAAACCCTCTTCCCGAACCAAGGTCCGTAGGACCCTGGAGATTGGCCGTTTCTTGGGAACAAGAATTCCGGAGCCATAGGGTTCGACGTCACCTCGGGGTGAAAAACGCGCTTCCGTTGGCCGATCCGCCTCCCTAGCCCAAGGTCCGTAGGACCGGCCTGTCGATAGAACGTGTCCGGGAATGAATCTCAAGCCCCAGAGGGGCGGCCCAACGGATGACCCTTCCGACCTCAATCCTGGGCGATGGAAGCCCGCGACAGCCGCTCCGAGGGCCGCTCCTACGGAGCTTGGATTCTCTTGGGACCGATCGTTGCTATAGACCGGCCGCCCCTGACGCGGCTGCGCGGAGTTTTTCGGGACCGAATCAAGGGTAACGCCTTCGATGCCCCACCCATCCTCTGGGCTAGTGAACACATCGTTCCCTACACCAAGTAGGTCGAATGCGATCGGTGAGCTCAGGAAAATTGGCCAATCTCCAGAGTCGGCTGAAAGCTGGCGGGACAAGGCGCCGTGCTGTAGCGCCGACTTTCTAGTCGGCCTGGATGTGGAGGCGAAGCCGGCGGGACAGCATCTTCCTCCCGACCCCCAATACCGCGGCGAGGTTCAGGTCAGACCCTTGATCGGTTCGGCGTCGTACAGGTGGATGGGCCGGCCGGTGACGTCATTCCACGTCGTCGAACGCGGGAGTCCCAGGGCTTCGTAGAGGGTGGCCGCGAGGTTCTCCGGTCGCTGGGGCGCGCTCGCGGGGTAGGCGCCGATTTCGTCGCTGGACCCGATCACGCGGCCTCCCTTCACACCGCCGCCGGCGAGGAGGATCGACTGGCAGGCGCCCCAGTGATCGCGACCGGGGAGTGACGCGCCGGGCAGCGTCGAGATCTTCGGCGTCCGACCGAACTCGCTGCCCATGACGATCAGCGTCTCATCCAATTGACCGCTGGCGTCGAGATCTTCGAAGAGGGCGCTCATCGCCCGATCGAGGGGCGGAAGGAGGTTGTCGCGGAGGTTGGGGAACGCCCCCTGGTGGGTGTCCCAGGTTTCGTCGTTGCCGAGGTTCACTTGAACCAGGCTGACACCGTTGGCGACCAGTTGACGCGCGATCAGGAGGGACCACCCGAAACTGTTGCGCCCATAACGGTCGAGTTGCCGCGGTTGAGCCCGGCTCAGGTCGAAGGCGTCGTGGATTCGGGGATTGGCGAGGAGGGAGACGGCCGCTTCGCGGTACCGGTCGAAGGCCTGGTCGCCGATGGCGAGGGTGAGGTCGCGGGATTGCTGTTCGATCTCACGGCGCAGGCTGACGCGGTCGAGCATCCGCTCGAGGCTGAGTCCCTGCGGCAGCGACAACTGAGGAGCCTGAAAACGGAGACTGTCGTCGGTGAGCCGTCCGTCGGCGTGGTGGAAGAGGTATTCCGGGAAGGCGCCGTAGTGCAACGGATGATACGGCGACATCTCGAGGAACCAGGGATCGCGCTGCTGCCCGAGAAGTCCGGCGAACTGCCCGGGAATCACCCGGCCCGTGTTGTGAACGATCTTGTCGGGCAGGACGATGGCGGGCGGGAGATTGTTCTTCGGCGGGACCAGAGTACCCGCCAAGGCGGCGATGCTGGGCCAGTCGGTGGACTTGGGTTTCGTGGCGTCGAAGCCCTCCGGCAACTCAGACCGGCCGGTCAGCATGATGTGGTGGGCCGCGGAATGTTCGTTCGACGAATGGGTCAGGGAACGGACGAGGGACCACTTGGACGAACAGCCGGCGAGCAGCGGAAGGTGTTCGCAGATCCGAAGGCCCGGCGTGCGGGTGGGGATCGGCTGGAACTCGCCGCGGATCTCCCGGGGCGCATCCGGCTTCATATCGAAGCTCTCGTGTTGGGCCAGGCCGCCCGAGAGGAAGACGTAGATGACGGACTTGGCGCGGACGGGAGGTGCTTTGGAGTCGGAAGCCGCCAGGGCACGCAGAGCGGCGAGATGGTTGGAACCGAGTCCCAGGAGACCGATGGCGCCCGCCTGGATGGCCCGACGCCGCGTGAGTCGGCAACCGGGATGAACCGGGGCCGGATCGGCGGCTGAAGAGCGGAGCGGTTTCCTCGGCATGGCTGAATGAACGTGGGAATCGCTAGCACGCCGCGGGATCACCCGTCACGTGGTTTTCGCCCATAGGGGTCAGTTCTCATAATCGACAATGGCTGGTGAGTTGGGCGACTTCCTTCGATTCCATGCGGATTTCGGGGCGCCTTCGGTTCCCGTCAGCCTGGGGCGCCTGAGGGGCGGGTGGACGCGAAAGCCCCTTCGTCGAAGATCCCAACAATTGTCGATTATGAGAACTGACCCCTATGGGGTCCGCGGCGCTGGGTAGCGCCGACTTTCCAGTCGGCTCGGCGTGATCACGGCGTGGCCGCGCGGCGGGGCGGTTCGCCGACCAGGGGTTGGGTGCTGCGCAGGTAGGCGAAGAGATCCCGCACCTGTTGCGCCTCGAGACTTTCCAGCAACCCCTCGGGCATCAGCGAAATTCCCGCGACGCGAAGCTCGACGAGGTCGGAGCGGGGCAGGGTGGTGTTCTGGTTGTCGAGCCCGCGCAGCACGACGAGGCGATCGTCCTGATCGACCAGGAATCCGGAGAGCGACCGTCCGTCCCGCGTTTCGACGGAATAGTTTTCGTAACCTTCGCGGATTTCGGCGCTGGGGTGGACGATCGCGAGAAGCATCGATTCGAGGTTGGTCCGGTCGTGGACCGTGAGGTCCGGTCCCACTTCGGCGCCCTGACCGAAGAGCTTGTGGCAGGCGCCGCACGCATTCTGAAACAAGGTCCGACCCGCGTAGGGATCGCCGGATGTGGCGCGGATGACGCCCGCGAATTCCTGAATCTTCTTCTCCATCTCGGCTGTCGTGGGAGTTCCGGTGTTCGGCCAAGTCGCCTCGGCGAGGCGCTGGAGTTCCGGGTCCCTGTGTTCCTTCAGCTTCCGGACGATGCTGGGCGGGATGGAATCGCGTTGGATTCCCGGGAGGGCCCAGGCCGATCCCTTGGGTTGGAGGGCCTGGACGAAGCGGAGCGCCCACGCCGGGCGGCTCGCGAGCAGGGTCTGGGCCGTGGACAACGATTCCCGTCCGAGCGCGGCGTAGACTCCCAGGACCACTTCCGCGATGGCCGGGTCGTCATAGCGTTGGAAGGCCGACAGGATCGCCTTGCGCAATCCGTCGTCGCGAAAAACACCCCGGTAGGCCTTCGTCAGAACCGGAACCGCGCCCGGCACGGGGACTTCGCTCATGACCCCGAGGAACTCGAGGCGCTCATGCCGGTCGGCGGTTTCGTCGGCGACGATCCGGAGGGCCTTGCGAACGGCGCGCGGATCGCCCTGGCGCAGGGCGAAGGCGTCGGAGCCAACGCCGTGGCGGGCCATGGCCTGAACCAGTTCCTCGGGAAAACCGGCGAGGGCGCGCCCCTGGAACGCGGCCTCGAACCCGGCCATGAGCCGGCGGCTGTGGGCCGGCGTGGGGGACAGCGCGAAGAGTCGGGCGCAGGTCGACAGGTCGCGTTGGCTGCCGGCCTGGGCGAAGCGGCGCATGGTCCGGTCGAGGAGATGGGCTTCAACGAGGGGACTCGTCCAAAGCGCGGGATCGTTGAAGAGCCCGAGGACCTCGTCGCGGTGATCCTGGCATTGGGATTCGATCGCCCACCAGAGGAGCAGGGGCATGCGGTTGTCGGCGGCGTCCTCCCCGCGGAGCGCGAGGGCGTGGACGATGGCCAGTCCATCGTGGGCGGGAAGGCGTTTGGCGGTGGCGGCGAGTTGATTGCGGACTTCGAGGTTGGGTTCGGTGCCGGCGAGCGCGGCGAGTCGCGTCGCGATCGCGGTCGGGACGTGGCGTTCATCGCCGAGCAGGCGCACGGCCCACACCCGAACGAAGGGGTCGGCGTGATCGAGCGCCGTCCGGGCGGTCGCCTCGTTCAAGCCTCCGGAGAGGTGGAGGGCCCAGAAGGCTTCGAGCGCGGCCTGGCCGCTGCTTTGGGCGAGGCGTGCGGAGAGCGCTGGGATCGCGGCTGGGTCGCGACGGTCGCCCAACAGGCGGAGCGCGGTCTGGCGGGTCCAGCGGTTCGGGTGGTCGAGCCGTTTGAGCAGCGATCCGGTGTCGAGCCGGGAAAGGTCTTCGGGACGAACCGGCCGGGCGTCCTTGGCGCGGAGCCGGTAGACGCGGCCATTCGAGGCGTCCATCCGTCCCTCGTGATTGCGGAAATGATTCACCTGCTCGTCGTACCAGTCGCAGACGTACAGGGCGCCGTCGGGGCCGACTTTGATGTCGACCGGCCTGAACCAGCGGTCGTCGCTGGTGACGGGTCGCGAAAGGTCCCGGGTGCGGAACGACGACTTGTCGGGAACTATCTCGCTCTCCACGAGTCGGCCCTGGAGGGGTTCGATTCCGAGGAGCCGTCCCTGGTACCGCTCCGGAAGCGCGCCGTGGGTGTAGAGGACGAAGTTATGGGTGAATCGGGGAACGCCGGGGTGCGGCATGGGCGGGAAATAGCCGAACGCATACGGGTTCGAGAGGGGACCGTGCTTCTCAAAGCCCTTCTGAAGGTACGCCCCTTGAAGGTAATGGAATCCCCGCGTGTCGCCGCCGTTGTGGCCCGAGAAGACGCGGCCCTGGTCGTCGAACTCGCACCCGAAGGCGTTGCCGCCGCCCTCCGAGAACACTTCGTAGATCCGGCGCTCGGGATGGTACCGCCAGATGTTTTGTCCTTGGGAATAGATGGGCTTCGCGTTCAGCGGTTGGCCGTCGGTGCCGTGGACGAGGATGTTGGCGGTCACCGTGCTGCCCTGGGCGCCGTAGAGCCAGCCGTCGGGGCCCCAGCGCAGCGAATTCGCCACACTGTGGGTGTCTTCGAGCCCAAAACCCGAAAGCCGGACTTCCGGGTCACCCTCGGGAACGTCGTCGCCATTCGCATCGTGATAGAACAGGAGGTAGGGCGGGTTCATCACCCAGACGCCGCCTCGGCCACGTTCCACCGAGGTTGTGATGTTCAGGCCGTCGATGAAGACCTTGTGGCGGTCGAACGTTCCGTCGCCGTCGGAATCCTCGTGGATCGAGATTCGGTCGGCGCCGCGGACGTGGTTGGGGGGAGCGAGCGGCACGCGGTCGTAGACGGAACGCCAGACACTGTCACGACTCACCCGTGTGAGACCCGCGGGCGACGGGTACTGCCGGTATTCAACGACCCACATCCGGCCCCGTTCGTCGAAGTTGAGGAACACGGGTTGCACGATCTCGGGCTCCGACAGGACGAGATCCCAGGCGAGATCGTCGGCGACGCGGAACCGCGAGGCCGCCTCGGCGGGGCTCAACGCGGGGGCGTTGGCTTCCTGGGGAAGATCAGGCGGGGGCGCGTCGGCGCGCGCGGGTGATGGCGCGGGCGCGGGGTGTGGGCTTGGGGGCGGGCTTGGGAGCGGGAGTTGGGGCGGCGGGAGTTGTTGGGGGAGGCGGCTGGATGGCTTGCGCCGACACGATCGCGTTCGCCGGGGGGAGGGGTTCGTGGAGGCACCATAGGATGCCGTTGAGCAGGAGGCGGCGGAACGCGGGCATCTGGAAGTCGGCGGGGTTTCCGAGGGACGTGTAGAAGGCGCGGCGATCGTTGGCGGTGTTCACCCAGGCGAGGGGTTCGGAGGCTGAGGTTTCCTGGCCTTCGATGCGGCCGGTCAGGAGCGGGACGGTTCCTTCGCCGAGCGAGGCGTACTTGTAGAGGTGCGATGTCACGCGGAAATCGCCGGAGGGCACGCCCGTGAGGACGAGGTGCGCGGCGTTGGGTCGGACGGTGCCGACGAGGGTGTGCGGGCCGCTGGGGGGCTTGTTGCCATAGTGGCCGCCGTATTTCGCACCCAGGACGTCGACGTCGAAAGTGGTCCAGGCGGCGTGGTCGGCGTCGGCGGGAATGGCGTCGAACGCGTGGCTCGCGGTGCGGATGCCGACGACGGCTTTGCCGGCGGCGACGTGGGCTCTGAGCAGGTCGACCATGGCCTTGGGTGGCGTGCGTCGGCGGACGCTGACCACCACGAGATCCGCGTCGCGAATCGCCTGGGCGTTGTCGAAGTGGGGATCGCCGTTCGTGGGTGACGACAGGACGTGGTCGATCTTGAAACCGCGCCACGCGAGTTCATCGCGGGCGAACTCGGGAAGTGTTTCCCCGGTGTTGTACTCGTTTTCGCCGATGACGAGGGCGATGCGCTTGGGGATGTCGTCGCGGAAGCGGAACGGTTGGCCGCCGAGGAAGGCGGTGCTGGTGATGCTGGGGCACCAGTGGCGTTCGATGTGTTCGACGACGAGTTCGGTGCCGCGGAAGTGGGAGACGTACGGGCGTTTGCGGTGGTTGTACATCGAGTCGGTCAGATCGCGCATGAGGACCACATTCTGGCCCTGGTTGACCATCTGGCGGATCGCGAACGGCCGACCGAGGACGCACATGTTGATGTGGACCCCCATCACGATGACGTTGGTGACGCCCCGCTGGCGCATGAGATAGAACGCCTCGGCCGAATCGGTGATGGCGTCGCCGTCCATGATTTCGAGGGCGGGATGCTGGCGCGTCCAGGCGCCGTACCCCGGGCATTCGGGACAGCCGTCGCAGCCGCCGTCGGAGTCGTCGATCGGGAGGGCGGGTTCGCGGACGCCATCGGCGGCGCACCAATTCTGGAGCGGGACACGGGTTTCGACTTTGGGCGCGGACCGGGCGAGTTGGCGGCCCGGATGATTCTCGTAAAAGCGCAGGGTGTCGCTCGGGCAATGGATGATGAGCATTCCCTTGTCGCGCGCGGCCTTGAGGACCTCGTTCATTCGCGGCGCCATTTCGCCGACGCGCTCGGTGGCGTCCGGGCAGTGGTGTTTGTCCCACATGTCACAGACGACGACGGCGGTATTCGCCGGGTTCCACGACAAGGGTTTCTCGACCACCTGGATGGAGTCCGGGCGGGCGGGATCGACAAATCGGGAGCGGGCGTTGAGGACGACCGTGTCGGCGGCGGCCTGGGCGGCGGTTGCGGCGGCGGCCAGCAGGGCGATGGAGAGCACCACGGAGGCGAGGAAAGGGAAGGGGCGAGGATTCATGGAGAGCGAAGATTTCCAAAAATTGGACACGTATTGGGACCATGAACCGTAGCCGCCGACGTCAGTCGGCGCTGACTTCCGGCCCGGAGATGGCGCGGACTGACGTCCGCGGCTACGGATGGGTGATTCATGGAGAGCGAAGTTTTCCAAAAATTGGACACGTATTGGGACCATGAGCGGCCAAGCCGAAAACCCTCACCCGGCGCCGCGTCGCGTCGCCACCCTCTCCCGTCGGACGGGAGAGGGGCTGGGGGTGAGGGCCGGTTCATGGAGGAAAGCGATCTTGGCATCGCGACTTGGGTCCATAAACCGTAGCCGCCGACGTCAGTCGGCGCCGACCTCCAGCCGAGGGATGGCGCGGACCGACGTCCGCGGCTACGGGTGGCGTGGCGGCCGGACTACTTCTTTTCCTCCGCGGCTTTTTCGGCGGGGGCGTTGGTGCTGATGGCGGTGAAGACGATGCCGGTGTTGATGTTCAGGCCGGGCAGGGATTCCTGGAGTTTCCCGGTGCCTTCCGCGGTCACCTTGGTCTGCCAGAGGTAGACGTTCCGGAGGTGTTTCATGCCCTGAAGATGGCCAAGGGCTGCGTCGGTGACGGGAGTCCCGTAGAGATTGAGCGAGGTGAGATTCTTGAGGGCGGCGAGGTGGGCGACGCCGTCGTCGGTGACTTCGGTCAGTTCGAGTCCGAGCACCTGGAGATTGGGGAGGGCCTTGATGAGGGCGAGACTGGCGTCGGTGATCTTGGTTCCGCCGAGGCGCAGTTCGATGAGGCTGGCGACGTTCTTGATCGGGGCGATGGTGGCGTCCGTGATGCTGGCGCCTTGGGGGCGGAGATTGACCTCGTGCCAGGGCGAGTTCTGGGCCACGGGTCGGACGTCGACGCCGTTTTTGGCGAGGTCCGCGAGGGCGGTGGCTTCGGCGGGAGCCGCTTTGAAATCCTTCGGCAATTCCGGGGCCGGAACCGCCGGTCGGTCGGAGGCGGGCGGCGTCACCGCGGGAGCGGCGGCGGCCGACGCGGACTGGATGGCGATGCCGTCCGGCCAGTTGGCGCCTTCATTGATCCAGGCTTTCAGGATGGCGACATTCTCGGCGGAGAGGACGTCGCCCTCCGGCGGCATGCGGTCGTCGTCGTCCTTCGGCAGGGCGACGCGTTTGTGGAGTTCGCTCGCCGCGGCGTCGCCGATCTTGATGACCTCGCCGCCTTTGCCGCCCTTGAAGGTGTCGGCCTTGGTGTCGAGGCGGAGCTTGGCCTTCTGCTTGTCGGGCCCGTGGCATTCGAGGCAGTGGGTTCGGAGGATGGGAAGGACCTCCTTGGCGAAATCCACGGCGGCGTGAGCCGGCAGTAGGAAGGAGGACGCGACGATACCGGTGAGGATGAGTTTCTGATTCGACTTTTTCATGACGTTGGAGGGCCCGGCCGGGCGCCGGAGTCGGCGCGATGGCGGCGGGCGGTTGAATGAGGCTTGGTATATCGGGGTCGGGATCGGGATTCAAACTTTGCCTTGGTCCCAGGTCCATGGCGGATCGCTTGTAGCGCCGGCTTTCCAGCCGGCTCGGGGAACGCGCAAAGGAGAGGCCGGCTGAAAGCCGGCGGTACGGGGACGAGCGGCAAGGCGGCCTTCTGTAGCGCCGGCTTTCCAGCCGGCTCAGGGAGCGTGGAAAAGGAGAGGCCGGCTGAAAGCCGGCGGTACGGGGACGAGCGGCAAGGCCAATGCACCCGGTCTGATCCACCGTCCTGTTATCTATTGACACTCATTGCCCTCGGCTCACTTTCCCGAAGTGAACGTTTCTTTGCCGTCCAACTGGGAGCAATTCATCGCCAGTCAGGTTCGCGCCGGGGAATTCGGCAACGCGAGCGAAGTGGTCCGCGAGGCGTTGCGTCTCCTGCGCGACCAGCAGGAAGCCCGCGCGGAGCAGGAACTCCGAGCCGCCTTCGCCGGGGTGGATCCCCACGGCGGACACGGAGAACCCTCCGAGGAGGATCGCGCGTTGATTGGTGGGATCGTTGAACGCCACCGCAAGGCGAGGGTGCGGAAGTGATCGTTGTTTTCGACACCAACGTGGTCGTCGAAGCGATCTTCTGGCCCAAGAGCACGGCTCGGCGCGCGCTGGCCGGTCTGGCAATGCGTCGATTCCGAACCGCGCTAAGCCAGGAAACCCTGGACGAATACACCGCGGTGACCGCGGCGTTGCGCGTTCGCCTGTTCCCGCGGGCCCAGCCCGCCGGCGCGCTGGCGTGGATCGCCGCGAAATCCATGCGTGTCGCCCCACTGCCTCTCGACCGAAAGCTCAGTCGCGATCCGAAGGACGACGTGTTCGTCGCCACCGCCGTCGCCGCCAAGGCGGCATTTTTGGTGACGCAGGATCGGGATCTGCTCGTGCTCGAGAAACCGTTCGGAATCCGGATCTCCACACCGGTCGAACTGATTCGCGAATTGAGGCTCTGAGGCCCGCTCCGGGGCGGGCATTTGTAGCGCCGGCTTTCCAGCCGGCTCGGGGAAGGTGGAGATGGAAGGCCGGCTGAAAGCCAGCGGTACGGGGCGCTTCATCGAAGCCGTCCGGCGAGGTCGCCGGCGTACCCGGTGAGTTCAACGAAGGCGGAACCCACGTCGGTGCCGGTCGGGTCGAGCACGCGGCAGGCCCCTTCCCAATAGGGCACATCACCGATCGTTCCGGGCATCTCCTGGTCTTCGGCGAGTGGCACGAGTTGGAGGGTGACGGGTTGGCGGGTGGCCGGATCCACGGCTCGCAGGGTGAGGCGGCTTGGGTATTCCGCACCCGACCGGGGGCTCTTCCAGCGGGATTGGGATTCCAGGGAGAACGCGTCGGCGGGTTGGTGGGTGGCGCGGCCTTCGCGGTCGACCCAGGCCAGCGTGGAATAGGGGTCGGTCGATCCGTCCTGATGCCGAAGGCGGTACGCCATGATCTCCCGGCCGTCGTGGAGCTGGATGGAGACCCAGTCCCAGCCGGTCTGGCCGGGTGCGAGTTGGCTGCTGCTGAATTCGTGGTCCATCCAGGCGATGCCGTGGACCGGCCTGCTGGAGCCTTCGATGTCGAGGTGTCCATGGACCTGGAGCCTGGAGAACGTGAGGTAATGGCTGGCGGCGGTGGACGAGGCGCCCTTGCGCGAGACGCCCCGATCTCCGAAGACGACGAGCGGCTTCGCGGGGGCGAGGGTGATGTCCCAGGAGGCTTCGGCTCGAATCCGACTCTTGAGACGCAATTCGAGGTGGCCGTCCGGACGGGGTGGGGCCAGTTCGAGCGAGGCGCCGCCGTTCCAGACGTGGAGATTGGAGATCGACGATCCCGCCGCCCAACCTTCGCGGTTGAGCTGTTCCTGGTGGCGGAAGCGTCCGGTACCGACATCGAGGAGCGCGATGTGGGAGAGGAAGAGCTGATCGACGCCGAAGGCGACGGATTTGGGAATGGGATCGGGAAGGGTGGACGAGTCGGCGATGGGGCCGGCGGTGCGGAAGAAGGTCGATTGAAAGCCGAACCGGTTGCTCGCCCCGTCCCACAAGTGGCCGGTGATGTACCACCATTCGATGCGGAACTCGGGGTGGCTGCCGTGATCCCTTGGGAATGCGAACACCCGGCCGGGCTGGGGCGAGGCGTAGCCCTCGGGTGTCCGGGAAGCGAGCGGTTCCTCGGCTCTGGCCGTGGGTTGAACAATGGCGAGGCACGCCACGGTGAGAGCCCAGGCGAGGTGGCGTGGGCGGCTGGGCCGGGGAGGCGATGGGAGATGCGTGGTCATATCATTCCTCGCGGTCGGCTGGGAGTTCGGCGCCCCAGCGTCCGACGGCGTAACTCACCGTGGCGGCCCCGGCCAGCACCAGGAATCCGAGGAGAGCGAGAGGCCCCAGGGGCGCGGCGAATTCCAGGGTCCAGCCGAAGGTCTGCTTGTTGATGACGCGTATCAGGAGCCAGCCGAGGGCCCCCGAGACGACAAGGCCCACCGCGAGACCGACGGCGGCGACGACCAGACCTTCCACGGCGGCCACCGCCGCCAGTTCGTTCGGGCGCATTCCGAGGGCTCGCAGCGTGGTCCAATCGGCGCGCCGTTCGATCAGGATGCTGGCGAGTGTCATGCCCAGTCCGAGGACGGCGACGGTCAGACCGATGGCTTCGAGTGCGTAGGTGATCGAGAACGTCTGACGGAAGATCCGCAGGACCTCGGTCCGCAGGTGGCGATTGGTCAGGATCTGGAGGCCGGGATGCTTCGCGAGCCACGCGGACCGGACCGATTCGGCCTGCGCCGGATCGCGAAGCGCGACGATCACGCTGGCGGCGAGGTCGGTCTGGAACCAGTCGACGAAATGAACCCGGTCGATCACGAGGGTGCCGCGTTCGTTGCCGTAGTCGGCGAACACGCCCTCGATTCGGAGTGCCCTGGAACCCGACGGCGTTGGGAGGTCGACGACGTCGCCGCGATGCTGTTGAAAGCGTTCCGAGAAACTTTCGCTGACGAGGGCGGGAATGGGGGATCCGGGGCTGGAAGGTCCGGGGGCGAAGACCGCGTCGAGGTTGGAGGGGCGTTCGACCCAGGCGAGCTGAACGTGGCGTTGGAGGAAGCCGAGGTTGCCGGCGGCGAGGATCGTGGTTCCAGCGGGAAGCGTGACTTCGATGCCGTGGAGGACATTGGCGTCGGCGACGGCGGGATCGGCGACGAGGGCGCGCCAGGTTTCGGGGGAAAGGCGGTTGTCGGTGGACGCGCTTTGGGCGCCGGCGCTTGAGACGTAGAGGTCCGCCTGGAAAGTCCGTTCGATCCAGCGGCGCATGGTTCGGTCGAAACTGCCGACGAGGATGACCATGCCGGCGGTCATGGCGACGGCGCAGATCAGTCCGGCGGCGGCGAGGACGTGGCGGCCGGACGGAGTGGTCAGGGGGCTGATGCCGAGCCGCGCGATGGCGGCGACGCGCCCAAGCGGTTGGAGCAGGCGGGCAGCGCCCCACAAGGCCTGACTCCCGAGGATTCCGGACCCGGCGATCCACAACACGGCGGCGGCATACCCGCCAGCGGGAAAGCGGACGCCGCCGTCGAAGCGAAGCGGGGGGAGAAGGGCGCACACCACACCGGCGGCGACGAGGGCGAGGCCGGGCAACGGATGACGACGGGCCCACGCCGTGGACGGGGTCGGTGCGTTGCGCGCGAGGAGTTGGGCGGGTGGGATGGCGCTGGCGGCGCGGGCCGGCCAACCGCCCGCGAGCAGCGCGGCGCCGACGGCCAGGACGAGGGCTCCGACGAGTTCGCCCGGGGTGAGCGCGGCGGCCTGGGCGCTGGTGGCGTAGTACAGGGCGTTGACGGTCCGGCCCACCAGTCGAACGGAGGCTTGCGCGCCGGCCCAGCCGAGGACGACACCGAGGGTGCCGCCCAGGAGGCCGATTCCGGCGGCTTCGAGAAGCCAAGCCCGGCGGAGGGTCGCGGCATCGACACCCAGCGAGCGAAGCACGCCGATCTCGGTGCGGCGCCGGACCACGGCGCCGTCGAGGGCCTGGACGACCAGGTACATTCCGACGAGGAGAGCGAGCAGGGAGAGGATGGTCAGATTGAGCCGAAACGCCCGCGTCATGCCGGCTCCGGCTTCGCGGCGTTCGGACGGGGATTGCACCCGCCAGCGGCGGGCATCGTTCGCGGGCAGCGCGCTTGCCGGCGTGCCGGTGGGCGGTGGTTGGGCTCCCCAGGCGTCGAGCTGTTCGCGGAGTTGTCGGCGGCGCTCGTCCTCCCTGGGACCGCGTTCGATACGCAGCTCGACGCGGGTGAGTCGGCCCGTGCGGCCGGTCCATTGCTGGAGGGCGGGCAGGTCCATGACCAGCAGTTCGGCGGGCGCGGCCGGTTGGCCGGGAAGATGGGGGATGATGCCAGCGACGGTGAGGGGAACGATGCGCTCGTTCAGGACGAGCGGGAGGCGGTCCCCGGGGGCGAGCCGTTCCCTTTGAGCGAGTGCTTCGCTGATGAAGACGGAACTCGGATCGCGGAGGACGCGCCAGAATCGGGTCTCGCCCACCTGGGCGACGGCTGAGTTGGTGGCAGGCGAGGCGTGGGAGGACGAAGCCGACGCGAACCAGTCGGGTGCGCGTTCGGCCTGATCGCGACCGGCGTTTTGGATTCCGACCAGGTCGATGCCGAGGAGCCGGTACGTGGGACGGCTTCCGATCGTTTCCGGTTCGCCGCTGGGCGGCCGGGTCGCGGTCGATTCGACGATGGGAACGAGGTGAACCGGGGCGCGGTCGAGGCGGGCGTGGAGTTCGGCGAGGACGGATTCGGGAAGATCGCCGGCGGGGGCTTGAATCAGCCAGTCGCTCTCGGCGGCGACGAGGTCGGTGAAGTGTTGAAAACTGGCGGTGGCGGCGCGGTTGGCGAGGCGGATCGAAAAATAGACCGCGATGCCGAGCGCGAGGATGAGGACCAGAAGGAACGACTGACCCGGGGTATCCCGCCAATGGCGGAGAGTGAACCGGCGCCAGAGCAGACCAAGAATGGCGAGCGAGTTCATCCGGGAGATGGGTTGCGAACCGGCTGATTGGCGGAAGCGGGTACGCGTTGTGCCGAGGGTCCCATCGGTCGCATATGTCTCATAAGTCGCATGGAAGGAACCCGGCTCTAGGACGAGCCGGCCTCCATCACGACCCCGTCCCGCAAGGCGACCACCCGGTGACAGATGGCGGTGGCTTCGGGACTGTGGGTGACGAGCACCAGGGCGGTGCCGGTTTCGTCGGTGAGTTCCCGGAGCAGGGCGAGCACGTTGGCGCCGTTGGCGGAATCCAGGTTGCCAGTGGGTTCGTCGGCCAGCAGAACGGCCGGCCGGTGGACCAGGGCCCGGGCGATGGCGACGCGCTGCTGTTCTCCGCCCGACAACTGCGCCGGCCGCGCCTCCGACCGGTGTTGGACGTGGACCCGGGCGAGCAGGCGACGGACCCGGTCCTCGCGTTCGGCGGGCGGGACACCGATCAGTTGGAGCGGTAGTTCGACGTTTTCGAAGGCGTTCAGGGTGGGAAGCAGATGAAAGAACTGGAACACCGTTCCCAAGCGAAGCCGGCGCAGGCGCGCGAGCCCGGTGCCGTCGAGATGTTCCAAGGATTCGGTCTGAATTCGGATGGAACCGCGATCCGGCCGGTCGACGCCGCCCAGGCAATTGAGGAGGGTCGTCTTCCCGCTGCCGGAAGGACCGATGAGGGCGACGCGTTCACCGGCCCAGACCGAGAGGGAAACACCGCGGAGCACCGGCCGGCCCTCGTAGGCTTTTTCCACGTCCTTGGCGACGACGACGGGGTCGCTGTCGGGGGCGTGGGTGGGGGACCACGGGCGGGTGCCGGGGGACGCAGTCGGTGGGGGTGGGCCCATGGGTCCTCTTATGGCCCGGGTCAGGGCGCCGCGCCACTTTTCTGGGGACGCTCCACGCTCGAGCAAAGGGGTCGGTCCATGGTATTGGAGTATTCCGCGGGGCACCGAGTGCGAATCCGCTTTTGCCCAACCGGATACGCCAATACTTCATGGACCGACCCTACGAGTGGCAGGTCCAGATCCCCGGCCAGGACGTCGAAGACGGCTTCCTCGTGAACGGCGCGCCGGTCTTCGCGGAGGGCGGCGGAGAGGTCGTCCAAGAAAGGGGTCGGTCCATGGTATTGGAGTATTCCGCGGCGGGGCATCGGCGCGAATCCGCTTGCGCAACCCGATACGCCAATACCATGGACCGACCCCTATGCCGGCAGATCGAGATCCAGGGCCAGGACGTCGAAGACGGCTTCCTCGTGGACGGCGCGCCGGTCTTCGCGGAGGGCGGCGGAGAGATCGGGGGACCACGGGGTGGGACCGGGCTCGCCGGGGAACGGGATTCCTTTGGGGGCGCTTCTGTAGTCGTCGACTCCAAAGCGCCACGGTTCCGCGCCGGCTTCGTTGAAGACGCGTTGGGCGATGGCGAGGCCGGCGGGATCGAAGTCGCCGTGGTACAGCACCCGGGCGCCGGCCTGACGCAATTGGCGGAGTAGAACGAGAGCGGGTGTGGCGAATTGTCCGCTGACACAGACCAGGGGCGCGCAACGGTCGCCGAGGTGTTGAACCGCGAGGGCGACGAGCGTGGGGTTCTCGCAGGCGTGGATGGTTCGCCCCTGAAGCGCGGGATCCTCGGAGAGCGGATGGCGCAGGAGCAGGCGGAGCGAGAGATGGACGGGTTCGACGGCCGACGCGGCGGCCTGGAGAATCCTGTGGGATCCGCTGTCCAGTCGGGTGGGGAGCTGGAAGACGAGGACGGGCGAACTGAGTTCGTCGCACATCACGCCCGCGCCGGCCCAGGCGGCGCGGCGGCCTTCGGCGTGATCGTCCAGTTGCACACCGCCGATGCGGGCGGCGGCTCGGACGGCGAGCGTGGCCAGGGGGGTGCCTGGGTCGAGGGCATGGGCGTCACCGAACAGGCGCGCGGCGAGAGCGGGAAGGGGTTCGGCGGGGGCAGGGAGGGAGTCGGCGAGATGCGACACCTGGAGCAAGGCCTCGAAGGCGCGGCCGGGCTGGTCCTGGCAGAGGCGCTTGACGAGCCCGGTGTCGCGAAGTTCATCGAGCCAGTCTTGGAGAACCGGATGGCGCAGGAATCCGGCTTTTTGGCGCGCGTCGTTCCAGACGCTTTCCCAAGTGGCGCGATGGCGGGCGGCTGCCTGGATGCGGTTGGTGACGGGACCGGTGAGGACTTCGACGGCGTCGGCGAGGTCCCGGCAGATGCCGGCTTCAGCGAGTTGCCGGATCAGGGAATCGAGGTCGAGGGTCAGCGTATCGCCCTGGGTTGGGCGGCGGCCGAGGAGGGTATCGCACGCGTCGCGTTCGGTGGGAGTGACCCGTTGGAGGGTGAGCGAGCCCCCGAGGGTTCGTCCGAGTTCGAGGCGTCGGCGCAGGGCCTGGACCACACGTTCCAGGGCGGGTTGGCCTAGCGTGGCGCGGAGGCGCGCGACATCAATCGGGTCCATGGGGAGAAGGGAGGTCGCCGGATACGGAAGCCTGAGGGTCGGAGTCCGGCGGCGTGGACGGCGGGAGGTGGGTGGAACCGCGCCTTCGTTCGCGGCCGTTCCAGATCCAGAGCGTGGTGGCGACGGCGTCGATGCCGGGCCGGGTGGTGAGGTGGTAGATCGCGAGGCCGGGGACGGTGGGGTAACAGCCCCACTCGAGTTCGCTGGTCATGACGACATCGAGGTCGAACTGGGCGAGCATGCCCATGCACTGTCCGCGCATGGTGGGGTCGATGCCGGCGAACGCCTCGTCGAGCATGACGAGTCGGGGAGCGTCGGGGCGGGCGCTTCGGTAATGGGCTGCCGCGGCGGCGAAGCGCGGGAGGGTGAGGGCGAGCGCCTTCTCGCCGCCCGACCCGGTGCCGTAAGTGCGTTTGTCGAGGCGCCGCCACTGGCCTTCCTGCTGACGTTCGACCAGGAAGCGGTGCCATCGGCGATAGTCGAGGGCGGCGGCGAGATGATCGCGCCACGAGCCCTGTTCGTTGGCGGTCTGTTCGGCGCGGATCCGTTCCTGGAGGAAGCGGGTGATCTCAGTGCGTTCGGCGGGCGACCAGAGGGCGCTGGTTTGAAGGAAGGACTTGCGGATGGCTGGGAACGGGCCTTCGAGGGCGGGTTCCCAGGCGAACCGGAAACGAAGGCCGGTGCTCGTCGGGCGGGCGGCCAGTTCCCGATTGGCCGAGGCGATCCATTCCTCCGCGCCACGGACGAGGCGTTGCAGTTCGACGGCGATCTCCCCGAGGAGATGGTTCTCGATGATCTCGCGTTCGCGGGCTTCGAGGAGGCGTTCCCGTTCGCGGATCTCCGCGGCGAAGGCGTCGCGCAGTTCCGTCATGGTGTGCGAGCGGGCTTGGAAGACGCAGCGGACCAGCACGAAATCCTCCACCTGATGGGTTTCGGGCTGGTGATTGTGGGCGATCAGGCGGTCGCGGAGTTCCTGGACGTTTCCATGAATGGCGTCCTGGCGGCGGCGCCAGGCATCGTCGTCGGCCGGGGTTTCCGAAAGGAGGGGTTCGATCGTTCGCGCGATCTCGACCGCGCGATGGACGACCCAGGGGCCGGTCTCGACCTCGGCGAGTTGACCATCCGCTTCGGCGAGAAGCCGCTGGTCCGCGAAGGCTTCCAGGCTGGCGATGGCCGATCGCCTGGTTTCATCGTGACGCGCCTGATTGGTCTGGGCGTGGTCCCGGTCCGACAGGGCTTCGGTCCGGAGGCGGGTCTGTTCGAGTTCCTCCTTTCGGCGTTCCTCCATGAGGCCCCGGAGGTCGGTGATGCGCGTCTCGGCGGCGCGCAGGTTTTCCATCACAACGGCGATGGTGGCTCCGTGCATGGCCCGGAGGGTTTCGAAGCGGCTCCGGGCGGCGGCGGATTCCTCGGCTGCTTTCTGCAACCGAAGGACCCGTTCGGCGGATTCGCCCTGCGCCCGCGCGAGCCGGTGCGAGGCTTGTTCGCGTTGTTCGTGGGTCGAGATCCAATGCCGGAGCGTGGGCCAGAGGGCGGAAAGGCCGGCCTCATACCGTCCGAGGGCACGGTCGAGGAGGTCCAACCGGCCCAGCCATTCGGACAGCCGCAGATCCGCGGCATCCCTGTCGCGGCGGGACTCCGAATCCCCGAGCGCGGCGCGCCGAGTGGCGGTGTCGCGTTCCGCCTTTTCAAAGGTCACGAAGGCTTCGCCGATCGCGGCGGTGGCCGCGATGAGCCGGAACCCGGCCTGAAGCGTTGGGCGTTCGTCGGGAAACGAGGCCCATTCCGCGTTCGCCTGGTCCTGGCGCGCCTCGCCTTGGCGGACTTCGAATTGAAGACGTTCGCGCGCCGCTTCCCGGATCGCGCGCTGTTCGCGGAGTTCGGCCAGACGCCGGCGCCTCGCCTCGGCGCGGGTGCTTTCACCGAGGTACGCGGCGGCGGACTTGGTCCAGCGGCCTGTCAGCGGACCCAGTCGCCAGGCCCCGTCGGTGGCGACCCAAGACGACCCGGTGTCCGGGCGGGAGCCGATGCGGCGCAGCACGCCTTCGACCTGGGAAACCGACAGGCCCACTTGTTGTGGATCGGCGGCGTCGAGGGCGGGAACGAGGACGAGCCCGAGGTGTGTCCCGAGGCTCGAATTCTCGGGGGAGCCGTCGGGATGAAGGAAGGTGTCTTCTGTCTCGGGGTCGACGAGGCGACCGTCGGGGAGAAGCCAGGCGTCGAGGAGTCCGGATGCTTCGAGGGCGGCTTCGAGTCCGGCCCGCTCCGGGTCTGGAACTTCGGGTCGGAAATCGCAGAGCCGCCAGAGGGGCGCGCCCGGACGGCCGGCGCGTGGGGCCCGGCGTCCGGGCAGGACGGGGGGATCGGTGACGCCGCCCTGTTCGAGTTGTTCCTGCTCGGCCTGGAGTTGGGCGATGGCTTCGTCCTCGAGGCGGATTTGTTGATGCCACCGGGCCAGTTGATCCGCGCTTTCAAGGAGAGTTCGGCGAAGGACGCCTTCGGCCAATCGTCGCCACGGGTGGGGGCCTTCGCGGTGCTCGATCCAGGCGGAGGCCTCCTCGAAGTCGAGCGCCCATCCGGAGGACGGGAGAGCGATCAGGCCGGATTTCCAGGTTTCGACGGCGGCATGGAATGTCCCGGCGGCTTCCTCAAGGGCGGCGCGCGCGGCGTGTTCCTCTTCACGGGCGGTGGTGCAGGCGTCGGCCGCGCGGCGGCGTTCGGTCTCGGACGCTTCCCATGCGCGCCTGGCGACGGCGACCGCGTTCTCGCGGGTTCGAAGAAGTTCAATGGCTTCGCGCCGTTGGTGGAGGGCTCGATCGATCGCGGCGGCGGCTTTTCCGGCTCGGGCTTGGGCGTCGTCGGTGGAATCGGTGAACCGGGGAGAAGCGAGATGCTGGCGATGGGTTTCGGTCATTGCCGCCGCGTCGGCGTCGGCGCCCGCTTGCCAGAGCCGGGCCTCGGCATCGGCGGTCATGGTTTCGTGCTGTTGCAGCGCCGCCTCGAAATGCTCCTGGGCGGTGGCGAGCTGGCGTTGGGCCTTCGTGGAGTCCTCTTCGCAGGCGGTTCGACCGGACTCCGCGGACCGCGCCGCGTCCTCGGCGTGCGCGAGGTCGGCGGCGGTCCGCATTTCGGGGCTGGCCCGAAGCGTGCGCACCGATTCCTCGGCGGCGGCGTGGTCCTGATCGAGCGCGGCGCGGGCGGTCTGGATGCGGCCGAGATGGGTTTCGGCTTCGGCGACCCGTCGTTCGGCGTCGCGCACGGTGCGTTGGGCGACTTCGTATTGGGAATGGGCGGACCGGACGGCGGCGGCGCGGCGGCGGACGGCGACCCGGGCGTAGAGGCTGTACTCGCGGAGGAACTCCTCCACGGCGACGCGGGTTTCGGCGAAACCGCGAAGGGACTCGCGATCGGTTTCGAGGCTGCGGAAGGCTTCGGCGACCTCGTCGACGAGCGTGGTGGGAAGGACGGGGAGCGCTTCGCTGAGGGTGGTGGAGAGCTCCTCCTCGTCGAGCTTCTGGGAAAGCTTGGGGCGCCGGAGGCGGATCAGAAGTTCGATGAGCCTGGGGTAGCGAGGACCAAGGCCGAAGAGGGCGGCGTCGACGGCGCGACGGTATTCCTCGCCGCTGGCGTAGACGGAACCGAGCTTGCCGAGGGCCTGCTCGAGACGGTCGCGACCCAGGGGGCGTTGTTCGTTGTTTTGCAGGAACAGGTCTTGGCCGACGCGCTGTCGGGTGACGAAGAACCAGCGCGAGTGCAGTCCGGAATGGCCGGCGACGGCGCGCATGCCGCAGCCGAGCGTCTGGAACTCCTCGGTGCCGTCGGGGTTTTTGCGACCGAACTCGATCCAAGTGTAGCCGGTCCGGTCGGGCCATCGGCCCATGAGGAGGTGCCATTCGATCCGCTTGGCGGGGTCTCCGTCGGGTTCGACCCGGGCGGGTGAAACATCGCCATCGAGGAGGAACGGGAGTTGAAGGGCGAGGACGCGCGACTTGCCGGTCCCGTTGTCGCCCCGCAGCAGGAGGCGCCCCTGTTCGAACCGGAATTCCTCGTAGTCGTAGCGGTAGATGTTCAGCAGTCCGCAGCGGACGGGCTGCCACCGATTCGGATGGGAAGCGGCGGGCAGGGGAACTGCGTCCGCCACCGCGGGTTCGGAGGGAAAGAGAGGGACGCGGAATCGGCGGTCATGGAAAGAGCATCCCGTCGGCGGGTTTCTTCGGGGTCGGCTTCGCGAACAGGTCGGCGGTTGTCTCGGTCGGGTCGCCTTCCAAGTCCGGGGTGACTCGCAGGGCGTACCGTCCGAGCGCGGCCCGGGGGATGATTTCGCCGGCGCGCCGTCCGATGAGGCCGAGCCCGGCCAGGCGGTTGAGCACGGTTTCGGTGAGCCAGGCTTCGGCCCCTTTCTCAGTCACTTCGCGGCGCCAGTGATGGCGATGTTGGCGAATGAATCGGACCGTCTGAAGCCGGGCGGCGTCGACGGTGATCGAGCGGGCGGGTTCGGTGCGCAGGATACCCGCGAGCCAGGAGGCGAGCAGCAGGGTGAGGTGCCCCTCGGTGCCTTCCTCGGGGAGACCGAGGTCGGTGCAGTCGCCGTCGAGATCGGCCAGGGCGATGCCTTCGGCGCGGACCTCGGCTTCGAGGCCGGTCGCCTCGGTGATGTCGCGGAGGAGGAAACTCCGCTGTCGATCGAGGTAGGCGCGGGTTTCCGGGTCCAGTTCGTCGTAGTAGACGACCGGATCGTCGAGGAGCCGGCGGACGAGGTGGGTGCGGATGGCTCGATGGCGCGCGTCGGGGGTGTCGGGGGTGGAGGCGTCGGTGACCAGGGCTTCGAGACGGGCCTCGAAATCCTCCGCATGGACCAGGGACGGGCTGCGCCGGGTGGCAAGGAGGAGCGCGAGAACGGGGCGGACGACGCTGTAGAGGACGTCGGATTCCCGGTCGTGGAGGAACTGATCCTCGTTGCCTTGGACGCGGCGAAGCGCGCCGAGGTGGAGGAGAAGTCGGACGGCGTGAACGAAGTCCCGGCGGTCGGCGGCGGCGTCCAGGGACCAGACCAGGCCCGCCGCGGCGAAGGCGGGTTCGGATGCCAGGCCGCTGACGAGGGCCTCGGCGAGCCGGCCGAGCGTGATCTGGCGATCGCTCCGTTCGAGGGCGGCGAGGGCGAGGCAGAGCAGGACGTACCGCTTGCGGGTGAAAGGCTCCCGATTTCGTGGTTCGACGGCGCCGCGGCTGGGGTCGGCGGCGTGGGCCGGCATCTTGCGGAGTCGCGCGGCTTCGGAGGTGACGGCGAGGTTCCAGTCGGCGTGATGAGCGAACCAGGCTCCCAGCCAGTCGTGGTGGCGACGGACCAGGAGATAAGCCTCGGGATCCGGGGCGTGGGGGCGGAGGAGGGGATGCCGGAGGAGCGCCCGGATCGCGATCCGGATTTCGCCGGCGGCGAGCGGATCGAGGTCCTCGCGCAGGCGCTCGAGGCGGGCTCTTCGCGAGTTGCCTGGAGTGGCGTGGACGGGAGTCATGGGGCGGCCTCCACGCCGGTGTTGGGTTCGATGGACACCCATAAATCGCGACCCGCGAAAGTGCCGTCCTCGCTTTCCAGGGTGACCCAAGCGCGCGGTTCCACGGGCTCGATACGGACCCGGAGAGAACCGTCGGCGGACACGCCCTCGACGACCGAACCTTGCTCGACGGTGCGGGCGAGGGCGCGTCCGAGAAGGTCGAGGAAGAACCGGAGTTCGCCGCGTGAAAGGGGTCCGAGGTCGGCGAGACGGCAGCGTCCGCGCTGGATCAGGCGATCGCGTGCGCGGGACGTTTCGAGAGCCTGTTCATTGGCCAGGGCTGTGAGCAGGGCCTTGTCGCGGGAGCGGTCGACGGTGGGTTGGGCGCCGCCGCGCATGGCCTGGCGGCCGGATTGCCGGAGGCGCGGAGAGACCCACATGGGGATGCTTTCGAGCCAGCTGGCGCGGGGCGACTCCGTGGCTTCGGCGCGGGCGGCGAGGGTTTCATCGTTGATCCGAAGGTGGCGGGACGGGGCGAGGCCGAATGCCGTGCGCCAGAGCCGGTGGGCGGCCTGATCGTCCGGCGCTTCCGCGAACCACCGGGCGAGGGCTGAGAAATCGGCGGCGCGATCGGTGCGGCTGGAACGGCGGTCGTTGATCTGGCTGACGGTGGTGAGGAGGGCGGGGATGGCGGAGCGGGCGCGGGCGCGGAGGAGTTCGGCCTGCGAAGGAAGGCCGCCGTCGCCGATGAACCAGCGACGCAGGCCGCTCCAGCGCTGACGCCAGCGGGCCTGCGCGGCGGCAAGATCTTCGGGGGTGGGATCGATGGCGTCGGCGAGTTCGCGCAGCGCGGCCACTTCGAACAGGGAATCGACGCCGCCGGCCTCGATGCGGAGGAGGGATTCGGCGACGCGGTTGGTGGCGACCACGAGTTCGCCGATGAATTTCTCGAGGTACTCGATGAGGCGCTCCTTGTAGGCGAGGAAGGCGTCGGTGGTCAGTCCGTAGAGATCGACGGTGCGCTGGAGGCCGCGCATGAACGACTGGGCACGGGATGTCAGCTCCTCGAAGCGCGACGACAGGGAAGCGAGGGCGAGGTGCAGCTTGGCGTCGTCCCGAGGGTCGGCGGCAAGGAGGGGCGGCAGCGCGTCGAGGAGTTCGAGGATGTCGTGAAGGGCGGTGGTTTGGAGCGCGCCGGGGCGGTGGAGGTATTCCTCGAACACGGCGAGCGCCTGCTCGGCGGCTTCGCCGGCGGCGCTGAGCTGGTAGAGACGGCGGTCGCGGTAGAACTCCTCCAACGTGGCGGCTTCGGCGGTGTCCGGGGCGTCGTCGACGTTGCCCCAATCCTTCAACTGCCGGAGCGCGGTTTCGACCTCGCTTAGCGGAGGGTGAGGGAGCTGAAGGTCGAGAGTCCGGCCGAGCGCGTCCGCGATCTCGGCCGGGCGCAGGGCGATCGCGAACCGCGCCCGCTCGGCCACGAAGACTTCGAGGATGCCGCGGTAGAGGGCGGTCTTTTCGACGTTGAGATGTGCGAAGACGGGGTACGACGCGGTCATTCGTGGAAGCTGTCTCGCGTTGGCGCCTACGGTGCGGCGAGGGTCTTCAGCTGCTCCGGGGTCACGGCGGTTCGCGGCCGGAAGCGGGTGCCGCCCAGGTATTCCATCAGGCTGGAACGAAGCTGGCGTCGGACTGGGTCCAGGCCGGATTCGCCGGAAAGGTCGACCGAGCAAACGAACAGACTTCCCGCGCCGACCCTTGCTTCGAAGGCCAGCGCGAGGCTTCGGGCGGTGACCCAGTCGTCGATGACACGGATGGTGGGTTCGAGGCCTCGTGGCAGTTCATCCAGGATCATGGCTCCGGCATGCCGGACGACGGACCACCACTGCCAGTTGCCGTGGGGTTCGGTCGGGAAACCGGCCAGCGCCGGGTGGCGCGGGTCGCAGAGGATTCCGAGCGTGTGCGGGGCCTGCCTGGCAGTCCAGGCGGTGTTCCAGAAGATGGGTGAGAATCCCAGCGCCACCGGGCCGGTCCGCGGATCGGGCCGGACGCGCGCCGGAGGAAGGAGCCAGAGCACCCGGCCGCCCCGGTTCAGGGCGTCCAAGGTGGCGGCATCGAGTTCCGAGACCACCCGGACGGGGTCGGGCGCCACGGGTGCGGGATCGGTCGGGGTCGAGGGCGGGTAGATCCAGACGTCCCAATCGTTCCGGACCAGGGGTCGGGTGGCGAGGGTCACCACGAGACGGTAGCGGGCTGGCGCGGGCGCCATCGAAAGGGCGGTCTCGATGCGTCCGAGGCGGGTGCCGTTGCCCACGGGAATCGTCTTCACCGGGAAGATTCCGTCGGCTACGGCGCGCCCGAGTTCGTCGACGAGCGCCCAGGAGGCCTTCCGTCCGAGGAGCGGGATCGGCCCGAAATGGGCGATGTCGACGTCGGCTTCGAGTCGGTCGGACTGGGTGAAGACCCGTCGCGGGAGTCGCGCCAGGGGGACGGTGGGTCCGCAGAAGCTCCGGAACTCGGCGGGAGTCACGTAGCCCTTGCCATCCCAGAACGGGTCGAGCACGCCGACGGGCGCGGTGCCCTGCCCGGGGAAGTCGCGCAGGTCGAGGAGTTGGAACCCGGCCATGCCGGACGTGCGCAGGGCGGACTCGATCTCCTCCTTGTAGCACAGGGTCTGGAGGCGGCCGGACGCGTGGACGAATCGCCGGGCGAGGTGTCCCAGTCCGTGGTCTTTCAGGGTGTCACGGAAGATCTCGAAGTTTCGGGGCTTCAAGTGTCCCGTGTATTTCCGCATCCCACGAAAATCGGGATACGCGCACCATTGTCCGATTTCGTGGGCGACGACCGGGACGGATCGGGCCGCGATGTCGGCGCTGTAGTCGGTCACGGTTTCGGGCGGGGCGCCGTTGATCCGCGACTTCAGCCCCGCGCCCCACGCCTGAATTCTCGGAGCCGGGGACGAATGCCACTGGTTCACGGGCAGTTCCGGCCAACCGGCGGCGGAGGTCCAGAGCCGGCGTGGATCGCGCGCCTTGAAGGTCGCGACCCATTGGGTGAGGAACTCGCGGTGGCGGGGGCCGGCGGGTTCGTTCCCGCAAGCCATCAGCACGAACGACGGATGATTTCCGTAGTGCCGGAGGATGCGCTCGGTCTCGGCATGAACCCACGCGTCCACGGGCCGGCCGTCTCCAAGGGTGGTCGACTGGTTGGCCCAGATCGAGGCTTCCACCTGGAGGTACATCCCGAGTTCGTCGGCCGCGGTGAAGGCCGCCTCGGGCGGACAATGCGAGTGAAACCGGAGATGGTTCAGCCCATGGGCTTGGGCGGTGCGAAGGATTCCGCGCCAGGATTCCACGTCGACGGGCGGGTGGCCGGTGCGGGGGAATACCGAGCATTCCAAAGTCCCGCGCAGGAAGACGGGTCGGCCGTTGATGGTGAATTGGGTGCCGTCGGCGAGGAACTCGCGAAGGCCGAACGGGACCTCCAGCCGGTGGACGAGCCCGTCGAGGGTGCGCGATTCCACGGTGATCACGTAGAGCCGGGGTTCGAACTCGTCCCAGGTGACGGCCTGTTCGCCGAGGAAGAGTTCGATGTCGCCGCCGCCGCCGCCGGGGCTGATCTCGAAATCCGCGGTTCGATCGGTCACGAAGCGGCCCGGGGGTTCCTTCAGTCGGGCGGAGCAGGTGACCTCGACGGCGGCCCGGAGGCCGGTGGCGTTTCCGAGGCGCCAATGCACCCGGGCGCTTCGCGCGCGGAGGTTGGGGACAACTTGAACGTCATCAATCCAGACCAGCGGGGTGGACCGGAGTTCGATACGGCCCACGATGCCGTTCCAATTGCCCTGGGTGTGGTCGGAGATCGAGTGCGAGTTCTCGCCGATGTCCACGATCATCCGGTTGTCGACTCGAACGGTGAGTCGATGGCGGCCGGGGTTCAGCGTGCCGAGATCGTGCTCGTGAGGCGTTCCCAGGGTGTCGGCGGCGCCTATCAGTCGGTCGTCCACCCAGACCCGGGTCTCCCAGTGGGGGCGTTCGAGAAACAACACGACCCGGCGATCCTCCCATTCCGTCGGGATCACGATGTCGCGCTGATACCAGGCGGCGCCGGTGTAGACCGTTTCGGGTTGCAGCCAGAAGGGGATCCGAATTCCGCCGGGAACCCGGTAGCGCTCGTACTCGGGATCGGTGAACCAGGAACGATCGGCGATGGAACCGGTCCAGCGGGTATCGATCGTGACCGGATCGCCGATGCCTTGGGCGGGAAGGGAACCGGGAAGCCGCACCCGGCCGGCGAGGCGCCTATCGAACCAGTGGTCGGTGACGCCCAGATCGGCGCGGTCCAACTCGAATCGCCAAGTGCCGGCCAGCGGAATGGAATTCCGGGCGCGGGCGGTTGGAGTGGTGATGACCGCGAAGGAGGCGGCCGCGAGGATGACTCCGAGCGCGGATGCCAGTTGCCGGGTGATCATCGCCGAGGCGACCGTGATTTCCGGACCCGGGCCGGATTCCACTCCGGTTTTACTCCGAGACCAGGATGGCGTTGTTGCTGAGCAGGTACTTCTGAAGATCCGGCTTCGACGACAGGGTCGTTTGATTCCCGTGGCGCTTCGTTTTGTAGCGCTTGTAATGCACCAGGGTCTTTCCGACCAGGGTGACGGCGACGTTCAAGTCGCCGATCTGCCAGATTTGGCCCTTCTCGAAAGCAACCAAAGTCTTGGGGGAGGATGGCGACGACGCCGATTTCTTCATCGGGCGAGATTGCCGGACTTGGCGTTTCGAAGCAAGCACCGGGGCGTAATGAAACTGGAGGGCTTGGCTCCGTTCGCCGAACCCTCTCCCCGAACCGAGGTCCGTAGGACCGGCCTGTCGATAGAACCCGTCCGGGAACGGCTCACAAGCCCCGGAGGGGCGGCCCATCCGCACCCAACCTTCGGACGGCGATTCAGGATGTCCGCACCCGGTTCCGCCACTCCGAGGGCCGCTCCTACGGAGCTTGGATTTTCTGGGGACCGATCGTTGCTATAGACCGGCCGCCCCTGACGGGGCTGCGCGGGGATTCCTTGCGACCGAACTCAAGGCGACGGATTCGATGACCCGCCTATCCCTCGGGCTTGTGAGTTCATCAGTCCCTGCGCCGAGAGGGTCGAATGCGATCGTTCCGCTCAGGGAAATGGCCCATCTCCAAGGTCCGTGGGACCGTGGGCTCCGACAGCGACATCGAACATTTGGCCCCTTGGCAGGATTGAAGAAACGGACGTCATCCGTCGGAACTGTCCGAAGCGGGAGATCCGAACAGGTCCTCGACGTGGATTTCGAAGCCGGGGAGAAGCGTGGAGGCGGCTCGTTCGCCGGGATGCCAGCGGCCCGCGAGGTGGTATTCACCCTGTTCCAGGAACAGGACTTCAACCGATCGGGCTTCCGGATCGACGAGCCAGTATTCGGTGACGCCGTGTTGCTCGTAGAGATCGCGCTTGTCGATGCGGTCCCGGCGGCGGGAGTCGGGGGAGAGGACTTCCACCACGAGGTCGGGCGCTCCGTGCAGTCGATCCGTCAGGATGCCCTTGCGTTGGTGGGAGACGAAGAACACATCCGGCTGCACCACCCGGCGACTGCTCAGGATCATGTCCAGGGGCGCGAGACCTGTCCTGCCGAGGCGATGTTCCGAAACCCACTTCCGGAGGGCATCGTGGAATCGGACGACGATCTCCTGGTGAAAGAAGGAGGGCGAGGGGGACATGATCAGTTCTCCGTCCCAAAGCTCCGCGGAATGGGTGCTTTCCGGGAGTTCGGCGACCATCTCGGCAAAGGTCCAGCGGCGGGAGAAAACCCCAGGAGCAGCCGGATTGGACTCGCCTCGAATCATGGCGGGACTCAACGACCTGCCCTTCGCGGCGTCAAGGTCGGTGGGCGTGGAAAGCTCCGGTTCACGTCGGGTAGGTCCAAGGTGTCCGGTAGGGGCGGCTGAGGAGTTCGCCGGCTTCGGCGTCGCCGACGATTTCCTCGCTCGCGCCGTCCCATTGGATGCTGCGGCCGGTTCGCCACGAGATCATGCCGAGGAGCGGGAGCACGGAAGCCCGGTGGCCGACCTCGATGTTCGCGACGCACTCGCGGCCGGATTCGATGGAGGCCAGGAAGTCGGCCCAGAGCAGCTTGAGATTGTGTCCGTCGGGTTCCTGCAGTTGGGAATCCTCGTGCACGGTGTCGGCTCGGGAGTCCGAGGGATAGAACGTCCAGCCATCCTTCCACCCGATGTGGAGCGTTCCCTTGGTGCCGTAGAAGTAGGCGCCGATCCCGTGTTTCTCGGCGCGATTGCCTCCGAAGCGGCGGTGTTCCCAGACACAGGTGAATTTTTGGAACTCGTAGACGGCCACCTGGTGGTCGGGAGCGTCGGAGGTCTGTTCGGTCTCGGTGAGGATGGGAGGGCCGGCGATTTCGCGGCCGCCGGTGCAGAAGACCCGCTTGGGATAGGGTTCCCCGCTCCACCAGAGGACCTGGTCGAGCCAGTGGACACCCCAGTCGCCCAACTGTCCGTTCGCGTAGTCGAGGAAGCCCCGCCAGCCGCCGGGGTGCAGCTTCTTGTTGAACGGCCTCTTGGGAGCCGGTCCGCACCAGAGGTCCCAGTCCATGCCCTCCGGCGGTTCGAGGTTGGGCGAAGGGCGTTCGCGGCCGCCGCCGCCGTGGGCGAAGATCCGGACCATGGCGATATCACCCAGCGCGCCGGATTTCAGGAACTTCATGGCGCCGACGTGGTGCGGTCCGATGCGCCGGTGCAGGCCGACCTGGACGACCCGGCCGCTGTCGCGCGTGGCGCGCACCATGGCGCGGCTTTCGCGGACGGTGTGGCCGGTGGGCTTTTCGACGAACACATGGGCGCCGGATCTCACGGCGGCGATGGTCTGGAGGGCGTGCCAGTGGTCGGGGGTGGCGATCAGGACGATTTCCGGCTTTTCCTTGTCGAGGAGTTCCCGGAAGTCGTTGTGTTTCGTCGGGGAATCCCCGTTGAGATCGTTGACCCGTTCGGCGGTGAGGTCGCGGGCCGCGGGGTCGACGTCGCACAGGCCGACCACTTTGACGCGTTCACTGGCGATGGCTTCGCGCAGGATGTTGTTGCCCCACCAACCGCAGCCGATGAGGGCCGTCCGGTATTTCCGGGCGGGGTCGGCGGCGAGGACGTAAGGGGCGACGGAAACCACGGAGCCGGCGAGGGCGGCGGTGCGAAGGAATTGCCGACGGTTGGTGCTCATCGGGTGTTGCGAGGGGATTGGGGCCGTGTGGATGGGTCGGGGTTGGTATCGGGGTCGCGGTCGGGGTCGGAATCGGCGATGACAAACCCGGCGAGTCCGATGTCGCGACTACGGTTCTCGCACGTCGAGGGCGACAAGATTGCCGCGGGAATTCCGGCAGTAGATCCGGCCGTGGGCGAGGACTGGACCGGTCCAGGTTTTTCCTCCCAGCACCTGGGCGCGGGCGGTCGGTTTGAAACCGTCCGGTGTGGCGGGGGCGGTCGACAGTTCCCCGGTGCCGCCGATGGCGATGAGCCGGTTTCCCGCGATGATGACGCCGCCGGAGCCGAAGGCGGCCTGGGACCACTTCTCCTTGCCGGTGGCGAACTCGACGCATTTCAGGGCGGCCTTGGTCGTGGTGTCCCCGGCGGTGCCGTAGAGATGGCCCTCGAACAGGACGGCGGCGTTCATCTGGGTGGCGAGGACCTTGGATTTCCAGACCGACTCGGGTTCGGGTTCGCCGAGCTTGAAGAGTCCCGAGCCCTTGCCATAGCCGGAGGAGACGAAGAGCAGCCCGTCGTGGAGGATCGGGTCGGACGCGTTGACGCCGTACTGGGTGAGCCATCGGACGCTCCAGACGCGTCCGCCATCCCGCAATCGCACCGCGGTGTAGGCCTCTCCGGAACTGAAGATCGCGAGGTCGTCGTCGCCCGACCGGTACGGGTAAGGGGTCGAGTACCCGGCCTCTTTCTTGGGCGAACTCCAGACGATGGAACCGTCCTTCGTGTTCAACGCGGCGCCGGCTTCCCCGACGTTGAGAAAAAGACGGTCGCCCCTGACAAAGGGCGCGCCGGTCAGGCCCCAGTCCGGCGGGCGGGCGCCGGTTTCCTTGAGAATGTTCTTTTCCCAACGGACCTTCCCGTCCGCGGCGCCGAGGCAGAAGAGATCCCCCCAACGGCTGAGGACGAACACCTGATCGCCGGCGATCGTGGGCGTTCCCGTGGTGCCGCCTTCGAAGAATTTGTCCCCCAGTTCGGCGGGGTAGGAATGCCTCCAGAGGAGCTTGCCGGTGTCCGCGTCGAGGCAGTGGACGGTGTCCTGTTCGTTGTCGTGTCCCAGCGTGACCAGACGCTGATTCGCGACCACCACGGACGAGAATCCCAGGCCGACCTCGGCCTTCCAGGAGACCTTCGGACCGTCGTCCGGCCAGGTATGCCGCCAGGCGGTTTCGGCGGAGATGCCGTTGCGATCCGGACCCCGCCATTGCGGCCAGTCGCCCGCGTGGCCGGACAGTCCCGCGGCCAAAGTCGTGAACAGGACGGTGAAGAGAATGTTCCCTCGAGCCATAGCGGGTCCGAGGCAACCACAGACCCGGATCGCCGAAAAGGAAACTCCCCGGGTGGGGCTTGGGGAACTCCTCGGGGGAGAGACTGGTTCAGGTTGGGGAGATGGGACCTATGGGACACATGGGCCTCCTGGGCCCCTCCCTGAATCCGGTCTTCAGGTGGCGACGGTGACCATCCAGCCTAGGCCGAACTTGTCCGTGACCATGCCGAAGCTCTCGGACCAGAACGTCTTCCCGAGGGGCATCGTCACGTTGCCCCCTTCGGCCAGCGCCGCGAACACGCGGTCGACATCGGCCGTCGTGGCGAGCGCGATCGAGAGGGAGAATCCGGCGAAACTCGCCGCGGTGTCGTCGCAGCCGTCGGAGGCCATGATCAGGGAGCCTCCCACCCGGAAGGACGAGTGCATGACCTTGTCCTCGAACCCCGGGGCGAGCGTTCCGGGTGGCATGGGATCCGGGCTGTCCTTGAACCGCATGACCATTTCAATCTCCGCGCCGAGGGCCTTGCGGTAGAACTCGAGGGCTTCTTCGCAGCGACCGCCGAACGTGAGGTAGGGCTGGATGATGGGGGATGTCGTTGGCATGGGTGATTTCCTGGATCGAATGCGATTTGGGTTTTCGGGGTTTGGGGGAGGTCCAATTGGAAGAGTTAGGATCGCTCAGCTCATTTCGGCGTCGACGCGCGCCGGGGGATCAGGCCGAGGAATTCCCGGCGACCGCTCCAGAGCAGGTAGAGCGCCATGGCCGAGGGGATGAGCACTCCCGGCGAGAAGAGCCCCTCGCCAGCCATCACGAAACCGTGGAAGGCCAGGATGTTCACCAGGATCGGCCCGAGCACGAGAAGCCCGAGATTCCGGGTGCGTGGGATGGCGACCAGGATGCCTCCGAGGATTTCCAGGACCTTCACGAAGTTGAGGTAGCCCGTCGGGGCGAACGCGGTCATGAAATGCCAGGCCGGGGTGCCCTCGGGCGGCGGCGGCATGGGCACGAGACGGAAAAGGACGACGGCTCCGGACGCGACGAAGAGGAGGCCCAGGAGAATGCCGACGATCGTGGGGACGTGTTTCATGGCGACGGAAGCAGGACAAGAGAGCGGGATCCCCCACCGGTTTCAACCACCGAATCGGGAAATGCAGGTTCGCCACATTTCAACAACCGACAACGCGGTTGTGCCGCGTTGGAGGCTCGTCCTAGGTTGCGGGATGCTTCCCAAGTTTTCCGGCCTTACCCGTCCCGGGACCAGATCCGTCCTGATCACCCTGATCCTTGGGATCGTCGGTCTTGGGTCGGTTCACGCGGCCGACGGAACATCGCCCGGGGGCGCGGACCGTCCCAACGTGGTGATCGTTCTGGCGGACGACGCGGGCTGGGGGGACTACGGCGTGTCTGGAAACACGCAAGCGCGGACACCGAACCTGGATTCCCTCGCCCGGAGCGGCGCGTCGCTGGACAGGTTTTTCGTGTGTTCGGTTTGCGCTCCGACCCGGGCTGAGTTTTTGACCGGCCGCTATCATTCGCGCGGGGGAGTTCGCGGGGTCTCGACGGGGCAGGAACGGTTGAACACGGACGAGAAGACGGTGGCGGACGCCTTCAAGTCGGCGGGGTACGCCACCGGGGCGTTCGGCAAGTGGCACAACGGGTCCCAAGGGCCCTACCACCCGAACGCCCGGGGTTTCGACGACTACCACGGCTTCACTTCGGGACATTGGGGTGAGTACTTCGATCCGCCGCTGGAGCACAATGGGCGTCCCGTTCGCGCCAAGGGCTACATCGCCGATGAATTCACCTCGAAGGCGATCGAGTTCATCGAACGTCATCGCGATCGACCCTTCCTTTGCTACCTGCCCTTCAACACCCCGCACTCCCCCTGGGCGGTTCCGGACGAGACCTGGCGGCGCTACAAGGATCTGCCCCTCGACCTGCGGGCCACGGACCGTTCGCGCGAGCGCGACGACCACACCCGCTGCGCGCTGGCCATGATGGAGAATCTCGACGCGAACGTCGGACGGGTCCTTCGGCGTCTCGATGAACTTGGCCTCGGAACCAACACCATCGTGGTCTACTTCTCCGACAACGGCCCGAACACGCATCGCTGGAACGGCGGGATGAAGGGGGTCAAAGGTTCCACCGACGAGGGAGGACTTCGTTCGCCCTGCTTTGTTCGATGGCCCGGCGGGGGAATCCAGGCCGGCACGCGGATTCAGGAGGTCGCCGGGGCGATCGACCTGCTGCCCACACTCTGCGCGATGGCGGGGGTTCCGCGGGTGGGAACCAAGCCGCTCGACGGTCGGGACCTTTCGCCGCTCCTCCGGGGGCGCACCGTGGATTGGCCGGAACGGCTCCTTTTTTCCCACCAAAACGGCCAGGTGAGCGCCCGGTCCCAGCAGTACCGGCTGGACTCGAAAGGGGCGCTTTTCGACATCGTCGCCGACCCGGCGCAAACGACGGACCTCGCGTCCCGGCAACCGGAGGTTCACGGGACGATGGCGAAGGCGGTGGCCCAGTGGCGGGCCGAAGTGCTTCCCAAAGCTCCGGACGACCGTCCGATCCCCGTCGGGTACCCCGGCTTTTCGAGGACGCCCCTTCCGGCCCGGGACGGCGTGCCCCATGGGGGCGTGAAACGGAGCGCGCCCGCGCCGAACTGTTCGTACTTCGTGGACTGGCGGGGTCTCCGGGACCGGATGACTTGGGACGTGGACGTCGTCGGGTCCGGCGAGTTCGAGGTCGAGATTCTTTACACCTGTCCGTTGGAGGACGTCGGTTCCGCGATCGAACTCGAGTTCAACGGCGCTCGGATCGTCGGCAAGGTGGCACCCGGCTGGGATCCGCCGCTGTACACGAATCAGGACACCCTTCCGCGTCCGCCGGCGGAATCGCGGATGAAGGAGTTCCACACGTTGCGCGTGGGCCGGATCCGTCTGGAACAGGGTCGGGGAGCGCTGACGCTGCGGGCGCTGGAGATTCCGGGCCGGTCCGTGATGGACGTCCGGCAGATCGACCTCGTCCGGGTTCGGTGAACCGGACGGGACGCCTGAAGACGATCGAGGCGTTTAGTCGGCCGAAGTGTCGAGTTGGGCTTCGGGGAACCGGTTTCGGATCTCCTGCCGGATGCGGTCGAGCTCGCTGGGCGGGTAGAGGCTGCGGGGAATGCGGCGCTCCACGGCGGCGGCGAGTTCGAGCCAGTCTTCGAGGGGCGGTTGCTTGACCTCCTGCCAGAGGTCGTACCGGCGCTGGCGGAAGTGGAAAAACCACTCCCCCCCGAAGCGGCGGGCGTTGATTTCGATCTTCTCGCCGTCCTCGTTCCGGCGGGTCCAGCCGATTTCGGATTTGATCGCCATGATGCGGTGCGGGTGTGGCTGGGAGCGCGACTTGACCTATTCGGGAAGATCGACGCAGGCGACGGCCATGGCGGCGATCCCTTCGCCGCGGCCGATGGAACCGAGACGCTCGTTGGTGGTCGCCTTGATGCCGACCCGGCGGACGTTCAGGTTCAGGGCCTCGGCGATGTTGTACTTCATCTTCTGAATGTGCGGGGCGATTTTGGGTTCCTCGGCGAGGACGGTGGCGTCGACGTTGATGAGGCGGCCCTGGTGGAAAGTGACCTGGCGGGCGACCTCCTGGAGGAAGACGCGGCTGGCGGCGTTCTGCCAGCGAACGTCGGTGTTCTTGAAATAATGACCGATGTCCGGCTCGCCCAGCGCGCCGAGAATGGCGTCGCAGATGGCGTGCATGATGACGTCGGCGTCGGAATGACCCGCGAGACCCTTCGGGTGGGGGATCTGCACTCCGCCGAGAACGAGTTTCCGGTTCTCGACCAGCGGATGGATGTCGTAGCCGATGCCCACGTGGATCATGGGGTGAGGCTAGCGGACGGATTCGGACCGGAAAGGGAATTTGGGATCCGACGGTGTCCCGCGGGGTTCGTCGCTTCGGCGGGTGGCCGGCGACGGCCCAGGGTCGAGGTCGACGTCATTGAGTTTCGCCCTTGGTCACATGGAGGAAGACCTTCTCCAGGCCCATCTCGTCCTCGTAGAACTCGAGGAGCCGGACGCCGCCCTGGACCAGGGAATCCGGGATGAACGTGGGATCGGTGTCGTGGCTGGCGAGCGTGATCTTGATGCGGTCCTCGAAGGACTCCGCCGACACGATTCCCGCCTGGTTCCGGAGCAACGCCAGGGCCGACTCCTGCTGCTCGAGCTTGGGTCGGACCCAAAAAATGGCGGTGTCGGCGATCTGCTGGCGCGCGCCCTGGACGGGGCCGGCGTAGATGAGTCTCCCCTTTTCGATGATGGCGACCCGGTTGCAGAGGGTCTGCAACTCGCTGAGGATGTGGGAGGAGATGATGATGGTTTTGCCGAGGCGCTGAAGCTCCTGGAGGATCGCCATCATCTCGATGCGGGCGCGGGGGTCGAGGCCGCTGGCGGGTTCGTCGAGGAGGAGGAGTTTCGGATCGTGGATGAGCACGCGGGCGAGTCCGAGCCGCTGCTGCATCCCGCGGCTGAGGGCGCCGATGAGCGTGCCGCGCTTCTCGGTGAGGCCGACGAGTTCGAGGACGTCGGCGACGGTTTTCTCGCGTTGCGCCGAAGGGATGCGGTAACAGGCGCCGAAGAAATCGAGGTATTCGGTGACCTCCATGTCCTTGTAGACGCCGAAGAAGTCCGGCATGTAGCCGATGATATGGCGGACCGCGTCGGCCTGGGTGACGACATCATGGCCGAAGACGGTGGCCGAGCCGCTGGAGGGCACGAGGAAGGTGGCGAGGATGCGGAGGGTGGTGGTTTTTCCGGCGCCGTTGGATCCGATGAAACCGAAGAGATCGCCTTGGTTGACGGTGAGTTGGAGTCCCCCGAGGGCGACCAGGGAGCCGTAAATCCGGGTGAGTCCGTTGGTTTGAACGGCTGCGATGGGCGGGGGATTCATGGAGCTTCGGAAGCTTGGGGGGGCGTAGGCGAAGGGAGGCCGGGAATGGCGATTCGGACGACGGTGTCGCGCTGGCTGCGGGTCGGCGTGAACCGGTGCAGGGGCGCCGCGACGGATTGGCCCGAGGCCCAGGCGAACACAACCGCCTCCCCGCGCTGGACGAGGTGATTGACCCCGAAACAGGCGTGGGACGCGAAGTTCTCGCCAAAATCCATTCGCAATCCCCGGAGGCGCTCGACAAACGAGGCCAGGATGACGCCGTCCAGGTTCCTTTCGATCTGTCCCGAACTCTCGCCGCCGAACGCGAACCGGCGTTGCTGAACGATCCCGTAGACGTTCGGGAGCTTGCCGATGAATTCGTCGAGCGATCGGCCGGTGTCGGGGGCCAGGGGACGTTCCAACCGGCCTTTGGGCGGCAATTCGCCGAGATCATGAAGTCGGCCGTTGTACGCGACCGCGACCGAGGTGAACCGGAGGTCGGAATCGTTCTCAAGAACCAGCGTGGGATCCGACTTCGGCGTTTCGACCCGGCCTGTGAGAAGGGTGGGTCCGAGTTCGACCCAGTCGCTGGAATAAAGCTGGCTGACCCAGATCGGGATGAACAGGTCGGCGGCGAATCCCCGGGCCGCGTGGTGGAGGGTGAGCCGGCCGGAATCGCCCCGCCCGGTGCCGCCCTCCTGAAGCTCGGCCCGAAAGGCTCCGAAAGGCTGTTCGCTGGCGACCTTGTACCGCGTGTTGCCCGGCGAGTAGATCGAGAGCCAGGTTCGCCCTTGAAGCAGGGATCCCTGGCCCCGGGGTAGTTGGTCGACGACCTGGATCTCGTTGAGTTCCAGGTCACCCGCCCGGAGTCGGTACCCGATGAAATAGATCAACCCGGAAAAGACGACCACGTAGACGGGGAAGGTGACCCAGGTCCACATCTGCTTGCCGAGGCGTTTGAGCACGATCTGATCCAGCGGGCCGATGACCGCGAGGTAGACCACCAGGAGGAGGAGGAGCGCTCCGACGGGCAGCTTGCGGACCTGCCGGCTGTCGAGCATGGCGCCGAACAGGCCGTCGATGCTGGCGCCGCCCCAGCGCAGGTTGCCCGATTCCACGAGCAGATCGGTCGGAACCCCGACGAGGCGGGCCCAGAACCAGGAACGATTCTTCCAGGACCGGAACGGTTCGCGCTCAGGGCTGAAGGTCAGCACCGTAAGCGTGCCGCGTCCGCGGGGGGCGCTGACGAGGATCGGGACGTCCCCGAGCGCCAGCAGGACGCGGCCATCGGTGACCTGGCCCAGGACGACCGGGATCTCCGCGTTTTGAAAATCGTCCGACGGCCCGAGATTCGCGTAGGGATCGATGAACTCAGCCGGCGAGATGGGACCCCGGCGCCGGCGGTTCGGAGGCCCCGGCAATCCCCCGATGAACTCCCCCGACGGGACCGATGCCGAGGGCAGCGGGATCGGCGAAGGACCCTTGGCCACCCAGGCCTCGATCCCGCCGTCGTTGACATGGTTGGTGATGGATTCCGGATCGAACGGCAGCACCGCGCGAAGCCAGGGCAGGGCGGTCACGTCCGTGGGTTGTTCCAGGGCGACGATGAGGTGGCCGCCGTGGTGCATCCACGAAAGGAGCGCGTCGGCCTGGTCGGCCTTGAGATCGATGGCTTTCTCCGAGTTCAGGTAGCAGGCCGTCAGGCCCTCGAGGGCGATGGGATTCGACGGGAGGTAGTCGGATTGCAGGCGGGCGACCGAAGGCAGGAATTCAAGACCGCGATTCCCGACGGGGGGGAACAGGGGGAGCCCGCCGAAAGTCCTGGGAAGGGCGCCCATGAGAGGGATGTGGGGCGCGAGGTCCTTGGGCTGGATCCCGCTCCGCTCGGCCAGGATTTTGCCCGCGGGACCGAGGAGGTGGGCGTCCCACCGCGAGTAGCGACCCGCCGACGGAAAGATCGGAAGAACGACCCTTTTGCGCGTCCCGGTGGGCAGTTCGATCGCGAATTGGTGCCGCTGGCTGTTGAAGGAATTCTCCGGTCCGATCACGACCGTTCCCGTGAACGGCGCGCCGTCGTTCATGATCTCGAAGGCGACTGGAAACCAGTGGCCTTCGCGGACCCGATCATCGAGTCCCAGGAACACGTCGAATTGCAGTTCGGCCCGGGCGGTCGGGCTGGACGCGGCTCCAAGAAGGAGCGCGAGGAAAAGGAGGCACGCCCGGACCCGAGGGATGACCACGTCCGGGGCTGAGACCCGCGGGCTTGCTGGTGCTGGGGATGGGCGACCATGACGCGTGTGCCTCGCAGGTGATACGGGGCGGGTGAGGACGGCGCAAGGCGAGAAGCCCTTCCAAGATTCCCAGGGAGCGACGATTGGCCGGAGGGCAACCGACACGCTGGGCAAGGATGGGAGGCGGGGTTCGCCCAGGATTCCGTGGGGGAATCGCCTGACGCTGGGAGGGTGCGCTGGTTGCAGGCGAACCCCGCTCCCAGGCGGATAACGCGGTGAACCAGGGAAACCTTACGGGAATGTTGAAGGAGTCGGGCTCGCGACCCGGGGCGGTGGGGATCGGCGGTCGGTCACCGCGCGTCGTTTCGGTCACTTCCGGGTCTTTTCGAGCTTCTCGATCATGCGGCGCAATTTCTTGAGGGCCACCGCTTCGATCTGGCGGATCCGCTCCCGGGTGACCCCGTATTCCTGGCCGATTTCCTCGAGCGTCAGGCCTTCGCCTCCGTCGTAGCCGAAGCGCTTCCGAAGGATGTTCTGTTCGCGGGTATCGAGGGTGTCGATCATCTTCTCGAGCATGTCCCGCACCGTCTTGTCCTCGAGTTCCCGGTAGGGGGTCGTCTGCTTTTCGTCGGGGACGATGTCCTTCAGGGAATTGGAATCGTCGTCGCCGACCGGGGCGTCGAGTTGGGCGGGACGAATGGCGGCGGAACGCCACTGGGTGACCCGGGCGGTGGTGATTCCCAGCTCCTCCGCGAGTTCCTCATCCGTGGGTTCGCGGCCGAAAATGTCCTCGAGCTGGGTCGAAACGCGACGCATCCGGGAGATCTTGTCGACGAGATGGACCGGGAGACGGATGGTCTTTCCCTGGTTGGCGAGGGCGCGCTTGATGGCCTGCTTGATCCACCACGCGGCGTAGGTGGAGAGCTTGCCACCTTTGGACGGGTCGAATCGTTCCACCGCCTTCATCAGGCCGATGTTTCCCTCGTTGATGAGGTCCAGGAGCGGCAATCCGTAGTTCTCGTAGTCGTGGGCGATCTTCACGACCAACCGCAGGTTCGCCTTGATCATGTGCTCCCGGGCCTTGCGGTCGCCGACCTTGATTCGGGCGGCGAGATCGATCTCCTCCTGGATCGTAAGGAGCGAGACCTCGCCGATCTCGCGCAGGTAGAGACGGTACGCCGTGTCGCCGTCGTAGGAATCGCGGCGTCCCGGCGCGGCTGGTTCCGGCTCCTTCACGGAGCGCTGGGGACGGGCGGGAAATTCATCGGTTTCGGCCGGCTTCCTCCCGGACCCACCGCCGTGATTCGCGTCCTGGAGCCCCGGCGGTTTGGTGGCTGTCGGCGGAGGCGTGTCGCCCGCGCCGGTCGTCGAGGCGGACTTCTTGGCCAGCCGGACATCCGGCGTGCGGCGCGCCTTGACCTTCGCCGGAGTGGCGGAGGCGCGTCGTGGGGTTTTCGGTGCGCGCGCGGATTTCATGGGGGCGACGTGGGCGGAGGATAGATGGCGACCGCGCGGGCGTCCACCGCGCGCGAAGGCCGGTGCATCGCCGGCTTTCAGCCGGCGCAGCCGTGGCAGGGAAGCCTGTGCCGACTGGAAAGTCGGCGCGACAAGTCCGATGTACCGCCGGCTTTCAGCCGGCAGCTGGAGATTGCCCATTCTTCCTGGGCTCGCAGTGCGCGGTCAGCTTCACGCGCAGGGATTGGCGTTGTCACTAACACGCAGATGGGCCGGTCAACGAAGGCGTCACCCTCGATTCGGTCGCGAGCAATCACCTCACAGCCCCGTCAGGGGCGGCCTGTCTATAGCAACGATCCGTCTCAAATGAATCCAAGCTCCGTAGGAGCGGCCCTCGGAGGGGCGGTGACGGAGGGTGATGGGCGGGATTCAGTCTGAATCGGGTCGCGCCGAAGGGCCGCCCCTCCGGGGCTTGAGATCCATTCCTGGACGCGATCTATAGACAGGCCGGTCCTACGGACCTTGATTCGGAGGGACGAGTTCGGCGAACCGAGGGACATCTTTCACCCCTCCCGGATGAAAAGACCTACGCCGCCTGTTTTCCTGGTTCGCAAAAATGTCCAATCTCCCGGCGCCGGCTTTCAGCCGGCAACAGCTTCGACCCATTCGACCGACGAAGCCCAACCCCAGATCTCTCGTTGCACGGGCGGGGGAATCCGGGTAGGAACCTGGAACTTATGAACCTTTCTCCCCTGCCGCGCGGTATCCACCGCGATATCGTCGTGGCACCGTCCGGCGGCACCAGGCGGGCGGTCCCCCCCGGGCGCCTCCGACGGTTTGGATTCACCCTGATCGAATTGCTGGTCGTGATCGCGATCATTGCGATCCTCGCCAGCATGCTCCTTCCGGCCTTGTCGAAGGCGAAGAGCAAGGCGCAGGGAATCAAGTGCCTGAGCAACCTGAAGCAACTGCAGCTCGCGCATCTCCTTTATCCCGACGACAACGAGGATCACCTGACGAAGCCCGGCAACAGCGCCACCGAGAAATACGCGTGGGTCGCCGGGTGGCTCGATTTCAACCCCGGCACCCGGGACAACACGAACAAGCAGGATCTCTTGGACCCGGCCAAAGCGATGTTCGCGCCCTACATCCCGTCCGCGGAAGTCTACAAGTGCCCCGCGGATATGAGCACGGTGACCATCCGCGGGCAGCGGATCTCCCGGGTTCGAAGCATGGGCATGAGCCAGGCCATGGGCGGCCCCGGCGGATGGCTCTCCCCGCCCGGCTACAACGAGGGCCAGACCAAGTACCGGATCTACCTCAAGTCCACCGACTTCACCGTTCCAGGCCCGTCCCAATTGTACGTCCTGCTCGACGAGCATCCGGACAGCATCAACGCGGGTGGGTTCGCCAACATGATGGTGGAGGCCCCGGCCTCGGCGAAGATCATCGACTTCCCGGCGAGCTACCACAACGGCGCGGCGGGAATCACGTTCGCGGACGGCCACGCCGAGATCAAAAAGTGGATCGACGGGCGGACCAAACCTCCGGTCCGGAATAACGGCCAGCTGGCCCTCAATGTCCCGTCACCCAACAACCGGGACATGATCTGGTTGTCCGACCGCACTTCCGTCCTCCGCCAATAGAGTGGGGTGGAGTGGGGGGTATCCCTCTTTGCGAAAGTGGCCGCACCCTCACCCCGGCCCTCTCCCGTCGGACGGGAGAGGGTGCTCAGAGGCCGGGAGAGGGTGGCTGCGGGCCGGGAGAGGGTGGCTGCGGGCCGGGTGAGGGTCGTACCGGAATCTTCCGCGTGTACTTCCGCAACGATTGATACCAGCGCCCAGGCGATGCGGCGCGCCGGAGCCGGGGACGCGATCCGGCCCAACTCGACTCGGGCTCGACCGTCGGGGGCGTACCCACCACCCTCGCGCATGGTCGCCGCCGTCATCGTCGCCGCGGGTCAGGGAAAACGGTTTGGGCCCGACGCGGACAAACTGTTCCTCGAAGTCGCGGGATATCCGGTGGTGGCGCACACGTGGCTACGCTTCGATCGGTGCAAGGTCATCCATGAAGTCGTCCTAGTGATCCGCTCCGGCATGGAGTCGGCGTTTCAGGAGATCGGCGGGACGCTGAAGACCACCAAGCCCTGGCGCCTGGTTCCGGGAGGCGAAGAACGCCAAGATTCGGTTTGGAACGGGATCTCCGCGGTCTCCGAGGGGGTCGAGATCGTGGCCATCCAGGACGGGGCGCGACCTTGCACGTCGCTGGAGGTGATTGAGGCGACGGTCCTCGCCGCGCGGGAATCGGGCGCCGCCGTGGCGGCCCAACGGGTGACGGACACGATCAAGGAAAGCGGTGACGGCGTGATCATCGACCGCACGGTGGACCGCTCCCGGCTCTGGGCCGTCCAAACGCCGCAAACCTTCCGGCGCGAAATCATCGTTCGCGCGCTCGAAGCGGTTCGATCGCAAGGGGCGAGGGTGACCGACGACACCGCCGCGTGCGAACGGCTTGGGCAGGCCGTCAGGCTCGTGGAATCGAAGGCGCCCAACCCGAAGGTGACCTATCCCGGGGACCTGCCCTTCGTGAGGTCGCTTCTGGGGTAGGCTCCACGGTTCGCGAACCCGCGTTGAGACCTTGAACCCGTTGGGTCAGCGGTCGGACCGTAGCCGCCGACGTCAGTCGACGCTGACTTCCGGCCCGGAGATGGCGCGGACTGACGTCCGCGACTACGGGGGTGCGGTTCAAGGAGAGGTTCGCCGTCGACCGGGATTCGAGCGCTTGCCGGACCGGGTTCCCGCCCCTACCGTGCGCGGAGTCACGGACGTGAATCTGTCGCCATGAACCGCCGCCGCCTGATCTTCGGTCTGGTCTCCCTTCTCCTGCTGGCCCACCTCGGGACCGGCATGCAGCTGTACCTGGGGGAAGCCCGCGCCTCCGAACGGGACGACGCCTACCCGCAGCTCGCGCTCTTTTCACGAGTCCTGCAGCTGATCAAGAAGGACTACGTCGACGGCGGCGACCTGACCTACAAGGAACTCGTCTCGGCGGCGGTCCGCGGCATGCTGGACTCGCTGGATCCCCACAGCGAATTCCTCGAGCCGGACAAATACGACGAACTCAAGACCGACACCGAGGGGGAATTCGGAGGACTGGGTGTCACGGTTTCGCCGCGCGAGGGGAAGATCAGCATCGTCGATGTGGTCGACGACACCCCCGGCGAACGGGCCGGTCTGCTGGCCGGCGACCAGTTGACGGCGGTCGAGGGCGAGTCGGTGCTCGACTGGGGGGTCGGCGAGGTGGTCGGCCGGTTGCGCGGGAAGCCGGGCACGGAGGTGCAGTTGACGATATTTCGTCCCAGCACCGGAGAGACGATGCAGCATCGGTTGACGCGGGCCGTGATCCCGATCCACACGATTCGCGACCTGAACTGGAAGCGGAAGTTTCCGATGCTTGAGGACGAGATCGGGTACCTGCAGATCACGCAGTTCGGCGAGAAGACCTCGGGGGAAATGGACTCCGCTCTGGAGAAAATGGCGGACGCTGGAATGAAGGCCCTCATTCTGGATCTGCGCGACAATCCGGGCGGGCTGCTGGAGTCGGCCGTCCGAATTTGCGACAAATTTGTGAAGAAGAACGACCTCGTGGTTTCCACGGAGGGACGCAACGGCGCCCAGCAGGCGGAATTTCGGGCCACCGGGCGTGGACGTTACCAGAAGCTCCGCCTGGCCGTGCTCGTCAACGGGGGAAGCGCCAGCGCGTCCGAGATTCTGGCCGGCTGTCTTCAGGATCTGAAACGAGCGCGGGTCTTCGGTGAACAAACGTTCGGCAAGGGTTCGGTCCAGAGCATCCTCCCGCTGCAGGACGGCACCGCGTTGCGCCTGACCACCGCGAAGTACTACACGCCCAGTCATAAGGTGATCCACGAGTACGGCATCACCCCGGACAGCGTGGTCGACATGACCGAGGCCGAGGAACGCGACCTCCTCTACCGCCGGCAACCCGGCGGACTCGACCTCCTGGATGAGGCGGGCCGGGAGCGCGCCAGGCAGGTGCGGGACTTGCCCCTTGAACGGGCGATCGATTACCTCCGCGGCATGCGGATCCTGGCGGGCGATACCATCCCGAGGGCCTGATTCCCGGCGGGGCGGGGCGGGACGGGGCGGGGTGGCCTCTTTTCGGCGCTTCAGGTCCCGACCCGAGCCGTCTCGACCCGACTTGACCCGACCCGATTTCACATCCGTTCGACGTGCTCCTTCTCGCCTTCGAAACCTCCTGCGACGAAACCAGCGTGGCGGTCATCCGCGGCGGTGTCGTCCTCTCCAACGTCGTCGCTTCCCAGGTTCGACTTCACGCCGAATACGGAGGAGTCGTTCCCGAGTTGGCAACGCGCGAGCACCTGAGGAATCTTCCGCGCGTCGCCCGGGCCGCCTTGGTCGAGGCGGGGGTGGAGATCGACGCCATCCAGGGAGTCGCCGCCACCCTGGGACCCGGCCTTCCCCAAGCCCTGATGACCGGTTCCCGGTTTGCGGCCGGCTTCGCCATGGCCCGCGGGATGCCCTTCATCGGGGTGCATCATCACGAAGCCCACCTCTATTCGCCCTGGATCGCCGGCGCGCCGGCCCGAGCCGATTTCGACGCCTTTCAGCCGAACGTTTCCCTCATCGCCAGCGGCGGGCACACCCTGCTCGTCCACGTGCGGGCGGAACTCGACCACCGGGTCCTGGGTTCGACGCTGGACGACGCCGCCGGCGAGTGCTTCGACAAGGTGGCCAAACTCGCCGGGCTTCCCTACCCGGGCGGGCCCGTCGTGGATCGTCTCGCCGCCGAGGGGAATCCCCGGGCCCACGAGTTTCCCCGGCCCCTTCTGCGGGATCCCGGAGACGACTTCAGTTTCAGCGGACTGAAGACCTCGGTGCGCTACCTGCTCCAGCGATCCCCCGAAGTGATCGCCTCGGAAACGGGTCTGCGCGACCTCTGCGCGAGCGTCCAGGCGGCCATCGTCGACGTGCTCGTCGGCAAGCTCGTCCAGGCCGCGCGACGAATTGGCGTGGAATGGGTGACGGCGTCGGGGGGGGTCACCTGCAACCGTGGCTTCCGGGCGCGACTCCAGGCCCGGGCCGTGGCGGAAGGTCTCCAGGTCCGCCTCGCGGAGCCGGGCTATTGCACGGACAACGCCGCGATGGTGGGGATCCTCGCCGAACGTCGGTTGGCCCGAGGGGAATCGATGGGGTACGACGACGAGATTCGGCCCGGTTGGAAACTCTGATCCCGCGGCGGTTGCGACCTCGGATCAGGTGGAACTCTTCCAATCGAAGGCGTTCTTTTTCAGGGCGTAGATGTAGCCCACGAAGAGGATTCCGAGAAAGCTGACCATGGATCCGAAGATCAAGGTGGCGTTCTCGGCCAGCATCTCCCGGTAGACCACGGCCCAGGGGTAGAGAAACACCACTTCGATGTCGAACAGGATGAACAGCATCGCCACCAGGTAGAACTTCACCGAGAAGCGGGCCGCGCCATCGCCTTGGGCCGGCATACCGCACTCGTAGGCGGTGTCTTTCACCGCGTTCTTCTTGGACTTGAATCCGAGCCACACCGACGCGGTCAGCATGGCGGCGGCGAATCCAACGGCGACAAGGACGAGCAGAAGGACCGGGACGTATTGCGCCAGTTGCGACGACATGCGGGGGCAAAACTACGTGGCAAGAACCGGATGACAAGTGGTTTTCCGACGCGATTCCCAATGCGAAATCAACCCGTCAGCCCCACCTCCACCAGGCCGGCCGGCCGATGCGGGTTCGAAGTGGACTAAGCAAATTGCGTACGATGTTTACCGGATGGACAGGTCCACCCGCCCTTGCGCGACGATCAGGCTCCGAAAACGGGCCATTGGGCCGATCGAGGCGTGTTCGTATGATCGCGAGCAATTCCAGCAGCCACCAAGCGTCGCTCCAGCGAGCGATGCGGGCTCTTACGGAGGGCGACGGCCCTGAGGCTCTGCGGGTTCTTGACGAACTGGAACGGGACGTCGGGCTGCAGGACACCGGCCGGTTCCTTCGGATTCAGGTGCTCCTCGTGCTCAGTCGCCCGCGAGCTGGGGCTTCGGTCGCCAGGCTCCTCCGGCGAGCGGCCCAGGATGCTCTTCGGATCGAATTGACCGACCCCGACGGCATCCTCCGGCAGACGCGCCAGACGCTCGCTCAGGCCCTCTGCGAACACGCTGTGCGGACCGTTCAGCCCAGCGCGTCGGACGGCCTCGCGCCCCCCAGGATGGTCCGAAAAATCCGACGGACATCCCTCCCCCTCGTTCTCCTGGCTCGGAAGGTCGCCACCGACGAGCCCAGTGTGGAGGCTTGCGAGACTCTCCTGCGGCGGATGCTCCGACGCTACGAGGAATTGGAACGGCTCCCCGCGGCCGGAAGCGGGCATGAATTGGCGCTGAGCGAGTGACTCACCGGGAGACGCCCCTAGGGCGCGACGCCGGGAACTCCGATGGACGGGTTCGGAGCCGGGGGGTCGGACCCGAGCGCTTGCGCGCGCCCCTCCGACCTGCCTGGATTCGCGCTTGCGCGCGGATTCAAGAAGCTCGGGTCGGTGGTGCATCGCGACGGATGTGGTTGCGGATTTCCGCCGGGCCGTGTGGCTAGCCGCCGAGAAAACCCTCCTGGTGGCGGATGTTCACCTGGGGCATCTCTGGGTTGAACGTCAACGCGGGACCCTCCTTCCCTTGGTTCCCGACGACACGCTCGCGCGTCTTGAAGCGCTCCGCGGCGCCTACGACCCCGCTCGATGGGTTTTTCTAGGGGACACGGTTCACGCCGTCGCGCGAAACGCGGTGCTCGAGGATGAAGTGCGAGGACTGATCCGCTGGATCGACGGCGGGAAGGTGACTTTCGTCCTGGGCAACCACGACGCGCGCTTGCCGGATCTGCTCCGCTCCCTCGGCCATGAAGGCGCCTGCACCCGGTTGGCAACCGCGGGACCGCACGTGCTGGTTCACGGGGACGCCATGCCCTGGCCGACGGTTGCCGCCCGCCTCGGCGTGGATGGCAGGGTCTTCTATGGACACGAACACCCGGCGATGGTGTTGAGGGACGGTGTGGCGACCTCCGCGCGGGTCCCGTGTTTTCTGGTGGGGCCGGACAGGGTCGTTCTGCCGGCGTTTTCACGCTGGGCGGCCGGACAGGTCTTTCCGTCGGAGCCCTTCCTCTCTCCGATGTCGTTGCCCGGGGATTTCGAACGCGCCGTCGCGATCATGGGGGACCGGTTGCTTCCGATCCCTCTGCCGCATGCCGGCTAGGCCTCCATCCAGCCCCCCTGTGCCGCCGACTTTCCAGTCGGCCGGGGCAGGGCCTCAGGGTACCGCCGACTTTCCAGTCGGCCGGGGCAAGGGCGTGGGGTACCGCCGACTTTCCAGTCGGCCTGGAGGGGAGGGGGCGCTTAGGCCTCCCGCGCGGGCAACTTCTTCTCGACGGGATTTCGGTCGAGCGTGACGTACTTCGGCAGGCCGCCGTCCATCGGCGGCTTCACTTCGCCTTCGATCAGGGGAGCGGCGTACTGGATGAAGGTTTCGTTCGGAAGGAAACCGTCCTCGCTGATCCAATCGCGCGGGACGAAATGTTCGACATTCGCAACCTCGGCCAGCGGATGGAGGTCCGTGGTCCATTGGATCTTGCCGTCGCCGGTGAGGACGGCCCGGGTGTTGTCGCGGACGATCTTGACCATGTACCCGCTCTTGCCGTCGATGGCCGCCTTCACCGCGGCCAGGCCGCAGGCGAACGCGTTGTCGATGTCGATCTGGGACGCCATGTGGGCCGCGGCCCGCTGCGCGTAACCGAGCAACACGGTCCGGGTCTTGATGTTCAGCTTGCCCTGGACGAATTCCCTCAACTTCTCCGCGGCGCCCGCGAGCACCGGATGCCCGAAGGCGTCGACGCGGGTCTTGTCGGCGCCGATCTCCTCGCCCTGCTTGTTCTTGATGCCTTCGCCGACCACGACGACGCAGTACTTGTGGGCCGCGATGGTGGCCTGGACACGGGCGAGGAATTCGTCGACGTCGTACTGGATTTCCGGAACGAGGATGATGTGGGGAGCGGCGGCGGGGTTGCCCCGCTTGGCGAGGACGGAGCCGGCGGCGATCCACCCGGCCGACCGGCCCATGACTTCGATGATGCAGCATGAGCCGTCATCGGTGGCCATGCTTCCGACGTCGGCGCCGACTTCCATCACCGTGGTGGCGACGTACTTCACGGCCGAGCCGTAGCCGGGGCAGGAGTCGGTGAAGGGAAGGTCGTTGTCGATGGTCTTGGGAACTCCGATCACCCGCAGGTCGTAACCGCGCCGCACAGCCTCCTCGTGGATTTTGTGGGAGGTGTCCTGGGAGTCGTTCCCGCCGGCGTAGAAGAAATACCGGATGTTGTGCGCCTCCAGAACCTGGAAGAGCCGGTCCATGTCCTGGGCGGCCTTCTCCGGCTTGTTCTTGAAGTCGATCTTGTAGCGGCAGGTGCCGAGGGCGGCGGCCGGCGTGTACTTGAGGCCCTCGATGGATTTCTGCTTCTCGTCGTTCAGGTCGATGAGGTCCTCGTTGAGGATCCCCAGAATGCCATTCGAACCTCCGTAGATCTCCTCGATACCCTCGTGCTTGCCTGCCTCGGTGATGACACCGGCGACACTGGCGTTGATGGCGCAGGTGGGGCCGCCGGATTGGGCGACTAACAGGTTTCCAGTAAGTTCAGCCATATATCACAGGACGGCCCGGGCGGGATTTCCATCGGAAGACGAAAAAGCGCGTTCCCCAGCCCGTTCCATCGCTCCGTCGACCATGCCGGACGGGAAGACAAAGCGTCAAAAAGTTAATTCTGGCGAAGCCGGAGGGCCGGACCCGGCATCGGGGCCCGCCCGGTCTTGTAAGCCGCCCCGCGCTGGCGCCAAGCTCCGCGACCGATGTCCGAACCTCTGCGGCGCTGGACCGAGACCGCCGAAACATTCTTCCTCGAGGTCATCTTCGAGCAGAGACGCGGGCGTCTCGCGGGCGCCGTTCGGGGAACCCTGCGCGTCCTCTCGTACGGCTACCGCGCCGCCATCAAGTTGCGCCGGATCCTCTACGACTCCCGCATCGTCCGGGACACGACCCTCGGCGTGCAGGTGATCGCCATCGGAAACCTGACCGTCGGCGGCACCGGCAAGACCCCCGTCGTCGAAAAATTCGCCCGCGAACTCAAGGACCAGGGCCGCAATGTCGCCATCCTCTCCCGCGGCTACCGTTCCAAGCCGCCGCCCCTGTCCCGCCGCTTCATCGACCGCCTGCTCATGAGGCGCGAGTACACGCCTCCCCGCGTGGTCTCGGACGGCAAATCCCTCCTTCTCGATTCCGAGAGCGCCGGGGACGAGCCCTTCATGCTGGCGTCCAATCTCAAGGACGTGATCGTCCTGGTGGACAAGGACCGCGTGAAGGCCGGGCGTTACGCGATCGAGAAATTCGGGTGCGACACCCTCCTTCTCGACGACGGATTCCAGTACTGGAAGCTGCGCGGGCGACGCCAGGACGTGGTGCTGATCGATTGCCAGCAGCCGTTCGGCAACCAGTTCCTCCTCCCTCGCGGCACGCTGCGCGAACCCCCCTCCCACGTCGCGCGGGCCGGTGTCATTTTCATCACCAAGAGCGACGGAAAAACGCAGGGGCTCCGAGAGCGATTGGCCCACCTGAACCCGAGGGCGCCCGTCATCGAATGCGTTCATCACCCCCTCTATTTCGAGGACGTGTTCACCGCCGACCAGGTCGGCATCGAATTCATCGCGGGAAAGCGGGTGGCGGCCCTCAGCGGCATCGCGCAGCCCGAGAGTTTCGAGGCGGGTCTTCGCAAACTCGGCTGCGAGCTCGTCTACACGAAACGCTTCGCCGACCACCACCGCTTCACCCAGCAGGAACTCCTCAACGCCATCAACCGTTCCAAGAAACGCATGGCCGAGATCCTCGTCACGACCCAAAAGGACGCGGTGCGGTTCCCCAAACTCGACCGGCGCGACCTCCCGATCTATTTCATGCGGGTCGAGATCAAGATCATCGCCGGCGCCAAGGACTTCCACGACTGCGTGGCCAAAATCTGCTTCCGCTGAATGAGCGAATGGTTGTTGATCATTCTGGTCCGGCTGGCGTTGCCCTTCCTCCAGGCCATCCCGCTTCCCTGGGTCGCCCGAATTGGTCGGGCCGGCGGCGCGGCCGCCTGGTTCATTGATCGCCGCCACCGAAGGGTCGCCCTCGCCAACATCGAACGCTGCCTGGGCGACCGGATGAATGCAGCCGAGCGCCGAGCCCTCGCCCGCGAGAATTTCCGCCGGCTCGGCGAGAATTACGCCAGCGCCCTCCGCACGGCGACCATGACCTGGGACCAACTCGCGCCGCACGTCGACCTCTCCGGATTGGGGCCGGCCAAGGCCGTCCTCGACCGGCACCCGGATCGAAGCGTCGTCGTGGCGATCGGGCACTTCGGCAACTTCGAACTCTTCACCTGGGTGAAAGTCGCCTTCCCCGGGGTGCAACTCGCGACCACCTACCGGGCGCTCCGCCAAGGGCCGGCCAATCGCATGCTGCTCGCGCTCCGGGAGCGAAGCGGGTGCCTCTTTTTCGAGCGCCGCCGCGATGCCGAGGCGCTTCGCCGGGCCCTGAGCAGGCAACGGACGGTTCTTGGACTCCTGGCCGACCAGCATGACGGCCGGGGAGTCCGGGTTCCGTTTCTCGGACAGGACGCCGGGACCTCGACCGCGCCGGCCCTCCTGGCGCTGCGCTACGATTGCATCCTCCTGACGGGCTGCTGCTTTCGCGTCGGCCTCGCCCAGTGGCGCCTCGAGATGGGGGATGAGATCCCCACCCGGACGCCGGACGGAGGTCGGAGGACGCTGGAGGAGATCGCCACCGACATGAACCGCTCGTTCGAACGCGCGGTTCACCGCGACCCCGCCAACTGGTTCTGGGTCCACAGGCGTTGGAAACCCGGTCCCACGAGCGCGCCGGATTCCGCGGTGAACACGGTCCCGGGCCAACCATGAGCGGGCCCAGTCGCATCCTGGTTCGCGGAGTGAATTGGCTCGGCGACGCGGTGATGACGACGCCCGCGCTCCAGCGACTCCGCCGGGCCCACCCCGAAGCGTCCATCACGCTGCTGACGCCGTCCAAGTGGTTGGACCTCTGGAAGGGGCATCCCGCCATCGATGACCTTCTCGGCGTCGGCCCCGACGAAAGCATCTGGTCCGTCGGGCGCCGGATCCGGGCCGGAGCCTTTGACACCGCCCTCGTTCTACCCAATTCGCCTCGTTCCGCCCTCGAATGTTTCCTGGGACGGATTCCCCGGCGGATCGGCGTGAGCCGTCCCTGGCGGAACTGGTTTCTCACGGAGGCGATCCCCCCGCGACCGGCGTCCCGCGACATGCGCAAACCGTCGCCCGACGAGATCCGGGAGCGGTTGGCTGGAACCGCGACCTCCTCCGGCGGGATCGGCCCCGAAGCGCACCACAGCCTGGACTACTTGAATCTGGCGGCCGCGCTGGGTGCGGACCCATCGCCTTTGCCGCCCCGTCTGGTGATCGCGGTCGACGAAAGAGAGGCGGCTCTCGAACGCCACACGGGTGGCGACGCGGAGAGCACGCTCTGGTTAGGATTGAATCCGGGCGCCGAATACGGGCCCGCCAAGCGCTGGCCCGCGGACCGGTTCGCGGCGGCGGCCAACGCCGTCCTGGGGCGGATGCGAGGGAAGGCGCGTTGGATGCTGTTCGGCGGCGGCGGTGATCGGTCGACGACATCCGCCATCGCGCGCCAGGTGCCCGGATCGGTGGATCTTGCCGGCCGGACCACCTTGCGGGAACTGATGGCGTTGCTGGCGGGGTGCCGAGTGGTTCTGACGAACGACACCGGGCCGATGCATGTGGCCGCGGCGTTGGGCGTGCCGGTCGTGGTGCCCTTCGGCAGCACATCGCCCGAGCTCACGGCTCCCGGGATGCCGGGGGATCCTCGGCATCACCTGCTCCGCGCGGGAGCGCTGTGCTCACCGTGTTTCCTGCGCGAATGTCCGATCGACTTCCGGTGCATGGAAGGCATCTCCGTGGACCGGGTCGCCGAAGCCGTCCTGTCCGCCTCTCGGCGCGATGCGGACCGGTGAGCATGGATGGATTCGGGACCAACGAGGGGCGAGTTGGCTCCGGGGAGGATTCACGGTTCACGGATCCCGGGTTGAGACCTTGAATCCGTTGGGTCGGCGTTCGGGCCGTAGCCGCCGACGTCAGTCGGTGCTGATCACCCGTCCAGCGGAGGTAGCTGAGGCGGGCGCGGACTGACGTTCATGGCCACGTACGAGGGCGGTTGGGCGGTTCATGGAGGCGGCGGGGAGGCGGCCTTCGGGAGCGGTCGACACGCCCAAAGAAGGCGGTCGGGCCCGTTGACAAAGAGGACGGCGCTGGTTTTGACTCCCCGTCGCCTTCGGAATTCCGTGAGGCGCGTTCGTCTATCGGTTAGGACACGGCCCTCTCAAGGCCGAGAGACGGGTTCGATTCCCGTACGCGCTACCACTTAACTCATTCTGAATCAACTGGTTAACGGTCCGAGTGGGAAAAGTGCATGACGGATGTATGACAATTAGTCATACCATTCCGGCGTGAAGCGCAAGGCCGCCGCCCCCGGAAAACCCGCCACGGTCTCGTTCGGCGCCTTCTCCGCCCGCATCTATTCCACCCCGGTCCGAGGCCAAGCCCGGTTCACCCTCGCCTGGTCGGATCCCGTCCGAGGGGAGGGTCCGGAAAACCTTCGGCACCTTCGAGGCCGCCAAATCGGAGGCGGAGCGTACCGCCAACGCCTTCCTGCGCGGGGATACCGAGGCGGCCGGTTTCAGCGGGAGCCGATCGCGCCCGATTCGCCGCTGTCCTCGAGGCCGTCCGACCCACCGGAATCCCGGTTGAAGTCGCGGCCGCCCAATTCGCGGAGGCCCACGCCATCCTCGGGGGCAGGTCCATCGTTGACGCCGCCCGGGATTTCGCCCGCCGCCATCGACTGGACCTCCCAGCCGTTCCCGTGGCCGATGCCGTGGCCGCCTTCGTCGAAGACCGCGTGAAGGCCGGGGCCTCGAAGCGCTACCTCCAGGATCTCCGCACCCGTTTGGTGCACGGGTTCGCCGCCGCCAACGTGATGAACCTGGGAGACCTGACATCGGATCGCCTTCGGGAGTGGCTGGACGGCGCCGGCGGAGGACCCAGGCACCACAACAACAACCTCGCCGCCGTGCGGACCTTGATCCGGTTCTGCATCGGCCGCCGGTGGCTGCCGAAGGACGCGGACCTTCTCGAAGGCGTCACCAAGCGCAAGGCCGACGCCGGGGCCATCGAAATCTGGACCCCCGAGGAAATGGCCGCGCTACTGGCCCACTGCCCAGCGATGGCGATTCCAGCGATGGCGATCTCCGCCTTTGCGGGCCTGAGGAATGCCGAAGTCACGCGTCTTGACTGGCGAGAAGTCCGCCTCACGGACGGTTTCATCGAAGTGCCCGCCACCAAGGCGAAGACCGCCTCGCGCCGGTTGGCCCCGTGTCCGGAGAACCTTGTCGCATGGCTGACGCCGCATGCCAAATGCACCGGCCCGGTTTGGCCACACCACAACAACACGACGCACACGGCCTACGGGGAGGCGGCACGGGCTGCGGGTTTGGTCTGGCGTGAGAATGCCCTGCGACATTCCTTTGTTTCCTACCGCCTTGCCGAGATCCAGGACGTGGCCAAGGTCGCATTGGAGGCGGGGAACAGCCCTGCGATGATCTTCGGGCATTACCGCGAGCTCGTCCGGCCTGCGGATGGGAAGCGTTGGTTCACCATCCGGCCGCGCGAGGGGCCTCTTCCGTCACCACAGGAGAGCAGCATCATTCCCGAGAAGTATTCCGCTTGACGCGAAGTCGGGCGGATTTCGCGGGTCCCCTCGGAAATCCCGGCCGATTCCTTCGCCACGCCTCCGCGACCGCTCGCTCAGTTCGGGTCCGGACCTGCGGAAATCCCATCTGATACCCTGCCGGCATGACTGTACCGACCGTCGAAGCCGCCGCGGAAACCTCCTCGCTCCTGACCAAGCGCGCCCTGGCAACGTTTCTGGGTGTCACTCCACGAACGGTCGAAATCTACCAGCGCCAAGGCCTCCCGTTCTACCGCCTCGGTCCCCGCCGGAACCGCTACGACCTCGGCGCCGTCCGTTCCTGGCTCGAGCGCCGCTGTCGAGTTGAGCGCATTGGCTGAAGCATTCCGGGGAACCTCCGTGCGAGACGCCGCGGACGGACACAACGTGCCGGCGGAAAAATCGGACCGGCGACGAAAGCAGGCGTCAACCACTACCGAGAACTGGGGGAAGAGTGTCGGAACCGCGCAGAGAAACGCCAGATCGGTCCAGGCGACGCACGGTTTTGACCACACCCATCGATCACCGGTTGCCATGGGCCACGGTGCCGTCGGCTTCCGTTGGAACCCGGTCCAACACCGCCGTGGCTGAAGGGCTCATTGATGCCGACCTGCTCTCGCTTCTTGAACGGAAGCGAGTTGGCTCGAGTTGCGTGACGATGTGGGTGTTGATCGGTCACACAGGAGATCCTACGTGCAGGGAGGCTCGTGGCGCCTTCAGGGGATGAAGCGGAGCTTCCGTGAATCCGTTTGGGGTGCCGGGCTGCGCAGCCACCTTTCGCGCAGCGCTTCGGGCGGAAGGATTTGGGTCCGGCCGTCGCGGGTGATGGAATGAGATGCCTCCACCTCGGCCCGGTCGAGCAGGAAGGCGACGCTCTCCTCGGGCGGGGCGATATCATAGAGGCGCAATTCTTCGTCCCGCGTTCTCGTGAGAAGCCGAGTTCCGTTGTCGAAAGATTCGGTGACGCTCAGGTGTGTGCCGTGCGGGATCGGGGGCGTTAAGGGTTCGCCGGACCCGATGGCCCAGATCCGGGCGGTGCCATCCGAAGCGGCGGTAATGATCCGCCGGCCGTCCGGCATGGTTGAGATCCATGTGATGCCGGTATTGTGGAGCATTGGCGGGCCTTCGGCTTCGCCGGAGGGGATGCTCCAACTTCGAACCAACCCATCCACGCTACCAGTGAACAGAATCATGCCTGCGGGATCGATACTCAGTGGCCCAACGCCATCTGGATGGGGGAGGCCTGAATAGGCGCGATCCAGCTTGGGTTTGAGAATCATGACCTCTGTGGGTTTGCGGTGGAATAAGGGGCCGCCGCTGATCCAGAGGGTCTCATCGTCCTGGCTGAAAACCGCGGAACCGACCGACCGTTGAGGCCACTCGCGAAGCCAGCCGAGGCGATCGCCCGCAGCATCCCGGTGCAGGAGTGCGGCGCCTCGCGACAGCAAGAGGTCCGCTTCGTTGCCCAGCAGGCAAAGGGTGTCTCCCGAATGGTTGCTGACGATTCGCCCTATCCTTGGAAAGGGTGTCTGGACGGGATTCCCTACCGGGAGCCCAGATCGAACATCCCAGGTAGTCATTCGACCCTGACTGTCCCCGGTGAAGACCAGCGCGCCATCGACACTCAGCGAGGCGCTCCCGAGCAATTCGTTCTTGGGAATGGCGACGCCGACTGGTCCCAACGTCTCCAAATCGATGACCTGCAGACGATCGTCGCTGCGCTGGTGCAGGTAGCGGCGCTCGGTTTTGTCGAGGCGATGGTGGATCCAAATGGTTGGTCCGGAGGTCCTTCGGCTTTGTAAGACTAGGTGAAATCCATTGGTCTGGCGTCTCCACAGATGTTCACTCGCCATTGACCAGGACCAGAGCCAAGTCCCGTCGCCCCCAAGTCCGGCGGGATGGCCCCCCCAAGCTGATTCGTTCACCTGAATCGACTCATAGGTGTCGACAGCCCACAGCCGCCAGAGCGGCTCCCGACCTGCGGTGAGGAGCCTTCGGCCATTGGGACTGAAAGCAAGCGCCCAGACTCGGTCGGCCTGCGAAAGTCGGATGGGCGACCCGGCGTCACCGACCGCCGCGAGTTGAACCTGGCCGTCATGACCGGCGGTCGCGAGCCACCGATCGTCCGGGGAGAATTCGGAATAGCGCACCCGATTGTCATGGCGCAGAGGAGCGCCGACGAGCTGTCCTGTCTTGGCGTTCCAGACGCGGACGTCGCTCGCTTCACCACTGCCGCCCGTGCTGGTCACGACCATCGTTCCGTCGTGGCTGAAGGCGGCATGGTTGAGTCGCTGGTGGCGGATTTCCAGCGACTCCTGCTGACCTGACTCGACGCTCCAGAAGCGAACCACGCCATCCCGACAAGCCGTAAGGAATCGTTCGCCTCTCGGGCTGAAGGCGACAAATTCCGCGATATCAGGGTGGTGCAGGGGCGGGAACTTTGGCTGGCCGTCCTCCACCTTCCACAGACCTACCCGCTTGTCCCGGCTTGCGGTTGCCAACCATAGGCCGTCGGGGCTGAATTCAACCCATTGAACGTCGTTGGAATGAAGAGGTTCCCTGAATCGCTTCTTTCCCGAAACGGCATCCCACAAACACACCGAACCCATGGTGCCCGCAGTGACGATCCACCGGCCATCCGGGCTGAAGGGTGCGAAGTGCACGTTGGTGCCATGGGGAAGCTCGACGTTCTGGATGGGATTGGGTTCGACGCTCCAGACCCTGGCGAAACCATCGGAGCCCGCGGTCACGATCCGCTTTCCATCCGGGCTGAACCCGACATGGTTAACCGCACCACCATGACGCAAGGGCTCGCCGACAGGGTCTCCGGTCGTTGAATTCCAAAGCCTGGCCGTTCCGTCGTCGCTGCCAGTCACGAATTGGGAACCGTCAGGACTGAAGGCGACCTCGTTGATGAGATCCTCGTGAAAGCCGATGCCAACGAGCTTGGGGGAGAGGCCCCGGAGCATTCCGATGCGGTTCCGTAGGTCGGTGATTTGTTTTGGATCCCCCGCAAGTTCCAACGCCCGCGTGAACCAGAGAATGGCCTGGTGGAGAAGGCCGTCGTCCATGGCCCGACGGCCATTTCCCATGTGGAGATCAATGAGGGAGGTCCGACGCTCCGATTCGGAGATTCGAAGTCTGCCCACGAGCTCTCGCTCGCGAAAAAATGCCACTCCGAGGACCAGAACCAACCCAATCACTGCGACCATTCCTCGCACCAAGTTGCGACGCTGACTTTCGAGCAACCTCAATCGCCGGAGGGGTTTGCCGGCGCGGACGAGCAGCAACTCGTCATGCAGTTCCCGGGCGCTCACGTATCGCTGGTCGGGGTTTGTCTTGCATGCGCGGAGAATCACTTCGTTGAGGTCCGCCCACATCCGGGCTTCGCCGTCCGGGAGGCCCTCGGGTGGGGTCGGGAAGTCAGTCCGATCCAAGCCGGTGCTGATTTCGTACAGAACCTTGCCCAGGCTGTAGAGGTCGGCTTTCACCGAACCGGCACCCTCCGGCGGAGTATAGCCCTCCGCGACTTTTCGGCGCAGCGTGGAGTCGGGGGGTGACACCAGGTCGATGTCCGCAAGCTTGGGACGACCGCGAGCGAAGATGATGTTCGACGGTTTGATGTCCCGATGGACCAACCCGTGACGGTGGAGTCCTCCCAAAGCGCGGCACAGTTCGATTCCCAGTTCGATGCAATCTGCGGTGGGAAGGCGGCCATTCCGTTCGAGATGCAGGCGCAGGGTCAGTGGCGTGTAGGTGTCGGGGACGACGGGGGTCGGTTCCGGCGGGCCCCAAGGGTCCGCCTCGGATGGAGTCGCTGGTGTGTTCGAAATCGGATTTGGAGATCCGGTCGCCGACGGCTCCGGCGCCGTGTCCGCAAGCTCCATGACGGAGTAGAAGAACGATTCCGGGTCGGCGGGGCCGACGTGAAGCACGTCCATCAGGCTCTCGTCCTGTCGGGAGATCGGCTCGTAGTGCCTCAGACCCCTGAAGGCTCGGGCGAAATCCCGGCCATCCCCCGAGGCGTCGCGGGAGACCACCTTGATGGCATAGAAGGTTCCGGTAGCCCCGCGGGCGAGCCAAACTTGGCCGTAGCTGCCCTCGCCGATGATCCGCAGCAGGGTGTAATCGGGCACCGCGGGAGGACTCGTCGCTCCGTCGGGCGGTCCCGGGGATTTCATGCCAGGGTGATAAAGGCGTTCACGCGATGCGGTTGGCCCTACAGGGCGGACAGGTCGAGCCCAGCAAGGATCTTCCTGAACTTCCGGCCCACCCTAAGTTTTACAAGATAAACCTCGGCGCGGTTCACGTTGAGCAGGCGGGCGACCTCGGATGCTGGATGTCCCTTGAGGGCGTGCAGGAAGAAGATTTGGAATGATTTGTCGGTGACCTGGTGCTTCAGACGCTTGCAGGCGAGTTCCAATCGCGCAGTCTGCCACTCCGTCTCCCAAACCGCTTCCAGTTCATGCGCAACCGGCATGGACTCCGCCTCCGATCCCCAGGTCGGATCGGTATCATCCTTGGGGAGAGGCGGGCACGACGCGGTGGGCAACCGATGTTGGAGGCGATCGGAAATCCTCCACCGGATCAGACGGGACAGCCAACTCTTGAAAGTGCACCGACTCCGATCGTATTTGAACTCCCCGATATTCCGATGCACCCCAATGAGAACGTCTTGGGCGACGTCCTCGGCATCCACCTCCGAGAGCCCCGCCTTCATTGCCAGGCGACGGATCAGACCGTCGTAGGTCCGACGAAAGTCCTCCCACGCCTCATTGTCGTCGGCGTCGCGGACGCGCTCCAGGAGGCTGCTGCGTGTGGGGATGGCGTCCTTCAGGTGCAAGCTCGTCCCATTCCATAGAATCAACGGCGCAGGCAATCCCAATCTTGCAGCGATCTGGCGTTGAGTTCCCGCCACAGAGACCTCGTTGGAAATGCCGGAGTCCCAGTGGAAAAGAATTCGCGAGATCGATGCAAGATCCGGACCCGACCTGGCGTTGATTCAGGCAGCCCCGCGCTCTGTAGGCGACTGCCGTGCCACCCAAACGAATGTTGCCATCATCGAAATCCCTTCGGCCGGTGCCCTCTTTCGGGAAGTTCCAACGTCAGCGTGAACCCAAGCAATGTACGTTGTCCGAGTTCGCCCCAAATGCCGATGGATCCATCGCCTCATTCGTGACCCCGGGGAGGTCCTCGGACCCAACCATTTGAGAGAAGTCCTTCCTGTTCCACTCCAAATTCGCATTCGGAAAAATCGAGTCCGCATCCCAATCGCAACGTCCATACACCCCTATAACCCAATGAACCCCAACACTATTCGTACTAGCTACACCAGAAGTCCGGTGCTTCGATTCCTTCCTTCCCTATTGCCACCCCTCTGCGCCGCCATCTTCGCAGCGGCACAATCAGGCCATGCTGGAAATGTCGCTCTCAACGATGGTGGCACGACCACCTTGTGGTTGACAGTTCGCGACACGAACTTGAGTTTCACGGGACAACAAGGGTACCACTATCCTGTTTCGCTGCCTTTTAGCACGAGCGTCTCCTTGACGGAGGGCGCGTCGCATGTGCAGGCGGATTTCATTCTGAATGACAGTGGATTCAGTTCGACATCGTCCGGCGCTCGAGCGGGACTACTTGATTCGCGCTCAACCCTGCAACCTCAGTTCTTTTTCTCGGTTTCCGTGGACACCGTCTATGCGATCGCTGGCGCCTTCTCGGCTGATGACCCGGGTCTGACTGGCAGCGCTGTCGTGCTGACCGCCACACTGAAGGATCTGGACACGTCGGCAACACTCTACCATAGCCATCAATCAAGCCTTGGCGTCGTCGATGAGGCTTTCGCTCTTGGAGGGATGAGTGGGAATTTGGAAAACGAACTTTCTGGATCCTCCTCGGGCATTTTGCTGGCAGGTCATCAGTACAGTTTTTCCTACGCCACCACCATCTACGCGTCCCAGACAAGCGATGCCGCCTCGTTTCTTGGGAGTTTTGCCTTGACCTTGGGTGATCAACAGTCGGTTCCGGATGTCGGATCCAGCATCGCCCTATCTCTAATCGGCTTTGGGGTATTGGGAATACTGCGCAAGCGAATCTCTTGATAGGCCGCTACAGATACCACGAAATGCACCACTGCGGTCGGTCTTGTTGCGCGAAAACATTGCAAGAATCTGAAAGATTGTTGGTCCGATGGGCGTTGATTCTGGGAACCGCGGATGTCGTGTGGTTGGATTCGCGGATTTCGCTACCTCAAACTTAATTTCTTAATGCAATGACTAAGATCTATTCAAAAAGATCCGTTCAAACATCGTGGGATGCTGGTACGCTAGGGGTGATTGGATCGTTCGAGCGGCAAGACATGTTCTGCGCGCAGGACACGAGGACTCGAAATGAGAATTCGAGTAGGTTGTTTAGGTGCTTTCCGTTGTGGGCTGCGGCATTCATGGCCATTGCACCAGAATGTTCCCTGAACGCAGGGCTGCTTGTCCACTATGCCTTGGACGGAAATGCTAATGACGTCGTGGGCGATCGCGATGGGACGCTTTTCGGTGCTCCAACGTTCTCGGGCAATGTTCCTGGCCCACTGACGGGATTCAGTACTTCGTCCATTCTATTGGATGGAGTAGTCGACAGGCTCGGTTTCGATGTGCCACAAGGCGACACTTTGAGCGGAACCTTCTCCGTCGCAGCCTGGGTCAATGTTCAGGAATTCAGAAACTCGAGCACCCACGTGGTTTTTGGGACCCGGGGGCCGTCGGACGGATCGTTTGACCTGCAAATGGGACCCTTCAAAAGGATCAGGGTGGATCTTGGCAGCGGTGCGTCGATTGAAACGATCTACGATACCCCAGCAGTGAGCTACAATCTCGATGAATGGCATCACGTGGCGGTCGCCGTTTCTCCGGGATCATTTGACGTCTACTTCGATGGTGGATTCGTGGGTTTAGGGTCGGGACCCAACAACCCGCTTCTTTGGGATCAGAATCACGACATAGCGGTCGGATCGGCCGAAGCCCAATCCGGAAGTGTTGGCTACAGTTTCAAGGGCTACATCGACGATGTTCGAATCTATGATCATCGATTGTCATCGGGTGAGGTTGCGGACCTCTATTCGGGAGTCCCTGAACCTGGTTCGCTTGCCGTGTTGGCATGCCTCGGCCTCGGTGGCGTCGCTGCCTTCCGGAGAATCAAGCGTTGAACTCGCGTTTCAAGGCAATAGGGTCAGGAATCGATATTCGACAATCGAGCAGGGAAAATGTGCGCCAGTCACCGATGGCAAGTGAGTTAGGCTGAGTCGGGTGTTTGGGTCCGTCGTCCTTGCGGGTCATCTCCAGGATCGACGGGAAGCGTTCGAGAAGAAGCGATGGGGTCAAACATTGACAATGGACAATTGCGGGGTTGGCGGCTCAGTGTCGCCGCATGGCACGACGGCTGAGGATCCATGTTCCCGGCGGCTGGTACCACGTGATGAGCCGGGGGAATGGCGGGGAAATGATTTACCGAACCGACGAGGACCGGCGGCGTTTCCTCGGGCTGGTGGCGGAGTTGCCAGCGCGTTTTGGGACCGAGGTCATGGATTTGTGTTGATGGACAACCATTACCACCTGTTGTTGCGGTGCCGGCGAGCCGACCTGAGCTAGACGCTGCGATGGCTGCAAACCGCGTATGCGGTTCTGTTCAACTGGGCCCATCGGCGCGGGGCCGCGTGTTCCAGGGGCGATTCAAATCGGTGCTGATCCGGGAGGAGCAAGCCGTGGATCGCGTGGCGCGATAGATCCATCTTAATCCGGTGCGGATCGGGGGAACTGGGCCTATCCAAGCAGGATCAGGGGCGGGCGAGGGTGACGGGTTGTGCGGATCCCGGCGCGGAATTGGTGGCGCGCGGGGTGAAGTTGTTGAGGGAGTTCCGAGGGAGTTCGTGGCGAGTCTATGCAGGCTTGGAGGCGGCTCCGTCCTGGCTGTCGCAGGCTCGGATCCAGGCAGGCTGCGGGGGACGGCGACTGAAGGAGCAGCAGGCAGCGTTGATCGGGTACACGGAGCAGCCGATCCGGCAGGGGCGATTGGAGAATCCGTGGGAGGGTGAGCGATGGTCAGGAGGAACCGACCCCCGCCGAGCCAGTTCGGACTGAGCGCTTGGAAAACCTCCTCGACCCGGCCATATTCGACACCATGCAACCGACCGTGGTCGGGCAGTTCCTGAATGGCCGCGCATTGGGCGACGCGAGCCTCCGGCGGCACTCTGGCGCCTTGCCCAGGCTGGCGCGGATCGCCTGGTTCGCGATGGGCATGGGCCTCGCCTGCTCGCACGCTGTTCCACGCGAAGCGCCGCCTGAGAAACGGGTGGAACAACGGGGCGAAGCCGTCCAAACCAACCCCCGCCCCGCCGGTCCGGCTCCCGGGCAAACTCACGAATCCGCCCCTCCTACCCAGCCGCCGGCGAAATGCGAGAAGGAACCCGGCGCCAAGTCGGAGACCACGACCGTGGTGGAGGAAACGACGACGGTGATCCAGCAGGAGGTCGTGGTGGTTCAAGTGAGTTCACCCGCAGGCATCGAAACCGATTACCTCACTGTCCCTCAGGTATTGCAGGACACGATCGGCCGAGCCCGCGTCGACAGCGTGGTGGCGTGCATGGACCCGCGTTTCCCTCTGCCCAGTTATGCGTTCGTGGGCATCCAGCCGCGGATCGCCCCGTTGTCCGAGGGGGAAACCGTTCGGCTGCAGCGGTTCGACTGTGAACTGGATGTGAGTGGCGACTGGCATCCGAGTCACAGCCTGTTCCGAATCTGGGTGGGGGCTTCGGCGTTTGAAATTCTGGTGGGGGACGAGGAGGGGCTGCAGATGGTTCCCGCGGTTCAGATTCGCGGACCGGGTTCCTACGGATTGGTGGCCGGGCTTTCCAGGAGTGGCTCCCTGGCCGGCGCCGCGCGGTATGTGCTTTCATTGCAGTTTCCTCGGGCCGCCTCGGGCAAAGCTCCCCTGCTTCGGCCCGGCGATACGGTGTTTCTCCAGATCGCGCCGTCGGTAGTGGCGCCGCCCACCTATGCGATGCCGCGGTTCCTGCTGGTTTCAGCTACGCCGGGCGTGACCTCGACCCTCCGGCTGATTGAGAAATCGGGTGCCACCGCCACGCTATTGCCGGAGACCCTGGACCTGGAGCTTGCCGCCTTTTGCAACGTGGTCCGACGCATCCCTCAGTAGCAATTGCGGGAGGCCCGCCGAACGCGACCGGGCCTGCGCAAGCGTTCTGGTGAGGGCTGGGGTCTTGCCCTCATTGGGCCCTTCAGCCGGGCGTTTCACCCCGTCGACGGGGTTGGACTCGACGGCGTCCTGGTCGGTGAGGAAGTCGAAGAGTTCCCAGAGGGACGAGAGTTTGCCAGCGATCCAGTCCCAGCAATTGGCTCACCTGGAAACGCGACAACCGATCGCGGCGGTTCGCATCAGCCACGAACACCTCCAGCAGTTGACGCGCCGGATCGGAGCCTGGCGGGAACATCGCCGCGAGTTCGTCCGGGAGAGTTACGATAACTTTCATGGCTGCGTCCTGCCTGTTTCCGACCAAGGTCATCGGACTTCATCGGAACGGCGCTCAAGTTCCATGTCCTCGAATGTGATAGGCCGCTGCGCGTTGTGATGCGCCAGGAACTCCTCGGCCTGCCAGCGATCGAGACCGAGCAACTGTCCCGATCTGGTGCCGGCTCAGCTTCTCGTTGCGATGGGCGTCGGCGGCGAAGGCCTCCAGGAACTGTCGGGACAGCGATTCGCCGGCCGGGATCAACCGCGAAAGCTCATCGGGGATCTGGACGGTCACTTGCATGGACCGGCGACGTGGTCATCCTCGACAACCTGTCGAGCCACAAGAGCCCCGGCGCCGCCCGAGCCTTGCGGGACATCGGCGCATGGTTCCTGTTTCTGCCGCCCTATAGTCCCGACCTCAACCCCATCGAAATGGCCTTCTCCAAGCTCAAGGCACTGATCCGAAAAGCCGCGGCCCGAACCTACCATGAACTTTGGCGGGTGGTCGGTCACGTGTGCGACCTGTTCAGCGAAGAGGAATGCTACAACTTCTTCAAAGCCGCAGGATACAAAGCCAATTAAACGCGACACACTCTAGACTCTCAGAGGACCGCGGTTTGCGCGGCCCCTGCACTGTCCTCGAAGATCACCTGCACCTGCGCCGGAATACCACCTCCCGCCGCCGCCACGTTGAAGGCGGTCAACCCGCCCACGTCGAGCGCACCGGTCGCGGCATTGAAGCTGGCAAGCCCGGTGATGTCATCGATCCCGTTCAGTGCCGAACGCAGGTCGATCTGGTCGCCGATCCAGTCGGTGATCCCATCGGCAATGTCGATCGGTCCCAGGGCCAGAACGAAGGTAATACCGCCGGCGCCACCGGTGAGGCTGTCCGCGCCGCTGCCGCCGATCAGCACATCGTTGCCGCCCGAGCCGATGACGATGTCCGCGCCCGCGCCAAGTTCGACCCGAAAACCGCCCGGCGCTCCTGTCAGGTCAACGAAATCGTCGCCGTCGAGCATCCGGAACTCGGTGATGCCAGCATAGGGCCGGTCCACCGCATCCCAGATCACCGCGTCATTGCCCGTCGTGCCCGTGGCGATGGTGCCGCCGAGGCTCGCATCCCCACTCACATCGGTGAGCAGGTTTCGAGACAGGCTATCCGGCCCGGTCACGTCGATGCCGCTGTCCTGCATCTGGAGCGTATCGAAATCAAGTTCCGCCGTCGCCACCGTGCGCGCAGGCACCGCACCGCCATCGACGACGTCATAGCTGAGTGTCGGCGTGCCGACATAGCCCGCCGGTACCGTCAGCGTGACATCCGTACCCGAAACCGAGACCCCGACCAGCGGATCGCTTGCGGTGACATTCTCCACCGTCAGCGGCAGATCGCTGTCGCTCGCATTCACCAGCAGGTCCGCGAAGCTCAGCGACAGTGTCGTGTCGAAGGTTTGTGGCACATCCACCGGCGCGGTCACGACCGGCGGCTCGTTCACCGCAATGTCGAGCGCCACCGGCGCCGATGTGCCATGGTTCGTCGTCGCCGTGATGCCGTCGAAAACGGTCGTGGCGGCGGCGACTGCCAGGGCCGTCAGCGACAGGGCCGCGACCATCAGGGCAAAATCGGCAGGCAGCATGGCACCACGTGTCAAGGCTCGGCGAAACCGATCCGGGCGATGGCTTCCCGCGAAGCAGTCACCCCCTGCAGGCAGGGCAGTGCCGAAGGCGACCACGACGGACTCGAGCGTCTCCGACGAGGCTGGCCTGGACATCCGTCACATCGGCGGTGATCCCCAACGGCACCACGAGGGTCCGCGGGTGCGGCGCCTGCGAGGCGTACCGATGCGGTGCTCAGATCGAGGTCGAGTTCACCGTCAATGGCCAGCGTGAAGCTGCGGACTGGTTGCCGCCTTCGTTGGTGGTGGCCTGTACGGTGGCAGCGAGCGGCGTCGCGTTGGTTGCGAAGTCCCGGGGGAAGGTGATGGTGAGGGCGTTGAACTCGGCCAGCGTGCCGGTGAAGGACAGGGTCCCCGAAGTCGAACCGCTTCCTGTGTCAACAGTGGTGCCGTCCGGCACGCCCGTCATCGTGAAGGTCACGATCTCCACGATTTCCGATCCATCGGCATCGCTGACAGCAAGTGTGCAAGCAATGCAG